>CAZMWL010000023.1:0-64585 GCA_964569985.1 uncultured Occallatibacter sp.
TGCTCCGCGAATCCGCCCAGCGCTGGGTCGCCAAACCCATCACCGGCGAGGTCACGCTCGAGTTGCGCCGCGGCAACGACTACTCCATCCTCAACACGGAGTCGCCCAATCTCACATTCCATCCCGAACGCCTCAGCATGGAGAAGACTGAATCCACCTTCTCCCCGCGCGACCGCATCGGACAACTCACCATGCGCAACCTCGACATTACCGACACCCGGGAGAAGCTTCTCACTTATGCCAAAACCGGCCTGCTCACGCTGAGCAAAGGCGACGAAATGCCCCAACTTAAAAACGGTAAGGAGAAGGAATAGCAGGTACGCTTAAAGCAATGTCCAACGAACAACAATCCGGGAAGATGTGGTCCGGCCGCTTCCGTGAGCCGCTCGACGTTGAATTTGAGGCGTGGCAGCGGTCCATTGTTTTCGACTGGCGGCTGCTCGACCAGGAGATTGCCGCCAGCAAGGCGCACGCGTCTGCGCTCTGTGCTGCCGGAATCCTGACCAAGGGTGAAACAAGGGAGTTGCGGAAAGCGCTGGATGCAATCGGCGTGGAGTTTGCATCGGAATCCGGCAAGGCGAAAGTGCGCGACCACTCTTCCGCGGAGGACATTCATCACTTTGTCGAACTTAAGCTGGCGGAACGGATCGGGCCACTGGGACTGAAATTGCACACCGGCCGCAGCCGCAACGAGCAAATCGCCACCGATATGCGTCTCTACGTGCGCGCGCAAATCGAGCTCGTCATTGACGGACTTGCCGCATGGGCGCTGGCGCTCGTCGAGCAGGCGCGCAAAGCTGGCGATGCCGTGATGCCAAGTTACACGCACCTGCAACGTGCCGAGCCGGTGCTCGTCGCGCATTGGCTGTTGGCCTACGTGGAGATGGCATTGCGCGATGCCTCGCGTTTGGCCCATTGCGCCCGGCGACTAAACCTTTGCCCGCTAGGATCCGGCGCGGTGGCCGGCGCTACCCTTGCACTCGACCGCTCGATCGCCGCGCTGGAACTCGGATTCGCGGCGCCCACGACCAACTCCATCGATGCCACGAGCGATCGCGATTTTATTCTCGAGTATTTGCAGGCGCTCACATTCGTGGGCTTGCACCTGAGCCGCTTTGCCGAAGAGATCACTCTCTTCGCGACCGCTGAGTTCGGATTTGTGATTCTGCCCGAAGCATTTTCCACCGGCTCGAGTGCCATGCCGCAGAAGAAGAATCCTGATCTGACGGAATTGCTGCGCGCGAAAGTCGGGCGCATCAACGGCGCCGCGCAGACCGTCACGCTGCAGCTCAAGGGACTGCCTTTGGCCTACAATAAAGACATGCAGGAGACGCAGGAGCCGGCCTTCGCGGCCGACTTCGTTCCCCAGATGCTCGAACTCGTGGCGCGTTTCACCGCCGCACTCGAATTCCATCGCGAGCGCATGAACGAGGCGGCGCAGTCGGGCTATCTAAACGCCATGGCCGCAGCTACCTACTTGGTGCACAAGGGCATTCCCTTCCGTCTGGCGCACGAGAAGATCGGGAACTCCGTTCGTTATGCTTTGGAGAAAGGTGTCGAATTGGGTGAGCTGACGCTCGCGGAGCTGCGCCAGTTTGGCCAGGAGTTCGGCGAGGATTTTTACACGGCGATCACTCTCGACGCTACGCTCGATTGCCACGACGTAATTGGCGGAACCGCGCGTCGGCGAGTGCAGCAGGCGCTCGATGCCGCCTCCGAACGCATCGCCGCACTTATTAAATCCACCGCAGCGGAGGCCGATCATGCTGGTGCGTAAGGCGCTGCTGCACGATGCCTCGAATATCTACGATTTGGTCAACTCGCTCTCCGGCGACGGTACGCTTCTCAAGCGCCCCTTCGCCGAGATCTGCGAAAACATTCGCGACTTCACCGTCGCCGAGTCCGAAGGCGGCGTGTTCCAGGGTTGCGGCGCACTGCACCTGTACGGCCCTCATCTCTGCGAGGTGCGCTCCATCGTGGTCAGGCCTGAAGCCAAGAGTCAGGGCGCGGGCGGCAGCATTTTGAAGGCGCTCATTGAAGAGGCCGAGACGCACGGTATCCAGTCCGTGTGCCTCTTCACGCGCATTCCCGATTTCTTCTTCAAGTACGGCTTCCGCACCGTGGAGGACAAATCGGAGCTGCCCGACAAGATCTTCAAGGATTGCCAGAACTGCCCGCGCCTGCACCGCTGCGACGAGGTCGCCATGGTGCGCGGACGCATTCCGCGCATGTCGATCCTCGGCCCGCGCGAGGAAGCGCAGGAATTGGTGCGAATCTCCGGGTGAGGCAGCTTGTAGCCGGTAGCCCAGAGCCTGTAGCTTTCAGCCTTCAACTTTGCGCTTCTTGAGAATTGCCGCAGCAACAACAGCCTGCCCGTAGCTCAACCCGCCATCGCCGGGACTCACCATGCGCTGCTCACAGACCTGAAAACCTTCTTCTTCGAGCCCTGCGCACAGCAACCGCGCGAGACGCCGATTGTGCAGGCAGCCGCCGCTCATCGCTACCACATTGATGCCCTTCTCGATGCGCGCATTCGCCGCCGCGTTGATGTAGCCTTCCGCAATTCCCGCGTGAAAACGCGCAGCAATGCGTCCCGCCGGCACGCCGCACCGTAAGTCATCCAAAATTGCTTTCCAGAGCTTCCCTGTCCTAAGCACCGCCGCAGTCGCTATGTCATCTTCCGCCTCCCACAACTCCGGCATATATTCGCGCGGCGCTGTCTCGTCGCCCTCGCCCAATGCGCAACCTTCCAGCTCAATCGCCGCCTGCGCTTCATAATCGACCACCCCGCGGCCCAGCACCACGGCAGCAACCGCATCGAAGAGCCGCCCACAACTCGACGTGAGCGGCGTATTCAACTCGCGATCAATCATTCGCTTGAGCACGCGCACTTCCTGTGGCTTTGCGCCGAGTAAGGCCGCCAACTCCGGTGATTCGACATCGAAGCCTGCATGATGCAGGTGCCCCAGCGCCATGCGCCACGGCTCGCGAATTGCAGCCTCGCCGCCGGGCATGGGAACGTAATCGAGATGCGCATAGCGTTCAAAGTGACCAGGATCGGGGCCATCAAGTCTGCAGATGAGCACTTCCCCGCCCCAGATGCAGCCGTCAGTTCCGTAGCCGGTGCCGTCGAGCGAGAGTCCGATCGCCGGCCCCTCGATGCCGTGTTCCGCCATGCAGGCCGCGATGTGCGCGTGATGATGTTGCACGGCGATCAGTGGCAGACCGCGCTCAGCGGCCCACTCTTCGGCCCACGAAGTCGACAAATAACCGGGGTGCAGATCGTGCACCACGGCCTCCGGCTCAATCTCAAAGGTATGCATCAGGTGCTGCAGCGCCTCGCGGAAGAAATCCAGGCCGGTAAGGTTTTCAAGATCGCCCAGATGCTGGCTCTGATAGGCAAATCGCCCGCGCGCGAGAGCAAACGCATTCTTCAAATGCCCGCCCACGGCCAGCAGTGGTGGCGAATCGAAGGGCAGCGGCACGGCGAGCGGCACAAATCCCCGCGCGCGGCGGATCAACTGCGGCGCGCCATCGACCAACGCCATCACCGAATCGTCGCAGCGTTGCAGAATCTCGCGGTCGTGCATCAGGAACGCGTCGGCGATGTGGTTGAGCCGCGCGAGGGCTTCGTCGTTGTCGATCGCAATGGGCTCTTCGCTGAGGTTGGCGCTGGTCATCACCAAAGCTTTCACGCGAGGGTCGGCAAAGAGCAAATGCTGCAACGGCGCATAAGGCAGAAACACGCCCAGCCACGGAATTCCAGGAGCCAAGGCATCGGCAATGCCGCAACCCGCGCGACGCCGCGCGAGAACAATCGGCCGCGGAATGGTCTGAAGCAGCGCCTCTTCTTCGCTGGACAATTCACAGATCTCCCGCGCGGCATCGAGATCGCGAACCATCACAGCGAGCGGCTTGCCGTAGCGATGTTTGCGCTCCCGCAACCGCATCACCGCGGTCTCATTGGTTGCGTCCACGGACAGGTGAAAACCGCCGATGCCCTTGATGGCTACGAGGTCACCGGCCATCAAGCGGTCGATGGTTGCAGTCAAAGGATCGCCAGACGGAATCTCCGTTCCGACTGGCGCGACCAGCCAGACGCGCGGTCCGCACACCGGGCAGGCGTTGGGCTGCGCATGGAAGCGCCGGTTGGTGGGATCGTCGTACTCCGCCTGGCACGCCGCGCACATGGTGAAGCGCGCCATCGAGGTCTGCGGGCGATCGTAGGGAATGCGGCGCGTGATGGTGTAGCGCGGGCCGCAGTTGGTGCAATTCAAGAATGGATAGCGGTAGCGGCGGTCGTTGGGATCGAGCAATTCACGCAAGCAATCCGCGCAAGTAGCAGCGTCGGCGGGAATCCCAGTGCTGACATGGCCAGCGGCATCGCTGGAAACAATTTGGAATTCTTTTTCTTGTTTTGCAGGAACGATTTGCGAAACCACGGAATCGATGCGCGCAAGCGGCGGAGCCTCGGCTTCGAGCCGGCGGCGAAATGCTCCTACCCGCTCAGCTGGCCCCTCAATTTCGATCGTGACCCCGCCGGTATCGTTGCCGATGAATCCCGCCAGGCCCTCCTCCAGCGCGAGCCGGTAGACGAACGGCCGGAAACCGACACCCTGCACCACGCCGCATACTTCGTACCGTTCTCGCAGCACTTCGTGCGGTTTTGGTTTTGGAGCTGAATCGTGCATCAAGCCTGCGCCTCGCCCAGAGACCCAGCATAGCGCATGAGAACCTGCATATTCCCAGCTTTCGGCGTGCTGAGGCACATACATCTGCTGGGCAGCACGGACCTGGGGAAAAGAAGCATAATCTGAATGAGCGCATGAGCGAGACCATGGATTGCCGGCGGCTGCAGAAGATACGTGCAATCGTTGCCATGCTGCTTCTGACCGCATCGGGAGTTGCCGCGGCCACAGCCCAGACTCCGGATCAGGCCGCGATCATCCGCCAGATCGATGCCGCCGTTGCAACCCGTGTGGACAACATTCAGGGATTCACCGACATCGAGCACTATGCCGTTTACCGAGGCGGCGACGAAACCCATCCCGTGGCGGAGATGACCGTTCGCGACACCTACAAAAAAGGCGTTGGCAAGGAATACACAGTGCTTTCGCAGAGTGGATCGGGCATGATTCTGCGCTTTGGGTTGAAGCCGTTGATCGATAACGAAAAGACGATCAACCTGCCCGGCAACTGGGAAAAATCCTGGTTCACCTCGGCGAATTACGACATGAAGTTGAAACCCGGCGGCGTGCAAAAGCTGAATGGCCGCGACTGCTACGTTTTCGCCATCGCGCCCAAGGGAGCGGCGCCCAACCTGATTATCGGAACCCTTTGGGCGGATGCTAGGGATGGTTCCCTGGTGCAGATTGATGGCGCCGCGTCCAAGAGCCCCTCGGCCTTCGCGGGCACGACGCACATGATGCGCCAGTACACCAGCGTCAAAGGCTTCGCCATGGCCGTGCATGCCCGAGCCGCGTCGACCAGCATGCTCTTTGGCCAGACCGTGGTCACGATCGACTACAGCAACTATCAGCTTCAGCTTCGAGCGAGCAAATAACGGCCGGTTGGGCGCTCGATGCGCCCATCGCATTCCATCTACAAAGGAACACGTTCTTTCTGGCGCAGCGCAGTCGCTCTAAGTGATCTCGCGCACGCACTTTACGGCACTCTCGATGGATTCTGTGCGCCATAACACGGTTCTTTGGGTAGAAGGGCGAGGCTCGGCCTGCCGCATTCGGGAACAGCCGAAACCCAAGTCAACAAATGGGATAGACACCCAGCACCGTGATTGCTGTCACGGATTGCATATCCCCTCTGCTCGTAGAACAATGGTAGGCACTATGCGGGTCGCGCCAAACGCCGTTCCGCATAGGTTGCAGCTCTCGGGCTGCAGCGGCCAGGGAGGAATTGTGCCAGTCATCACGCCGCCACCTCTACCGAGCGAAGACAAACGATGGAAGATCGTAAATGGCACCATGCGCAAGAACGGCTTTGCCCGTCATGCGCTCATTGAGACGCTGCATACGGTGCAGTCGTCGTTCGGCTTCCTCGACGACGATGCCATCCGTTTTGTCGCACTTTCGCTGCACGTGCCGCTGAGCCAGGCGTATGGCGTGGCCACTTTTTATCACTACTTCACGCTCAAACCTCCCGGCAAGCACACCGTAACGGTCTGCGCCGGCACTGCCTGCTACATCAAGGGCGCGGACAAGCTGATTGCCGCGGCCGAAAAACGCTTGGGCATCGCGCCGGGCCGGACCACGCCGGATGGACAGATCAGCCTGATGACGGCGCGCTGCGTGGGCGCATGCAGCCGCGCTCCCGTGGTCCTCTGCGACGGCGAAGTCGCCGGCGAGATCACGCGTGAACAGATGCTCGAGCAACTGGAAAGGTGGGCGGTGGAATGACAATCGAGGAGCTCGAACAGATTGCAAAAAACGTCCAGCAGGAGAACGCCAAGTACGACTACGAAGTGAATGTGTGCATGGACCTGGCCTGCGCGAGCCAGGGCGCGGGCGCGCTGAAGGATGCACTGGTGAAGGCGGCCGAGGCCGCGGGTAAAAAAGTCCTGGTGCGCCGCACCGGCTGCATGGGCCCGTGTTCGCATGGGCCGCTGGTGCGCGTGGATCCTGAGGAGACGCTGTACCGCCACGTAAGCGCGGAAATGGCCGACATCATTGTGCAGCACCTGGGCGGCTCGCCGGTGCCGGAGCTGCAGTGCGACCTGAATGAGCACTTCGACAAGCAAGTGAGGGTGGTGCTGGAGAATGCCGGCTACATCGATCCGGAAAAGATCGACGACTACATTGCGCACGACGGCTACAAGGCGCTGCTGACGGTGCTCACCGAGATGACGCCCAACGGCGTGATTCACCGCATCACGGAAAGCGGGCTGCGCGGGCGCGGCGGCGGCGGCTATCCTACCGGGCTGAAGTGGGGCACCGTGGCCAAGGCCAAAGGCGACGTGAAATACGTGGTTTGCAACGGCGACGAAGGCGACCCCGGCGCGTTCATGGATCGCAGCGTGATGGAAGGCGATCCGCATCGCGTTATCGAGGGCATGGCGATTGCTGCCTACGCCGTGGGCGCGAGCAAAGGCTTCATTTACGTACGCGCTGAGTATCCCGTGGCCGTCTCGCGGCTCACCACTGCGCTGCGCGAAGCGCGGCGTCACGGACTCCTGGGCAACAACATTTGCAACACACCCTTCAACTTCGATGTGGAGATTCGTCTCGGCGCCGGCGCCTTTGTCTGCGGCGAGGAGACGGCGCTGATCGCCTCGATTGAAGGCCGGCGCGGCACACCCAAGCCGCGGCCGCCCTATCCCGCTTCGAGCGGATTGTGGGGAAAACCGACGCTGATCAATAACGTGGAGACCTACGCCAACGTCGCGCCCATCGTGCGCAACGGCGGCAAATGGTTCTTCAGCATGGGCTCGGAGCGCAGCAAGGGAACCAAGGTCTTCGCGCTCACCGGCAAAATCGCCAACACCGGCCTGGTGGAGGTGCCCATGGGCATCAAGCTGCGTGAGATCATCGAGGTCATCGGCGGCGGCGTGCCAGACGGCCACAAATTCAAGGCCGTGCAGACCGGCGGACCCTCGGGCGGATGCATTCCCGAAGAGATGCTCGATGTCGGCGTGAGTTACGACGCGCTGCTAAAGATGGGCTCCATCATGGGCTCCGGCGGCATGATCGTCATGGACGACACTTCGTGCATGGTCAACGTGGCCCGCTTCTTCATCGAGTTCTGCATGACCGAGTCGTGCGGCAAGTGCATTCCCTGCCGCGCGGGCACCGCGCAGATGTACACGCTGCTCACGCGCATCTGTACCGGCGCCGGGACCATGGACGACCTGGCGCTGCTCGAAGACCTCTGCGTCACGGTGAAAGAGACAAGCCTTTGTGGTCTGGGGCAGACCGCGCCCAATCCCGTGCTGAGCACGCTCAAGTATTTCCGCAATGAATACATCGAGCACATCCTCGACAAGTGCTGTCGGGCCGGCGTGTGCCAGATGGCAGCGATCGAACCTGAAAACGAGGTGGTGGCATGAGCCAGGAAACAGACGTCAAAACTCTTGTCATCGACGAGCAGGAAGTGAGCGCACGCGCCGGACAAACTATTCTCGAGGTAGCGCGCGAAAACGACATCAATATTCCCACGCTCTGCCATCTCGAAGGCCTGAGCGAAGTGGGCGCCTGCCGGATGTGCCTGGTGGAGATCAAGGGCTCGAACAAGCTGCTGCCTGCCTGTGTGGCCACGGTGCAGGAAGGCATGGAGGTCAGCACCAACACCGAGCGGTTGCAAAAGCACCGCCACACGATCCTCGAACTACTGTTCGCCGAACGCAATCACGTCTGCTCGGTCTGCGTTTCCAACGGCCACTGCGAACTGCAGACTCTGGGTCAGGAGCAGGGACTGACGCACGTTCGCCTGCCCTATCGCAACCCCGACCTTCCCGTCGACGCTTCGCACGAGCGCTTCACCCTCGATCACAACCGCTGTATTCTGTGCACGCGCTGCGTGCGCGTTTGTTCGGAGATTGAAGGCGCGCACATATGGGACGTCATGGGCCGTGGCACCAATTCCGTGATCATCTCAGACCTGCACCAGGAGTGGGGAAGTTCCGCTTGCACCCGCTGCGGCAAGTGCGTGCAGGTGTGTCCCACCGGGGCTCTCTTCGACAAGAGCAAGATCGGCTCCGACCACCCCAAGTATCCCGAGTTTCTGCCCTATCTGAACCTGATGAGGGAGGCGCAATGAGCAAACTGAAGCTTGCTACCGTCTGGCTTGACGGATGTTCCGGCTGCCACATGTCGTTCCTCGACATGGACGAGCGGCTGCTCGAACTGGCGGAAGTGGTCGATGTGGTCTACAGCCCCATCGTCGACACCAAGGAGTTTCCCGACGAAGTCGATATAACGCTGGTCGAAGGCGCCGTCTCCTCGGTCGACGACGAGAAGAAGATCAAGAAGGTACGCGACCACTCGAAGATGCTGGTTGCCATGGGCGACTGCGCGATTACAGGCAACGTGCCGTCGATGCGCAATCCCATCGGCCCCGAGGCAATTCTCGACCGTGCCTATATTCAAAATGCCAGCGCACAGGCGCAGATTCCCTGTGTCGTGGTGCCCAAGCTGCTGCGCATGGTGCGCCCCATCCATGAGTTTGTGAAGGTGGACGTCTTCCTACCCGGCTGTCCGCCCTCGGCTGACACATTTCACACCGCGCTCACAGCGCTGGTTAACGGCGGCCCGCTGGACATTTCGGCGCTCACCCGCTTTGGAGCGTAAAGTGGAGCCGGCCTCTAGGCCGAGAGACCGCGAAAGGGCACGACTTTAGTCGTGCCGAACAAGCGAGAAAGAAACGAGGGGCTTTAGCCCCTGCTGCAAAAGTCGGAGCAATGTTTATGAGCGAGACCATCACCATCGATCCGGTAACACGCCTTGAAGGCCACGGCAAAATCACCATCCAGCTCAACGGCCAGGGCGAAGTTGAGAACGCGCACTTCCACGTGACGCAGGTACGCGGCTTCGAGCGCTTCAGCGAAGGCCGTCCGTTCTACGAGATGCCCAGCCTGATGGCGCGCATCTGCGGCATTTGCCCGGTTTCGCATCTCATCGCATCGGCCAAGGCCTGCGAGGCCATCATGTCGGTGCGCATTCCGCACACCGCGGCGCAGTTGCGGCGCATGTTGAACCTGGCGCAGATGGTGCAGTCGCATGCGCTCAGTTTCTTCTATCTCGCCTCGCCCGATCTCCTTCTCGGTATGGAAGCCGATCCAAAAGTCCGAAACATTCTGGGCGTGGCGGCGGCCAAACCAGAGCTCGGCCGCGCCGGCATCGCTCTGCGCCGCATTGGACAGAGCATCATCGAATTGCTTGGCGACAAGCGCGTGCATCCCGGCTGGGTGGTACCCGGTGGCCTCACCGAGCCGCTTTCCTCCGAAAAGCGCGATAAGATTCTGGCCATGCTGCCCGAGGCCTACTCGAGCGTCGGCCTGGCTCTGGGTGCATACAAGCAGATCGCCGGTACATTCAAGCAGGAGATCGAGGTCTTCGCCAACTTCCCGTCGAATTACATGAGCCTGATCAGCGAAGAAGAAGCCATCGACTTCACCGACGGTGCGCTGCGGCTGATTGGCGCCACCGGCAACATCATCGAAGATGGCATGACGGCCACCCGCTTCACCGAAGTGATTGGCGAGGCCGTCGAGAATTACAGCTACACCAAATTCGCCTACTACAAGCCCCTCGGATACCCCGACGGAAGCTACCGCGTCGGTCCGCTGGCGCGACTGAACATCGTCAAATCCATGGGCACGCCAAAAGCCGAAAAAGAACTCGCCGAGTTCAAGCAGTTGGCCGCCGGGCCGGTCTCGAGTTCGTTCCACTATCACCACGCGCGGTTGGTCGAGATGCTCTACGGCATCGAAAAAATCGAAGAGATCCTTGCCGACTCGCGCATCCTCGACAAGCATGTGCGTGCCACGGCCGGCGTCAATCGCCTGGAAGGCGCGGGGCAGGCTGAAGCGCCGCGCGGCGTCCTCCACCATCACTACAAGGTGGACGAAAACGGCAAGATCACCTGGGCAAACCTGGTAATTGCCACCGGCCAGAACAACAACGCCATGAACCGTGGCGTGCTGCAGGCTGCCCGGCACTATGTAAAGGACGGCAAATTCACTGAAGGCGTTCTCAACCGAGTGGAGGCCGTTGTTCGCACTTTTGACCCGTGCCTGAGCTGCTCCACGCACGCCTTCGGGCAAATGCCGCTGGAGATTTCGCTCCTGTCTGCCGACGGCGAAGTTGTGGATCGGGTTGCGAGGGACTGATTTCCCGCGCGGCCAACGAACAATGGTTCCGGAACGAATCCCAGAGACCAAAGAGCGGATTCGATTCGGAGAATGGACAAAATGGCGATCACTGCACGGTGCCTAGTACTGGCATGCGGCAACTCGTTGCGTAGCGATGATGGCGTTGGCCCGAAGCTTGCTGCATGGGCAGAGGAGCGATTCCGCGGGGAGCCTGAAGTACGCGTCATTGCCCGCCAGCAATGGACCCCCGAACTGGCCGAAGAGATTGCCACCGCTGACTCGGTTCTGTTTGTCGATGCTTCGGTAAAGCCCCCGCCGGGGCGCGTCCGGCTCATCCCGGTCACGTCGCGTGTGGACAGTTCCGCTCAGCCTTCGCATGACTTGACCCCCAACCAGCTTCTGGGTCTAACCCGCACGCTCTACGGCTCCATCAAATCCCATGCCATGCTGTTGACCGTCGGTGTGAGCTCCACCGAACTGGGCGAGACTTTCAGCGCGCCTGTCACAGCCGCTCTTCCCCGCGCGCGCGGCATTCTGGAAAAATCCGTATTGCGATTTCTTGGCCGCTGATTCATCCGCGGGGCTCTGCGCGCGCACAAAAAAATGGCGGCTGCAATTTTCCGCAGCCGCCGACTACTAAGAAAGAATAGACAAGCTTAGAATGCCGCCACAGTTTGACGCAGGCTGTACGAGCTAAGCGTCTTGATGTAATTGCCGCGGTCGTAGGGCGAAGTGTCGGGCACCGAACGCCGGCTGAGGCAGCCGCGCGTCTCGGCAAGCGTGGCATATTCGCGCTTGTCGAGCCAGTAACGCAGGTCGGCCAGCACGCGGCCGATGTGCTCGATACCGTGAATGTGCAGCGCCGAGGCCATCTCGGTCACGCTGGCGCCGGCCATGATCGCCTTCAGCACATCTTCCGCCGAATGCACGCCCCCGGTAATGGCGATGTCGCCGTTCAGATGGCCGTAGAGGATGGCCGCCCAGTGCAGCCGTGGCAATAATTCGGACGGCGTTGAAAAGTGCAGCGAGGGCCGCACCTCCAGCGTCTCAATGTCGAAGTCAGGCTGATAGAAGCGGTTGAAGAGCACCACGGCCCGCGCGCCGCTGTCTTCAAGGCGGGCGCACAGGTGCGGCAGGCTGGTAAATGATTGCGAAAGCTTGACCGCAACGGGGACCTTGACCGCTTTGCACACGCTTTCCACGAGTTCGAGCAGCTGCAGCTCGAGTTCGGCAGAGGTTTGGCTGCGGTCGGTCGCCAGCGCAAAGGTGTTCAGCTCGATGGCGTGGGCGCCGGCCTGCTCCATCTCTCTGGCCAGCCGCACCCAGCCGCCGGGCGTGGCCCCGTTCAGGCTGGCAATGATGGGAATTCCGACCGCCTCCCGAGCGCGCCGCAAATGCTCCAGGTATCCTTCGTGCGTCATACGGTAGTCGCTCAGTTCCGGCAGAAAATCGAGCGACTCGGCAAAAGACTCCGTGCCGCGCGACAAGTCTTCGTCGAGCGTGCCCGATTCCAGAGACAACTGCTCCTCGAAGAGCGAGGTAAGCACAATAGCCGCCGCACCCGCGTCCTCCATGTGGCGGACATTGTCAATTGACTCTGACAGCGGCGTGCTGGCGACCACAATCGGGCCGCTGAGTTTCATGCCGAGATATTGCATGGAAATGTCGGTCATCATTCACCTCCGGCAGCCGAAGCTGCCAGCTTGGCTTCCTGATTTTCTTCGGGTTTTTCCAGTGGCGCAATGTGCGGTGTCTCCCCGCGGCCCGGCATGGAGGCGCGAGCGGAATAAACGCGCCACTCCCGCTCCACGTCGTCTTGCGCTTCGGTCAACAGCTTCGCGGCCACCTCGGGATTGCTGCGCGCCAGCATGGTATAGCGGGCTTCGCGATAAGCGTAATCCTTAAGCCGGATCGAAGGCGCCTTGGAATCGAGCTGGAAGGGATTCTTGCCTTCTTCGCGTAACGCGGGGTTGTAGCGCATGAGCGGCCAGTAGCCCGACTGCACAGCCAGCTTCTGCTGCTCCAGTCCGTGCACCAGGTCGTAACCGTGAGCGATGCAACTCGAATACGCGATGATGATCGATGGACCATCGTGCGCCTCGGCCTCCTGGAAGGCTTTCACGACGTGCGAGTCGTTGCCGCCCAACGCCACCTGCGCCACGTAGACTGAGCCGTAACTGACAGCTTCCATGGCTAGATCCTTGCGGCTGTTGGTCTTGCCGCTGGCGGCAAACTTTGCCACCGCGCCGCGCGGTGTCGACTTGGAGGCCTGGCCGCCCGTGTTCGAGTACACGCCGGTGTCGAGAACCAGCACATTCACGTTCTTGCCTGAGCCGAGGACGTGATCGAGTCCGCCGAAGCCGATGTCGTAGGCCCAGCCGTCGCCGCCCAGGATCCACACGCTCTTGCGAATGAGCACATCGGCAATGGCCAGCAGGTTTTTCGCGTCGGAAGAACCATTCCCTTCCAACACGGCACGAAGTGCCTTTACGCGCTCGCGCTGCCGATTGATTTCGGGTTCAGTCTTTTGCGTAGCGCCCACCAGATCCGCGGCAAGCTCCGCACCGATGGCCGGCGCAAGGCGTGAAACCAGCGTTTCCGCAAAGGCCTTCTGTTGATCCAGCGCCACTCTCATGCCGAAGCCGAACTCGGCGTTGTCCTCAAAGAGCGAGTTTGACCACGTCGGGCCGCGGCCTTCCGCATTCGAAGTGTATGGCGTGGTAGGCAGGTTGCCGCCGTAGATCGACGAGCAGCCAGTGGCGTTGCCGATGTAGAGCCGGTCGCCAAACAATTGCGTGAGAAGCTTGATATACGGCGTTTCGCCGCAGCCCGCGCAGGCCCCGGAGAACTCAAAGAGCGGCTCCAGCAACTGCAGATCCTTCACCTGGCTGTGCGAGAGCTTGGAGCGGTCCACTTCGGGCAGCGAGAGGAAGTACTCCCAATTCTCGCGTTCCGGCTCGCGCAGCGGCGCTTGCGGCGCCATGTTGATGGCTTTCTTGCTGGCGTCGCTCTTGTTCTTCACCGGGCAAACTTCCACGCATACTGCGCATCCGGTGCAATCCTCTGGCGCCACCTGCAGCGTGTAGTGCTCCTGTTCCATGCCGCGCCACTTGGGTTTGGCCCACTTCAGCGTCGCGGGCGCCTTGTCGCCGAGATCGGCGCTGTAGACCTTGGCGCGGATCACGGCATGCGGACACACCATCACGCACTTGCCGCACTGGATGCACAGGTCCTTGTCCCACACGGGAATGAACTGCGCAATGTTGCGCTTCTCCCACTGCGCCGTGCCCGTAGGATACGCACCGCCGGCGGGAAATGCGCTCACGGGGATCAGATCGCCCTTACCCTCGGCAATCTTCCCCAGCACGTCGTGTACGAACTTCGGCGCCTTCGAGGAGAACGCACCGGTGACATCGAACGTGGCGGTCGCGGCCGACGGCAGTTCGACTTTCTCGAGGTGCGACAGCGCGTGGTCCACGGCGGCAAAGTTCTTTTGCACCACCGATTCGCCGCGCTTGCCGTAGGTCTTCTTGATCGACTTCTTGATCTGCGCGATAGCTTCGTCGCGCGGCAGCACGCCGCTGATGGCGAAGAAGCAGGTCTGCATGATGGTGTTGATGCGCGTGCCCATGCCGGCTTCGCGCGCCACCTTGTAGCCGTCGATCACATAGAACTCGATCTTCTTGCGCAGCATTTGCTCCTGCGTACTCCGCGGCAGCTTGTCCCACACTTCGGCCGCGGAGTACGCCGAGTTGAGCAGGAAGACCGCGCCCGGCATCGCCGCTTCCAGCACGTCCATCTTCTCCAGGAAGCTGAAGTTGTGGCAGGCCACGAAGCTCGCCTTGGTGATCAGGTAGGTCGACCGGATGGGATTCGGCCCAAAGCGCAGATGCGAAGTCGTCATCGAGCCTGACTTCTTCGAGTCATAAACGAAGTAGCCCTGTGCGTAGTTGGGCGTCTCCGTGCCGATGATCTTGATGGAATTCTTGTTGGCGCCCACGGTGCCGTCGGAGCCCAGCCCGTAGAACAATGCGCGCACGGTCTTCGGATCCTCGGTCGAAAACTCCGGATCGTAGTCCAGGCTCGTGTGGCTCACGTCGTCGTTGATGCCGATCGTGAAGTGATTCTTGGGCGCGGGCTTCGCCAATTCATCGAAAACGCCCTTGACCATGGCCGGTGTGAATTCCTTTGACGAGAGACCGTAGCGGCCACCGATGACAGCCGACGCTGCGAACGGCAGCTTTCCAGAGTTCTCGGCTAACACCGTCATGATGTCCTGGTAGAGCGGCTCGCCCGCGCCGCCGGGCTCTTTGCAGCGGTCGAGAATGGCCATCGACTTCATGGTTGCGGGCAGCGCGGCCAGGAATGCCTTGCTGTCGAAGGGCCGATACAAGCGCACCTTCACCATGCCGACCTTTTCACCCTGGCGCACAAGAGCATCCACTGCTTCCTCGGCAGCCTCCGCGCCCGAACCCATCAGCACGATCACGCGTTCGGCGTCCTTCGCGCCGTAATAGTCGAACAGGCGATAGCTGCGGCCCGTCAGCACGGCAAAGCGGTCCATCACCGATTGCACAATGCCGGGGACGGCTGCGTGGAACGGCGTGCATGCTTCGCGCGCCTGGAAGAACACATCAGGATTTTGCGCCGTGCCGCGAATGAAGGGGCGATCGGGCGAGAGAGCGTTCTTACGGAAGGCGATGAGGTACTTGTCGTCCACCAGGGAGCGGATGGTTTCGTCGCTGATGGGTTCGAGCTTGCCCACTTCGTGCGAAGTGCGGAAGCCATCGAAAAAGTGGATAAAAGGAATGCGCGATTCGAGGGTTGCGATCTGCGCCACGGTGGCGAGATCCGCCACTTCCTGCACGGAATTCGAGGCCAGCATCGCCCATCCCGTCGCGCGGCAGGCCATCACATCACTGTGGTCGCCGAAGATCGACAGCGCATGCGTCGCCAGAGTGCGCGCCGTGACGTGCATCGTCGCCGGGGTCAGCTCACCGGCAATCTTGAACATGTTGGGAATCATCAGCAGCAGGCCCTGCGAGGCCGTAAACGTGGTGCCGAAGGCCCCGGCCTGCAGCGCGCCGTGCAGCGCACCCGCCGCGCCGCCCTCACTCTGCATTTCTTCCACGATGGGCAATCCGCCCCAGATGTTTTTCTTGCCCTCCGAGAGCCATTGATCGGCCCACTCGGCCATTGGCGACGAGGGGGTGATGGGGTAGATCGCAACGACTTCAGAAAGTCGATAGGCCACGGACGCCGCGGCCTCGTTCCCGTCCATAATCACGGTGGGAATCACAGTCTTTGGTTCACTCATTCGCTTCGCTCCACAGTGCGGCTCTTGGCCAAAATCGATCAGGTCCGGCCGCTATTGTGAGTCTCTGCAATGAGGGGGTTAGCCGCAGTGATGGGAGGCACAAGGAAGGCGAAGAGTCCCACGCTGTGAAACGATGTTCACAGGGTGCAACGGCGTGTGGGTGGGGTAGCAGGGACAGGCCCCGGTGTCCCAAAGCGGCAACCAATGGCCCAGCTCGCGGGACAAGTCTCAGTCTTGAGAGAGGTTCTCTTGTGCTGCATCTGGCGGAGCTCCCGGGCTCCAAAACAGCTCTGCCGCGATCCCTATCCCAAACAGGAACTCAACAAGCCAAAGGCGTCCCCCGAGGACATTCAGCAAGAACCCATACAAGATGCACCCTTCAAAACAGGCAAGGCCGACGACGCCCCTTGTCATCCATTGCTTGGGCGGAGTTAACGCAGGATTCTTCCGCGATGCGCGCTGTGCAACCCGCGCTAAAGATTGAGGCACAAAAAACCCCGCCTCAATGCATAGCAGGGCCGCAACCGTAATTGCAATCTCAACCGGCTGGCTCACAGCAGGGCGCGGATGCGCCGAGATCTTGATTGCGACGTAGATCAACAAGAACGCAGACAGAACAAAGGCGTACCTCAGAATGCGCATCGTAAGCGCCGGCGATTTCACCGAGCATTCCATCGTCGAATTTCCTCGACAAAAGATGTATCACAATTGTGCCGGGAGCGCTCCGCCTCCCTGGGCTTCGTTTCGTCAGGAATCCGATTGCCGGTTATTGGCAACCGACTACCGGCAACGCCTGCCGCTCGGCTTAAGATGATGCTGAGGTGCGCCCGGCGGCTGCCTGTGTTCGCGGGCGAGAGCTTCCATCCTCTCAGACGGAGACCGCAAACCCTATGCGGAGCAAGTTACGCATCCTTTCCCGTTGTTCGAGCCTCTGTCTTGCGTTCGCAATTGCGCCGCCGGCACAGTTCGCGCAGGCTCCTGCAACCGCAAAAAACACCGCATCGCAGGCGCCCTCCGCCGCGGCGCAAAATCCGTCGCCCATGGTGGAGCACACACGGGCTCATCCGCGCCTGACCAAGATTTCGCCGCCCGGTGACCGCTATGCGTTGCCGTTAGGCACGCTTTTTGTGCCGCAAGGGCTGCGCCGCGACCGGCCCGCCACGCTGCTTTACTTCTTCCACGGAGGAGACTGGCTGCCTGAACTGGCAGCAAGCCGGCAGCGTCAAATGGCCGTCGTAATCGTGCAAGCCGGCGCGGGTTCCGGGTCGTACGTCCAGCTCTTTCAGGATGCAACGCGATTTCTTTCCCTGGTTGCCGCAGCAGAATCGGCAAGCCACATGCGCTTCAGCCAGATCGCACTCGGCGGCTGGAGCGCCGGTTGCGGCGCGATCCGCCAGATCCTGCTCGACCCCGCGTCTTATGATCGGATAAATCGCGTCCTCTGCATCGACGGTCTGCACACCGGTTATACGCGCGGCACGCCGGGTCCGCTCGAATCCGATATCGACCCAAGCAACCTGCAAGTCTGGCTTCGCTTCGGTCGGGATGCCATGGCCGGGCAGAAACGCCTCATCATCACGCACTCCGAGATTTTTCCCGGCACCTTTGCCAGCACCACGGAAACCGCCGACTGGCTGCTGCGCGCATGGCAACTATCGCCGCATCCAGTGGCGCGTTTTGGCCCCATGGGCACGCAAATGCTGAGCCGGGTAAGCGCCGGCGGGCTTACCGTGATTGGCTTTGCCGGAAACTCTGCGCCCGACCATGTGGACGAGCTGCACTCGCTGCCCGAGTACCTGCACTGGCTGGAGCAGAACAAGTAGCGCGCAGAAAGACAGAACGAATGCTTAACTGCGGCCCTCACCCTAAGCCTCGTCAGAACCCCCGCGCATGAAGGCGAGCAAATGCTCTCGAGCTTCGTCCAGTGCCGGGAGCTTCGGTGAGATGCTTACCGTCGTCCCCATCGACTCGATCAACGACGCTACACAATTCCGCAGCCTCGCGGACCGCAAACGAACTTCCTTAGGAAGTACATGCGTCGCCTGTACCGCATCAACAAATACCTGGGCCAGGGAGTCGCCCGCGGTCTCACTGGAATCTGAGGTATGCGGCGCATAGACGAGTCCAGTGCCTGCATCAACGGCGAGCGAGAAACAGGCGCAGGCCTTTCTCTCGTTGCTTCTTCCAATGGGCGCGCCGGTGGGAATATAGTCCAATTCCATCACGCCGCGCAAGGGAAGATCCTGACCACGCACTCGCGATAACTTCGCTTTGTCCACTCGCGCCGGCGGCAACGGCTGTTCATCGGGCATGGGCGCTTTGGCAAGTTCGATCCGCTGCTGGGAACCTGCGCAGTCTTCCGGCAAGACCATGGGAAACACGTTCTCTCGGCTCCAGAACCGTTTTCCCTCCCCGCGGCGGACCGCATGGCACACAACGATCGTAGCGCGGACGCACTCCGTCAAAATCCCGGCCTCTTCCGCCGTAACAAACCAAGGATGAAAACCTCGCCGGCTGGCGCGAAAGATTGGATTTGCAATTCCCTTTGCGCGAGGGTGTTCGAGCCAGACGAGCAAATCCCGATCCTGCCGCTCCAATTCGGACCGGGGAACAAATTCCACATACACACTATGAAGCGCGGCCAGGAATTCACCTGACTGAATCTGCTCGCCGGCCTGAATGCGACGATAATAGCGATAACTCTCCGACCCCATGTAGGCATGCATCGCGTAGACCTCGCCGAGCGCGCCCATCACGAAACAATAACGGAAATCGCCTTGATCGCCGTCCCGAGTGAGGATCAATTGATCGTCCTCAAGCATTTCCCAGGGACGCAGCGCAAATAATTCTGTGGCCAGTTCGTAGAGCCGTTGCATGGCCTGGAACGAGGGGGGATTCTCGCCGGAAAGTTCCTTCGCAAAACAATGAGTTGGGGGAACGACTGGGGAAACTGCGTGTTGTCTTGCCATGGCTGCCAAAAAGTCCTCCTTCTCTCGCCCTTGAGCAACTCTCAGTCCCATGGGACTGACGTCTATTCCCTAACATCCTACCGTGACGGCCTTTATTGTCCCGCGATCTCCACGCCTCGGCTGAATGGCCCTGAATTTATTGGTTGCGCGTTGCTTGCACGTTGCCGTGCCGGCTCGTTGCTTCTAAAGCAGCCCCTCCACCAGCGCCTGCCATTCCGCTTCCAGCGTCGGCCGGTGAAACTTGCGTCCCGCGCGACTGTACCAATAATCGGCGTTCCACTCCACGCCTTTTTTACGGTGCAGGTAGGCATGCGCAGCCATGGCATCGCGCGTCGAGAGATCGTCAACCATGCTGTGGGCACGCGCCCAATCGCCCTTGGCATCCCACCAGAGCGCGGCCAGCGGAGCCGGGAACTCGGGCGGCGGCTCGGCCAACGCCAGCGAGGCGCGGAAATCCTCAATCGTCATGCTTCGCTTGTACCATCCCCCGCAATGCGCGGCAAACTCCCAAATTGCCGCCTCTCTTGTGTGATTTGAATCACTTTCAGCAGAAAAAACCACTGCTACAACTAAACCATCGTTCCGATGAAGTCTGCAGAGGGTCCGCCAGGGGGCTAGGGAGGGACTGGGGGAATCCCGGTCTTCGAACCCCTTCCTGGAGGTCAACTCATGGAACTGGTCGATGCAGCGATCCCCGAAAACCCTGATTGCAGCCCAAGGCATGTTCGCCGTATACTGAAATCCGACCATTATGGTCGCATTTTCAAGTTGCTGCCCTTCCAGCGGCGGCATACGGGAGTCCGGCAAGTGAGCGCGCTGAGCGAGTTGAAGGTGGGAGAACGCGGGATTCTGATTGCTCTCGACCTCCCCGAATCCGTCCAGAACCATCTGATGCATATGGGCTTTGTGCCCGACTCGTGCATTCACGCACTGCGCCGCGCCCCGGCCGGCGACCCCACTGTTTATTGCGTCGACGGCATGGAAATCGCATTGCGCCACGAGACCGCCGCTGCCATTCGCGTGCGCCCCTGCATCGGCGCAACGGCTGGCGCAACTGCCAATGAAGAAGCGCCTGAACTAACTGAGGCTGCGCGATGAACGCCTGCTGTGAGACGCCGGCTTTCAAGCCGCCTGCGGCCTCTTTGCCTGGGAGCACCCTCAAGACGGTCCTTCTTATCGGCCCTCCCAACTCCGGCAAGTCCACGCTCTTCAACAAGCTCACCGGACTGCGGCAGAAAGTTGCCAACTACCCCGGCGTCACTGTGGAGCAGCGCAAAGGAGTCATGGCCGGCGTCGGTCGCGACGACCTCACGCTCATCGATCTGCCCGGCATCTACTCACTCACTCCGTACTCTGAAGACGCGCGCGTCGCCGTCGACGTGTTGCGTGGCCGCATGCCCGGCACGCCCAAGCCCGACGCTGTTCTTCTCGTGCTCGATTCGCTGCACCTCACTCGCCAACTGATGCTCGCCCAGCCCGTGCTTGCCGTAGGCCTTCCCACCCTGGTGCTGCTCAACATGTCGGACCTGATGGAGTCGCGCGGCGGCCACATCGATGTGCTCAAACTGGCGCGCGAGCTCGATGCGCCGGTGGCGCAGATCAGCGCCGTCCACGGCACCGGGATCGACGCCGTATCGCTCTTTCTCAATCAGCAGAACGGTAACGCCCAAGCTCATCGCGTCGAGCTGCCCGTCATCGGCAACGCGGCCAGTACGCACAACTGGGCCGCACAGGTAAGCCGCCGCACCGGCTACCAGGCACCACTGTCGGCTGCCAACACGCGCAAGATCGACAATCTTCTGCTGCACCGCATCTGGGGCCCTCTGCTTTTTCTCCTCGTCGTCGTGGGCGTCTTTGAAGTGGTCTTCTCGCTGGGCCAGCCGCTCTCCGACGGCTTCGGCGACCTCCTCGCACGCGCTGCCGATCTCGTCCGCCCACTGCTGCCTGCAGGCTGGCTGCAATCGCTTCTGCTCGACGGCGTGTGGAAAGGCATCTGCTCCGTTCTGGTTTTTCTACCCCAGATCCTTCTGCTCTTTCTCTTCATCGGCATTCTCGAAGACACCGGCTACCTGGCCCGCGCCGCTCTAATCGCCGACCGCGTCATGCGCACCATCGGCCTCAACGGCAAGGCCTTCATCCCGCTGCTCTCGGCCTACGCCTGCGCCATTCCCGCCATCATGGCCACGCGCACCATCGAGAACAAGCGCGACCGCCTCGCAACAATTTTAGTGACGCCTTTCATGACCTGCTCGGCGCGCCTGCCCGTCTATCTGCTGCTCATTGCCGCCTTCATTCCCCACACCTACTATCTGCACGGATTTCTCGGCCTGCAGACTCTCGTGATGCTGGGCCTTTATCTCGCCGGCTTCGTCGCCGCCTTCACCACCGCGCGCCTGCTCAAGAGCTCCATCCTGCGGTCGAGCGATACGCCGTTCATCCTCGAGCTGCCGCAGTACCGCATGCCCACGCTCTACTCGCTGGCGCTGCGGCTTATGGACCGCGCGCGCATCTTCATGAAGACTGCCGGAACCATCATCGTCGGCGTCACGCTGGTACTTTGGGCGCTTGCGCATTTGCCCGTCATTCACACCGCTGCAGGCGCGCTCAGCGCTCCGCAGCTTGCCGACAGCTTCATCGGGCGCCTCGGCCACTTCATCGAGCCGGCCATCGCCCCGCTTGGCTTCAACTGGAAGATCGGCATCGGCCTGCTTTCCAGCGTTCTGGCGCGCGAGGTCATGGTCAGCACCATGGGTACGCTCTACGGCGCCGACCCCAGCACCCAGGCCCTCAGCCTGCAGACCGCCCTCCACCACGACATGACTCTCGGCGGCGCGCTCGCCCTCATGATCTTCTTCGCCTTCGCCATGCAGTGCACATCGACCATCGCCGTGGTCAAGCGTGAAACCAACAGTTGGACCTGGCCCGCCGTCCAGTTTTTCTACATGCTCGCGATGGCTTATGGCGCCGCCTTCGCCGTCAACCACATGGCGATGATGTTCATCCGCTGATCCCTCACCCACGAACTGTCATCCTGACCGAGGCCGCCGCGGCGGACGAGCCGAAGGACCCGCGGTTGCTTCTGTTCTTTTGCTCGTCGTCAGTCCCGAGTGCTCGCCTCTACGTCCCGATCCCCTGTCCACCGTCCACTGCGAGCTAGGAGCTGGAAGCTAGCAGCCAGTAACTGCTATCGTCTTTCCATGCGCGCCGCCGAACTCATCGCTCCTCTTAACTTCCGCCTCATCGAGATGCCCATTGAAGATCCCGGCCCCGGCGAAGTGCAGTGCCGCGTCGAATCCGTCGGCGTCTGCGGCTCCGATCTGCATGCCTACACCGAGGGACAGGTCGGCGGCATGCCCAATGCGTATCCCATGGTGCTCGGGCACGAGCCCGCAGGCGTCATCGTCAAAACCGGCGCCGGCGTCACCGGGCTTGCCGCGGGCGACCGCGGAGCGCTTGAGCCGGCGCTTTACTGCTACCACTGCGAGTTCTGCCTGAGCGGCCACCACAACGTCTGCGCCAACATCCGCTTCCTCTCAAACCCCAATTTTCCCGGCTTCTTCCGCGAATTTGTTAACCTGCCCATTTCGAACTTTGCGCCCATCCCCGCCACCATCTCGTTCGACGCCGCCACGCTGGCCGAGCCGCTGGCCATCGCGCTCCACTCCGTGCGGCTCGTATCCATCGCAGCGGGCGAAACCGTCGCAGTCATCGGCGCGGGACCCATCGGCCTGCTGACCATCGCCGCATTGCGCACTGCGAAGGCCGGCCGCATCTGGGCCATCGAACCTCGGGCGCACCGGCGCGAGCTGGCGCGCGCCATGGGCGCTGACGTGGTGCTCGAGCCCGGCGAAGCGGTGGAGGAGATTTTGCACGCCACGGCGCAACGCGGCGTCGACTGCGCCATGGACTGTGCAGCCGGAACCGACACCGTGCCGCAATCCATCCGTCTCACGCGCAACGCGGGCCGCGTCGCGCTCACCGGAATTCACTCCACGCCCACCTTCATCGTCGACGCCTCCGGCATGCGGCGCAAGGAGCTCACTCTCTTCAATGTGCGCCGCTCCAACCACGAGACCGAAGAGGCTCTGGAGCTGCTCCAGGCGCAACCCAAATGGTTTGCGCCGCTGGTCACGCACACGCGCGCGCTCGACAAAATCAGCGAAGCCTTCGACCTCACCTGCCACTATCGCGACGGTGTGGGAAAAATGATCATCCGGCCGTAAGGCCGGAAGTTGCAGAATCAGCAGCACTAAATTCATGCTCGGCGGTTTTGCCGCTTTCCCTCTGACATCCTTTCCCATTCCAACCTCATCACAGTCTGGAGCGGGCCGGAAAGCATCGGAATTCCATCCTGAATGCTCCGTGCCAGAGAGAGTCCGCGCGGTGATTCTCACGATTGAACGTAGTCGACACAATGCTTGCCCTACTGGCCTCTTTTTTGCGAATCGGTTGCCGGCGCAGTAGCGCTTCAGCGCCATTTAACGGCTCATGAGGTCCTCACCCCTGGGCCATCAACAAGGAGGGACTATGAAGGAACTCAGGTATTTTGCTCTGGCAGCAGTAGCTGGAATCTGCCTTCTGGCGGCGCCCACTAAATCGATCGCGCAGATCGGCCTCAGCGTCGATATTGGGCCGGAGCCGGCATGCCCTTACGGCTACTACGATTACGCTCCGTACGCTTGCGCTCCCTATGGCTACTACGGCCCAGAATGGTTTTCCGGCGGCGTATTCATCGGCGCGGGACCCTGGTTTCACGGGCCGGCCAACTTCCGCGGCCACGTAAATAACCACTTCGACGTTTCGCACGGATATCGCGGCCAGGCGCCCAACCGCGGCGACAAGCCCGATCAGGCACACCCAGTCGATCACATTGCGCACTTCAAAGGCAATGAGTTGCGGGATGGACGCGGACATGTAGGCAAGCATTAGGGGAGGGCGCCGGGTGCCCCAGGTGTCGAAGGTGAGGCCTGGGCGCCCGGCAAGCAAGTTTTCTTTCGCATGTTTCTCTGGCGGCCGTGGGAGATGATGCGCTTGCTAAGCTCGTCGAATGCCTCTGATTCTATTCCCAAACAGAATTTGAACTAAGCTTGATTTCACCGGCTCCCCGCAATCATTTGCGCGGCGTGCTGCAGGCTGGTGTCGGTGACTTTGGCGCCGCTCAACATGCGGGCAACTTCGTGGGTGCGGGCGCGATCGTCCAGCACTCGAATGCGGGTGGTGGTGCGGCCATCCTGCTCGCGTTTTTCTACGGCCAAATGCTGATCGGCGAAGGCGGCGATCTGCGGCAAATGCGTGACGCAGAGCACCTGCTGGGCGCTGCCGAGGGTCTTGAGCTTCTGGCCGACGGCTTCAGCGGCGCGGCCTCCGATGCCTATGTCGATTTCGTCGAAGACGAGGGTCCGCGGAGTCGTTTTCTTTCTGCTCTTGGAAGATGATTCTTCAACTGCCACTTTAAGGGCCAGGAGTATGCGCGACAATTCACCACCTGACGCGATCTCGATGAGGGGCTTCAGCGGCTCGCCGGGATTGGGCGCGATAAGGTATTCGACCGCGTCCCAGCCGACCGGGGTCCACGCGGATTCGGCGTGGCTGGCGGTGACAGAGACCGAGAAACGGGTCTTCATGGCGAGGGAGTTGATGTGTGCCTCGGCCAGTTTGGCCAGTTTCGCAGCGGCGCCCTGGCGCTCGGCAGTGAGCGCGGCGGCCGCTCTTTGATATTCGGCTGAAGCATGTTCGAGCGCGGCGCGAAGTGCCTTCAGGATTTCGTCGCGATCTTCGACTTCGGCAAGCTGACGGGCCACGTCCTCGCCAAAGGCGATGACTTCGGCGACGGTCTTCCCATATTTCCTTTTGAGGCGATCGAGGATGGCCAGGCGGTCTTCGATTTCAGCCAATCGATCCGGCGAGGCGTTGATGCCTTCGGCGTAATCGCGGAGCGAGGCGGCGACGTCGGAGATCGTGGCGCGGGCGGAGGCGAGCTGCTGGGCGGGCTCGGCCCAGCGGGCGTCGTAGCGGGCGAGCTCTTCAACGTTGCGGATGGCGCCCTGGAGAGCGGCCTCGGCGGAGGCGCTGCCCTCGTAGAGCTGGTCAAATGCGCCGAGCGCGGCCGCGTAGAGTTTTTCGGCGTTGGCCAGGACGCGCTTCTCCGTTTCGAGAACTTCGTCTTCGCCGGCCTGAAGGTGCGCCTGCTCAATCTCGTTGCGTTGATAAGTCCAGAGATCGACCATGCGCAGGCGGTCCTGCTCGCCCTGCAGCAGATCGTTCAGTTTGTCGTGGGCGCCTCGCCAGCGAGCGTGGGCCTCGCCGGCAGCGTCTAACGAGATGCCGGCAAAGCGATCGAGGAGGATGCGCTGCTGGGTGGGGTCAAAGCTGGAAAGCGTCTCGGTCTGTGCGTGGACGAGGGCAAGTTCGGGCGCAAGCTGCTTGAGCACCTGCACGGTGGCGGGCTGGTTGTTGACAAAGACGCGGCCCTTGCCGGTGGAGAGAATTTCGCGGCGCAGAATGATCTCGGTGGCTTCGGCGTCGATGCCGTTGGCCTCGAGGATAGCTTCCGCGCCGGGCGTGGACTCGAAGACGCAGGAGACGACCGCCTTGTCGGCGCCGTGACGAACCACGTCGACCGAGGATTTTCCGCCCATGAGGAGGGCGAGCGCGTCGACCAGGATGGATTTGCCCGCGCCCGTCTCGCCGGTGAGGAGATTGAGGCCGGGGCCGAACGAGGCAATGGCGTGATCGATGACGGCATAGTTTTCAGCGCGGAGTTCGACGAGCATATTTTCCTGGTCCTACGCAGTTTCGTTGGGAGAACCGCAGGGGTCTCCCACCCTCAACGTACAAAACGCGTTTAGGATGGGGCACCCCATCATTGGTGGAACAATCCGAGCGCAGCATAGCATGAATGACGGCGCGAAAGGGCAAAGGAACGAGGGGCGGAGGAGCAATGGAGGCACCCAAAGGGTCACTTGGGCGCGGGGAACGAGGTCTGATACCGTTGAAGTTGAGGTGAAGGACGATTCTTACCGCAGCGATTGCAATCGTTTTTCAGGCAGATAGCAGCGGCGCGGGAGCGCCGCTGCCCACCCAGGGATTCAGCGCATTGGCCGAGATGATGAGCGACATCGGCCCCATCGCGATTTGCGTGCTGGTGCTGCTGCTGGTGGCCAGCCTGTACTCGTGGACAGTGATTCTGAGCAAGATGTCGGCGTTCAGCAAGGCGACGTCGCAGAGCCGGAAGTTTATCCGCGCATTCCGCAAGGCCACGCGGCTGCAGGAGATTGCGGCCCTGACCAGCGAGTACAGCGCCAGCCCGTTGGCCCAAGTGTTTGAGGATGTGTACGAGACCTACAAGCGGGTGACGGGCGGCTCGGGCCCCCCGCGCAGCCTGGCTCCGCTGGAGCGCACGGCGCAGACCGCGGCCAGCGAGGCAGTAACGGCGCTGGAGCGGCGCATGACGTGGCTGGCGACCATCGGAAGCACGAGTCCCTTTGTGGGACTGTTCGGCACGGTGATGGGCGTGGTGGAAGCGTTCCACGGAATTGGCGTGGCGGGCGGCGGATCGCTGAAGGCCGTGGCGCCGGGCATTGCCGAGGCCCTGATTACCACGGCGGCAGGACTCTTTGTGGCCGTTCCCGCGGTGGTGGCCTACAACCAGTTCACGGCGCGCATCAGGGTTTTTGCCTCGGCCATCGATGATTTTAGCCGGGAGCTGCTGAATTCGCTCGAAGAGATTCCGGTGCGAACGCAGACACCGCCGAGGGTGTAGATACGGAAACGACCGGAGCTAGAGGGGGCACGGAGTTGGCCTCCGACCAAAAAACCGGCTTCATCAATGAGGCTTTGTATCAGGGCACGAGTTTACTCGTGCCGAAGAAGGCCGAAAACAAGGGGGGTTAACCCCTGAGCGACGCCTTCTAAATCGGCTCCCTCGTGGTTGGCAGGGACAGTGGAGTTAAAGCGTGGCATTCACCACCATAACCGGACAAACGCGCACGTCGCTGGCGGAGATCAACATTACGCCGTTTGTGGACGTGGTGCTGGTGCTGCTGGTCATCTTTATGATCACCGAGCCGGTGTTGCAGTCGGGGATTGAAGTGAATGTGCCCAAGACGCGAACCGTGACAGCGATTACCGAGCAGCGGATGGTGGTGGCGATCGACCGCGACGACAATATTTTCCTGAACGATCAGCCGGTGAACATCCACGATCTGCCGGAGAAGTTGCGCCAGCCGGGCGTGGATCCCGCGCACCAGTCGATTTATCTGCGCAGCGACGAGCGGGTATCGTTTGGGAATTTTGCCAGCGTGATGGATGCGGTGAAGCAGTCGGGAATTACCAATGTTTCGATCATCACGCAGCCGCTGGATACGAAAGCGTCGGCGGGGAGCGGCGGGAATTAGCGGGGTTCGCCGAGTTAGCGGATTTCAGTGCGATCCAATTGGGCTCTCTGAAGATGACAGCATAGATTTTATGAGCGGCATTCTGGACAGCGGCGATCACCTCGAGCGGGAACTGGCGCCGGAGCCGTTTGCGGGACCGGCGGCGGGAGCGGTGGGTCTGCATCTCGTGCTGGCCGGGCTCCTGCTGAGCTACGCCTGGATGCTGGGGCTGTTCCATCACAATTACTGGGGCAGTCCTGGCGCCGGCGGATCGATGCAGGTGAACCTGGTTTCAAGCGCTCTGCCGTTGCCCTCGGATGAGCTGAACCAGAATGTGCTGGCCACGGAGACGCCGAGCAAAGCCCCGGCCCCGCCAAGCCCCAAGGAACAGCAGCACGTGGATCAGACGGCAATTCCAATTGCGGGCAAGCACGTGCCGCCGAAGCAGCAGAATACGCCGAAGACGCAACAGCACCAGCCCACGCCGCGGCAGAACGTAGCGCAATATGGCGAGCAGTCGGGCTCGCTGATGCCGCACCAGATGCAACCGGGCACGATCGGGCAGACCACGGTCGGTGACAACAATTTTGCAAGTATGTATCCGTGGTACGTGCAGGGCATCAACAACGCGGTGGGGAGCAAGTGGAACAAGTACGAAGTGAATCCGGCCACGCCCAAGGGTGCGCGCGCCTACGTGGTCTTCACGATTCACCGCGACGGAAGCGTAGGCAGCCTGCAACTGGATCAATCCAGCGGCAGCCCTACCCTGGACATCTCATGCCAACGCGCGGTGCAGCGCGTGGAGACGCTCGGCTCTCTACCGCCGCAATATAATCAAAGCACGTTGAAGGTTTCGTTCTACTGCGAGTATTGAAGAACAGGTTCTCAGGCTGTTTGGCGCTTGAACTGAATCGCAGAGGTCGCAGGAAAACAGAGGGTTAGCGGGCGATAAGCCGCTCCATGATAGCCCTGGGGCTGTAATACGGCATCTAACGAATTGGCAGCATCCGGCGGCCTCAAAAATGGCCCGTTTTCAAGGGCGTGCGCAACACCATCCGAACCACGGGTCTAAGAACAGGCCACGAAGGAAGGACTGCACAACGCATGAAGGCAATTTTGAGGGTTTTGCCTCTGTTTTTGCTTTCCCTGGCGTATTTTCCTGGCGCCCAGGCAACGGCCCAGGATTGGGTTCGCACGGGCACCAACCTCGGGAATCAGCACATTCGCTTGGCGGCGGCGGATTTCAAGCCGGTGGGCGGCGATCCCCAGACGCCGGTGCTGAAGAACGTCTTCGACACCACCCTTTTCAACGATCTATCGAACGCGGGCATCTTCGACATGGTGTCAAAGAGCCTGGCGCCGCAGGCCATGCCGGGCTCGCCGCAGGAGTTGGTGCCGGCCCAGTGGTCGTCGCCGCCAGCAAGCGCATCGATGGTCGCGTTGGGCGCGCTTTCTGCGGACAACGGGCGGCTAGTGGTGTACGGCTGGTTGATGGATGCGACCACGGCAGGCAGCCCGCCGGTGCTGGCACGGCAGTATAACGAGACGGCGAGCGAGGACATGGCGCGCACCGTGGCGCACCGCTTTGCTGACGACATCATCTCCCGGCTGGGCGGCGGCATCAACGGCATTGCCGAAACCAAGATCTATTTTGTTAGCAATCGCACCGGCTCGAAAGAAATCTGGGTGATGGATTACGACGGCGCCGACCAGCACGCCGTCACGCACCTGGGCACGGTTTCCATTTCGCCGCGCATCTCGCCGGATGGCTCGCGCATTGCGTTTGCCTCGTTGGGAAACGTGGGGTGGGCGATCCGCATGTTTTCGCTCGACCTGGGGCGCACGGTGAATTTCCCGGCCGGCGCGGCAGGAGGCAGCAACCAGTCGCCGGCGTGGTCGGCCGATGGGACAAAGCTGGCATTTTCCTCAGCGCGCTCGGGGCGTCCGGAGATCTGGGCGGTGGATGCGAGCGGCGCAAATCTGCGCCGGCTGACGGCGTTCGGATCGGAAGTGTCGCCAGTGTGGAATCCGCGCACCGGGACGCAACTGGCTTTTGTGAGCGGACGCACGGGCGAGCCGCAGATCTACGTAATGGACCAGGATGGCGCCAATGTGCAGCGCATGACCGACAGCGGCTATGCCATCTCGCCTTCGTGGTCGTCCAACGGCGGCATGCTGGCCTTCAGTTGGAACCGCAAGTACGGTCCCGGCGATCCCGGCGGCCAGGACATCTACGTAATGGACATCGCCAGCAAGAAATGGCTGCAGGCCACGCACGAGGCGGGGAACAACGATTTTCCGTCGTGGTCGCCGGATGGACGGCACATCGTGTTCCAGCGCGAGATCAACCATCGCACGCAGATTTGGTCGATGCTGTCGGATGGGACGGATGAGCATCAGCTCACCTTCAGCGGCGACAACTCGATGCCGAACTGGAGCTGGAAATGAGAGGTTGAAGCGGCGGGGTTAGCGGAGTTGGTCTCCCACCCTTTCCAGTCGCCGAGGCGACTACGCGGAAAGGATGGGGCAACGCAGTAACCGGCATCCGGCGCAATGAACTATCATTTTATCGGTGCTGGAATCGGATGGCGGCAAGCGCGGCGATAGGCAGCCGGATTGCCCGAAACATGGACTCGACTTTTTTAAGAAAAGGAGAACTCCCTTGAAACTACGGAATCGTTTGTTGACTTCTGCACTCCTTTTGGTTGCCTTGATCGTTGTGTCGGGTTGCGGCAAGAAGAGCAAGCCCCTGCCGCCCGAAGAGACGGCTCCGACCACGACCGCACCCACTCCGACCGCAACACTGACCGCGACCCCGACCGTGGTTTCGGCCGGCGACCAGGTGCAGTTGACTTGGCACACCACCGACGCCACGTCCGTTTCGATTGACGGGCTCGGCGATCTTCCATCCGTGGGAGTGAAAACGGTCACTCCAGCCACGTCGACTACCTATCACCTGGTGGCCCGCGGCGAGGGAGGCTCGGCTGACGCTTCTGCGCGCGTGACCGTGAATCCGCCGCCGGCGATCGAGACGGCTTCGACCCCCATGAGCGAGGAGCAGGAATTCAAGGCTCGCGTACAGGACATCTTCTTCGACTACGACAATTACGACATCCGTGGCGACGCGCAGGCAACTCTGTCAAAGGACGCCGATTATCTGCTGCAGCACCCCAATATCAAGATTGTGATCGGCGGCTACTGCGACGAGCGCGGATCGAACGAATACAACCTGGTCCTGGGCCAGAACCGGGCACAGGCAGCCATGACCGCGCTGGTGACGGCGGGTGTAGCAGCCGACCGCATCCGCGTCATCAGCTACGGCAAAGAAAAGCCGTTCTGCACGGATTCGACCGACGAATGCTGGCAGTTGAACCGCAGAGCTGGCTTCACGTTGGACCGGTAAGACAGATCGTGTGTGAAGTGTGAGTGCGAGTGCGCGTGTGGACGGGCGCAAACCATTGGCACGCACACTCACACTTCACACTCGCACTCACATTCGTATTCGCACTGTCTGCTATGTTTTCCTAAGGAAGGTCACACATGCACATTTCAGTCGTCACTCGGAATCGCCTGCTCGCCACAGCGGTCTTGAGTTTTGTCTTTCTTCCCTCCGCGCCGCGCGCACACGCAGTTTCAAAGGAGATCGTGGAGTTGCAAACCCAGGTACAGCAACTGCTCGATCAGGTGCAGAGGCTGCAATCGACGCTGGATGCGAAGATGGGCGTGTTGCAGCACTTGGCGGAGCAAACCGCCGATGAAGCCAACCAGATGACCACGGCCGTGAATGCGTTGCAGCAGAAGCTGAACGCGCAAAGCGACTCGGCCAGCGCGAAACTGGACACGGTTTCAGGGCAGGTGCAGTCGCTGAACGATTCAGTGGACGAACTGAAGGCGCGCATCGCCAAGCTGGACAAGTCGGTCGCGGACATGCAAACGCAGTTGCAGAACATGCAGGCCCCGCCGGCGCAAACGCAGCCGGGCGCAGGCGCAATGCCGGGCGGAGTTCCGGCGGGCGGTGCAGCGCCGAGTGCCGGAGCGCAACAGGCTCCGCCGCTGCAGGAGACACTGCAGGCAGGCGAACGCGACTACAACGCAGGCAGGTATGACGTAGCTCTTGGCGAATTCCAGAGTGTGGTGCAGAACTATCCGATGGACGATCTGGCGGGGACGGCAGCGTTCTACCTCGGCGAGATTGCCTACCAGCAGAAGGACTACGCCACCGCGATCGGCGACTACAACCAGGTGCTGGAGGGCTTCAGTGGCAATGCCAAGGCTCCCGCAGCGCAATTGCACAAGGGCTATGCCCTGCTGGCCGAGAACAAGCGCGAAGAGGGGATTCATGAGCTGCGCTCGCTGATCCAGCGGCACCCGCAGACACCGGAAGCACGCGCGGCGCGGAGCAAGCTGACCGCTATGGGCGTCAAGCCGACGGCGGCGACACACTGAGGAGGACAGCTTTCAGCTCTTAGCTTGCAGATTGGGATTTCAGGAATTGAAATAAAAAGCCCCGCTCATCGCGGGGCTTTTTGCTGGGTTCATGCGACTGAGTGTGCGGGCACGGAAACCTGCATTACAGCCGGCCACAGCCGGCGCTACACGATTACAGTTTGATCCTCAGCTCTGGGCGGGCACAGTGCCGGCCGCAGCGGGATCGGTTGGAGCAGCGCCCGATGCAGCAGAGGCGGTGGCAGCACCGGCGGCGGCAGCCTTGGCCACGCTCTTGTGGTGGCGCACGTCATCGCCCTGAATCCAGAAGATGACGTCCTCGGAGATGTTGGTGGCATGATCGGCCACGCGCTCGAGGCTGCGGGAGATCATCAGCGCGTTCAGGGCCTGCGGCGCGAGATGACTGCTCTCCTCCATCACCTTGGTGAGGGTCTTGTAGGAGGAGCGGTTCATCTGGTCCACGGCGTCGTCCATGGTGAGCACGGTGCGGGCCAGCTCGGCGTCGCCCTCAATAAAAGCTTGCAGGCTCCTGCGCACCATGTCGGCAGCCATCGTGGCCATGCGCGGGATGTCGACGGGGAGTTCGACGGCGCCCAGGCGCTCCATGTGGCGGACGCGGTCGGAGATGCTCTTGGCGGCGTCGCCCACGCGCTCCAGATCTGCGTTGATCTTGATAACGCTGAGGATGAAGCGTAGGTCGATGGCCATGGGCTGCTCCATGGCCAGCAGGTCCAGAGCAGCCTGGTCGATGTCGCGCTCCATGCGGTTGATAGCGGCCTCACTGCGGCTGACGAGGTCGCAGATGGAGAGGTCGCGCGTACGGTACGCCTCAATCGCACGCTGGATGGCCTGTTCCGCCAGTCCGGCCATGACCAGGAGGTTCTCCTTGAGGTCTTCTAGGCTCTGTTGAAATCGAATGCGTGTCATCCGAACCTGCCCGTGATGTAATCCTCCGTGCGCTTGTCAGAAGGATTGGTGAAGATTTTGTGGGTCGCGTCGAACTCGACCATGCGGCCGTTGAGGAAGAAACCCGTGTTTTCAGCTACGCGCGCCGCCTGTTGCATATTATGCGTCACAATCACGATGGTGTATTGCGACTTCAGCTGGAAAATCAGGTCCTCAATCTTTGAAGTGGAGACGGGATCGAGGGCCGAACAAGGCTCGTCCATCAACAAAACTTCTGGGTCGACGGCGAGGGCGCGGGCGATGCAGAGGCGCTGCTGCTGGCCGCCGGACAGGCTGGCGCCGGATTTCTTCTTGAGCTCGTCCTTAACCTCGTCCCACAACGCCGAGTTCTTGAGCGACTTCTCGACGATTTCGTCGAGGTGTTTGTGGTCGGAGTAGCCGTTGAGCTTCAGGCCGGCGGCCACGTTGTCATAAATGGACATGGTGGGAAAAGGATTGGGGCGCTGGAAGACCATGCCCACGCGGCGGCGGATTTCAACGGGCTTCGCGTCGGCGTAGATGTCGAGATCGCCGATGCGAACAGTGCCGGTGGCGCGAGCGATAGGATTGGTCTCGTGCATGCGGTTGAGGCAGCGCACAAAGGTGCTCTTGCCGCAGCCTGATGGGCCAATCAGCGCCGTGGCGTGGTTGCCCGGCATCTTGAGATTGATGTCCTGTAGGCTGTGGTTGGTTCCGTACCACGCATTCAGGTTGATGACTTCAATGCTGACGCCCACGTGCGGAATTCTCCTTCTGGTCCTTGCTTGAATCCGGGCCGCGATGCCTGGGGGAGCTCGCCACACGAACGTTCGCCAAACCCCAAAACGCGTTGCCAGTCACTAGCTGTTGCCTTTCAGGACGCCGCGGCTGGTAACGTAACGCACCAGGGAAACGGCGAGCACAATCAACACGATGAGCACCAGCGCTGCCGCCCAGGCCATGCGCTGCTGATCCTCGTAGGGAGAGTTGGCGTAGATATAAATTTGCAGCGGCAGGGCGGCGATGGGCTCGTTGAGGTTGGTGCTCCAGAACTGATTGCCTAGGGCCGTGAAGAGCAGGGGCGCGGTTTCGCCGGCCACGCGCGCGAAGGCCAGCATGCAGCCGGTGATGATTCCCGGCGAAGCCGTCTTGACGGTGATGGAAAGCGTGGAGCGCCAGTTGGGAACGCCCAGGCCCAGAGCCGCTTCGCGCACCGCATGCGGCACCATCAGCAGCATTTCTTCGGTGCTGCGGCAGACGGTGGGGATCATCATGATGCCCAGCGCCACTCCACCAGAGAGCGCGGAGAAATGGCCGAGGAAGGGCAGAAAACTGATGTGAGGAGCCACGATGAGGGCGTAGGCGGTGAGCCCCATGACGATGGAGGGCACACCGTTGAGGACATCGGCGGTGAAGCGCACAGCGTTGGCGAGCTTTGTGCCGCGGCCGAACTCGGCGAGATAGACGCCGCTGCCAATGCCGACGGGAACGCCGATCAGGCTGGCCAGTCCCAGCAACACGGTCGAGCCGACAATGGCATTGGCCATGCCGCCGCCGCTTTCGCCCTCGGGCGCAGGGATCTTTGTAAAAAAATTCAAGTCGAGCGAGCTGGCGCCTTTATAGACGAGTTCAGCAAAGATCACCGCCAGCGGCGCGATCACCAATATGGTGGCGAGGACCGCCAGAAAGGTGACCGTGTGGTCGGTGACCGCCCGGAATCTGGATCGAAGCTGGAATGCGCTAGTGCTCACTCGAATCCCTCAATGCGCCTGCGACGGCGTGCCGCGCGTAACGGCCCAGACCAGCACCTGGGCAATCGCGTTAACGATAATAGTGACCACGAAGAGCGCGAGACCGATCTCAACCAGGGCGCTGCGGTGCAGGTCGCTGGTGGCCTCAGTGAATTCATTGGCGATGACGGAGGCCATGGAGGCGCCGTTGGCGAGCAGCGATTTGTGGACCTCGGGCGTATTGCCAATGACCATGGTGACGGCCATGGTTTCGCCAAGAGCGCGGCCCAGACCGAGAATGACGGCGCCCACAATGCCAATGCGCGCGTTGCGCAGGACGCCCATGCGGATCATTTCCCAGCGCGTTGCGCCAAGGGCCAGCACGGCTTCGCGCTGAGAGTGGGGCACGGCCGTCATCACCTCGCGGGTGAGCGAGGAGATAATGGGAAGAATCATGATGGCGAGAATGATGCCGGCGGTGAAATAACCCAAGCCGGTGGGGTTGTCGTTGGCGAAGAGGCCGGTCCAGCCGAGGGTTTGGGACAGCGCGGGGTTGACGTACTCGCGAAGCAGCGGAACCAGAATGAAGAAGGCCCACAGGCCATAGATGATACTGGGAATCGCGGCCAGCAACTCGGTGAGGAAGGCCAGCGGACCGCGCAGGAAGCGGGGACACATTTCCGTGAGGAAGATGGCGACGCCAATGGCCAGAGGAACCGCAAACAACAACGACAGCAACGAGGAAACCAGGGTGCCGTAGATGAAAGGAATCGCGCTGAAGTTGCCGTTGACCGGGTCCCAATACTGGGGCTGGCCGGTGACGGGATCTTTCACAGCCGTATAGAAGAACTTGAGCCCCGATTGCGCCCAGTTGAGCTGCGACTTATCGATCAGTTGATACGCGATGAGCGCGACGATAAGGAAAATGCTGAGCGCGCAGAGCAGCATCACGACCTTGAAAAAGAGGTCGGCGACAGCGGAATTGCCGCGTGCCAGCAAATAGCGGCGAATCGCGGAGTGCTCCGGCGCGACAGCCGCCGCCACAGCCGATTCCGGCTCCGGAGCGGGCTCAGTCTGGTATTGATGGACGCGAATCTCGGGCAAGGTGCTATCCACAGAGGTCAGGCTACCGGCTCAATATGAAAGACAGGTTACAAGGATGAAAAATCAAATGCATATGGGTGGAAATCGCGAAATTCGAGGGGCGCGGCCCGAGTTGGGCGCGAAATCCGCCTTCCAGAGGGTCACGGGAGGCCTTTTTAGGCCCGAAAAGGCCGGGGAGGCAGCCAGAAACCGGCCGCATCCTGAGCAGGAAATCGATGTACTTGACAAAAACTGTCTATCCTCTTGCTTTAAGAAAGTGGTACAACTGCTAGATGAGTAAGGGAACGATTGCGGTGCCGACTGGGCATGTGAACCTGCGCATGTTGGCCGAGCACCTGGGGCTCTCCCAGACCACGGTTTCCCTGGTCCTGAACAATTCGCCCTCGGCCAAGTCCATCCCGGCGGAGACGCGAGCCCGGGTGGTGGAAGCCGCCAAGCGGCTGAACTATCGGCCCAACTATTTTGCCCGGTCGTTGCGGCGCAGCAAGTCAATGAGCGTAGGCGTCCTGGCGCCCGACCTGAGCGAAGGCTATTTCACACGCGTGATGAGCGGCGTGGTCGAGGAGTTGAACCACGCGCACTACTTTTTCTTCACAGCCTGCCATTACTGGGACAAGGAGCTGCTGCAGCGCTATCCGCGCCTCTTGATCGAGCGCGCGGTGGATGGCTTTCTGCTGCTGAATACCACGGTGGATGATCTGGTGGTTCCGGTACCGGTGGTCGCAATTTCAGCGCACAGCACGGCACCGAAGGTGACCAATATCGTTCTGGATCATTACGTCGCCGCCAGGATGGCGCTGAAACATTTGTATGATCTAGGCCACAGGCGGATTGCCTTCATGCACGGACCCGCGGCGATTCCCGATTCCGAGTACCGCTGGGCGGGGATTCAAAAAGCTGCCAAGGAACTGGACCTGCGAACCGACGCCTCGCTGACGGTGTATCTGGATGCAAGCGGCTGGCCGTTCAAGACCGGCCAGCAACCGATGGATCCGCAGATCGCCTACGATCCCACGCGCGCCCTGCTCGAGAAGAACCGCGACTTCACGGCTCTATTTTGCTTCAATGACACGGCAGCGATGGGCGCGGTCCGCGCCATCAAGGACGCGGGCCTCGACGTGCCGGGCGACATCTCTGTGGTGGGCTTTGACGATATCACTTCGGCGGCTTTCTCGACCCCCTCACTGACCACCGTGCATCAGCCGCTTTTCGAGATGGGCCAGAAGGGCGCGAAGCTTCTGCTGGAACGGATCGCCAACCGCGAGAAGCAGTTCCCTGCCGAGATCGAAGTGAGCCCGAAGCTCGTGGTGCGGGAGTCGACGGGGCCGGTGAAAAATAGAAGCTAAGTGTGAGTGTGGGTGTGAGCGTGTGCCTGTGACTGTTCACACACGCACTCACACTGTCATTACGAGCACGCGGCTTCGAGCCAGCGGCTGACGTAGACCTGGGCGTGGGCTTCGCCGCAATAGTGGCGCGCGCCGGGTGCGTCGGCGGCTTCCTTTTTCCACTTCAGGACGGTCAACTGCGCGCTGTTGCAGTTGATGACGAGCCAGTGCATGGGATTCTGGCTCTCCTCGCCGCAGATTTCACATCGATAAATGGTGTCGATCATTACGACCTCAGGTTTCAGGTGCCAAGTTTCAGGTTTCGGGGGCCAGGGCTCATTGATCAGATGTCCATTCTAAATTGCGGACGTTTGAGCAGACTCTCGAACGATTGCAGCTGGGACTACTGACGCCTGAAACCTGACACCTGCCTTTACTCCAGCATCTGCAGATCGAGGGGCTCGACCAACATGCACTCCAGGGCGCGGACCGGCGCCAAGGCGCGTTGCAGCGCGGAGGTTTTGCAGGGCTCGACGGTGACCACGAAAGGCAGCGCGTCGGCAGGGTAGCCGGGTTTCTGCACAATGGCGCGAATGTTGATCTGCTCGTTAGCCAGCGCGGTGGTGATGGCAGCCACGATGCCTGGACGGTCCTTGACGAGGAAGCGTATGTAATGCGGGACCTCGAACTCCGCATCGAGATGCGCGGGAGCGGATGAAATCTCCACGCGGCGCGAGCCGTGCGCAAGGGCGAGCAGATCGCTGACCACGGCCACCGCCGTAGGATTGCCGCCGGCGCCATGACCGGAGAAGACCACGTCGCCGCCATAGTGGCCGGTGACGACAACCATGTTCTCCGTGCCCTGCGACCAGGCAAGCGGCGAACGCAAGGCGACGAGCATGGGACCGACTGCAGCAGCGAGTCTGCCCTCTACCTGACCCGCGCGCGCGACCTGGCGAATGGTGCAGCCGAGATCGCGGGCGTAACTGAAATCGACGGCGGCAATGGAGGTGATGGGCCGCGGCACAATCTCCTCCGGATGGACCTGCACGCGCAGCACGAGACGCATGAGAATAGCGAGCTTGGCGCGGGCATCGAATCCGCCGACATCCTCGGTGGGATCGGCCTCCGCGTAGCCTTTGGCCTGGGCTTCGGCGAGCACGGGCGCGTATTCAGCGCCAGCCTCCATTTTGCTGAGAATGAAGTTGCAGGTGCCGTTGAGAATGCCTTCGATGCGCTCGATGCGATCACCAGCCATGCCCTGTTCGAGGCCGGGAATCACGGGAATTCCACCGGCGACGGCGGCGCCGTACTTGAGATGGCCGCCCTTGGCCGCGGCCAGCCGCTCTAGTTCAATTCCATGGAAAGCAATGAGCTTTTTGTTGGCGGTGACCACGCTTTTGCCGGCCTCAAGAGCGCGGCGCACCCAGGCTCCGGCGGGATCGAGTCCGCCGGCGAGCTCGACGATGACATCGACATCGGCAGCGAGGACTGCGTCGGCGTCTTCGCTCCACACTACATTTGAGGGAATCCAGGCGACGCGCTTGCGCGCCACGCCGCGGTTGAAGATGTGGGTAAGCTCCAGGCCCTGCGGTTTGGATTCGATGAGGATGCGCGCCACGGAGCTGCCCACGGTGCCAAATCCGAAAATGGCAATGCGGAGAGGCTGGGCGGAGCGAGCGTTGCGGACGGAAGATGCGTCAGGCGATGATGCGGTGCTGTGCACTTCAGGCACTGGACTTTCCTTTGATTGAGTTGCGCAACGAAAGCGAGCGTTGCTTCGATGATAAACGAGCAGAGCTGTGGGCCGCGATTTGCGGCTGCGGTATGCTACTATCCAGTGCAGATGCGGCGCGGCTTCTCCATTTTCCTGATCCTGTTCTTCGGGCTCGGGCCGCTGTCGGTCTTCATCGACAGCGAGGACGCCAACCTGCCGCCCTGTTGCCGGCGGCACGGGGCGCATCACTGCGTCCTATACGCGCGCATCATGGCCATGAGAGCCGGCCTAGGCGTCGATCCCACGCCCGGCTTTTCCGCGCCCTTAACCTGCCCGCTTTATCACGGACCCGCGTCTTCGATGCCGATGCCGGCACACGCGCTGACGGCCGCGCCGGCCAGATTTCGCACTGAACCGGCAAGTGCCTTCGTTTCCCCGGCGGAACCGTCGCCGGCCCTCTCTCGCCCGAGTCTCGCGTACGCCGGTCGCGGACCTCCTCGAACAAACCCCAGCTAAATTCTCCGTTGAACAAACGGCTCTAAGTTCGCCGCCCCGATTTTGTGGGGCGAGGGCTTGCGTTCGCCAATTGCAAACGCTACTGGGCGGCTTTGGTGCGGCGTGAACGAAGTCCTTCGCGGTCGCATAACTTTGTTCAGCGATTCCCCATCCGCTGCTGGGCAGCGTGTTTCTGCGCATTTAAATGCGCAACGACTGCCTGCGCTCGAACCAAGTGCGGAGGTCTTTCTTTTATGCGACGCTATTCATTTCTATTGGCGGCAGCATTGCTGGCCGCTTCCCTTCCCGCGTTCGCCACCATTTTCGGTTCCGTCCGCGGCGTAGTCCACGATCCTCAACATCGTCCCATCCAGGGCGCGCACCTTACGCTGAAAGCTCAAAACTCAGATCTCACGCAATCGCTGGACTCCGATGCTAACGGCGAATTTCGATTCGCTTCCGTGCCCATCGGGAATTACACGGTCACGGTCTCAATGGGTGGTTTCCAGCAGTCGAGCCAGGACGTAATTGTGCAGTCCGACACCAGTCCGGTTCTGCATTTGCAATTAGCTGTGGCAGGCGTGAAGGAGAGCGTTGTTGTGCCGGCAACCGCGGTAGAGGCGACGGTGGACAGCGCCACGCCGACAACCTTGCTGAATCGCACCGACATTGAACAAACTCCGGGTGCGGACCGCACCAACGGCATGGAGATGATCACCGATTATGTCCCGGCCTCTTACGTGACCCACGATATGCTGCACATGATGGGAGGCCACCAGGTCAATTGGCTGATCGACGGCGTCCCTATTCCCAACACCAACATAGCTGCCAACCTGGGTCCGCAAATTGACCCGAGAGACATCGACTATCTCGAGGTCTATAGCGGCGGCTACGACGCTGACTATGGTGACCGAACGTACGGAATCTTCAATGTCCTGCCGCGCACCGGTTTCGAGCGCGACAGAGAGTGCGAATTCGTGATCACGAGCGGCAATTTCTATCAGACCGACGACCAACTCAGTTGCGGAGGGCACACCCAGCGATTCGCTTACTACGCGAGCGCGAATGGAAACCGCAGCGCTTACGGCCTTCAGACACCCGTCCCGCTGGTGGTCAACGACGCGGTCAACGGCTTTGGTGGATTCGCTTCGTTCATCTTCAACCCCGACGCCAAAAGTCAATACCGGTTAGTGGCATCGCTGAGAAGGGACTATTACCAGATTCCGATCGATCCCGATCCGAACTCGATTGGAAACCAGGTCTATCCATCGAGCGGCCTGCATGACGCCGAGCGGGAGCCCGATGGCTATGCGACTTTCTCCTTGATCCACACTTTCAATGCAAAAACGCTCCTGACGGTCTCCCCTTTCTACCACTACAACGGGGCCGATTATGAGGGCGGCGCAAACGATTATCCCGTCATCTCAACGGTCTACCAGAATGCCAATTACGCGGGAGCCCAGGTCGCGCTCAATCAAAACTTCTGGAAGAACGACCTTCAAGCCGGCCTTTACAGCTTTGGCCAGCATCAGTACGGCTACTTTAATAACGATTTCACCGACGGTACGCCCAATGTTGCTCCCTCTTCGGTCGGTGTGAATGGCGGCGTAATGTCTGAATTCATCAACGACAAATTCAAGGTGACTCCATGGTTCACTTTGATCGCTGGGCTGCGTGAAACCGAATTCAACGCCGGCATATCGGAGCATGCCAGCGATCCGCGTCTGGGCGGGGCTTTGCGGGTCCCGCGCCTGAACATGGTGTTGAGCGGCTTCTACGGCTACTACTACCAGGCACCACCCCTGTCGACGGCTTGCAGTTCCAGCGTCTCGGCGGGGCCGGCCGCCACCTGTCCTCTGCTCAATCTCGCCGCCGGCCAGGGATTTACCTTCGGTCCGCTGCATGGCGAGCGGGATATCCAATGGCAATACGGCGTCACGATTCCATACCGCAATTGGACCTTGAACGCCAATAACTATGAAACCAGGGCCGAGAACTGGCTGGACCACAACAACATTGGAGAATCGAATATTTTCTGGCCGATCACCTGGTCTTATGCGTTAATTCAAGGTTGGTCACTCACCTTGCGCTCCCCCGATGTCCTGCACCATGGCCACTTTCACCTCGCCTATGCGAACCAGATTGCGCAGGCAACTTCGCCGATTACGGGAGGCCTGATATGCCCGACGCCGGCCACCGCGGCGTGCCCGCTTTCAACAGTCAACATCCCACCGGGACTTTCACCAGTCGACCATGACCAGAGAGACACGTTGAACCTGGGCTTCAACGGCATTCTGCCCTGGAAGACCTACGTTTCCACAAACGTCTATTACGGCTCGGGATTCACCAATGGCTTGAACGGTACACCCCAGGCGCAGTATCCCGGTCCGTATCTGCCCAGCCACACGACGTTCGATTTGGCCATCGGCAAGACCTTCGCCGAGAAATACACAATCTCCGCGAATTCGGTAAATGTGGCAAATCGCCGCGTGCAGCTGGATAACAGTTTGACGTTCGGCGGATTCCACTGGAACGACCCGCGGCAGATTTACGGGGAGTTTCGCTATCGGTTCAACTATTAAGGCAGCGGGGTTAGCGGAGTTGGCGGGGTTAGAAAAAGGCCCTGCCCGCGGTACTTGCCTGGGCTCAAAAAAATCTTCCGGGAATTTGCAGATTATTTCGCAGAATCGGGTAGCATGAAAATCCATGGGAAGCGTATTTGAAAAACTTAACCTGGGGAGCCGGCAGGAGATCGTGGTGCTTGGCGCTCCCGAGAGCTTTCAGCCAGCGCTGGCACAACTGCCTGTGATCACCATCCACCTCCACTTGGAATCGGTGGCGGAGGCGGGATTCTGCCTGGCATTTGTGACGCGGAAGAGCGAGGTGGAGAAGCTTGCGCCCGCGATTACACGCCGCGCCAAGGGCGATGCCATCGTGTGGTTCGCCTACCCCAAGGGCACATCGAAGAAGTACACCTGCGACTTCAATCGCGACACGGGCTGGGCGTCGCTGAAGAAGCTGGGCTTCGATACCGTGCGGGCCGTGGCCATCGACGAAGACTGGACGGCACTGCGCTTCCGCAGGAAAGAGTTCATCAAAAGCAAATAGCGAGCTAGCGGTGCCGGCGGCGCTAGCGAAGCTAGCGCAAATGGAATGACGTGGTTGGGCAATCGTGCCGTTGGCGCAGCGTTTGTTCTCCCCGCGCTTCAGCGTGGGGAGAACTGACGGCCAATCCAAACAACCAATGCAATGTATGCGGATCGACACCATCGAGACGGAGAGGAGAAGTATGCAAAACATCGTGAGAAAATTGCAACCGGCGCAAAATGAGGTGCACCACGCCGCACATGATCAGGATCTGGTTGAGGTTCCCAGGCGGGCGCAACTGGACCGCGAGAACGACGGAACAAGGCTCGACCTGCCGAGGCTAGAGCAAAGAGATTGCGAGAAGTGAGGAGCAGCTTCCAGCTTCTAATTTCTAGAACTGGTTGCATAAATAGCGTCGTGAAAGGGCACGACTTCACAGCTTGCTGAAAAAGTCCCTTTGGAGTCACTTTTTCTCCACAGGGAGTTGATTTAAGAAGTAGGTATGCGCGGAGACGACAAGCAGCAGGCGGCGATGTTCAGTTACGTCACGATGGAGCAGCGGATTGCTCCCGATCACCCGATGCGTCGTATTCGAACCCTGACCGACCGGGCACTGTCGCGGATGGACGCGGAGTTCGATGGGCTTTATTCGGAGATGGGGCGTCCGTCGATCGCGCCGGAACGACTGCTTCGGGCGCAGTTGCTGATGGTTCTTTACTCGATTCGCTCGGAGAGCCAGTTGATGGAGCAGCTGAACTACAACCTGCTCTACCGCTGGTTCGTGGGCCTGGAGATGGACGATCCAGTGTGGGACCAGACGGTGTTCAGCAAGAATCGGGAGCGACTGATCGCCGGCGATGCCAGTCAGAAGTTGCTGTTGGCGGTGGTGGAAGAGGCCCATGGGGAGCAGTTGCTAAGCGAGGAGCACTTCACGGTGGATGGAACGCTGATCCAGGCCTGGGCGAGCCGGCGCAGCTTCAAGGAGAAGGCGGAGCCGCCGGATCGTGGCACAGGTGCGCGTGGCCGCAAGCTGCTGCGCGACACGCATGAGTCGACGACAGATCCCGAGGCGCGGCTTTACCGCAAGAGCAGCTCAGGCGCGGTGGTGCCCAGTTATCTGGGCCACGTGATCACGGAGAACCGCAATGGACTGGTGGTGGCCGCGATGGCCACGCCGTCCGGCAACGCTGCCGAGCGTGAAGCGGCGATGAAGATGCTGAAGCGAATCAAACGCGGGAAGCGCATGACGCTGGGCGCGGACAAGAGTTATCAGGAGGAAACGTTCGTGCGCAGTCTGCGCACCCAGCAGGTTGCGCCGCATGTAGCCGAGTACGCGCCCAACCCGAAGTGGGGCAACTGGCTCAGCGAAGAGGAACGCAGCGATCCGGGCCTGAGCGTAAGCCAGAAGAAGCGCAAACTGGTGGAGAAGGTGTTCGGTTGGATGAAGCAGGACCGGCTGCGCCAGATTAAGCAGCGCGGGCTCAGGCGCGTGGACTGGCTGTTCCAACTGGCAGCAGCAGCGCACAATCTGCTACGCATGAGCAAGCTGATTCCGATTCAGGCACAGGCCTGAACGGGTAGAAGTGTTTCTGCGGATAGCGAATCGGACCGCAGAGACAAATAACAACCCGGAAACCCTTCCATGCGGCGGCCAAAATCAGCGCCACAGGAAGGTCAACGACGAAAACAGCGATTTTTTCAGCAAGCTGTTCAGTCGTGCCGTAAAAGTCGCATAAAACCTGGGGCTGTAGCCCCTGAGGGACGTTTTTCAATAGGCTTCGAGAATTGATGCAACCACCTCTGGCTTCCAGCCTTCAGCTCTCAGCTCGTACCTACAGGCTACGGGCTGCTCGCTATTGCCTTTCAGCTTTCGACCCGAAAAAGGCCCGGGAGAACCTCGCCGGCTTTGCCTTCGACGATGTGCGTGAAGGCCTCGGCGTTGAGCGGCCGCTCAGGGCCGATGTAGACCGTGCGTGCCCCGGCCTGGCGGGCCCAGTGAACGAAGTTGGCCGCTGGATACACCGAGCCCGAGGTGCCGATGACAAGCATCAGCGTGGATGCAGCGATTTCGCGCTCGATGCGCGGCATTTCGAGAGGGATTTCGCCGAAGAACACGATGTGCGGCCGCAGTCGGCCTCCGCAAGGGCAGCGGCCGACCTCGTCGAGGCTCGCATAGACGGCGCGATCGTCGACGGGCGGACGGCCGCACTCGCGCTCGCAGCGTGACTTCGCAAGCTCGCCGTGCATGTGCACCAAATTCTTGCTGCCGGCGCGCTCGTGCAGGTCGTCGACATTCTGCGTGCAGAGAAAATAGCGGCCCCCTTCCCGCGATTCGAGCTGCGCCTCGAGTTCCGCCAGGGCGATATGCGCGGGATTGGGCGCGGCTTTTTCGCAGTCGGCGCGACGCTTGGAATAGAAGTCCCACACCAGCGCCGGGTTGCGTCGCAAAGCCTCAGGCGTGCAGATTTCTCCTACGTTGTATCCGGCCCACAAACCGTCAGAAGCACGGAAAGTGGGCAATCCGCTTTCCGCGCTGATGCCTGCGCCGGTGAGGACGAAGACGCGATCGGTGGGCTTAACGGGGATCGCGCTCATGGCTTGTTTCCTGCTTCACGGGTTCAAGACATGGTTCGTTCCAAATACCAGGCAGATTCTCCAACACGTATAACTGGTCGCCTCCGTGATAGAAGCTGACCTCTTTCCCAGTTGACGTTGCTCCTGCGAACTCCATTTGTTCATGCAGAAGCTTGTGGTGGTATTTCCAGCCTTGCGCGAATCCCTCCAGCGCAGCCCTTGAAATCACGCGCACACTTGAACCCACAGGAAATGTCGGTGTATAGAGCTCGTTCATTTCTGATCCCTGTTCCCTGTTCCCCGCCTTCACGGCACCAGCAGAATCTTCCCCGTAGTCTTGCGTTCTTCAAGGTCGATCTGGGCCTTGGCAGCCTCGGCGAGCGGATACACGTACTCGGTGCGGAGTTTGAGCTCGCCCTTGGCCGCCCAGTTGAGCACTTCGCTCGAGCGCCACTCCAGCTCGGCGCGCGTGGCAATGTAATGCCAGAGCGTGGGCCGGGTGAGAAAGAGCGAGCCTTTGCTGTTGAGCAGAGTGGGATCGAAGGGCGGAACCGGGCCGCTGGAGGCGCCGAAAAGCGCGAGCAGGCCGCGGGGGTGGAGACAGTTAAGACTGCCATCGAAGGTGGTTTTGCCCACCGAGTCGTAAACCACGTCGACGCCCTTGCCGCCGGTGAGGCGCTTGACCTCGACTTCGAAGTCTTTTTCGGCGTAGAGGATCACGTCGGATGCGCCGGCCTCGCGCGAGAGCTCGGCCTTGGCCTTGGTGGAGACGGTGGTGATGACGCGCGCCCCGATGCGCGTGGCGATCTGCGTGAGCAACAGGCCCACGCCGCCGGCTCCGGCATGCACCAGAGCGGTATCGCCGGCCTTGAGTGGATAAGTAGAGAAGGCGAGATAATGCGCCGTCATGCCTTGTAACAGGGCCGCAGCCGCGTGCTCCATGCTAAGGCCCGGCGGAATTTTGACCAGCTGCGCGGCGGGAACCAGGGCGTACTCCGCATAGCTGCCGATGACGCTGGTGGAAACGACCGCATCGCCGGCGGCAAATCCCGTGACGCCGGGCCCGAGCTCCTCCACCGTGCCGGCGGCTTCGCTGCCGGGGATCATCGGCAACGCTGTCTTGTACACGCCCTTGCGGAAGTAGATCTCGATGAAGTTGACGCCGATTGCTTCAATGCGTATCAAAACCTGTCCCGGCCCCGGTTCGGGGATGGGCAGTTCGGCCAGTTGCAGGACTTCGGGTCCGCCAGTTGAATGAAACTGGATGGCTTTCATGGCTGGGATAAGGATGAACCCTGGGGGCGGATGAAGGCAAGGGAATAGGAGACATGAGAGCGAGAAGGCACGACTGCGGGACTTCGGGACTGAGAAGCGAGCTCTCGGATCTTAGATTTTGGATTCTAGCCTTTAGCTCTTAGCTTTCCGCTGTTCACCGCCCGCCGTTTGCTTTCTCACTCGCTCCCTGCCTTTACAGCATGCCGTCCTGGCGCTCGGAGAGAAGGCTCTGCTCGTCGGCGGAGACCAGGCGCACGAGGCGATCGACCGAGTAGGATGCGGGGCGCTGGCTGCTGTAATAGTGGCGCACCTGCAGTTCGCCGAGCAGACCGAGGGCCAGCAACTGGATGCCGGCGACAATCAGCACCGAGGCAATGACAAACATAGGGCCGTGGACGCGCATCAAGTCCATCTGGGGATTGAAGAGCTTCTCGCACAGAATGGTGAGAGCCATGGCGCTTCCGGTGAACACGCCCAGGATGCCGAAGCCGCCGAAGAAATGCAGGGGCCGGCTCATGTAACGGAGCAGGAAGCGAATGGTCATCAGGTCGAAGAGGACGCGGAAGGTGCGTCCCAGGCCGTAGTGACTCTTCCCGCGCTCACGATTCACGTTGCGGATGGGAATCTCGCAAATGGAAGCCCCGTACCAGCTGGCGAGAGCAGGAATGAAGCGGTGCATCTCGCCGTAGAGCGGAATGTTCTGGATGACTTCGCGGCGATAGGCCTTGAAGGTGGTGCCGAAGTCGTGGATGGGCACGCCGGAAAGGCGGCCCATGAGCCAATTGGCGCAGGCCGAGGGAATGCGGCGAAGGAAGAAACTGTCGATGCGGACCTTGCGCCAGCCGGAGACCACGTCGTAGCCCTCGTCCAGCTTTTCGAGAAATGCGGGAATATCATTGGGGTCGTGCTGCAGGTCGCCGTCCATGGCCAGGACGAACTCGCCCGTGGAGTGGTCAAAGCCCGCGGCCAGGGCCGAAGTCTGGCCGAAGTTGCGGCGCAGCTTGACGATCAGGACGCGGCTGTCAACTGCGGCAATCTCTTCGAGAAGCTTGTACGTCCGGTCCGTCGAACCGTCGTCCACCAAGACAAGCTCAAAAGAGTCGCCCACCTGCTCCATCACTTGCTTCAGGCGCGCGTATAAGATCGTCACATTTTCTTCTTCATTGTGAAATGGCACAACAATCGAATATTTCGCCATGTTGATCCTTTAGACGCCAAATCGCCGCACGGAGGATACCTGGCAGTCTCCAAAATAATTCACAGGGCGGCGCGAGCGCCCAAACCCGAAATGCCCCACTCCTCAAAGGAACCCGCGAGGGCTGAAATCCCCTGGGGGGCTAGCGTTCAAGTTCGTCGAGCGTGGCCTGCATCTCGCTGAGAGCGTGGCTGTTACCGCTGCGCGCGGCACAGCCGATCCCGGCCTTCAAACGCTCGATCGCCTCGCTTTTTCTGTCCGCACCCGCCAGGGTTTGCGCGGACATGAAATAGCCTGCCGTGTAATCCGGATCGTTGGCCAGAAGTGTATCAAACTCGGCCAGCGACGCGACTACATCGCCGCGGTTTGCCAGTTCCATGGCAATTCCATACCGGGCAAAGCTGTTTCTGGGGTCCAGAGCGAGAATTTCTTTCAGTCCTGCAATCTTATCCATCGTGCTCGCATCCGGCTCAACCGTATTCGATTGCGCCGCAGGGGATTTGCGTTAATGGCAAGGATTGCCGAAACTGGAACAGGATGCAACAGCAACCAAGCCCTGCCAATAGGATCATTGTAGCTGGCCGGAGATAAGAATTGCGAAAAGAGCAGGCGAAGAGGAACGGAGCAAAGACCTTATGAACACCCAGGAAAGCCATCCCATGGTGCGGACGGTCGCGAGCACGCAGTCGGAGATGACAGAGATCATCCTGCCCAACGACACGAATATGCTGGGCAATTTGCTGGGCGGGCGGCTCATGCACTTCATCGACGTGACGGGCGCCATGGCGGCCTACAGGCACGCGCGCACCCACGTGGTGACGGCGTCGATGGACCACATCGACTTCATCCAGCCGGTGCGGCTGGGCGATCTTGTCACGCTCAAGTCGAGCGTGAACCGGGCGTTCACCAGCTCCATTGAAGTGGGCGTAAAGGTGTGGGCCGAAAATACGCGCACAGGCGCAGTGTCGCACGTGGCCAGCGCCTACCTGGTGTTTGTGGCCGTGGACGAGCACGGACGCCTGCAGAAGGTTCCGCAATTGAAGCCGGAGACGCCGGACGAAGTGCGGCGCTTTGAGGACGCACTGCGCCGGCGCCAGCACCGCGAGGCGGAAGGCGCGCGACGCAAGAAGGCGAAGCTCGTAACCGCGGGGCTGGAGAATGCCGGCACCATCGAGCCGTAACCGCAGTTCACAGCTTATAGTCGCCGCAGACGAGAGCGCTCAACGGCGACGCATACATTGCGGTATCCCACATCTCAAAAACGAGCTGTGGGGCGCCCACAAGTTCGATCCTCGCGCACGGTAAAATCGGATCAGGAGATTGATGATGGCGCATGGAAACGCGATGCCACAGCCGGTTGCTTTACCGGGAGTTTCAAAAATTGTTGCCGTGGGATCCGGCAAGGGCGGCGTGGGCAAAACCACGGTAGCCGTGAACCTGGCCATCGCGCTTTCCAAACTGGGCCAGCGCGTGGGACTGATGGACGCCGACGTCTACGGGCCCAACGTGCCGCTGATGATGGGCTCGTCGCAGTCGCCCAAGGTGGGGCCGGGCAACATGATCGAGCCCAACCTGACGCATGGCATCAAGACCATCTCCATCGGGTACATTTCACCTGGCGACAAGCCGCTGGTGATGCGTGGGCCGATGCTGCACCAGATCGTCCGGCAGTTTTTGCAGCAGGTGAACTGGGGCGAGCTGGATTACCTGGTGGTGGATCTGCCGCCGGGCACCGGCGACGTGGCCATCTCGCTGGTGCAGACCGTGCCGCTGACCGGAGCGATCGTGGTGTCGACGCCCAGCGACGTGAGCCTGGAGGACGCGCGCAAGGCGCTGGAGATGTTTGCCCAGGTGAACGTGGACGTGCTGGGAATTGTGGAGAATATGAGCCACTTTACCTGCCCGCACTGCCACCAGGAGATCGACATCTTTTCGCGCGGCGGCGCGGAGCGCACGGCTAAGCAGTTCGGCGTGCCGTTTCTCGGAGCCATCGAACTGATACCGTCAATCCGCGAGGGCGGCGACCGCGGCATGCCGGTGGCGCTGGCCGGACCGAAGAGTCCGCAGGCAGCGGCCTTCTACGCGATTGCCGAAAAGGTGATGGAACAGGCCGAGAAATCGGCGGCAGCAGCGACGGATGTAATCGAGATTAAGTAATCAGTGGACGGTGGTCGTAAAAAAGCGGGGCTTGCGCCCCGCTTTTTGTTTTTTGCTGGCTAAGGATTACCGCCAGTGGCCTTCGACCAGGACCCAGCCGTTACCGCGCTGTTCCCAGCGATGCGCGACCCAGACCGCGCCGGGATGCGGCGGACGGACCCAACGGCCGTGGACCCAAACGTAGCGGTGGCCGTCCCAGCGGTGATAGCCGTCGACCCATACCCAGCCTTCATGCGGTGGACGATCGTGCGCTTCGTAGACGGGCGCGGGCGGCGCCACGCGAACCACGATTCCAACCTGCGCCAATGCGGCGGCAGGAACGAGACAGATTGCAAGCAGCAGCGACAGTGCAGTTTTTTTCACAGAGATTTTGCCCTCCATGGCAAGGTTCCATCGACCCGGATTGAGGAAGCATTCCGGGCGATTAATCATATCAACACGCGGGCGCGGATTTCGTTGCGTGCGATTAAAAAATCGTGGCCCGGGGTTGAGTCTTAGGTATAGGATGCAGACTCTCTAGGCGGGGTGGTCCGCCGCCAGGGAATTTTCAGGGCGGGGAGCGAAAACGTTGCCCAGGCGCTGAATCTGGGCGCCTACGCCGCGCAGCTTGTCCTCAATGTGCTCGTAGCCGCGGTCCATGTGATAGACGCGATCGACCACGGACTCGCCCTCGGCGACCAGCGCGGCCAGCACCAGCGAGGCCGAGGCGCGCAGATCGGAGCACATGACGGCGGCCGAGGAAAGCCGCGCCGGGCCGCGCACCGTTGCGGTGTTGCCGTCGACCTTGATGTTGGCGCCCATGCGCCCCAGTTCCTGGACGTGCATGAAGCGGTTTTCGAAGATGTTTTCGCGCACCAGGCTGACGCCCTCGGCCTGCGTGGCCAGGGCCATGTACTGCGCCTGCATGTCCGTGGGAAAACCGGGATGCTCTTCGGTGGAAATGTCGGCGGCGCGCAAACGCCCGCTGCTGCGGACGCGGGCCGCATCGGGGCCGAGCAAGTCAACGCGCACGCCGCACTCTTGCAGCTTCCCGATGACGGCGCCGAGGTGAGCTGTATTGCAGTTGGCTACAATCAAGTCGCCGCCGGTGATGGCGCCGGCAATCAGCAGGGTTCCCGCTTCAATGCGATCGGGATGGATGCGATAACGCGCGCCGTGCAGTTTGGTTACGCCGCGCACGCGAATGGTAGCAGTACCAGCGCCTTGAATCATCGCGCCCATGGCGATAAGCAGAGCGGCCAGATCGACGACCTCGGGCTCGCGGGCGCAGTTCTCGAGCAGGGTGTCGCCCTCGGCCAGCACCGCGGCCATCAGTAAATCTTCGGTCCCGGTGACGGTGATCTTGTCAAAGACAATGTGCGCGCCGCGCAGGCGCTGCGCACGCGCTTCAAGATAGCCATGCTCCTGCACGATAGCCGCACCCATTTTTTCCAGACCCTTGATGTGCAGATCGATGGGACGGCCGCCGATAGCGCAGCCGCCGGGCATGGCCACGCGCGCCATGCCGGCGCGCGCAATCAGCGGACCGAGAACCAGAGAGCTGGCGCGCATGGTTTTCACAATCTCATAGCGCGCCACAGGATCGGAGAGCGAGCGGCAACAGATGGTCACGTGATCGAGCCCGCTGTCGTCATTCCATCGCACCTTGGCGCCCATGGAAACGAGCAGACGCCGCTCCGTTTCGATGTCGCGCACCTCGGGAATGTTCTCGAGCGTGACCTCCTCCTCGGTGAGGATGGCCGCGGCCATGCAGGGCAGCGCCGAGTTCTTCGCGCCGGAGACGCGCACCGTGCCGACCAGCGGATTGCCTCCGCGAATGATGAATTTATCCATAGGAAGGCAGCTGCTAGCTCCTGGCCTTTGGCTTCTAGCTCGGATGTGCGGGAGCAAGAGTTCTCGCTCGCCGCAGCGAAAGCTGAAAGCGGGTCGCTAGCTTTCTAGTGTAAATGCGAAACCAGGAAGGTCTTGTGACACGGCGATGCGCGGATCTGGACAGGCTGCGGAAAAACTTCGCACAGGGGACTTTGTAACAGGGGCCCGGCTTTAGCCGGGCCAATAAAGACAGCAGAATCGGTCGGGCTTTAGCCGCAAACCTCGCCTTGGCCCCGCGCGGCGCGATACAGTGATGGGGTGGTTACCGCCAATCTCATCCTGATTACGCTGCTGGTCAAGCTGGGCGTCATGGCCTCGGTGGCCAGCGTGCTGGCGCGGGTGACTACATTCCGGCGGCTGTTCTTTGCGGATAAGCGCCGCCCCTCGCAGACGCTTGGACTGCTGGCGTTTTTCCTAGTGCCGCTCACGATCGGCGTGTGGCTTCGGTTCCGGGTGCCGAATTTTTTGGCTGCCGACATCTCGTTTGAGACCGTCATTCTTCTGGGCCTGCTCATCGGTCCCGGCTGGGCCATGCTGGGTGGCGCGGTTTTGTCCGGGCCCGCCCTTCTGCACCACGAGTATCTGGCGCTGCCCTTCAACGTCCTCCTTGGTTTGGCCGCCGGCATCATCGGCCGCGTGGTCGAGAAAGAAGAGATCTGGTCCTTCACACCCTTCGTCGATCTGAGCCTCTACCGCTGGGTGAGGCGCAACGTCATCAAGCCGCGCATCGACCGCCAGATTCTGCTTCTATTTCTCATCGCCCTGATGGAGATGGCCCGCGACTGGTTGGCGCATCTGTTTCCCCACCGCCTCTTCGCGCTGCTCTCCGATCAACTGTGGTTGCAGGCGCTGGTGTGGCTCGCCGCGCCCATCAACGTGGGCATCGCGCTCAAGGTTTGGAATGCGCTGCGTGTAGAAATGTCATTTGAAGAGCAGAAACGCCTCCTGCTCGAAGCCCGTCTGGACGCTCTGCAGCGCCAGATCAATCCCCACTTTCTCTTCAATACGCTCAACTCCGTGGCCGCGCTGGTGCGCAGCCAGCCAGAACTGGCGCGCACCATGATCACCAAGCTCGCCAACATTCTGCGCGCCCTGCTCAAGGACCACGACGCCTTCGTGCCTCTGCGCGACGAACTCAAATTCACCGACGACTATCTCGATATCGAAGTGGTGCGCTTTGGCGCCGACAAGCTGCGCGTCGAAAAAGAGATCGACCCGCGCACTCTCGAGGTCCTGGTGCCCAGCATTCTGCTGCAGCCGCTGATTGAGAACAGCATCAAGCACGGTCTGGAGCCGCGCATCCACGGCGGCACGGTTACCGTGCGCAGCCGCCTCGAAGGCGACCGCGTCTTTATCGAAGTGGCCGATGACGGCGTGGGCATGAACGCGCGGTCCACCTCCGGGCTGCGCCGCGCGGGCGCAGGCATCGGCATGAAAAATGTGCAGGAGCGGCTCGAGGTTCTCTACGGCAACCAGGCGCGCTTCAATATCGTCAGCAATCCGGGCCGTGGGACGCTGGTTTCAATTGAGATCCCCGTCAACCTGAGCGGCAAAACGTAAGATTCCGAATCCACATCGTCACGAGGTCAACATGCATTCTGACGCTTCTACACCTCAAGTCCATCTCGACGAAATCGGCCAGATCGCCGTCACGGTGAGCGATCTTGCGCGCTCGAAGGATTTCTATCAGAACGTACTCGGCATGCAGTTTCTCTTCGATGCCGGTCCGATGTCCTTCTTCCAATGCGGGAAGATCCGCTTTGCCATTGGAACCTCGCCTAATGTGCCGAGCCCGGGCGGGACCATTCTCTACTTTCGCGTGAATGACATTCAGCAGACCCACGATCTGCTGGCTGCGCGAGGCGTCGAATTCATGCAGAAACCGCACCTGGTCGCGCAGATGGCCGATCACGACCTCTGGCTGGCGTTCCTGCGCGATCCCGACAAACAACCCATCGGCCTGATGTGCGAAATGCCGCACGCCGCCGCGCCTGCGGCCAAGTGAATTACAAGCTCTAAGGAGGGATCGCGTCGGGTTCTCCACCGGCGCCGTTGATTGTATGCTCAAACCATGGTGCGTTTCACGGTGCTGGCGTCGGGGTCAAGAGGCAACTGCACGGTACTATCCGGAGGCCGCACGCGCATCCTGGTCGATGCCGGGCTCAGTTGCCGCGAGCTCTTCCGGCGCATGAAACTGGCCGGGGAAGACCCCGCAACCCTTAACGCCATCGTCATCACCCACGAGCATCAGGACCATGTGAACGGCCTTGCCGTGACGGCGCGCAAGCTGGGCATCCCGGTGTACTTTACGGAGGGCACGCACCGCGCCTGGATGCGTTGGTTGAGCCCGCGGCGCCAGATGAGCTATACCCAGTGGCTGGAAATGGTCCTCAAACAGGCCGCCGAACGCCAGGCTGAGCCCGAGTCCGATGCTCTGGAGAGCGATTCTGCCGACGAAATCGGCGAAACGGCTGTGGAAAACTCGGTCGAAACCGCGGCTTCATCCGATCCGGCTCCGGACCGGCCTTGCGACCCGGCACCTGACCTCGCTTCAGGCCGGTCGCCTACGCTCAAGGACGATCCCACCTGGCTTCCCGCGGTCGAATACTTCTCGGCCGGCGAATCCTTCTCCATCGGCGATATCTGCATTAGCCCTTTCACTATCCCTCACGATGCTGCTGATCCTGTGGGCTTTGTCTTCAGCTCCGAGGGGGTCCGTCTGGGCTTTGCCACCGACCTCGGCTACATCCCGCCCAACGTAAGGGAGCAGCTCCGCGACCTGAACCTTCTGCTGCTTGAATCGAACCACGATCTCGAGATGTTGCGCGACGGCCCCTATCCCTGGTCGGTCAAACAGCGAGTCCTGTCCCGCGTGGGACACCTGTCGAACGCCGCCGCCGCAGAGTTTCTTGCTGACGACTACGACGGCCAGGCCGCGTACGTCATTCTTGGGCATCTTTCTGAAAACAATAATCTTCCCGAATTGGCGCGGGTGGCTGCCGAGCGCGCATTGCTGGGCCGGGCCAGCCTTTTGGCCAACCGCCTTCTGCTCGCTGCACAGCATGAGCCGCTTTCCGCTATCAGTTTCTAAATAAAAGCGGTTACAATGGTAAGTAAGCTTCGGCCCTAAATTGAAAACATTGATGAGGCCTTAGCTGAGCGCCAGGCACGGTATGTGGCGTGGTGTATTTGATTGTGGACGTCCTGCAACCGACCCCTCGGCCGCGGCGTCCAATGGAAAAGCTTCCGAACCGCATCACCTGGCGGAAGCTCGGCGGTTGAACGGAATTCTTTGCAAAGTGAGCCTCTATGTCTAAAGCAAGAATCCAATGCACCGACCGGGTTGTAGGCGCAATTCTGGCAAGCTGGCGATATGACATCTCCGGCATCTCGCCAGAGATGCGCCGGGATTACGAACAGCATTTTGCCGAATGTGCCCGTTGCAGCGCACGTCAAAAATTCCATCGCAGCCTTGACGTCACGCTTGCCGTTCTAACCTCACTTTCGGCTCTCTTTTTCCTCTTCGCCCTTGCGGTCTTGAAGCACATTCATCCCCTGGAGCATGTGGCCTTCAAAATCCTCGGCCTCGACATCTTCGACGTGTACCACATGCTGGTTTCGGCCGGCATTGCCGGGCTTTGCTTCTCCCTCGTCGCCATGGCGCTTGTTCTCATGGCCACTCCTGCGCCGTCGACGCTCGGCGGAATCGCCGCCGAAGGCGCCCGGCACATCGAGGAGCGTCTGCCCGCGGCCATCAAAGCCCTGCGTTCGCGGTAGAGCGCGGCAGGGGAACGTTAAATCAAAAGGCGTCCCGTAGCGGGAGGCCTTTTTGCGTTGCATTTTGATTTATCTTATTTGACCGCGATCGGCACCCTCATCTCCCCGTCCGGCCTCTCCCGCGGCAATCCCAGGCTCGACAGGTTCAGCAGCGTCGGCGCAATGTTGTGCGGCGAGCCATCGGTTCGCAGCCGAGAGGCGACACGGAGATTTCGTATAATTGGAGCGAATCATCCACGAAAAAAGAGACTCAAGCACAGGAAAGAGAGTATCGAGATGTATAAAGTCGTTTTGCTTCGTCATGGCGAGAGCATTTGGAATAAGGAAAACCTGTTTACCGGGTGGACGGACGTTGACCTGTCGGAGAAAGGCAGAGAAGAGGCCACACAGGCCGGGCGCACGTTGAAGGAGCAGGGATATCACTTCGACATGGCCTTCACGTCGGTGCTGAAGCGCGCGATACGTACTCTGTGGATCACGCTGGACCAAATGGACCTGATGTGGATTCCAGTGCAGCGCGACTGGCGGCTCAATGAACGGCATTATGGGGCGCTGCAAGGCCTTAACAAGGCGGAGACGGCTGCGAAGTATGGCGAGGATCAGGTGAAGATCTGGCGCCGCAGTTACGACATTCGCCCACCGGCGCTAGAGGAGGCTGATCCGCGTTATCCGGGGAAGGACCCACGGTATCACGATCTTACAAAGCAACAGCTTCCACTGACCGAATGCCTCAAGGACACGGTTGAACGCTTTCTGCCCTGCTGGCACGAAGTCATCGCTCCCAGCATTCGGTCGGGGAAACGGGTTTTGATCGCGGCCCACGGCAACAGCCTGCGGGCACTTGTGAAATATCTCGAAGACGTTCCCGATGAGAAGATTGTCGACCTCAACATTCCGACAGGCGTGCCGATGGTGCAGGAGCTTGACGAGAACCTGAAATCGATTCGCCATTATTATCTGGGAGACGCCGCGCAAATCGAGCAGGCGGTCAACAAGGCTGCAAGCACGGGCGGAGCGAAGCGCTAATCAGCCACAAGCATGCGCGCTGCGCACCTATTGGGTGCTGTCGAGGTGTTGCATCTGCGACAGGATGATGTCGTATCGCTGGGCGATGCCGCCGCGCGTGCACCGGAGTACAAAGCTGTTCACGATGTTTACCGGAAGCTTCTGCGACGGAACGGGTCCCAGAGCCAGAAACACGAAAGCGTTCCATAGCACGGTCATCATCAGCAATCTGCGAGCCCATGTGCTCGGAGCCGACACCGCGAGCAGGAGAATTGCGGCGGTGAGGTAATTGAGATAAGGCGCGTTCGAAATCAGGCTGAACAGAAAGAATAGGGAGCCGGGCACGATCCAGATCAGAAGCGTCTTGACGCGCCAGTCCTTTCGATAGCGGAGGGCATTGGTTACGACAAGGCCCGCCACCGGCCAGAACCCGACCAGCAGGGGAAGAATGTACCGGACGAAATTCGCCACGGTGTACATCCGCACTCCTGTCAGCACCGACTGAACCCTTACGACCAAAGAAACGTAGTGGGTGAAGGCCTGCACGCCCCCGGCTTCTTGCCGATAAGCAAGCCACGTGGGGACGAGCCAGCCGAGGCAGAGCACTGCGGCCAAAGCGAGGAAGAGAAGTCCGTTCTTTCGTGGCATTCGGAAAAGAGCAAAATACAGCAGCAGCGGGATCAGGAACATTCCGTCCGTGGGCCTGAAGCCGGCGCCCATAGCGAAGAGGCCCGCGGCAAGAACGAGCAGCCATCGCATGCGGCCCCGCTCGTAGCAGAGCAGGACATAGAACGTGGCGACAGGGAAGCAGAGCTGGGAGGCATAGGTGCTGTGAATTTCGCCGGAGAACCAGGCATAGAAAACTGTGGAATAAGCAAACGCGGCAATACAGGCATTCACACGGCTGGTGAACAGGCACGCGGTGTAATAAAAAATGACCACCCCAAACACGGAGAACAAGATGTTCATCACCGTGATGGCCAGCACCGGATTGGAGAAGAGCCCGGCTGCGCGGGCGAAGAGCCAGTAGCCCGGCGGCTGAACGATGTAGATCTTCTCCAGAATGCTTTCAACAATCTTGGGGCCGTCGCCGAAGTAGAGAGGTCCGCGGCAAAGAATGCGCGTGACAAGAGTGAAGGCCGCCAGGATCGCGGGGAAGAAAAAGCTGTTGCCCTTCGCGCGATTCCACGGTTGTTGCGGCCAAGGCGGAGATTTCATGTTGTCATCCTGAGCGACGTCGCCACGGCGACCGAGTCGAAGGATCTTCGAACGCCATCAGGCACACCATCACAAAGTGCGTCATTATAGGCATCCTAGCTCAAAATCAGACTCGCCTGCTGCAACGATTCCCCGAAAAGCAACCGCAGGTCCTTCGACTTCGCAGGGCGCGATGAACGCGCCCTGCTTTGCTCAGGATGACAAATCGAAACCGAGTGGAAATCTACTCGCCGTAGTTCAGGCCTTCCAGCCCCAGGTAGACCGCGCCGGAGCCCAGTTCCTCTTCGATGCGCAGCAACTGGTTGTATTTTGCGATGCGGTCGGTGCGGCTCACTGAGCCGGTCTTGATCTGGCCCACGCCGGTCGCGACGGCCAAATCGGCGATGAACGTGTCCTCGGTCTCGCCCGAGCGGTGCGAAATCACCGAAGTGTAGCCGTAGCGGCGGCCCAGCTCGATGGCTTCGAGGGTCTCCGTCACGCTGCCGATCTGGTTGAGCTTGATGAGGATGGAGTTGGCCACGCCCTCGTCGATGCCGCGTTGCAGCAGCTTGAGGTTGGTGCAGAAGATGTCGTCGCCCACCAACTGGATTTTGCCGCCCAGCTTGTCGGTGAGAATGCGCCAGCCCTCCCAGTCGTCCTCGGCCAGGCCGTCTTCGAGCGAGACGATGGGGTATTGGCGAATCCAGTTGTCGTAGAAACTCACCATCTCCGCGCTGGACAGCTCGCTCTTGTCGCCCTTCTTGAAAACGTACTTTTTCTTCTCGGCGTCGTAGAACTCGCTGGACGCCGGATCGAGCGCGATGGCAATCTGCTCGCCGGGCTTGTAGCCGGCGGTTTCAATGGCTTCGAGAATCAATTCAACGGCCTCGGCGTTGGACTTGAGCGATGGCGCGAATCCGCCCTCGTCGCCCACCGCGGTGTTGTAGCCCTTTTTCTTCAGCACGCCCTTCAGCGTGTGGAAGGTCTCCGCAGCCCAGCGCAGCGCCTCGCTGAAGCGCTCCGCGCCCACGGGCATGATCATGAATTCCTGAAAGTCCACGTTGGAGTCGGCATGCGCGCCGCCGTTCAGCACGTTCAGCATCGGCGTGGGCAAGATGCAGGCGTTGATGCCGCCCAGGTAACGGTAGAGCGGAATCTCCAGCGTCTGCGCCACGGCGCGCGTGCACGCCATCGACACCGCCAGAATCGCGTTCGCGCCCAGCTTGCTCTTGTTCGGCGTGCCGTCGAGCGCAATCATCGACTGGTCAATCAGCCGCTGGTTGCTCGCGTCCATGCCCTCGAGCTCGGGCGCAATCACGGTCTCCACGTTGGCTACCGCTTGCAGAACGCCTTTGCCCCCAAAATGGCTCTTGTCGCCATCGCGTAGCTCCACGGCCTCATGTTCGCCTGTTGAAGCGCCCGAAGGCACAATGGCGCGTCCCATGGCGCCGCTTTCCAGAATCACGTCCGCCTCAACGGTCGGATTGCCGCGCGAGTCCAATACTTCACGCGCACGAATAGCAACAATCTCAGTCATATCGCTCCTCACTATGTGGTGCTGCAGCCGGTCATTCAGCCGGGGACGGCGATCTACGGCAAGAATTTCTCCGGCGGCGCTTTGAATGGTGTGCAAAAGGCCCTGCGCATTCAAGCAACACTCTCCATCGAGCAGGAAAAATGCGGATAAATCACTGCGTCCAGTTCGGATTTTAACAAACCGGGCTCCCGCAGTTGCGTGGCCGGTGTCACAGAGACAGCTATTAGCTTTCAGCCCTCAGCTTTCATTTGCTGAAGCCAAGTTCTAACCCCTGAAACTTGACCCCTGAAACCTGCCGCCTGCCAGTAACCCTATTGATTCGTAGCGTGCGAGGCACCCGCCCTTGGGCTGCACAAAGAGGCATCGCAATTGCGCGATACGCTTAACTTGGGCGGGATAGCATTCCTACCCGTCCGGCAGGGCGACTTTCCCCGTCCAGCCGGGTTTACTGCGTCGTGGGGTATCTATGCTCGGCGAGAGGAGATCAGGATGAAACGGAACATTCTTGTGTGCGCCTTGCTGGCCGCCACGGCGGTCGCACTGGGAGCGCAGGAGGCAAACCAGTCGAATCCATACCAGGGCACATCCAACCCTCCTCCTGACGACACCATCACCACGCCAGCGCAGGAGACCGCTCCGCAAAGTACGCCTGGGGCCAAGCCATCGCCCAGTCACTATGTTCCACCACCATCGCAAGCCGCGCCCACGCCGCAGCCTGCGCCTCCGCCCTACGCCGCTGAGACGGTTCCCGATCAGGCAGGCGCTACAGAAACCGTTCCCGCACCGGCGAACGACGACGGCATTGTGCAGGTTGCACCCGCTGAAAACGCCTCGCAGCCGGCTTTGAATGAGCGCCCTGGATCCGTCGATCCCGATGGCGACATCGTGCATCCTGCCCCGCTGGCCCCGGGCGAACTCGGCGAAGGCACCACCATTCGCGTTCGCCTCATGGGTCGCCTCTCCACTTCAGAGAGCCAGCCCGGCGAGTCCTTCCACACGCAAGTCGCCTCTGACGTGATGCAGAACGGCCAGGTGCTCATTCCCGCCGGCTCCCAGATCGACGGCAAAGTGATTTCCGTTTCCACCGGCCACGCCGGTGGACATGGCTCCATGCGCCTGCGTCCTGATACGGTGACGCTGCCCGACGGATCACACTTCCGCCTCTATGCCCAATTGGCCGGCGCTCCCGGATCCACAAACCGCGTTGGATACGAGGGCCTGGTGACGCCCGGTTCGCGCCTCAAGAAAGACGGCGTTGAATATGGCGGGGCGGTAGGCGCCGGTGCAGTTACCGGAGGCATTCTTGGCGGACCCGGCGGCGCGCTGGCCGGGACCATCATCGGCGCCAGCGTCATCTCCGTGCATCTGCTGGTGAGCCATCCTCAGGCCACGCTCGAGAACGGCACCGTCCTGCTCTTCACGCTGAGCGAGCCGCTGAATCTTGTGCCCGCCACGCCGACAGGGAACTAAAGAACAGGAAAGAGCAGCGCCGTTCTCGCGACCCGCGCCGTGCGGGTCTCCAGAGGCTGCGGAAAAAGTCCGAACGAGAAGCGAGTTCGGCAATGATTCGGATGGGCAGGGGCTAAAGCTTGATGCGAATCAGGATCGGCTCTTCGGAGATTTGCGGAAACGGCGTGGCCTGAACAGCCGGCGCAGTGCCGGTGCGTTCAAAGCCCATGCGATCGTAGAGCGCCAGGGCATCGCGCATCACGGATATCGTGTCGCCCACGATCTCACGGTAGCCCGCGGCACGGGCTTCGGCCATCACCCACTCCATGAGTGCGCGGCCGAGACCGAGGCCCCGAAAGGCCCGGCGCACGTAGAGACGCTTGGCCTCGGCGTGGTCAGCATCCACGCGGCGGAGGGCGATGCAGCCGGCGAGCTGGCCGCCGCTGGTCGCCAATGCGAAACGGCCGCCGGGCGACGCATAAGCGCCGGGAAGGCCAGTGAGTTCGTCGCCAAAATTCTGGAAGCACGGCGTAAAGCCGAAGGAGTTCCAGTACTCTTCGAGCAGAGCCCGCATAGCCGCAAGCGCTTCCGCGCTCTCGACAGGTTCGATTTGCCAAGCTGCGGCGGTCATCAATGTCCCCGTATCCAGAGCTATCGGCGATGGGTGCGCGCTGTCAAGAATGCGACGCGCGATTTTAGAGCCAAAACACGGGGACTCGGAAGTTTCCCGGTGCTCGTAGAATAGAAACATGGGATTGGAAAGCGTGAAAAAGGTTGCGGAAGCGGATTTCCCCACGCGCTGGGGAGCCTTTCGCATTCTGGGCTTTGAGGGCGTGAATGCGGCGGCTCAGTCCGGCTGCGCGCCTGCGCGCACGGTCGAGGGCCCGCTGGAGAGTCTTGTCGCGCTGGTCATGGGCGACATTTATACGACGCCGCCGCTGGTGCGCATCCACTCGCAATGCCTGACAGGAGATGTTTTTGGTTCGCTGCGCTGCGATTGCCGTCTGCAACTCGAGCTCGCGCTCAAGGCGATTGCGAAGGAAGGCGCGGGAATTCTGCTCTACGAGCAGCAGGAGGGCCGCGGCATCGGCCTGATGGCCAAGCTGAAGGCCTACGAACTGCAGGACCATGGCCGCGACACCGTGGAAGCGAACGAGGAGCTGGGCTTTGCCGCCGATTGCCGCGCGTACGAGCTCCCGGCCGAGGCGCTCAAGCTGCTGGGCGTCAAGCGCGTGCGGCTGATGACCAACAATCCCGAGAAAGTCGCGGCATTGGAGTCGGCGGGCATTTCCGTCACGGAGCGCGTGTCGGCCGAGGTCGAGCCGCAGGAAAGCTTTGCCGGCTACCTCAAAACCAAGCAGGAAAAGATGGGCCACATCGTGGAAATGGTCGTCACCGAAGATCAGGCGGAGTAGAGCAGCTTCTAGCTTCTAGCCTTCAGCTCGCAGCTCCTTCAGCACCTTAGCCGTAGTCACCACCTGCCCCACATGCCGCTGCGTGTGATCGGCCACATGAATCATCGCCCCGCCGATCGACGTCGGCAACTGGTTGCGCCCCACGAAGCGCGGTGTATCGAGATTCGCCGTGGCCAGCACGCGAATGCGCCCGGCTGCGTCAGAGAATGAGACTTCGACCTCGGCAAGCAACTCGGCTAACGACTCCTGCTTCCCTTCCAGTTCCGATTTGAGGGCCGCAAGCTGCCCGGCCGAAAGCTGTCCGCCTTCGGCGTAGGTGAGAATGCGGTCGGTCGAGCGCGCGATGTGGCGCAGATGAAAAGCGATGGACGAGAGCCCAAGCGGCTGCGCGTGCACTTCAGCGTCGATCAGACCCGCGCTCCATTTCGTCAGATCGTCGAGAGCCAGCTCCAGCGCATGCAAGATTGCGCGGCCCGCGGCCGGGACGTCAGTGTGCGTATCGCGAAGCCAGGGTTCGGTGTAGGGAGCGGAGGAAGTGCTCATCTCCGCAGTGTAAAGCCCCAGGTCCGACCTTCAGCCAACCTCGCGGAAGTCGATGCCCGCGAAGACCAGCCTTTCCCAGGCGCGCCCGAATCGGCGCCAAAAAACGCACCGTTGGGGCAGCCGAAGCTCCTAAAGAAATTGCGCTTGACATTCAGCTAAAATTCACTACCATATGGTTGTGGATCGATTGGGTACGACATTTGCGGCTTTGTCTGATCCGACCCGGCGAACGATGATTGAGCGGCTCGCACACGGACCTGCGTCCGTGCATAAACTGACGGAACCGTTTGTACTTTCGCAGCAGATGATTTCAAAGCATATTGCCTGCCTGGTGCGGGCGCGGATTGTGATGAAAGCGAAGCGTGGACGGGAGAGCGTGTGTACGCTGAGGCCGGAAGCGATCAGGACAGTCAGCGACTGGGCGCATGATTATCGACGTTTCTGGGAAGAGCGTTTCGACAAGCTGGATGTGGTGGTGAATCAAATGAAAAAAACGGAGGTCAGAAATGACAAAAGACACGGTTGATCAGGTAGAACGGTTGGTTGTCACGAGAATTTTTGATGCCCCGCGCGAGTTGGTTTGGAAGGCGTGGACTGACCCAAAGTATGTGATGCAATGGTGGGGGCCGAAGGGTTGTATTGCGCCTGTGTGCAAGATGGATTTTCGCGTGGGCGGAAAATTTCTCTGCTGCATGAGAACGCCGGATGGCCAGGAGTTTTGGAATGCTGGCGAATACCACGAGATTATTCTGCACGAGAAGATCGTTTCTTCCATGTACTTTTCCGACCCGCAGGGGAACAAGGTTGAGCCTGCGCACTATGGACTCGAACATGAGGCCATCGACGGCGCGCGCGATGTGGTCACCTTTGAGGATTTTGGAAACGGCCAGACGAAACTCACCTTCATAGGAAATGAACCCATGGAGAGCGCAAAACATAGCGGTCAATTCGAGGGCTGGAACCAGATACTCGACAAAGTTGCCGCAGTCGTTGCGCGGCTAGCGCAGGCAAAATAAGAAGTTGAAGTTTTGATGACGTCATGCGCGAGATGCTGAACGTAAAGCAAACGCATGTCTATCCGCGGGGACCGCAGCCAAAGGGCGGAAGTGGAAAGAATTCCTGGGCGATTTTCCGAATGCCGGTCCGGCCGTTCGTCAACACCGTGAAGAAGCTGCTTTTTAGTTCAGTTCAGGGCTTCTCAAACGAGAACTGGTGCACCGACGGGATTCCGGGAGTATAACCGGCAAACCGGAAACAACGGAGAAAAACAACCGCGGACCCTCCGGCTGCGCCTCAGGATGACAGGGCGTTCCAATTCACCTGAATCAGACTCGGAAGGCCGCGAGGTTTCTACCCCGCGTTCTTCACCCGCACCACCGTGATCTTCTCAAACCCCTCCTCAAACACCGGCGGCTTGAGCTTTTCGGCCATGCGGCGCATCACCTCTTCGCTCACCGAGCGGTCGCGCTGGCGGTTGCGCTCCAGGCACACTTCGAGCGGCACGTCGAAGAAGACGGCCTGCACCTCGTAGCCGAAGCTCTGGGCCATCTTGATCCACTGGCGGCGCTCGTGGATGGAGAGGTTGGTCGCGTCCACATAGTTCATGGGCATTTTGGCGATGAGCCGCGCGCGCAAAAGCGAGCGCAGCGTGGAGAAGACCAGTCCCTGGTAGCGCTGCTCCTCCACGTCGTCAAAAAGAATGTTGCGCAGCAGGTCACTCGACAGCGGAGTGATGCCGCGGCGGCCGAACCATGTAGTTTTGCCGGAGCCAGGAAGGCCGATGGCCAGCACCACGAAGCCCTTGGGCGTCTGCCCCTGGGCGTCGGGCTTGGGCGACGGAATCGACGGCATCTCGGGCTGAGTTTCCACCTCGAGGCGGCCGGAGCCCGCAGGCTCATGCCATTGCGGCTTGGCGGGAGATTGGGGACGCGCGGGCCGGTCAGATCGCTGCGGCCGCCCTGGCTGCCCCTGCCGCGGCTCCTGAGCCTGACGGGGTTCTTGCGCTCTCGGCGCAATTGGAGCCCGCGCCGGAATCTCGTCGGGGTAGAGCGGAACGAGCGGAGCCGGCTGATTCGATGGGACTTCCGCACCCGTCTTGCCTGTGGATTCTGAAAGATTAGGACCACGTCTGGAACGTCTTCTCATGTTGCTTTCAACCCTTACCGATCACTTTCTCATTCACACGGAATACCATACCGGGCGCGGGCGCTGCAAATCGTGTGCACTCCGTCACATACAGTCCCATCGCGGGAACACCATCCTTACGGTAGGGAATCGT
>CAZMWL010000024.1:0-60860 GCA_964569985.1 uncultured Occallatibacter sp.
GCACCCGGTGGACCTACACCGCCACCAACAGCCAGCTTCTTGACCGCAGCGGCGACGAAGACGGCGAGGAAGACGACAGCGAAGACGGTGGCGAGGAGAACGAGGCCCGCGGCAAAGAGGGCGGCGGCGAAGACGCTGACGACGGCGAAGACGAAGGAGCCGACATCGACGGTGACGATGACGACGGCGAACAACTGCCGGACCCGGCACAGCTCCCTGCCGCACTGTCCGCCAATCCCAGCGTCACCCAGTATCTCCCATCCTGCGCATCAACCAGTCGATCGCGGCTGGCTCGTTTTCGATCTCAATCCGCAATGGAACGGTCTGCATCGGCAGCGAAATGGTCATCGCGCCCAATCGCACGCGGTCCTTCTCGGTCGTCAGCAGCGCCGTCGCTCCAGCCTTTTGCGCCGCCAACGTCACCCGCTCAAGATCGCCGGCCGTGTAGCGATGGTGGTCAGGGAAGGCGAACCGTGCCGCCAGGCGCGCGCCCGCTCGCTCCAGCCCCTCAAAAAACTGTTCCGGCCGCGCAATCCCGCAAAACGCCGCCACCAGCCCCTCAATCCGCGGCACGTCCATGCGCCGCCGCACCCGCCACAACGTTCCCTTCCAGCCCCTGGACTTCACCCAATCCGCAACCTCGGGTTCGTCTTCCGGAATGGCAAAAACATCCGCCCGCTCTGACGCGTCCAATGCCTCACGCAGATTCCCGGCCGGCAGCAAATGATCCGCCAGGTCGCTGCCGCTCAGCAGCAGAATATCCACGTCGCGATGGAGTTGCCGATGCTGAAACCCGTCATCGAGCAAATGCACGCCAACCCGCTGACCTGCTGACTCGCCGGGTTGCTGACTTGCTGCCTCGCTGACTCGCCGACTTGCTCGCTCCGCGAGCAGCCCCGCCGCATACCGCTCTGCCGCCACAAACACCCGCGCCTCCGCTTCGCGCGCAATCACCAGCGGCTCATCGCCGAACGTTTCCGCAGCACCACTGGGATCAACCAAAAGCGGAACCGCGGAGCGGTGCCGGCCGTAGCCCCGCGAAAGCACATCCACGTACACGCCGCGCGCCGTAAGCGCCTTCGCCAGCGCAATCGTCAGCGGCGTTTTTCCTGCGCCGCCCGCCGACAGATTTCCCACGCTCACCACCGGCCATCGCAGCCGCCGCACCGGCTTCAGCCCCACGCGCATCTGCACCTCGCGCAGCCCAAGCGCCAGCCGGTAAACCGGAACCAGCGGCCACAGCCACGGACGTGCGGCGCGCGTCATACTTTGCGCTCCGATTCCGTCCGCCTTGTCGCCAGCTCCCGCAGCACCGCCACGCACCGCTCCGTCGCGCCCGCTTGCCGCTCGAAAACTTCTCTGCCCCGAGCTCCCATCGCTTCCGCCGACGTCCGGTCGCCCAGCAACGCAGCCAGCGCTTCGGCCAATTCTTCCTTCGCCGCAATGCGCAACGCATCGTGCGCGCGCAGGCTGTCGGTAATGGCCGCGAAATTTGCGTAGTGCGGCCCCATCACAATCGGCACGCCGAACTGCGCCGGCTCCAGCGGATTGTGTCCGCCCGCCGCAACCAGGCTGCCGCCCACGAACGCCACGCTGGCCAGCGAGTATACCGACGCCAACTCGCCAATCGTATCCAGCAGCACAATCTCACCGGCCTTGAGCGGCTCTGCAAATTTCGACCGCCGCGTCCACCGATTCCCCGACCTCTCCAGCAGCGCCGCCACTGCCGCAAACCGCTCCGGATGTCGCGGCGCAAGCACCATCGCCAACCGCGAATCGCCGACCAGCAGCCGCGGCCACGCTTGCAGCAGCGCCGCTTCCTCGCCTTCCAATGTGCTTCCCGCAACCACAAAACGCAGCCCTGACGACTGCGCCTTCAACAGCCGCGTAGCCTCGGCTTCTTCCGCCGCGCGCACATCGAACTTCAGATTCCCCGCCACTGCAACTCGTTCCGCCGCGCAGCCCAGCGCGATCAGCCGCTCGGCGTCGATCTCACTCTGCGCCAGCACCGAACTCAATCTGCCTAGCAGCGGCTTCCACAACCGCCGCAGCATCCGGTAACGCGGCCACGAGCGATCGGAGATCCGCGCGTTCACCACCGCCACGGGAATTCCGCGGCGAAAGCATCCACTCAGCAGATTCGGCCAGAACTCCGTCTCCGCCAGCACCAGCATGCGCGGCTTCAGCGCCTTCAGATACGCGCGCACCGCCCAAGCCAGATCGAGCGGGCAATAAAACACCCGATTCGCCCCAAACCGTTCCCGCGCCAGCGCCTGTCCGGTGCGCGTGGTGGTCGAAATCGCCACGAAAGACTCCGGCAGCGCGGCATCGAGTGCCTTCACCAGCCGCGTCACCGCCAGCACCTCGCCCACGCTCACCGCATGCACCCAGATCAGCGCCCGCCCGCTTGCTCCCGAACCCTCAGCCAGCCGCCTCGGAACGCGGCCCAGCCGTTCCCGCAATCCCTCACGGTATTTCGGCGTGGTCGCCATGCGCCAAAGCCACCACGGCGCACCGGCCACCAACGCCGCAAGCAAGGCCACGTTATAGAAAAAAAGCGTCATGCGGTACCGATTCGCTCTTCCGCCGGTCTAATCCTGAAGAGCCTAATCCAATTCGTGGGGTGGTTCACCCTAGAATGATACAGTCGAGCACGATGAGAACTTCTGCTGCCGTTCCGCTCTTGATCCTTGGGCTGGCGGCAATCGGCTTCGCCGCCGAGCACAACCCGCCTCCGGTGCAGCCCGCCACGTCCTTCCCGGCGGTCGAAGTTCACCCCGACGAGCACGTCGCTATCGCCGTCGAGCCCTACGATACCAGGGAAAAGGAGTCCATCTTCCGCGTCGACTACATCGGCCACGACGTCATGCCGGTGCGTCTCATCGTCACCAACCTGGGCGACAAGCCCATCTCCCTGCGCGACGCGCGCATTCTCTTTGAAACCGCCGATGGCGACCGCATCCAGGCCGCCGAACCCGAAGATGTAGAGCGCCTGATGACGCGCAAGGAACGCCAGGGCAGCAAGATTCCCCTGCCCGCGCCGCTGCCGCCCATCCACACCAAACCCAAAGCCAGCAACGCCGAGATCGAGCAGGACTTCGACACCTTCGAGTACTCCGCCCTCGCCGTTGAGCCGCACACCACCCGCGCCGGCTTCCTCTTCTACGACGTCTCGAATCTCAGCCATCCCCTGGTCGGAGCCAGGCTCTATGTGCGCTCCATCCGCGACTCCGAGGGCAACGAGCTCTTCTACTTCGAGATTCCCTTCGACAAGTACCTGCGGTCGAAATCCGGCCAGATGAACTAATCCTTTGTGCTGACTTTGCGGCTCTCGTGCTAGCATTTCCTTACAACCATTCTCTTAAGCCAAAAGATCCAGACCCCCGCGGAGGCGCCGCATGGCAAATGAGCCGGATTACGGAATTGACGCGCCCCACGTCGTTCTCAATCTGTTCGCTGCGGGCATAGCCTGCGGTTTCCTCGCGCTCCTGTTTCCCCGCTTCACCTTCAGGCAGGTTACAGTCACTCTCTATCCTGGGTTTCTGTATTCGGCGGCATTGTTCCTGCTTCCCGTCATTCTCATGCTGGTGTATTCCAGGGCGGGCAAGTTCCGGCATCGCGACCGCATGCTTGCCAAAGTGTCGTGGGCGGGAACCGAAATGGTGCTGGACGTGGGCACCGGCCGCGGACTCCTGCTGATCGGAGCCGCCAAGCGCCTTACCATCGGCTACGCCACGGGCATCGACATCTGGAACGCTGAAGATCTGTCGGGAAACTCGCCGCACGCGCTGCTTGAGAACATTGTGCTCGAGAGTGTGGGGGGAAAGGCTGACGTCAAAAACGAGGATGCCCGCAAGATGAGCTTCCCCGATCGAACCTTCGACGTCGTGCTCTCCAATCTGTGCTTGCACAACATCTACCAGCAGGAGGGCCGCGACCAGGCCTGCCGCGAGATCGCTCGCGTGCTCAAGCTCGGCGGCATTGCCGTGATCTCCGACTTCAAGCACATGCAGGAGTACGCCACGGCCTTTGCCGCATCCGGTCTCACGGTAGAAATAGATCCACCCGACTGGACGGGAACCTTCCCTCCGCTGCGCATCCTGGTGGCGCGAAAGCCGGCGTGAATACCCCTACTCGTAATACGTAGCCGTCGTCGTATCCGTCTCCCAGATCGTGCAGTCCTTCACGCGTACCCGGCCCGCGGTCACATCCGCCAGATGCTGGTTGGTCTCGTCGTAGAAATATCTAGCCAGGTTCTCGGCCGAGGGGTTCAGCACCGTGAACGGCTCCAGGTCGTTCAGCATCTGGTGGTCGATGCGCTCGATCACCGGCCGCAGCACCTGCTTCAGCAGCTTGAAGTCGAGCAGCAGCCCGGCTTCGTCGATCTCGGCGCCGGCCAGCGTCACGCGGACCTTGTAGTTGTGGCCGTGCGGGTTCTCGCACTTGCCTTTGTAGTTGCGCAAATAGTGGCCGGAGGAGAAATCTGCCTCCACGGTAACTTCAAACATCGCTGTCAGCTCAATCCTGCGCGGGCCGCGGCCCGCACACCTCTATTTTACGGCCATGACCGTGTACCGCCGGTTTCCTGGCCGGCGGTAGTGTGAGTCTCCAGACCCGCACACGCGGCTGCCCCTTTTCGCGATCAAATTGTTTCTGTTGCGATGGCGCGCGTCTCGTTCACTTCTTCACGCGCCGAGCCGCTACCCCTGCCGTCCTCGCCGTCTCTGCCGTCCCGCGCGGCGCGCCTCTTCGCTGCGCCGGTCCACCTGCTCAAAAAGATTGCTCATCACCCCGATCAGCGCCGACCCAAGTGCCGCCAGCACCAGAATCAATGCCACCGTGCGCCACAACGTGCCATTGGCCGGCAAACCCGGCTGAAAGCCCGACGGCACCAGCGCCATGCCTCCGGAGACAAGCGCGAAAAAACCGAGTGTGGCAGCGAGAATGTAGAAGTTGCGGGACATATGCGTGAAGGTCGGCGCTTCGCGCGCCTGCTGCGATTCTACGCGTGCGCGACCTTAGCTCGTAAGCTCCGCCGTGCTGACCACCGTCACTCCCGCCTCGGCAAACTGCGCCTCCATCGCGGCCACCGAGCTATTCAAGTCGATGGCCCGGCAGGCATCGCTTAAAACCACCGCCGGAAAACCCAGCCGCCGCGCATCGAGCGCCGAATAGCCCACGCAATAGTCGTAGGCCAGCCCCGCCAGAATCACGCGCGTCAATCTGCGCTCGTGCAGGTAGTCGGCGAGGCCGGTTGGCGTTGCGCGGTCGTTCTCAAAGAATGCCGAATACGAATCGATCTGCGCCCTGAACCCCTTGCGCAGAATCAACTCGGCTTGCGGCAGATGGAGCCCGGGATGAAAATCCGCGCCCGGCGTTCCCTGCACGCAGTGCGCCGGCCACAACGTCTGCGCGCCATATTCCAATGCCACCGCTTCATAGGGCTTTTTGCCCGCATGCGACCCCGCGAACGACATGTGATTGGCCGGATGCCAATCTTGCGTGAGAACGATGTGTGCGAAGCGCGATGCTACTCGATTGATCGGCGCAATCACCTCGTCGCCGCTGGGCACAGCCAGCGCTCCGCCGGGACAAAAATCATTTTGCACGTCGATGACAATCAGTACATCGCTGGATTCGATCTGCATGGGGCACCCGAACCGGGGCCCCCGACGACAGGCCTTCGTCGTTGGGGTGGCCAATAGCTCCGATTATGCCAGAAGCACTTCAATCCCATGGTCGCGCAGCAGCGTGACGTACTCCGGGCTCAGTTCCGCATCGGAGACCACGGTGTGCGCGGCCGTCAGCGCCGCCACGGGAATCATTCCGCCGCGCCCGAACTTCGTGTGGTCCGCCACAATGATCACGCGGCTCGCGACCTCGATCATCTTCTGCTCCGAGCCCACCACCAGCGTGTTGTTGTTGCTCAGCCCGGCCTCGGTGATGCCGCCAATGCCCATGATCACCGCGTCGGCGTGGATCGCGCTCAGCATCTGCTCGCAGAACGGCCCCAGCATCACGCGCAGCCGCGGATCCAAATACCCCCCGGTCAGCGTCAGCTCGATGTTGCGCAGCGACTCCAGGCTCTCGGCAATGGGCAGTGAGTTGGTCACAATGTGCAGCGATTTCGCAGCCAGTTCGCGCGCTACCGCGGCCACCGTCGAGCCGCCGTCCAGAATTACCGTCTGGCCATTTTCAATCAAACCCGCGGTGAGCCTGGCAATCCGGCTCTTCTCGTCGCTCAAGCGCACGCTTTCCACTGCGTAGTCGAAGGCGCGATTCGCCGGAGCCTGCACGCTTACCGCGCCGCCGTACACGCGCTTCAGCACACCTTCCGCTTCTAGCATGTCCAGATCGCGACGCACGCTCGACTCCGACGCGTCGAGTTCGCGGCCCAGAGTCTCCGAGTCGATGAAGTCCCGGGACTCGATCATCTGGCGGATTCTCAGTTGCCGTTCAGCAGCCTTCATCGTCGGTCCGTCTTGCGCCCCGTTTTAGTTCCATCGCCCGCCGCGCCGTCCCAGTCCCTTAGTCCCTAGTCCCTGTTTGCTTGCTCTCTTACTCCCTTGCTCCCCGCCTTTTACCTTCCCATCGCATCCATCACCGCGTCCGTCACCGACTTCACCAGCGATTCCAATTCGCCGTCGGTCGCCGCCGCGCCCCGGCCCGTGGGACCATCGCAGGGCGTCGGCGCGAGCGCAATAGAGCCCGGCACTTCGAGATCGGACAACTGGCATTCCTTCATGCGCGACGCGTCGAAGCGAATATCCGGCAGGCCCAGCTTTTTCTTGATAGCCAGCAGATCGTTCCCTTGCTTCTCGGAGATTTGCGAAATGGGAACGCCCAATTGCGAAGCGATCATCAGCGTCCAGCAATACGTCTCCAACACCTCGGCGTACCACTCGGCGTGCGTCACCGTATCGGCCCAGCACACAATGCCGTGATTCGACAGCAGAACCGTGTTGTGCGTCTTCACGTAAGGCAGAACGGTTTCGGCAAACGCCTGCGTGCCCGGCGTTTCATAGGGCGAAACCGCCACCTTGCCCACGAACACTTCAAACTCGGGAATAATCAGATTCGGCGGCACGCTTCCCGTAATCGCGTAGGCCGTCGCGTGCGGCGGATGGCAGTGCACCACGGCCTTTGCTTCCGGCACCGCCTTGTAAATCTCCAGGTGCAGCAGCAGCTCGCTCGTCCGCGCCTTCGCGCCCGCAATCTGCACGCCCTCCATATCCGTCATCCCAATGTCTTCTGGCGTCAAATCGTACTTGCTCACCAGGGTCGGCGTGCAAAGCACTTCATTGGGCCCGATACGATACGAAATGTTGCCGCCGTTGCCGTCGACAAACTGGCGCATCCACAACTTGCGGCCCACCGCGCAGATTTCTTTCTTGATGGCTTCGGCCTCGGGCGTCGAAAACAGCCGGCGATTCACCGCGGCCGAACCCGCTGCCGTCGTCGGCGTCGCAGGTTGCGCGGCCTGTTGCGACCCGCCGGTCGCCGTCTCGGTCGCCAACTCGATGCCGTGCTGCTGCAAGAAGTCGCGCGCCGATGGCGTCACCACGCAGTTCTCCGCGGCCACGATGCTCGTAGCTCCCGCCGTAACCGCGTCCTGCACATCGCGCATCGCAATCAGTCTGCGCCCGCCAAAATCGATGCTCTTTGTTCCGCTCTTCACTTCCCCACCTCTAACAAAATCTCCAGGCAAAATCTCTACGGCTTCACATCCGCCGTGTCCACAATCAGCGCCAGGTACGCGTCCACCGGCACCGGCGTGGGCCAAAAAGGATTGGACGCCTCGCGCCCCTCGGTAAACGCCACCATCTGACCCGTGGCCGCGCCCAGTTCGTCCACCGCGATCAGCGCCTTGCCTCCGCCCTGCCCGTTACCAGCGCGCAGGTTCTCCATCGTCACCGGCTCCACAATGGCCAGCGTCCACCCGTGATACGACGCCACGGCCGGCGTCAGCGTCAGGTGTCCGCGAACCATACCCAGCCTCATATCGCGCTCCCTGGTTGTTGCACCGCATCCACCAGACCCACCACCACCATGCGCGCCGGAGTGTTGTTCCCCAGCTTCAGGCGCGCAATGTCGCCGTCGGTCGAAACCATCACCGTCTCTCCGCGCGCCGCGCCCATCCAATCCACCACCACGTTCGGCTCTACGGCCGCGGTTCCATCGGCCTCCAGACGGCGCGCAACCAGAAACCGGCATCCATCCAATGTCGGATGCTTCGCCGTTGCCACCACCGTGCCTTCAATCCGCGCCAGAAACATCCGTCGTCCCTCAGTCCCTTGGTCCCTAGTCCCCTAGTCCCTGCCTTTAAATAATTCGCAGTGCATCGCCCACCACCATCTGCCGTTCGCGCGTAAATGTGAGCGGCGTGGTGATCCCTTCGCCCGTCGGCGTCGCAATGGTATGGCTGAAGTACCCCGGCCCGCCCACACCCAACGATGCCGGCGAGGCCGCATTGTGAATGAACAGCGTGGTATTCATGGCGCGCGCCATGCGCGTCGCCGTCTCCAGGTTGTTGGTGTGAATAATGGCCGTGTGCCGGTAGCCGTGCTCGGCTCGGACCGAGGCGGCAATGGCCGCATTCGCATCCTTCACGCGCACGATGGGAACGAACGGCATCATCTGTTCTTCCTGAACAAACGCATGGTCCTCGCCGGTCTCGCCAAAAAGCAGGTCAGTTCCCGCCGGCGCCTGCACTCCCGCGGCCTTCGCCAGAACGGCCACGTCTTTGCCTACCAAATCTTTTTTCACATGCGCCCGCGCGCAACCGTCTCCGCCGCCTTCAAACGTGAACGCAGCCTTGGTCAGCCGGTCGATCGCCGCAGCATCCAGTTGAACCGCTCCCGCGCGCTTCATCGCCGCGATAAACGCATCGGCCACTGATGCCACCACGAACACTTCCTTCTCGCCGATGCACAGCAGGTTGTTGTCGAATGCCGCGCCGTCGATGATGCACCGCGCCGCGCGATCCAGATCCGCCGTCTCGTCCACCACCACCGGCGGATTTCCCGGCCCTCCTGCAATCACGCGCTTCCCGCTCAGCGCCGCAGCCTTGGCCACAGCCGCTCCGCCCGTGCAGCACAGCAGCGCCACCTTGGGATGATGGAAAATCTGTTCCGCGGCTTCGATCGTCGGCTCCACGGTCGTCGTAAACACATTCGCCACGCCCAGCTCGCGCTCGATCTCGCGGTTCCACAGTTGCAGTGCGTACTGCGCTACATTCTTGCCGGAGGGATGCGGCCCGAACACCGCCGTGTTTCCCGCAGCCACAATGTTGATGGCGTTTGAAGCCATGGTCGGCACCGAATGCGTCACCGGCAGCATCATCCCGATGACTCCCCACGGCGCGTGCTCAATCAAACACACACCAGTGGTGTTGCTGCGCGCCTCGGTGTGCAGTGAGTCCACGCCCAGCACAAAGCGCATATTCGTCAGTTTCAGAATCTTGTGGTCCAGCCGCCCAACCTTGGTCTCCTCGAGCTCCATCTTGCCCAGCTCTTCGCGCCGGTCGTTGCAGATGCGGCAAATAATGTCGATGATGCGCTTGCGGTCTTCGAGCGGCATCGCCGCCACTTTTTTCTGCGCCTCGTACGCCGCGTTCACCGCCTCGTCCACAGTGGCAAATACGCCATCGCGCGCGGCGGTGGTTCGCGGCGCGGTCGTCTGCGCCACGGGCGCCGCTTGCATCTGCATGCGCAGTCGCGCCACCACTTCCTTCGCGATCTCCGCAATCACCTGAGGCGAAACTTGCTGTTGCGTCTGCATCGAAAAACTCCCCGAATCTCGTTTACGGTTTCGCTACCGTCGCGCCGCCCACCTCAATCGTGTCCACAATGCCCACGATCACGGCGTCCACGGGCGCATCCTTGGTCGCGGGCGTCAGGCGCGCGGAGCTGCCCTGCGTAAACAGCACGCACTCGCCCTCGCCGGCCCCCACGCCGTCCACCGCCACCACTGAGCTGCCCGAGATCTGCAGCTTCCCTTCCTTGTTGATGTAGGGCTGGACCAGCAGCAGCTTCATGCCGCGGAACTTCGCGATCTTCTGCGTGGAAACCACGTTGCCGATGACTTTCGCTATGAACATGCGGGTTCACCTCGTGCGCCGCGGCGCTCGTCGTTCGTCGTTCGACGCGCCGCGGGCTCTCACTTCTGCAGTACGATGCTCAGCGAATCGTGCGGACGTGCGATCACATGCACGCTCTGCACTTCGCCCGCCGCGCGCGCCGCTGCCGCGCCCGCGTCTACTGCCGCGCGCACGCTGCCCACGTCGCCTGTCACATAAACCGAGCAAAGGCCGCTGCCCACTTTGTTCCAGCCCACAAATTTCACGCTGGCCGCTTTCAGCATCGCGTCCGTCGCCTGTACCAGGGCCACCAGGCCCTTGGTTTCGATCATTCCAAGTGCTTCACTCGCCATTGCGTTCTCCCTTTTCTGTGCCTACTTCAACATGTTCTCGACCAGCGCATCGTGCGGCCGCGCAATCACGTGCGACGACACCAGCTCACCCACCACCTTGGCCGCGGTCGCGCCGGCATCGACAGCCGCCCGCACCGAGCCCACGTCGCCGCGAACGATAGCGGTCACATAGCCGCCGCCGATTTGCACCGTCTTTACCAGCTCCACGCTGGCCGCCTTCACCATGGCGTCGCTCGCTTCCACCAGCCCCACCATGCCTCTGGTTTCAATCAATCCGATTGCTTGACTCATCTCGTCTCCTCGAAGTGCAGCTTTTAGCCATTAGCTTTTAGCTATTAGCTCGATGCTGCTACGTTTGCCGTTTTGCCAATCCGCAAAGCGCCCGTGTTTCGCCGACGCCTGTTTTCCAGCGGCCAAGCTAATAGCTAAGAGCTAAAAGCTAAGAGCCGGTTCTCACTTCTTCGCCACCGTCTTGTTGCCCTGCACGAAAGACGGCAGCTCGTCGTGAGGCCGTGAGATCACTTGCACGCTCACCACCTCGCCGATCCTCGATGCCGCTTCCGCGCCCGCGTCCGTAGCTGCCTTCACCGCCGCCACGTCCCCTTCCACAAAGGCGGTCACCAGGCCCGAACCCACGGTCTGCCAGCCGGCGAACGTTACGTTCGCGGACTTCAGCATCGCGTCCGTCGCCTCAAACAGCGCAACCAGACCTTTTGTTTCCACCATTCCCAGCGCTTGTTTCATCGCGTCCTCTCTTGTTCTGTAACGTTACTTCCCTTTTGCGTTCTACTTGAAAATCTCCACGTCCTTGGTCAAATGCAATCCGCACGCATTCGCTTCGTCCGTGTCCATGTGCACGTTCAGCCGCGATGTCGGATCAATCCGCACGTGCACATTGTTGAACGTCACTCCCGACGCCCCACCCACGCGCAGCTTCATCCTGTCGCCCTGTTTCACGCCGAAGTACGCGGCCTCTTTGGGGCTCATGTGCGCGTGGATGGCCGCGCGGATCACGCCTTCTTTCAGCTCCACCACGCCCTTGGGCCCGATGATCACCGCGCCCGGCGTGCCCTTGATGTCGCCCGAGAGCCGCACCGGCAGATCGTTGAAGCCCAGCATGATCGCGTCCGTAAACGCCAGCTCCACCTGCGACTGCTTGCGCATCGGTCCCAGAATGCGGAGGTTCGAAATGATGCGGCTGCGCGGCCCCACGATCGTCACCGTCTCCTTGGCCGCAAAGTTGCCTTCCTGAAACAGCGGCCGGTCAAAGGTCAGCTCCGTGCCCGGGCCAAACAACACATCCATATCCTCGCGGCTCACGTGCATGTGGCGCGACGACGCCTGCACCACCAGCTCCGGCGCCTTGCCCCCGCTGTCGCGTCCCAGGTACTCGAGCGCCACCTGGCGCACGATCCGCTCCACCGTCGCCCTGTCGATTACCGAATTCCCTGCGCTTGCCATAACAGTTCCTTAAACTCAGTCCCTACCTCTTTGTCTTCTCGCAACCTTCTGCCCACCACGATGAGCTGGAAGCTAGGAGCTAGCAGCTAGAAGCTGCTTTTTCACTACACCAACCGTCTCCCGCGCCAGAATCGCTTCTTCATTGGCAGGAATCACCAGCACCTTCACCAGGGAGCGAAGTGTCGAGATCTCCCCCTCGCCCTTCATCTCCGCGTTCTTCTCTTCATCCAGTTCCACGCCGAAAGGCACCAGCCCCTTGAGCACTGCCGCGCGAATCGCCGCGCTGTTCTCGCCGATGCCGCCGGAGAATGTGATTACGTCCACGCCGCCCAGCTCCAGCAGGTACGCGCCCACATAATGCCGGATTGCCCGCACCAGAACATCGAGCGCCAGCCGCGCCCGCGTGCTGCCTTTGGCCGCGGCCTCTTCCAGATCGCGCAAATCTCCGCTCGTGCCGCTGATCCCCGCCAATCCCGACTGGCTGCCCAGCAGCTTCGCCATCTCATCCGGCCCCAGCCCCAGCTTCTTCATCATGTGCAGCACGGCAAACACGTCGATGTCGCCCACGCGATTGTTCTGCGGTAGCCCCGACTGCGGCGACGCTCCCATGCTCACATCCACGGCCACGCCCTTCTTGAACGCGGCCACGCTCGAGCTTCCACCCAGGTGGCAGGAAATGTGCCGGAGATCTTTACGACCCAGCAGCGCCGTGGCCCGCTCGTTGGCCGAGCGGTGACTGGCCCCGTGAAACCCATAGCGTCGAATCCCGTACTCCGTCCGCCACTCGTAGGGCACTGCGTAAGTCGTCGAGGCCTCGTCCATGAACCGGTACGGGAACGGCTCCATCACCGCCACCAGCGGCACGCCGGGCAGTTCCTGCTCGAAGGCTTTCATCGCGGTAATATACGGCGGATTGTGCGCCGGGGCCATGAAAGAGAACTCTTCCATGGCCGCAAGCATCGCATCGTCAACAATTTGCGGCGTATTCAGCGGCCCCGTGTGCACTGCTTTAAATCCCACTGCTCCAATTTCGCCAAGGCTCGTGAGAGCCTTTCCCGGTCCGGCAATCTCGCTCAGGCACTTCCTGATCGCTGCCGAGCAATCGGCGCACTCCCCGCCCGGCTGGCCAATCCGCTCCACCCGCCCCTGCGCCAGCACCGTCTCGCCCTGGGCAGGGTCCTCCGGCATCTCCACCAGCCGGTACTTGAACGAGGTGCTACCGATATTTGGGATCAGAACCTTCATCTTTTGACTGTTCTTGATTGAAAATGAATGATACGATACATTATTCATCAGAGTCAATCGTAATCTTGGCGGATTCTGAGTGATAATCCAGATGATGACGCCACAAACAGGCATTTCCGGGCGATCTCTTGCCGGCCTCGCCCCTTCGCTCGACCGTATCGACGAGCTGGGCATCGTCGGCGCCGGCGGCGGTGGATTTCCCACGGCAGTCAAGTTCAAGACCCAGGCATCCCTCCTGATCGCCAACGCCGCCGAGTGCGAACCGCTCCTCCACAAGGACAAGGAACTCCTCCACCACCACGCGGAGCCCTTCCTGCGCGGCATGACGATGGCCATGCAACTCGTCGGCGCGAGCGAGGGCGTCGTCGGCATCAAGGAGAAATACCTCGACATCATCGCCGCGCTTGAAGCGCAGGCGCCCACCGGCATCCGTGTGCAGCCGCTGCCCGACTGCTACCCCGCCGGCGACGAGTTCATCCTTGTGCACATGGTCACGGGCCGTGTTATCCCGCCCGGCGGCCTGCCTAAGGACGTTGACTGCGCCGTCGCCAACGTGGAAACCCTCATGAACATCGGCCTGGACCGTCCGGTGACGCACAAATATCTCACCGTCGCCGGAGCCGTTACCCATCCCGTCACCCTCCGTGTTCCCGTCGGCATCACCATCGGTGAAGTCATCGAGGCCGCCGGTGGCCCCACGGTTCCCGACTACGGCATTCTTCTCGGCGGCGTCATGATGGCCAAGCCTGCCCCCGATCTCAACGTGCCCGTCACCAAGACCACCGGCGGCATCATCGTGCTGCCCGCCGAGCACGCGCTTATCCGCCGCCACAACGCGCCGTGGATGCACATCGCAAAAATCGGCCGCTCCGCCTGCGATCAATGCCGTTTCTGTACCGAATTTTGTCCGCGTTTTTTGCTCGGCCATCCCATTGAGCCGCATCGCGCCATGCAGTCGCTGGGCTTTTCAAAACCGGGCGACCTCACCGTGGCTACGCTCTACTGCTGCGAATGCAACCTGTGCACGATGTTTGCCTGCCCTGAGGATCTCGACCCCAAGAACGTTTGCGTGCAGGGCAAACCCATCGCGCGCGAGCGCGGCCTCACCTGGAAAGGCACGCCCGAATCAATCGAGCCGCATCCCATGGCCGAATTCCGTCGCGTGCCCATGCGCCGCCTCATGGCCAAGCTCGGCCTCGGCGAATTTGTGAACGAAGGTCCGCTCACCGAGCACAAATTTGCCCCGCGCAAAGTCACGCTGCCGCTCAAGCAACACGCGGGCGCTCCTGCGGTTGCAGTGGTCAAGTGCGGCAGCACAGTGCGCGTCGGAGATCTGCTCGCCGCCCCGGAGCCGGGCAAGCTCGGCGCGCGCATTCATGCCAGCATCGACGGCCTCGCCACCGTGGGAGCGGATGCAGTGGTAATTGAAGCGTGAGAAGAAAGTGGTTAGCGGTTGGCGGTTAGTAGTTGGAAAAGTAATGTCCTGACGAGCGCACCGGAGGCGCAGCGTTTGTTAGCCCCGCGCTTTAGCGTGGGGAATGCGGATTCGATTGATTGACTCGGAGTCCTGTAGGGACGGCGCAAGGACATTTGATTTGCTGGGATAGCATGAATGGTCGCTTGACAGGTTCGTATCAGGGCACGGCTTTAGCCGCGCCGCACCAGGCACTGGAACCTTCGGGGCTTTAGCCCCTGCGGAAAACATGAAACAGGCGCGCAAGACACGGTTCGGACTGAACGCCAATCGCTGGCACCTGAAATCTGCAATTCGAGGAACACTGCAATGCCGGAAATCAATTCCATCGGACTCATCGAGCTCTCCAGCGTAGCCAACGGTTTTGTCGTCGAAGACCTGATGCTGAAGGCGGGATCGGTCCAGCTTCTGCTCGCGCGCAGCATCTGCTCGGGCAAATTCCTCATCGTCGTCTCCGGCGACGTCACCAGCGTCCAGGCCGCGCTCCTCGCCGGAGCCACTGCTGCCGGAGCCTCGCTCATTGAACGCCGCCAGATCGCCCGCGTTCATCCCACGGTGCTCCAGGCCATCTCGCAGACCGTCGACATTCCACCCAGCCAGCTCAAGTCTCTCGGCGTCATTGAAACCTTTTCCGCGGCCAGCATCATTGAAGTGGCCGACGCCGCCGTCAAAACCGCCAACGTCACCCTCCTCAAGGTCCATCTCGCCATGGCCCTCGGCGGCAAAGGCTTCGTGGTCATGGCCGGCGACGTCTCCAGCGTGCAGGCCGCCGTCGCCGCCGGCTGCAAGGCCGCCGCCGAAGACGGCATGTTGGTCGGCAAAGGCGTCATCCCCAATCCCTCGCCCGAGCTCTTCAAGGAATACATCTAGCTTCCAGCTCTTAGCTCTTAGCTGGCGACTAAGAGCTGATGGCTGTTCCCTGTTCCCTGCCTCTGTGACCGCCGTCGCAGACTCACCCCTCGTCGCGCCCCCTATCCTGCGGTTGACATGCGGCGTGCCATCGCACTCACGCTCCTCGCCCTCTTCAGTTGGATGCTGATCGCGCCGCTCCTTGCGCCCGACGCCGAGGCCGCCCTACCTCCCTGCTGCCGCAGGCACGGCAAGCACCACTGCATGATGCAGCGGCTGCTCGCCACGAGCGGCAAGCTCGGCGGCCCTCCAGCCCTGCAGGAACCTTGTCCGTGCCAGCCCTTCGGTGGCGGGGCGGTTCAATCGCGCGTGTACACCACCCCAGCGTCGCATCTCTTTGAAGCCGGCTTCATTCAACCCGCATCGCTGCCCGAGCGCAGTCGAACTCCGCGTTCCATCGCCGTCCTCGATGTCCATCCCCGGCGCGGCCCTCCCATCTCTCGCGCGTAACAACGCCATCTCTTCAGTCGTCGCCATGGACCTGTGTCCCGGCCCGCGCCGTCGTTGTGCACGTTTCGAAAACGCAAGAGGTGAAAGATGAAGAGCAAGAAGCTTCTGGCAGGTTTGGCCCTGGCGGGTTTTCTGTGCGCTGTTGGCCCCACCATCGCGCAGGTGCGCGACGAGTCGCCTGTACCCGCGAGTGCGCCGCCAGAAAAAGCGACAACCGGCCGTGTTACCGGAGCCGTCCGCGATCCCACGCAGGCCGTGGTCGTCGGCGCAAAGATCGAGCTCAAGAGCGCCGACTCCGCCTCCACCTGGACGCGCCAGACCGACCGCGAAGGCAAGTTCGCGTTCGACGCCATCCCGCCGGGCCTCTATCAGTTGACCGTGATCGTCTCCGGCTTCGAGATGGTCGCAGTGCGCGATGTGCGCGTCAACGCGGGCCGCGAAACCGTGGTCAACGTCACGCTCCACATCGCCCCGGCGCGCACAGAGATCGAAGTACGCGAAGAAAATGAAGCCGCGTTGCGGCGCAAGGTGGATGCAAACGACCAGGGCCGGCATCAGAACCTCGGCGAGTTAGTCGCTACTGAGCCGGGCGTCAGCTTGCGCGAGAGCGGCGCGCTCGACGGCTCGCCCGCTCTGCATGGACTCGGCGACGAACGCACCAAAGTCGTCGTCAACGGCACGACCGAGGAGAACTCGTGCCCCAACCACATGAATCCCCTGCTCAGCGAGACATCGATGGCGGCGGCCGCAACGGTGCGCGTCATGCCGGGCATCACGCCCGTCAGCATGGGCGGCGACAGCTTGGGCGGAACCGTCGTGGTCGACGAGCCGGCGCCCGTCTTCGCAAGCACGCAGCAAAAGGTCTTCGAGCAAAGTTCGGCAACCGGCTTTTACCGCTCGAACGGAGAGGATTACGGCGGATCCGTCACCGCGTGGGCCACCACGCGCCGTCTTGCCATGGGCTACACCGGCACGTGGAGCACCAACGACGACTACACCGACGGCAGCGGCCACAAAGTCACTTCCACCTACGCGCAGACCACCGAGCACACGCTCACGCTGGCCGCTCAAAACACGAGCAATTTCTTCGCCGTCGAGGGAGGCTACGTGCACACTCCCTACGAGGGCTTCGTGAACCAGCAGATGGACCTGGTGCGCAACGTCTCGGAGCGTGTGAGCGCGCATTACCGCCGCACCTTCGAGCGCGGTACGCTGGATTTGCGCGCCAACTGGCGCGGCACTTGGCACGCGATGAACGTGGGACGCGACAAACTCACCTTCCCCATGCCCATGGGTATGCCGATGAATACCCACGGGCGCGAGATGGGTGATTCGCTGCGGTTCGAGCTTCCGCTTGGGAGCCGTCACACCCTCCGCGCCGGCAACGAGTTCGAGCGCTTCCGTCTCGACGACATCTGGCCGCCGGTCGCGGGCGCGGCGCCCATGATAGGACCCAATGCCTTTGTCGACATCAACGACGGCCGCCGCATGCGCCTCGGCACTTACATTGAAGCCGCGAACCGCTGGAGCGCCGCGTGGACCACGCTCCTCGGCGTGCGCAACGACACGGTGTGGACCAACGCCGGCCCGGTCTCCGGCTACTCCGGCATGTATGCCATGGACGCCGCCACATTCAACGCCGCCAATCGTGCTCACACCGATCCCAACGTCGACGCGACGGCGCAAGCGCGCTGGACGCCAAGCGCCGCGTGGATCGTAGAGTTCGGCTACGCGCGCAAAACCCGCGCTCCCAGCCTCTACGAGCGCTACGCATGGTCCACCAACTGGATGACCAGCGGCATGATTGGCTGGTTCGGCGACGGCAATTACTACGTGGGCAACCTCGCCCTGCAGCCGGAAACGGCGCACACTGTGAGCGGCGCCGCGCGCTGGATGAGCCGCGGCGACCGCGCGTGGGAGCTCAAGGCCGCGCCCTTCGTCACCGTGATCCGCAACTACATCGACGTCGACACGCTCACGACCACTATGTACGGCATGAGCACCTTCGCGCAACTCCAGTTCGCCAACCACGATGCGCGTATCTACGGCGGCGATCTTTCGGGCAGCGCTCAACTGTGGGACAGCATCCGCGGCGGCACGGGCACGCTCAGCGGCGTGGCGGGATGGTTGCACGGCGAGCGCACCGGCTCGTCGACGCCGCTCTACCAGATGATGCCGCTTAACGCCCACATCAATTTCGATGAATCCGTGAAAAGCCTCTCCGCCGGATTCGGCCTCGAAGCGGTCGACCGCAAGAGAAACATCGATCCCCGCCGCTACGAGCAGCAGACGCCGGGCTACGCGCTCCTCAACCTGCACGCAACCTACCGGCGCGGCGCCTTCGAGGCCAGCGGCGGCGTTGACAATCTGCTCAACAAGGCCTACGAACTGCCCCTCGGCGGCGTCAACATGGACGACTTCATGGCCGCAATGTGGATGGGCGCCATCAAGCCCGTCACCGGCCGCGGCCGCAGTGCCTTCTTCAGTCTCACCGCGCGCTTCTAAGCAAGCTGCGAGCTATTGCTCTGTCTCTAAAATTCTCAGCAAAAACATCGCTGTCATCCTGAGCGCGGTTTGGCGTGCGATCGGTACGATTGCACGCCAAACGGAGTCGAAGGATCTGCAGTTGTCTTTCCGCTGGCTTCAGATTCACCACATCAGCGCTCCCTCGCTCCCTGCCCTTCTCACCCGTTATTCTGTCTGTATCATGATGCGCGTTTTTGGCTTCCGCTTTTTGTCGATTGCCCTCGCCGTCGCCGCTCCCTCCCCGCTCATCGCGCAGGAGACCGCGCCCACCGCGTTGCCCTACCGCGGCGAGCAACCGGTGCGCGCTCGGCACGGCATGGTCGTGAGCGTGCATCATCTGGCCGCCGATGCGGGTCTTGGCATTCTTGAGGAAGGCGGCAACGCCATCGACGCCGCGGTGGCCGCGGGTTTCGCTCTCGCCGTCGTGCATCCCGCCGCGGGCAACCTCGGCGGCGGCGGCTTCATGCTCATCCGCGACCACACTGGCAAAACCATTTTTCTCGACTACCGCGAAAAAGCTCCGCTAGCCGCCACCCAGAACATGTATCTCGACGCCAGCGGCAACGTGATTCCCGACGCAAGCGTTCTTGGGGTTCGCTCCATCGCCACGCCCGGCTCCGTCGCCGGCCTGGTTTACGCCGAGCGCAAATACGGCCGCCTCGGACTCAAGCGCGTGATGGCGCCCGCAACTCAGTTGGCGCGCGAGGGCTTTCAACTCACGCCGCAGGAGGCCGCCGAACTCTCCGATCCCGATCTGGCGCGCTTTCCCGCGTCCAGCCACATTTTTCAGCGCGACGGACGCTTGTACAAAGCTGGCGAGATCTTCCGCCAGCCGTTGCTCGCCGCCACGCTCGAACGCATCGCCGCCGATCCCGAAGATTTCTACCACGGCACGATGGCCCGCCAACTCATTGACGATCTGACAAAAGGCGGCGCGCTGCTCACTGTCGACGATCTGGCCCAGTACAACGTGGTGGAGCGCGATCCCGTTGTGGGCACGTTTCACAATTTCACAGTGATCAGCGCACCGCCGCCCTCCTCCGGCGGAATCGTGCTCATTAGTGCGCTCAATATTCTGGAAAGCTACCCGCTCGCGACGCTCGGCGATCGCAGCGCCGCATGGCTTCATCTCGCCACTGAGGCGTGGCGTCGCGCTTACATAGATCGCGCAGACTATCTCGGCGATCCCGACTACAACACCATTCCCGTGGCCGCGCTCACCGCCAAAAACTACGCGGCCGCATGGCGCCAGAGCATCCTGCCAAATCGCGCGTCGCCCAGCGCCACACTCGCGCGCCCCGCGGGTTTTGTGCCGCCCGCCCCTGCCACTGCCGGCCAGCGCCGCCGCTCGGAATCGCCCGACACCACGCATTATTCCGTTGTAGATAAAGAAGGCAACGCCGTCGCCGTCACCACCACGCTCAACGACAGCTTCGGCTCCCACGTCGCCTCCGCCTCGCTCGGCTTCCTGCTCAATGACGAGATGGACGACTTCGCCGCCAAGCCCGGCGCCGTAAACATGTTTGGCCTGGTGCAGGGACCGGCCAATACCATCGCGCCCGGCAAGCGCCCCCTGAGCGCGATGACGCCCACCATCATCCTTGAAGACGGCAAGCTGCGCTACGTGCTCGGCTCGCCCGGCGGCGGCCGCATCATCACGACCGTCGGCAACATTTTTCTTTCCGCGGCCGAGGGCGGCCTCAACATTCAGGAGGCCGTGGACGCGCCCCGCTTCCATCACCAGTACCTGCCCGACATCCTCTACCTCGAGCCGGAATTCAGCGCCGACACCATCGCCGCCCTGCGCGCCATGGGCTACGCGATCACGCTCAGCCGCGGCCACTGGTCCGATGGAGAGTGCATCGCCGTCGATCCCGCCACCGGCGATCTTCTCGGCGGCCAGGACCATCGCAGCCACATCGGCAAAGCCGCCGGCTACTAGCCTGCATCTCTCACGCGTGGCGAAAACCTGTAGCGCCGGTCTCCCGACCGGCTGTAGCGGGGGTCTCCAGACCCCCGCCGGCCAGGCCGGCGGTTGGAGAAAGGCCGCCGATCCTGCCGTCGAATCGTCTATGAGAAATGCGGGGTAGCGCGGCGAGCGAAAACCTCGCATCCCAATAAAACCGTCAGCCTGAAAAAAGTTTGGCGTGCAATCGGCACGATTGCACGCCAAACGATGGAGCGGGTCCGCTGCCGTTACGCCAGGTCGAAGCGATCCAGGTTCATCACCTTCGTCCACGCCGCCGCAAAGTCCTTCACGAACTTCCTCTCGGCATCGCGGCTTGCGTACACCTCGGCCAGCGCGCGCAGTTGCGAGTTCGAACCGAATACAAGATCGACGACAGTGCCCGTCCACTTCAGCTCGCCCGTCTTGCGGTCGCGCCCTTCCAGTACGCCTTCCGTCGCCGACTTCTGCCACTTCGTCCCCATATCCAGCAGGTTCGCGAAGAAGTCATTGGTCAGCGTCTCCGGCCGCTTGGTGAAGACTCCGAGCTGCGTGTGCCCGAAGTTCGCGCCCAGAACGCGCAGGCCGCCGACGAGCGCCGTCATCTCCGGCGCGGTCAGCGTCAGCAGTTGCGCCTTGTCCAGCAGCAACTCGGCCTGGCATCCCTCCAGGCCCTTGCGCACGTAGTTGCGGAACCCATCCGCCTTCGGCTCCAGCACCTCGAACGACGTCACATCGGTCTGCCTTTGTGTCGCGTCCATGCGGCCCGCCGTAAAGCCCACTTTCACGTTGTAACCGGCATTCTTCGCCGCATCCTCTACGGCCGCCGAGCCCGCGAGCACAATCAGGTCGGCCAGCGAAATCTTCTTCCCGCCCTTTTGCGCCGCGTTGAACTGCTTCTGGATGGCTTCCAGTTTGGCCAGCACTTTCTTCAGTTCCGCCGGCTGGTTCACCTCCCAGTCCTTTTGCGGAGCGAGGCGAATGCGCGCACCATTGGCGCCGCCGCGCTTGTCGCTGCCGCGGAAGCTCGCTGCCGCCGCCCACGAAGTCGTCACCAGTTGGCCGATCGACAAGCCCGACGCCAGCACCTTGGCCTTCAGCGCTGCAATGTCCTTTTCGCTCACCAGCTTGTGATTGACGGCGGGAATGGGATCCTGCCAGATCAGCTCTTCCTTCGGCACCAGTGGTCCCAGGTACCGTGCCCGCGGACCCATGTCGCGATGCGTCAGCTTGAACCACGCCCGCGCAAAGGCCTTCGCGAATTCCTTCGGATGCTCCAAAAAGCGCCGCGAAATCTTCTCGTACGCCGGGTCGAAGCGCAACGAAAGATCGGTCGTCAGCATGGTCGGCGTGTGGCTCTTCTTCGCATCGTGCGCATCGGGAATCAATCCCGCGCCGGCATTGCCCTTGGGCTTCCACTGGTGGCAGCCTGCCGGGCTCTTCATCAACTCCCATTCAAATCCAAATAAATTCTCGAAAAAGTTGTTGCTCCACTGCGTCGGAGTTTTGGTCCAGGTCACTTCCAACCCAGATCCAATGGCGTCTCCGGCCTTGCCGCTGCCGAAGCTGCTCTTCCAGCCCAGTCCCTGCTCCTCAACGGATGCGGCCTCGGGTTCTGCGCCCACGTGGCTCGCCGGACCCGCGCCGTGCGTCTTGCCAAAGCTATGTCCACCTGCAATCAGCGCCACCGTCTCTTCGTCGTTCATCGCCATGCGCGCAAAGGTTTCGCGAATGTCGCGCGCCGCGGCCACCGGGTCGGGATTGCCATTCGGCCCTTCCGGATTCACGTAGATCAGGCCCATCTGCACCGCGGCCAGCGGATTCGCCAGCTCGCGATCGCCGCTGTAGCGCTGATCGCCCAGCCACGTGGCCTCGGGCCCCCAATCCACGTCGCGCTCCGGCTCCCAGATGTCCGCGCGCCCGCCGCCAAAGCCGAAGGTCTTGAAGCCCATCGACTCCAGCGCCACGTTGCCGGTCAGGATGATTAAATCCGCCCACGAAATCTTGCGCCCGTACTTCTGTTTGATCGGCCACAGCAGCCGCCGCGCCTTATCCAGATTCACGTTGTCCGGCCAGCTATTCAATGGCGCAAAACGCTGCGCTCCGCGGCCTCCGCCGCCGCGTCCGTCGTGGATCCGGTACGTCCCCGCGGAATGCCACGCCATGCGGATAAACAGCCCTCCGTAGTGCCCGAAATCCGCGGGCCACCACTCCTGGGAATCGGTCATCAGGGCGCGCAGATCCTTGATCACCGCATCGAGATCCAGGCTCTTGAATTCCCTGGCGTAGTCGAACGACTCGCCCATGGGATTGGATAAAGACGATTGTTGATGCAGGATGGCCAGGTTCAACTGGTTGGGCCACCAGTCTCCGTTGCCCTTGGCTCCTGCCGTGGTGTGCTGCAACATGCTGCCCGTAAACGGGCACTTCGATTCGTTCGACATATCGATCTCCTGTAGCCGCGTGCAAGCGGCCAACTCCTCTAGTATAGGAGCATCATGGCGTGTCCATCGACCCGGCCAGTACGCTATCCAGGACCCAATCGGGCGGAAACCATTGACTCCCTCAACTCTGTTCCCCGATTCCTACTGGCCGCCTTCTTCATGGAAGAATGTTTCCACATCCGTAATCGTCTGCGTCACCCGATACGGCGGCAGGGATTGCAAAAAAATCTGCCCGTAGCGCTGCGTGCGTACGCGCGGATCCAGCAGCACCAGCACGCCGCGGTCTTCCAGTGAGCGGATCAGCCGCCCGAAGCCCTGTTTGAGCGTGAGCACGGCTTCGGGAACCTGGTAGTCGAAGAACGGCTTCCCGCCCGCCTCCTCAATGTTCTTCATGCGTGCCTGCACCACGGGATCGGAGGGCACGGCGAAGGGCAGCCGGTCGATGATGACGCAGCTCAACGCCTCGCCCTGCACGTCAACCCCCTGCCAGAAACTGGCTGTGCCGAAGAGCACGGCATTGGGAGCGACGCGGAACTCCTCAAGCAGCGCCTTGCGCGGAGCCGTGCCGTGCAAAAGAATCGGGTAGTCGAGCACCGGCAGCAATCGTTCGTAGAGCGCGCGCATTTGCGCGTAACTGGTGAAGAGGCAGAAGGCCCTGCCGTGCGTGATGCGCAGAACACGCTCAATGGTCGCGGCCGCGGCCTCCTGGAACTCCGCCGCGCGCGGATCGGGCATCTGCGGCGGCAGGTAAAGCAGCGCCTGCTTTTCGTAGCGGAAGTGCGAAGGCACCACGAGCTCGCGCGCCCCCTGGCTGCGATCGCCGAGGCCGAGCCGCCTGCGCAGATGCTCGAAGCTGCCCTGCACCGTGAGCGTGGCCGAAGTCAGCACAGCCGTGGGGATCTGGTCCCACACCAGGTCGCGCAAAATTTCGGAGACGTCGATCGGTGTGGCCTGCATGAACGTACTGCGTACGCCAGCCCTTTGGAGCGATGAACCGCTGGTGCGAGCAGAGCGCTCAGAGTTGGATCCAAAGTTGCCGCCCCGGCGCTCCAGCCAGAACACCATGTTCGCGGCCTTCGCTTCCAGCATGTAGGTAAGGTCGGCGCGCAACGCCGCGGCGCGTGACTCCAGCCCCGGAGCTTCGTCCGTCTCACTGAGCCGCTCGAACTCCGCTTCCAGCAGTTTGAGCGAAGTGCTGACCCCTTCATAAAGGTCGCCGGAGGATTCTAGAAACTCCTCGCGATTGCTGAAGGGATGGCGGCCATCGCCTTCGTGCGGCAGCGCCGCAAAAAAAAGCCGCGCCCGCTCGCGCAGTTGCTGCGTGAGCAGGTGAATCTGCGTAGAGCCTTCCTTGCCGCGCAGCAGCACATCGGCATCGCGCGCAAAATCCTCGAAACGCACATTCGAAAGCGAGCGCCCGAAGTACTGCGACGCCACCTCTTCCAGCTCGTGCGCCTCGTCGAAAATGACGGCTGCGGCCTCCGGCAGAATGCCCGCGTCCGGCGCGGCAGCGGCCATCTGGCGCACCGCGGCGTCGGCAAAAAAAAGGTGGTGGTTCACGATGATCAGATCCGACTCCATGGCGCGGCGTCGCATCTCGGTGATGAAGCAGCGGCGGTAGTCGGGACACGTGCTGCCCAGGCAGGCCTCCGACCGCGCATCCAGCTTGTGCCACAGCGCGCTCGACTCCGGCAGCCCGGACAGTTCGGCGCGGTCGCCGGTCTCCGTGGTGCGCTCCCATTCGGCGATCTGCTGGTATTCGTCCACCTCGGCCAATCCCGACAAAACGGGCTGGTCGCGCAAGGCGTAAAGCTTGCGGCGGCAAAGATAGTTGCCGCGCCCCTTCATGTAGCAGACGCGCAGTTCGCCCAGCAGCGTCTCGAGAAACGGCACGTCGCGAAAGAAGAGCTGGTCCTGCAGCGCCTTCGTTCCCGTGGAAACAATCACGCGTTGCCCGGTGCGCAGAGCCGGCAGCAGGTAGGCCAGAGTCTTGCCAGTGCCCGTGCCCGCTTCGACGATGAGATGCCGGCGCTCCGCCAGAGCGCGCTCCACAGCCTTGGCCATCTCATACTGTCCCGATCGATATTCGTAAGGCAACGGCGAGTTGGCCAGAATGCCGCCCGGCGCAAAGAACTCGTGGAGCGTGGGTAGGGCGCGAGTTGAGGTGTCGGAGGAGGGCATTGTGAGCGCTGCTTCCATGATAGAGACAGGGACCGGGAAGACAGGGTCTAAGGGACTGAGGGAGCGAAAAAGCGCAACGAAGTCTTTGACCGATTGAAGAAGGCCCTTCCCGTGCCCCATCCATTCGCCGTTTTCTGGCGAATGGGTGGGAAACCACCAAAGCCAAAGTACGAATTCATGTGGTCAGAGAACTAGCCCAGATCCGGGTCCTTGCCTTGGGCCGCCGCGTGATATTCGTCGCCGGGCAGCACCTGGCTGTGGCGGGAGTCGAGCCACTGGCCGATGAGCAGCGTCGCATCGGGATCGGTTTCGACCTCGCCGGATTGCGCGGATTCGCGGAGACGCTTGCGGGTTTCCGCTGCCCGTTGCGCTGCGGCAGCGCGCTCATTTCCGGCGGCGTAGCTGCTGATGGGCTGCAACCCGATGGCGGCAGGGTGAATGTGCATGGCGTCCTCCAACCTTTGAAAGGGCAATGCCCGTGCCGGAATCTGTACACAGAGATGAGAAAAAGCTCATGCTTTCCCCGGCGGCAAGCGCGCCCTGTGCAACAAGCCCGGCAACCCCGACGGCCCCCTTTCAATGCCGGAACGTACACTGAGAGAGGGAGCTTGTTCGGCCCCCATGCCCGAGCCTCACACCGGCTCTGGAAATTGCGCGGCAGCCCGCGCACCCGGGCGCGGAAAGCCCCCGCAGGAGAATATTTTGCCCACGTATCGCAGATCGGTTGTGCCCGCACGCGCGGGAGCCGCACAGTTGCCGTTGGTGGCCATTGTGGGCCGGCCCAACGTGGGCAAAAGCACCCTCTTCAACCGGCTCACCGGCAGCCGGCGCTCCATCGTGGGCGACGAGCCCGGCATCACCCGCGACCGCATTTATGGCGACTACGAGTGGGCGGGGCGGCACTACCGGGTCGTCGATATGGGTGGCATTGTGCCCGACGATCCCGAACTCATCGCAACGGAAATCTTCGTGCAGGCGAAGGTCGCGCTCGAAGAAGCCGACGCGCTGGTGATGGTGGTCGATGTGCGCACCGAACTCGCTCGGCCCGATTACGACCTGGCGCGCCTGCTCCAGCGCGGCGGAAAGCCGCTCTTCCTCGCGGTCAACAAAGTGGAAACCGATGCGCTCGCCAGCGAAGCCGAGAATTTTCGACGGCTCGGCATCAAAAACGTATTTCCGATCAGCTCGGAGCACGGTCAAAGCATCGGCGAGCTGCTGGATGCGATTGCGGAGGCGCTTCCGGAGCCGGAAGTGAAAGAAGATCCGGCGCAGGCAGTCGAAGACGCCATCGAGGACGAGATCGAAGAAGGCGGACCTCTCGTTCCTGGTGAAGAGCCGGCCGAAAGTCAGAAAAGAATCCGCACCCATGGCGAATTCGAGCAGCGCGAAACCTCGGTGGCCATCATCGGGCGGCCGAACGTCGGCAAATCCACGCTCCTCAACGCGCTCACGGGAACTTCGCGCGCCATCGTGTCGCCGATCGCGGGCACCACGCGCGACGCGGTCGACGAGGTGGTAGAGTTCGAGGGCAACACGCTGCGCTTTGTCGATACCGCGGGAATTCGCCGTAAAGGCAAGACAAAGCTGATGGCGGAAAAGATGAGCGTGGTGATGGCGCGGCGGCATCTTGAGGCTGCGGACGTGGCCCTGCTGATCATCGACGCCACCGAAGGCGTCACCGGCGCCGACGCCACCATCGGAGGCTACGCGCACGAGAGCGGGCGCAGCGTAATCATCATCGTAAATAAGTGGGACTTGGTCACGTCGGGCCGCACCGATGGCAAGCCGCAGGCCGATCGCGATGTTTTCGAGCAGCAGGTGCGCAAGGCGCTCAAGTATCTCGATTACGCGCCGGTGATTTTTCTTTCCGCGCTCGAAGCCATCGGTCCTGAACGCAAAGGCATGGCGCGCGTGTTGCACGAGGTCGTCTCCGTAGCCCAGGAACGGCGCAAGCGCGTGTCGACAGGGCAGATGAACCGATTCCTGGAGAAGATCGATTTTCAGCGCGCGCCGGTGCCCATGGCGAAGCGCATTCGCATCTTTTATATGACGCAGGCGGCCGTGGCTCCGCCCACTTTTGTGCTTTTCACCGATCGCGACATCAAGCTGCACTTCGCCTTCGAGCGCTTCCTCGAAAACCAGGTCCGCGACGCGTTCGGTTTCAAAGGCACGCCCATCTGGTTCAAGGTACGGGCGCGCGGCGCAGAGAAGCGCAGCTAGGTCTCTGACTAATTGAAGAAGAACCCTCCCGTGCCCCATCCATTCGCCTTTTTTCTGGCGAATGGGTGGGAAACCACCAAAGCCAAAAGTGCGAATTCATGCGGTCAGAGAACTAGTCTTCTGTCTCCGAAGTTCGCAACTTAATGATGCGGTCATCCTGAGCGAGTTTTGGCGCGTTCTTAGCGCCAAAACGAGCCGAAAATATACGCCGGTCTCCTGACCGGCTGTACTGAGGGCCTCCCGGCCCTCAGAGATCACGCCTGGCCTCGAATCCTCTTTCGCCGTACATTTCCATTAGCCAAGTGATGCCGACTTATTGCTGCACAGCGCCCGGTAAGCCCGACGACGAGTCGCTGCCTGTCTCCGTGAGATGCCGGATGTGCACGCTGGCCTCGGTTTCCGGAACCGTGCCGTCGTTGGCCTGCACCTCCGTCGGCTGTCCCTGGATGAGAATGCGCTGCGTGGCTTTGCCGCGCGCAGGAACCAGGATGCGCTGCGTGACCGATGTGTCGGGGTTGCGCACGGTGACAGGAATCTCGGCGGCGGCGTAGCCGGAGTTCGCAAGGTCAACCGTGACGATCCAGCCATTGGCCTCAGGCGCATCACTGGAGTCGGACGAATTCGGCGTGTGCGCAGCCGTCTCCGCGGTAGTAAAAAAAACGTTGTCAATCGCGATGTCCGGCAGTCCCTTGTCGGCATCCACCCAATCCGCGAAGAACCACGACAGATCGCGGCGCAGCCCTGCCTGCTCCAGCAGTTTTTCAAACGAGCCCGATCCCGCATTCGGCCCCAGCCCGCGCGCTGCATCCTGCGCAGGGTCGTACGCGCGCAACGCCGCGGAGAGCGCGGGATCGCCGACCAGGTCGCGCAGCATCCAGAACACGTAGGTAGCCTTGGTGCGGTAGTAGACCGGCGAGATGGCCTGCGCCAGCGGCTGGCCCGGGCTTTCTCCGGGACTCGGAGGCTCGATCAAGGCCAGCGCTGTGCGGCCGGACTCGAGAGCCTCGAGCGCCTTTCCCCGGCCCAACTTTTTTTCCAGCCACAAGGTTCCCATAAAATGCGCCACGCCCTCGCTCAGCCATGCGCGCGGCGACGACATCCACGCGTGCGTGAGCGCGTGGGCCATGACCCCGTTCAGTTGATCGGGCGCGGCAGGTTGAACCGCGGTCACAAGCAGCGGCCCGGTTTCAAAGGGCGCGTCCTCGGGATCGGGAAGATCTAGAATCGTCACTTGCGAACGAGGCGCCTGGCCCAGCCAGCCTTGCAGAAAGGGCGTCACCGTGGATGCCGCGGAAGCCCATTCGTCCACAGCCTCATCGGCATTGGCCAGCGTCCAAAGCGTCGTGTTCGTGGCGTGGTGCTCGGCGCGGACAGCCGCAAAAAGGCTGGGAGATTCAAAGCCCAGTGTTGCGCTCGAGAGCGTGGCCGTGGCCACGCCGGAGATTTCGTCGCTCCCGTTCTGCGGCTCCGTGATCGTGAGCGGCACAGAGTGGCCGTTGATCAGCGCCACCGTGGGCACGTGACCGTGAGGAAACTCGAGCGTGAGGTGCAGGAAGAAATGCGCGCCCGCCATGCGCAGCTTGTGTTCGCCCATCTCGTCAAAAACCCGCGCGCCGTCGCCCAGAATCACGGGCACGGAGGAGGCGGGGTACCACACCACGTTGCCAAAGCCGCGCAGGCCGGTGAAATCGGCGTCAATCGCGTCCCAATCCGTATGCAGCGCCACGTCCTCCGGAGTCCCGATGGCAAGCAGGCGCTGCGCCGATTGCGGAATCGCGCCGGAGTAGGTAACGTCGAGCTGCAAGCTCGCGCCGGGCGCGAGCGGGGTTGCGAGTTTGACGGCCGCCTCGTGAAGCTGGCCGGTGTGATCGGTGTCGGAGTTGAGCGTGGCGATCGTATACAGTGCGTCGCGCGCGGCCACGCGGATGCGCTCCCAGTGCAGCGAAGAAGAAAGCTGCAGCGGAACGTGGCCCAGCGGGGTTTGGCTATCGTTGCGCACGGTGATCAGGGCGCGCACGGCCATCTCATGTTCCGCGGTGCGCAGATGCACGTCCATGTTGAATTCGGTGAAGGTGAGGGCCTCGCGCTCGGCGTCGCTTGCGGTGGGCGCGTCGACGGACTGTCCGCTGGGGGCCGGCTGCTGCGCGCCCGGGCCGACGGTCGTCGTGGTCTGGCCGTTCTCGTCGGTCGAGCGCGAGAAAATAACCTGGCCGTGATGCGGCTCGTCTTGCGGAGCCGCGGGAGTAGTTTGCGGCGTGGCCGGAAGCGCGGCAGCGCAGAGCACGCCCGCGGAAAAAAAGCGCGTGACGCCGATGAAACTAATCTTCATGAACCGAGACCTTTCACACTGCGTGCAGCAGCCTTTTGGACGAGGGCGCTGGGTGATTGGGCAGCGCGCCTCTGGCGCGCTGCTTCGTAGAGCACGACCGCTCCTGCGGCGGAAACATTCAGCGAGCTGACGCCGCCCGCCATGGGAATGCGCAGCAGGTGATCGCAGGTGCGGCGCACCAGATCGTGAAGCCCCGCGCCCTCGCTGCCCAGCACGATAACGAGATTGCCGGTGAAGTCGAAGCGGTCGTAGTCGCTTTCGCCCCGTTCGTCTAAACCGACGATCCACAGGTTCTGGCGTTTGAGCTCATCGAGCGCGCGGACTAGATTGACGACGCGCGCGACGCGCAGGTGCTCTGCCGCGCCGGCGCTGGCCTTCACGGCGGCCGGACTCAACGGCGCGGAGCGGCGCTCGGTCAAAACCACGCCGTCCACGCCGGCGCCGTCTGCCACCCGCAGCAACGCGCCCAGGTTCTGCGGATCTTCCACGCCGTCCAGAGCCAGAACGAGACGCGGTGCGGCAGGCTTGCCGGCAGCCGGTGCAAAAAGATCTTCAAGCGCAAGAAACTCCTGCGGGTAAACCAGCGCGACCACCCCCTGATGCGCCGGGGTCTTGGCGGCAACCGTAAGCTGCTCGCGCGGTTGCTCCAGAACGCGAACGCGGGATTCGCGGCACTGGGCAACCAGCCGCTCAAGGCGCGCGTCATGCCGCTCGCGGGCCACGAGCACGTGGTCAAAGCGCCGCTTTCCGGCTTTCAGAGCCTCTTCCACCGCGTGCAATCCGTAGAGAACTTCCATGAAGTTAGTTTACGGCGCGAGACACGAAGGGCGCCGCAAAGCGGCGCCCTGAAGTTGATAAATTGCCAGCGGCTCTCTAAACAAAATCCCCGCCGCTTGGTTCGCGCCACTCTTCCATCTGCTGCTTGAGCTGCTCCATCTGTTGCTGCAATTGCTGCTGCAACTGCTTCATCTGCTCCCCATTCAAGCTCTTGCGGAATTGTTCCATCTGCTGCTCGAGCTGCTGCCGCATCTGCTCCGAGTTGACTTGGGAATTCTTCATGCTCTCGCGCAGCTTTTCGGCCTGTTGGCGAAGCTGTTCTATCTGCTCCTGGCTCATCTGCAGCCGCATGTCGCCCAACTGCTTGCGCACGACATCGGCTTGCTGGCGCACGCGGTCTGCTGCTGCCTCGGCCTCGGCCTGCGCCTGGGCGGTCATCGCTCGCATCATGTCGGAATCGAGCATCGGCGCCAAGTCGGCCAACTCCGGCGCTTCGCCGTTCGCGAACAGATCGTCAAACTCCACTGCCCCGCGGTGCTTGGAGTCCACCTGGAGGGTAATCGTCTGCTGCTTCTTGTCGCGCAGAATCGTCACCTGCACCGGCTTGCCTTGATTCGAGCGCAGAGCGCGGTCCCAGTCGGCCAGCGTATTGATCGAGTCGGAACCCACCTTGAGAATCACGTCGAACGCCTTGAAGCCCGCGACCCAAGCCTCGGATTTCTTGCTGACCTGCTTGATCATCAGGCCGCCCTGCACGCCGAAGTATTCGGCCATCTGCGAGGTAAGCGGCTCCACCATGGCGCCCACATTCAGCGAGCTGGTGAAGAGCGACATGTGGAAACCGCTGGGCGGCGGCGCGGGCGCGTCACCGCTCATGATTCCCATTCCCGGCACCGGCCCAGCGGGCGCCACCCCGTCAACGTCCATGCCGATGTGCGACCAGATGCTCTGCTCCATGGCCTTGCGGTCCGCCAGTTGCACGGCCAGCGTTTGAATATTGCCGTCGCGGCTGATCTCGAGGCTGATCTTGCGGCCCGGCGGAATTTCACGCAGCATGCGGCGCAACTGTTCGGCATTCTCCACGCTCTGCCCGTTGATGGCCAGCACCACGTCGTTCACCTTCAGGCCGATCTGGCCCGCGGGTGCATCGTGATCAATGAGCGTAATCAGAGCGCCGCGAACTTCCTTGAGCTTCAGCGTCTGCGCCTTGTCGGCATCCACGTCGCTCACTTCCACGCCCAGAAAACCTGCCGGACTGGCGTGCGCCACCAGGGGATCAGGATCCATGAAGATGGGTGCGAGTATCTGTGCCTGGGCATGCATCCTCTGCGGTGCAAGCAGCAGGCAGGCTGCCACAAAGAGCGCGGCGCAACCAGGGATAATCTGCGAAGTACCGTACGGCCTCAAAAGGTGTTTCATAGCTGTTTCTCTCCATCAAGTTCATCGTCCGGTCTGCGCTCATAATGACGGCGCGGTGGCCGGAAGGGTAAGCACGTTTATTGAATCTCCGAAACCCGCCGCAAAACCTGCCGGGAAACATTCCGGATCTGGGGATTGTCGTCGGAGTTGGAGACGGAATAGAGCACCTGGCGAACGCTGGTATCCGCGTCGACAGGCTCCAGCAAACCAATGGCGGCCGTGCGGATGGCCGGGTCATTGTCATTCAGCACGGCTTCCAGCACGGCATCGCGCACGCGCACGTCGTCGGCCACATAGGGCTCCAGGCCCTCCAGCGCCTTCTGGCGCACCTTGGAGCTGCGATCGTAGCGCAACGCCACCATCAGCGCCTCGCGGATGCCGGCGGGCTGGCAACTGTGGCCCGCGCGGCACTCGGCTGCCAGCAGCGCTACGGAGTCGTCGCGCACACCCGGCGAAGATTTATCCACCGCAGCCAGCATGAGCAACTGGCGGATTTGAGGATCGTCGAGCGAGCCCTCCACCTGGCGCGGTACCACCTGGTTGTAGCTCACATCCACAATCTCGCTGTTGGGCTGGCGCACAATGCCAGAGACATTGGCCACGTTCGAAAGTGCGGGGAGGGCTGCCTCGGGTTGCACTTTCACGCCGGCCGGCGTGCCGATTTGCGCGTCGGCCGCATGAGCCGCGCGGTTCTGCGCAACCTCATAGCCGCCCAGGACTCCGGCTCCTGCCCCGGCCACCAGCAGCAACAGCGCCGCCACCGGCGCGGCCTGCAGGCTCGCGAAATTGTTCAGAACGCGTTCGCCAAGCCGCTCGTACCAGCGTTTCGGCGGCAATGCGTCCAGCGCTTCGTCAAGGCGCAGGCGCGCACGGGCCACCAGATTCGGCCCCGGCTCCGCAACCGCATGCGCATCCGCCAGAACCTTCAGCGCCAGCACCTGCTCGCGTTCTTTCCCGCACTCCGCGCAGCCGGCTACATGCCGATCCAGCTCGTGCGCCAATTCGTCGGGCAGCTCGCCATAAGCCGCCATGACCATCCGTTCATGTGCCAATTCGCAATTCATCATCCACGTCCTCGCAGCCTCAAAATACAGCCACTATGGATCCGGCCCCAAATACTTCGTCTGTGCCCCATCCATTTCCGCGCCTTTTGCGGAAATGGGTGGGAAACTACAACACTACTTACGGGCCGTATCAATAGCATCTAACTTCTAGCTCCTGGCCTCGTCTCGCTCAATCCGCCGCTTCGTATTCAGCCCTCTTGAGTTGCCTGGGCGAAGCTAGCAGCTAGAAGCTAGAGGCTAGAAGCTGGTTCCTATCTCAACTCCGCCAGTTGCGTCCGCAACTTCTTGGTCGCGCGGAAGAGCGTATTCTTGGCGGTCTCTTCCGTGGTGTTCAACATCTCGCCGATGGTGCGCAGCCTCAGCCCCTGGTAGTGCTTCAGCTCGAACACCATCCGCTCGCGCGGCGTCAGCTTGCCCAGCGCCGCCTGAATCTTTTCGCCCAGCACCTTGCGATCCAGCTCGCGCGCCGGGTTTGAAAACGACCGATCGTCAGAAACCGCGGCCAGCAGATCGATTTCGTCGCCGCTGCGATCCACCACCACGGCGTGATCCTCGCGGCGCGTCTTGCGACGCCGCAACTGGTCCAGGCACAAATTGGTGACGATCCGGTAAATCCACGTATAAAACGAGCACTCGAAGCGGAAGTTGCCGATGTACCGGTAGGCCTTCAGGAAAGCCTCCTGGTAAATGTCCTCGGCATCGTGCTCCGATCCCGTCAGATGCAGGGCCAGCCGCAGCACCTGGTGCTCATACTGGCGCACCAGCACATCGAACGCCGCGCGCGAACCCGCCTGCGCCTCGCGGATCAGGTCCATTTCAAGCGCACGGCTATGCGCGCGCTCCTGTTCCCGGCTCGCCTCGGTCAGGCTCCCGTCCTTCGGGTTCGAGCTCCCCCGGTTCGCCCCGTCCATGGTTCTCGTCGCAGCCATGCCTGGAGTGGATTGTATCCCCAGCCTGGCTAGCCGAGCTAAAGTGGCTGCTGCCTGAACCAGGGCGACGGTCATACCAGCCGCATCTGCTTCCATTGGCTCCGCTCCCGGAAGGTTAAGCCTGTGCGCAAGGTAATAGACGCGGAAGCAACGGTTTAGTCAACGGAAGAAAGGCATGGACTGAGGGACTAAGGGGCTGAGGGACTGCGGGGCTGAAGGACTGCGGAGCTGAGGGCCTTCGAGGCTAAAGGACTAAGGGAATGAGCCGGCAGCCCTTATTGAGAACTGCATAAGTAGGGTCCTGGCAGCCGCGCCGCAGGCGCAGAGTTTGTTAGCCCCGCGCTTTAGCGAGGGGAAAGCAATTCCACAAATGCTCTCTGGAGTCCCGTAGGGACGGCGCAGGGATATTTCCTTTGCACGGTCCAATTGCCCGAAGCTACCGGCCGTCAGCTACTGGCTACCGGCTGCGGGATACACTGAGAAAGAATGACCAGAAATCTCTTTGAAAACACGAAAGATGGCGGAGCGACAACCGTCGGCGGCTGGTTTACCGCCCACTGCGACGGCGGATCGCGGGGAAACCCGGGCCCATCGGGCTATGGCGCCATCCTGGAGGACCCCCACGGCCAGGTGGCGGCGCGTCTAAGCGAATTCCTCGGCCATCAGACCAACAATTACGCGGAATACAAGGGCTTGCTGGCCGTCCTCGCGTGGGCGCTTGCGAACCGCGTCCGCTGCCTGCGAGTCTTCTCCGACTCCGAGCTCATGGTCCGGCAGATGAAGGGCATCTACAAAGTCAAAAACCCCGGCCTGCGCCCGCTATGGGAAGAAGCGCAGCGCCAGTCGCGGCAATTCGAAGCCTTCGAGATGCGCCACACCCTCCGCGGCGGCAACAAAGAAGCCGACAAGCTGGCCAACGCCGCGATGGACAAAGGGATGTGGAAGGCAACCCAACTGGGCTAGCGGCAAGGCATCGCTAACGCACTTATTGATGCCTGCACAAGGAATATCCCGTCGAGAGCGCCGGAGGCGCAGTGTTTGTGAGCCCCGCGCTTTAGCGTGGGGAAAGCAATTCCACAAATGCTCTCTGGAGTCCCGTAGGAACGGCGCAGGGACGTCTCTTTTGCAAGAACCGATAGCCGGCAAGCCGGTGCCCCAGCACGCCTCCCGAGGCTCCGCAGCAGATCTTGGACAACCACGAAAAAGACGTCCTGGCTCATCTGCTAGAGGCGAACCTTCCGACGGCACCTTCTTCTAGTTCATCCGGCGGGTGGCCTCAGTCTCGACGCCCAAAAACCGCGCCGAGGGTGCCCGTCCTGAGCGGAGTCGAAGGATCCCTGGCTCTTGGGGACCGGGGAATCTCCGAACCTCAACAGGCAGGAACACTACCAGACCTTGGCTAGGCTCGCCAGACCCTGGCGATAGTCCTCCACGTCGATCCTGCTCCGCACTCCGAATTCCCCAAGCAGCGTCATCATCTGTCCCACGGGCAGCCCGGCCACTTCGGCAGCCTTGCCCAAAGAGGCTTCGCCCTTCTTGTACTTCTCCACGGCAAGCAGGATTCTGCCCCGCGTCACCAGCTCACGCACGGCCTTCGACAGATCGCTCTTCTCTTCCATCGTCATCAAGGAAAGAAACTCAAAGTTGTCCCGGTCCATCCGGATGCTCATCGTCTTGGTCATGGCTGTTCCTCGATTCGCAGCTTGGCGTCTTCCAAAATCGCATTCCTATACCATCCGTATTTGGCGAGCGCCGAGAGCTTGACCAACGCGTCGCCGCGCTCGATCAGGCCTTTTTGGCAGCTTCGCACCAGAATGCCCACGGCCGTGGTGAACGGAATTCCTGCCAGTTTGCAGGCGTTCATTCCGTTCTTGTCGTCGATGCCCACCAGCAGCGCCCTTTCTTGCAGTGCCAGGGCAATCGCCTCGGATTCACCCCCGCCCATGCTGAAGTCTTCTCCCAGTTTCGCAACCAGCTTCCTGTCCCTTGCGCTCCTCACCTTGATTCTGGACTCGTCCAGGGCCTTGCGAATGATCAGTACATCGAGCGTCTTCTTTCCGCCGCAGCATTCATCCTCAACCGCCTTGGGAATCGCAATCTCCATGCCAATATCCTTCAGGAACAAGTCCAGCAGCTCGACCTTCGCGATCAGTATCAGCGTGGATGAGTCAAAAACAAGCATTATGACAAAATATTACAAATGTAATCATACCTCGCTTGTCCTCCTAAAGCAAGCGGGCGGTCGGCGCATTCGGGGCCCCAGGGACCCTCAATCGATCGGCAGTTTCAGTGATGCCTACCACGATTCTTTACTTCTGCTAAAATGTAAGGAGGGGTGTTCGATCATGGAAGCCAAACTCAGCAGTAAGGGGCAGGCCACGATTCCCAAGGCGGTTCGTGAACGGCTCGAGATCAAGGCGGGAGACCGGTTCAAGTTCTTCTTTCATCCCGACGGCGTGATCATTCTGCCCAGGATTCCGACCAAGCGCCTGAAAGGCAGCATTCCCAGGCTGCCGCGGCCCGTATCTGCCGAAGAAATTGAAAAAGCAATCGAGGCAGGAGCCACGGAAAGATTCGGGCGCAAGAAATGATCGGGCTTGGAAATGATCGGACCTGAAAATGTCAGGACTTGATACCAACGTCCTCCTGCGCTACATGGCGCAAGACGATCCCGCGCAGTCACCCCAGGCGACGGAGATGATCGAACGCCGTCTGACCAGGCAGAATCCCGGTTTCGTCAGCCTGGTCTCGATCCTCGAAATTGTCTGGGTTCTTGGCTGCTTGTACAAGCGCACGCGCTCGGAGATTGCCCAACACATCGAGATGATCCTGGCGGCCGATACCCTGGAGGTGCAAAACGAGCAGGAAGTCTATCAGGCCGTCGTCGCGCTTAGGAGTGGAACCGGAACATTCGAAGATGCATTGATCGGCGCCATCGGCATTTGGAGAGGTTGCGCCGCTACTCTTACCTTTGATCGAAACGCCGCTAATTGCCTGCACGGATTTCGGCTTATCTAATCACGGCCCCTCCCCGGCCGCCAAGTCTGAGACCTGGCCGACGTCAAGACCCCAACCAGTCCCGCACCGCCCTAACCCGCTCAAAACACGCGCAAAAGACCTCTCCCCAACTTTGCCGATCGTTTCGCCCTCTTCCCGCATAATCACTCCATAGGTCCAAATCCAGGCATTCGCGATGGGCGTCGCCTCCCCTTCTCGATGTGGGGAACGCGTCGAACCTCCAGGAGAACGCAGCGAACTCGCATGGAATGACGACTTTACAAAACTGCACCTCTTTAGAATCAACGACTTACCAAATCAGAGTCCGGCAACTCCTTTATTTTGACGACATTGGCTAAAAAAGGGGGGGAGGGGGAGGGGGAGGGGGAGTAATCGAAAGAGGTAATAATATATCTGACAAAATGAGCGGTGTGCGTGTTAGTCCTATAGAGATTTCAGTTCATATCATCTATTAGAACGAAGGGAAGATTCGTAATCACCGTTTCCATTGTCGCCCTCTCTCCAGGATTTCTCTCCCACTTAAATTTGAGAACCCCACCCTCGGTGCTGACGACAGTTATATCTCTGTAATCGTTAAGATGTTCCCCGTTTGTGTTGTAGATGGTAACTCTTTGCATTTTTCGTCTATCCTTTCTGTCGCCTTAAGCGGGTCTGCGAGGATGCTTCCTAGTCTGCGTCTTCTGCCATTCAGCTTCGCGGCGCTGTATCTCCTCTTTCGAGACGGTGAATGCCTTGCTCACGGCGTTGCTGAACCGTTCGGCTTCGCTCTTGCCGGGGACGGGCGGCGCTGGAAGGGGTTTCATGGCGCTATGATACTCCCGCCGTCAAATAGTCGATGCACGCCTGTTTACTCCTTTGGCGCATTTTTTATTTTGTTTGCACTGGTTCCTGTGCAGAACCACCCGGTTCTGTGCGAATCGTGCCCACACGATTGTAGTTCCGCTACAAGCAAGCCCAATAAATAGTTAGAGGTCTACTACTTACAGCCCAAGATGAAAGCAACCCACAATATCTTGTGGTTTTCCTTAGCCGACCCGTCTTGAGTGTATTGGCATAACATCTCTTGACTGAAATCTGCTATTCTGAGTCGAATCGGGCCATACACGACAAAGCCCGCTGTGAAGAGCGGGCAGGCGTCGTGGTTCTTTGAAATTTTGCGCCTTGGCGGCGCTGGGAACAACCAACAACCCCAGCCTACCCGATCCCCTCCAAAAGCGCAACAAAAATGTACCAAGAAGTGCAACGCTTGAGTTGTGCTTACGAAATGGAGGATGAAAATGTCTGTAAAACACACATTTACAATCGTTTGCGACGATGTACGCAGAGAAGATAACGGAAAACTGCTGATCTTGGGGATGTACATGGGGACGATTGCCGTGCCCCAGCTTCCCTTCGTATTGCCGATGCTGACAATCTTGGCGCTCGTTGAGGGCGACCGGCCGGAATCATGGTCATGGAAGTTGACAATCCAAAATCTGGAGCGGGGCAAGACGATTGCAGAAGCTCGTGGTTTCGCGAATGTTCCGCAGCCTGGCCCCGGAGTTATGCCGGTGAAGTTCGGCGCTCTACGCTTCGACGAAGCAGGCCCGTACAACGTCGTACTTGAAATCGAAGGGCAGCGAGAGCCCTTGGCCATCGTGCCCTTCAACCTTGCACTTATGCCGCAGATTGGCGTTGGGCAGCCGCAGCAGTTCCCCAGAAGTTAGCTTGCTCGTCTCGGGTCGAAACCGGCTCGGGACACGAGAAGAACGGCGGAATTAACGCCCCACTCGGCGAGGGATAGAGTACCTGAGATGCTGATAATTCGTCCCGATCCGCGCACTGAGGTAGCAATCCCACATTCATCACCCAAAAGCCGTGGCTATCAGGTTCGATTGAGGTCTCTACTTTGGTTGACACACCTGCGTCAACCGACTCAGGCGAAGCAATGTCAGCCAATAAGTTCTTCAATTCTTGAGGTGAATAAACACCCTCAGCGGCGTCAGAGAAAGCCTCATGGATGGCATAAACAAGGCTCTCAAGCTCTTCGTTCTTTTCCTGCTGAATATCAGCTAGCAAGAAAGCAAACCACTGACGGAATCCATCATCAGCACGTGGATCAGCTAGGAACCGCCGCAGACGGCTCTTTAGATCATCAATTGAGGTTGCCATGACAGCTCCGGAAGACCCGAAAATTACCCTCTCACAGGCCGAAATTGACGCGCTCTTTTTCAGCGCAGAAACTGCGGCCTATTTTGATGATACATGCGGCACGCCTCATGACGTCAAGGTACCAAAGAAACGGTTACCAGTTGGGCAACATACAGTGCGCTCCCCATGGCAATATGCCGAATATAGGAGCAAGGCCGACAACTCACCACAGGGCTGGGTTAAGTGGAGAAAGACTGTGATTGAGGAGGAGGAAGACCCGCATTGTTTATGGTTCAGGGACAGAGATGGCAAGATGTATTTTGTCGAAATTCTTGATCCTAGTCTTTTAGGTTTTTAATGGGACACGTGAAAAAGCGGGAACCTATTGTCCCCGCTTTCCTCTTTGCTGGCGTTTCTTCCATGGGGCATTAGAAGGCTTCAACCCCTCCCACCTTGCCGGTGACCTCAGCATAGGTCAGGCGCTTCCCAACCATACCCCTCGTTGCAATGTCGAACCGCTGCGCGTCTGTCAGCTTACGATTGTTGAATCGGAAAGCCTGCTCCTCGATGTACCGAAACAAGTGGAACGGTTCTACGCTGACATAGGTTCCGTTCAGTCCCCGCTTCAACAGCGACCAGAAATTTTCGATTCCGTTTGTATGGACCAAACCGCGCACATAGGTTTCGGCGTGGTTGATAATCGCGCGCTCAAAATTGGCGGTATTATAGCCACCCCACTCGTCCGTGATGAGGGTTGAACCGGCTTCGATATTGTCGTGAGCGATCCGGCTCAACACTTCACAGGTGCGCTCCTTCACAACCTGGGCCTTCACGCGGCCACCGCGCTCGACCATGCCAACTATGATTGTTTTTGCCATACCGCCAGCAATTTTGCCACTGTGCCCAGTCCCCTTTGGCCTTTTGCTCTTGTGCATGTTTTTAATCTTTCCGCCATAAAATGTCTCGTCCATTTCGACGGTGCCAGAAAGCTGCTTGTTCCGATATTCATCCTCCAGCATGAGTCGAATCCGATGGTCAAGGAACCACGCCGTTTTTTGCGTCACGCCGAGCGCCCGGTGAATCTCATAACTGCTCACACCGTTCTTGCAGTTGACCACCATCCAGATCGCAGTGAGCCACTTGTCGAGACCAATGGAGGAGTCTTCCATCAGCGTCCCGGTCTTCAACGTGAACTGCGGAGCATTGTGCTTCTCGCGGCAGTGCCAGCGGTTGTACTTCTCAAGGAAGAGCACATTCTGGCTTCCGCAACGAGGGCAGACAACGCCATTCGGCCAGCGCCGCGCCACTAGATACTCGCGGCAGTTGATCGGACTGGCAAAGTAAAGGATGGCTTCTTGTAGCGTCTTCGGTTCCATGTATAAGAGTTTAAGATAGCTTATCTATTTTGTCAAGTATATTATTACCTCGAAAGATAAACAGCGATGTCGTACCCGAAGTGTCGGCATAACGTGAAAGGAGGGCAGCCAGGTATTTGCCTTTGCCTTTGTTTTTGCTTCTCCTGATCCCTGATCCCTGACCCCTGATCCCTGCTTTTCACGCCTTCCGCCCCAAATCGTTCCGCCAGGCGTAGCCATCCTTTTCCAGCAAATGGTCGGCGCACTCCGGGCCCCACGATCCAGCCACGTAGTTCGGAAACTTTTCCGGCTTTTTCCCCGCCCACGCTTCGAGCACGGGCGTGTAGAGCGCCCAGTTGGTTTCCACGCCGTCGCGGTGCGAGAAGAGGGTCTGGTCGCCCAGCATGGCGTCCAGCAGCAGCCGCTCATAGCCGTTGGCGCTCGATTTGCCGAACGCGGCCTCGTAATCGAAGTCCATGTTCACCGGGCACACGGCCATTTGCGAACTGGTAGGCACCTTGGCGCCGAAACGCAGCGCAATGCCTTCGTCGGGCTGGATGCGGATGGTCAGCAGGTTGGGCTGGATCTCGCTGCACGGCCCGGTGGAAGCGATGCGATTGAAGATCAAGAGCGGCGGCTGCTTGAACTGGATCGAAATTTCCGTAGCCCGTTTCTTCATGCGCTTGCCCGCACGCAGAAAGAACGGAACTCCAGCCCAGCGCCAGTTCTCGATGGTCAGGCGGAGCGCGGCGTAGGTTTCGGTGCCGGACTCGGGATTCACGCGTTCCTCGTCGCGGTAGCCGATCACGTGTTCGCCGTTCACGATGCCGGGCCCGTATTGCCCGCGCACCGCGTTGAGGATGGGAATGGGAGGAATGGCCTGCCACACCTTGAGCTTTTCGCGGCGCACGCTTTCCGCCTCAAAGCTCGATGGCGGTTCGAGAGCGACGAGGGCCAGCAGTTCCATCATGTGATTCTGGACCACATCGCGCAGGGCCCCGGCCTTCTCGTAAAACGGCCCGCGGCCCTCCACGCCCAGGGTTTCGGCCACCGTAATCTGCACGTGGTCGATGTAATTGCGTTTCCAAATGGGCTCGAATATGCCGTTGGCGAAGCGGAAGACCAGCAGATTCTGCACCGTCTCCTTGCCCAGGTAGTGGTCGATGCGGAAGACCTGGTTTTCAGTGAAGACGGCGTTGACCTGGTGATTGAGCTCGCGGGCAGAATCGAGGTCGTGGCCGAATGGCTTCTCGATGACCACTGCCACGCGGCCCTTCTCGGGATGCGCCATGCCCTGCGCGCCCAGGTTTTCCACGATGCCGGCAAAGAACTCCGGCGCGGTGGCAAGGTAAAACAGCCGGTCGGGACCGATTCCCTTCTCTTGGGCGATGCGATCCAGCTCGACCTTCAGTTTCGCGTAGTGGCTCGGATCGTCGAAGTTGAGCGGAAAATAGCTGACGCGGCTGATAAAGTCGTCGATCTTGGCATCGGACGCATCCACGCCGCCAAACTCCACGAGCCCCGAGCGCATGTCGGCCGCGAACTCGTCGCCCAGAGGACGGCGCGCTACGCCGACAATGGCGAACCGCTGCGGTAAGAGCTTGGCTTGGTAAAGATGAAACAGCGCCGGAAGCAGCTTGCGCTTGGTCAGGTCGCCCGAGGCTCCAAAGATCACAAGCACTCCAGGATCGGGAATGCGCTCCCCGCCCTTCGGCAGTTGCGAAAGATCCTCGGCGCGCACGCTCATTTGCATGGTGGCCATGGTGTGTTCAACCTCCGGCTGGAAAGACAGCTTCTAGCTGCTAGCTTCTAGCCTCCAGCTCATCGTGCGAGAGCACGGGCCGTCGACCTACTGCAAATCAGCTAGAAGCTAGTGGCTAGAAGCTAGAAGCTGCGTTCACGCCCTCGCTTTGGCAAAGCGCTTGTTCACTTCGGCCCAGTTCACCACGTTCCACCACGCGGCCAGGTAATCGGGGCGCTTGTTCTGGTACTTCAGGTAGTAGGCATGCTCCCACACGTCGTTGCCCAGAATGGGATAGAGCCCCTGCGAAAGCGGCGAGTCCTGGTTGGCCGTGGTCATGATCTTGAGCTTGCCGCCCGTGAACACCAGCCAGCCCCAGCCGGAGCCGAACTGCTTGGCCGTGGTTTCGTTGAAGCTCTTCTTGAAGGCGTCGAAGTCGCCGAAGTCGGCCGTGATCTGCTTGGCGATCTCGCCCGTGGGGTGGCCGCCTGACGAATTCGCCGGGCCCATGATGGTCCAAAACATGCTGTGGTTGGAGTGGCCGCCGCCGTTGTTGCGCACCACGCCGCGAATCTCCTCGGGGACCGCGTTCAGGTCGCTGATCAGGTCGTCCACGGTTTTCGCCGCGAGCGCCGGGTGGTTGGCCAGGGCTGCATTCACGTTGGTGATGTAGGCCTGGTGGTGCTTGTCGTGATGCAGGTGCATGGTTTCGGTGTCGATGAAGGGTTCAAGCGCGTTGTAGTCGTAGGGAAGCGCTGGTAATTCGTATGCCATTGGGGAAAATCTCCTTCGTTCGGATTGTACTGGCTGGGGCCTGACCCTCAGGCCCGAACTCGGCTCTGTGTATACATGGATGGATGCGGAATCGGGCGGTCAGGGTGCGGGAAAGTTCACAGGTTGAGATGAATGCGGGATGAAAGGGGGTTTATTGATTCGATAACAAGACAATGCATCCGTGCCCCATCCTTTTCCACGCTTTTTGCGGAAAAGGGTGGGAAGCGTGACCCTCCTGAATTGCCAATCAATAGGGAGGCCGTTCAAGCCTTGCGGACGCCGCCCGAAGTCGCTAAAACGGGAAACCAGGCCGGCGCGCCCAACGTCAGGCGCCTCGGTACCCCGAGCGGCGGGCGGGCTTCGAAAACCTCCGGAGCCCCGGCGGCCGCCGCTTCCGCGGCCAGCGCGATGCGGTGCCCAGCGTGGTCGAACCGGCAAAACCGCCAGCGCTCGGGATCGTCATCGACGCCCGGGTCAACTTGAAATCGGATTGCCTGAGGCCCGTCGCAGAGGAACGAAATCTGTTGCAACGGGAGCGAAAGCCCCATACCGCGCGCCTTGATGTAGGCCTCCTTAAGCGTCCAGAGCGACAGCGCGCGATCGGGGCGCTCGGCAGCGGGCAAGGCGTCGAGCTGTGCGCGTTCATCCGCGGAGAAGACCCGCGCAGCGAGCGGAACAATCTCTGCGGCACGCGCAAACGATTCGACGTCGACGCCAACTTCCGCGGCGGCAGCGCCGGGATGAGTGGCGGGGCGCGCAATCAGGCACACCGCCAGTTCCACGCTGTTCGATTGGTTGAAGCGCAGGCCGCATTCCGGAAGGGGAGACGGCTTGCCGTGGGAATTGACCGAAAAACTCCAGTCCCGCGGCGGCACGGGGTGGGCGTGCGAAAGCGCCACACGAGTCAATGCATGTGTCGCCAGGTATTCGCGGCGGTGCCTGTCAAAACGGAAGCGCGCCGCGCGGGCACGCTCGGCGTCATCGAGGATTGCAGCGCACGCCTCTTCGATCGCGGGCTCGGCAAGGTCGCCGGGGTAGGCTAGCCAAAGTTGCAGCGCGAAGCTGCCCTTCGGATTTTTGCCGGTCGCAGGTCCCACTCGATCACCTGCCCTCAAGCATAAAGCCCGCCGGAGAAAGACAGCCAGTAGCCAATGGGGAATAGCCAGCAGCCAGCAACGCTCTACTCGCTATTGGCTATTCGGGTGGCGGATAGAACGGCAGCTTCTCGTTTTTTGCATTCGCGCGCCGCACCGTGGCGTCGTCAAAAAGCAGTGCCGGAGCCATCACCGTAGTCGGTACGTCTCCGTAGTAATTCGCGACGAAGAGATCTTTGCCGGCAGCCTCGATGCTGGAGCGCAGGGCGCGATCGTCAACATCGTCGAGCACGGCGCCCCGCACCAACTCGCGCTTGCCGTCGGGACTCATGCGATAAAGCAGGCGCGGCGTGCGCGGCCCGCCCATGGTCTCAACAAAATACACGCTTGCCAGCCCGCGGTCTTTGGCCATTGCCAGAAGCTTCTGGTTCAGTTCGCCGTCCGTCACGCCATTTTCCGCACTGATTTTGAGCACGCCGATCGAGGGGCGCGCGGGGCCGGTGACGCCGGCGCGGCCGTGCCCGTTCGACTGCAAAAAATCGCGTACCGGCTGGCGGCCGATGAGATAGTTGTCCAGCTTTCCTGAATTGATCAGTTTCACCGCCTGCGCCATCACGCCTTCGTCGTCCACATCGTAGGCTCCGATCAGGCCTTTGCCCTCGTATGTCTTCAATCCGGGATCGTCGATCACGTTCATGAAATCGGGCAGAACGCGCGCGTGATAACTAGATGCAAACGGTCCGTTGGTGCGCGCCTCGGTGCCCAGCGCGGGCCGCGTGGCCGTCACCGCCACGCTCAGCAGCGAACGCAGGGTGTCGGTTGCGGCGTCGGCGCTCATCAGCAGCGGACCGTGATACTCTTCTTCGACCAGCGGTGCCTTGCGCAGCTCGGCCAGCGATGCAATTTCATCCACGGCGTGCTTGTTGAAGGCGGCTTCCGAATCCAAGTCAGAAATCGACGTTCCCGTCGAAGCATACGAGCGGTCGATACTCATGCCGTCAGCAGCCTGTGTTCCGGCTGCAAACGATTCCTCATATTGCGCCTCCGACTTGCGGACGATGGTTCCCTCGCTGGTCGCGATCCACGTCGTGGTGGCGCGGGCGCGAAAGCTCGCTTCCGCGTACTCCACGTCGCGCTGGGTCGCGCTCACCGCGGGGTCGGTGCAGTAGAGACCGCTGAGCCGCGCCACGCGCGCAGTCCACGCGCTCTCTTCAACCCGCAACGCAATTGGGTCGGCGAGCGAGACGATCGGTTTCTCCTGGCTGAAGTCGTCGGCCTGCGGCGGCGTCTGCACCTGTTTCAGCTCGGCCTGCTTTTGCGCGTAAGCCGAGAGCGCGTTCTTGTAAGCCTGGTCCGTCGCCTGCCACAGCGCGGAGCGCAACGCAATGGGATCGTCGTCGAGACTGGCTAGTTCAATTGATCCGTCGCCGCGGCCCCCTGAGCTGTCGGTCTTATAGTCGCCTACCCGCACCGTCACGCGCGCCACCCGCTGCCGCATGCGTCCCGCGCCTTCGCTCGCGCCGAACTCCGCTTTGGTCTCGAATTGGTCCACTTCCTCGATGCGGTACTGGATGAAAAACGGCTTGGCGAAACCCGGCAATTGCAACTGGCTCATGCTGCGGTCGAGCTCGACGAGCATGGCCTTCAGCACGGGATCTTTTTCGGCGTCGGCGCGCGTGGGCTGCGCGTGAGCAGCAAGCGGCGCACAAAAGCCCACAGCCAGGAATCCGAAAACCGTTGGCAAGATGCTCGTACGAAGTCGGCTCATTTCGCCTCCTTCGTTGCATCTGCTCCGGGTATCGGCAGAATCGGCGGCCTTGCTGTCCCTTGCGCTTGGCGCTGGGTCTCGATCTCACTCAGCAGCATCGCCGGCGCCACGGCGCTCACGGGGATCGATCCCGACTCCGCGCCGCACACACCGTCAAACACCTCGCTCTTGTCGCCGGTCACGAGAATCTTCTTCATCGCCGCCAACGGAGTGCCCACGATGCTCACGCCTCGCACCAACTCGTCAGGCCGGCCGTCAACATACACGCGCCACACGACGAGCGGGATGACTTGGAACGCCTGTGGCGAGCTGCGCTGCGTCACCGCGAAGCCCGAAGAGATGTCCTCAAAATAGAGGCCGTAAGGCTTGCCCTGCTTCTTCGCCTCTGCAATCAGTTCCTTCCGCAGCTCCGCGTCGGGGACGGTCTTTGTCGAAGTCACAATCAGGTTGCCCTGGCGCCCAGTTGGCACATATCCCTCTTGCGCGCGCCCGTGGCCGTTGGATGCGCCAAAGCTCGCGATCGGCAGACGCGACATGAGGAAATTCTTGAGCACGCCGTCCTCGATCAGTTCCACCCGCTGCGCCTTATCGCCCTCGCTGTCATATTCGTAGTGGCCGCCAAGAGAGATGCCGTCGAAACTCGCCAGCGTGGGATCGTCGGCCACGGAAAGAAACGGCGGCAGCACTTCTTTGCCAAGATCCTTGGTAAAGGTCTGGCCCTCCTCGTCGCCGCGCTGGCGCTGGCCCTCGAGCCGGTGGCCCAGCACCTCGTGGAAGAACACCGCGGCCGCGCGGCCGGAGAGAATCGCCGGGCCATCGAACGGCTCGGTTACCGGCGCCTTGCGCAGTGCTTCAAGCTGCGCGCCGATTTCGCGCACGGCCTTTTCGAGGTAGGCTTGCGCGGGCAATCCTTCCGGCGTATCCGCCTCGAAGGTCCGGGCCAGGAACAGATCCATACCGTCGTCGGCGCGCGTTACGGCTACGATCACTAAGCCCGACGAGACGTAAGGCGTCACGATCTCCGCACCCTCCGACGAAACAAAGTAGCGCGTCGAGCTTTGCGCCGCGAATCCCACCTCGTTCTCGTTCACATCGGGATATTCGCGAAAAATGCGCGAGAGCGCCCGCACGCGCTGCTCCCACTCCGCCTTGCGCACCACCAGCGGCGGCGCAGGCTTCTCCACATGCACCTGCGGAGCTTCCTGGCTGAAATCCGGCGAGGTATCTTCTTCCTTGGCGCGAACCTGGGCTTCGGTTTTCACGCGCAGATAGTTGTCGAGCGCGTTCCCGTAACCCGTATTGGTCCCGAGCCACAGCGTGCGCGCGATCGCCTCGCGATCATCAACCAGCGGCAGCGCCATGCTGTTGACCGCCGAGCTGCGGTGCTCGCCGTGCGTGTTGTCGAGCCCAGGGCTGCCCACGCGCACCTGCACGTCGGCCATGCGCTCCTGCGAACCACCGCTCGTGGTCAGCGCGCCGTACTGGGCGCTGATGGTCAGCATGCTGGTGTCGTGCACCGAGTAGCTGATGAAGTACGGCGGCGCCTGTTTGTCGTCTCCAGCAACGGCGGTACCCTGAACCGCGGACTTGCCCAGTGAGGTGAAGGCGCGATGCAACTCGGCCTTCATCGCGTCGAGAAGTACTGGAGTGTCCGCCGGCGCATGGGCCGCAACCACTTGCTGGGCACGGGCCGCGGACGGCAGCGCCAGCAGGGTTAGCACGGCGACCGCGGGTGCGAAGATGGAGAGAGGTACATGCCGGCGCTGCGCGCAGGCTGAAGATCTGTGTGGGTTGATGCGCGCGGTTTCAGATAAAAGCATGTCTAGATTTCATTGTCGCAGAGACCCCGCAGGGAAGGAGATTTCATATGGCTTTTTGCCGTCGCCTGGTTTGGATGTTTTGCCCGGCAGTCTTGCTTGCCGGCATGGTTTCCGTTCCCCTTGCCGCCCAGAATCCCGCATCCCCGGTTGCTCCCGTCGCAACCGTATCCGCCGCTCCCGCGCAGGGCGCGCCGCAGCAGGCTTACACCCTGCCGCCCGAAAAGCTGGCTAGGGCCATCGCGCTCAATCGCATCCGCAACATCCTCGACCTTGCCGGTTCCATCTGGGGCATCGTGTTTTTATGGCTGCTGCTTGCCTTCGGTGCGTGGGCCGGCATCGAGCGCTGGGCGCAGCGGATCTCCGGCCGCAGGTGGGTCCAGGGAATCGCATTTTTCGCGGCGTACTTCATCATCACGGCAGCCGCCGGCCTTCCCCTCGACTGGCTCGGCGAGCACTACGAGCGCAGTTACGGCATCAGCGTGCAGGGGTGGGGCAGTTGGCTGGGCGACAACGCCAAAGCGCTGGGGCTCACGATCCTGATCGGCACGCCCATCCTGCTGCTCTTCAACTGGATCGTCAAGCGCTGGCCGCGACGCTACTGGCTGGGCCTCTGGGTGGTCACGCTGCCGATCCTGGTTTTCTCTCTCCTCGTCTTGCCGCTGCTGGTTCCGCTCTTCTACCACCAGGAGCCGCTCCAAAAGAATCATGCCGCTCTGGTGGCAAAGATCGAGACCTTGGTGGCGCGCACCGGAATCGATATCCCGGCGAATCGCATGTACCTGATCAAGGCCAGCGCGAAATCGACCGGGATCAATGCCTTTGTGGCCGGCATCGGACCGACCAAGCGGTACGTGATGTGGGATACGACCACGGATCAGATGCCGGACGATCAGGTATTGTTCGTGTTCGGTCATGAAAGCGGGCATTACGTGCTGCACCATATTCCCAAGGAACTTGCAGGCAACGCCGCCGGGCTATTCTTTTTGTTTTGGGTATGCGCCGCGTTTGCCGCATGGATGGTGAAACGCTGTGGAGCCAGATGGGGCGCCACGGATCTCGCCTCGCGCACGGGCTTCGTGGTACTGCTGTTCGCAATTTCGATTGCCGGCTTCCTCACTGAACCGGCCGGCAGCGCCTTCAGCCGGTATTTCGAACACCAGGCCGATGTCTATGGGCAGGAGGCGATCCACGGCATCGTGGCCGATCCGCAAAAAACCGCCGTTGCAGCATTCAATAAGCTGGGCGAGTCCTGGCTCGAAGATCCCAATCCGAACCCGCTGATTGAGTTCTGGTTCTACAACCACCCCAGCGTGCAGCATCGCGCCGAATTCGCCGCGCACTACGATCCGTGGGCGAATGGAGGGCACGGCGAGTTTTTTGAAAGATAGGTTTCAGGTGTCAGGTTTCAGGTGTCAAGGGGCGGTGAACTGAATCTGATTTCCCTCCTGACCTTCCGCATGCGTCGTCGCTGCATTCGAAGAGGCTATACTTGCCGTGTCAATCCACTCAAGAGGTGCATGATGAGAAGATCGATCATCGTTGTGAGCCTGCTACTTAGCTTTGTGTGTTTAATTCACGGTCAGAAATACCGTCTCGGGCAACCGCCCAAGCCGGTCAACCCAGGAGTGCCTCCAATCCACGTACACATTTTCGCTTCGCACATTCGGCTCAACTGCAGTGGCAGTGGCACATCTACTGGGTGCGGTTATGGACTGTATGCCGATGCGGTTCTGGATGGAAAGAAGGTTGAACTTTGGGGGCCGACAAAGATTGGAAAACAGGATTGGTCTCTTCTTGCCCCGGGCGATTACACGGCGCAGCTCACGAAGGACGACCATAACGCCGATCAATCGGTGGTTAGCCGGAACTACACTCTCCTGCTGCCGGATGGCACAATCTGGCTTTGCCAGTTAAGTGGCGTCGCCGAATAGTTGCGAGCTTTGTCAGAAACCGAGACTCCAATCAGTCAATCCCGCTCGAAGATGCCCGCAGCCCCCATGCCGCCGCCCACGCACATGGTCACCATGCCGTAACGCGCGTTCCGCACTTTCATCTCCTGGAGAAGCGTTGCGGTCAATTTGGCTCCGGTGCAACCCAGCGGATGCCCAAGCGCGATGGCTCCGCCGTTGACGTTCACGCGCTTGGGGTCCAGGTTGAGCGCGCGGATGATGGCCAGAACCTGCGCCGCGAAGGCCTCGTTCAATTCGATGAGCTCGATGTCATTGAGCGTGAGGCCGGCCAGCTTGAGGGCTTTGGGAATCGCCGTGATGGGGCCAATGCCCATCTCCTCAGGCAGACAGCCTGTGACGGCGTACGACACAAACCGCCCCAGAGGTTGAATACCAAGTTCGCGCGCACGGCTCACTTCCATCAGCACCGTAGCCGCTCCGCCGTCGGAGGTTTGCGACGAGTTGCCTGCGGTCACCGTGCCTTGCGCGTGAAACACCGGCTTGAGCTGCGCCAGCGCGGCGGCGGAAGTGTCCGCGCGGGGGCCTTCGTCGGCGGAAAACTCCATTTCTCTGCTCTCAGGCTTTCCCGGTTTCGCTCCCGGCACAGCCGTCGTCACGCGTACCGGAACCATCTCTTCCTTGAAGCGTCCCGCGGCCTGCGCGGCCACTGCTTTCTGGTGGCTGGCGAGAGCAAGGGCGTCCTGGTCGTCGCGTGAGATTCCGTAATGGCGGGCAACGCGTTCGGCTGTCAGGCCCATGGTGAGCAGCGACGCGGGATAGTTGGCCGCGAGCCACGGATTGGGGCTGGGCTTGTTGCCGCCCATGGGAATCAGGCTCATGGATTCAGCTCCGCCGGCAACAATCACTTCTGCCGCGCCTGAGCGGATGCGCTGATTGGCGAGTGCAATGGCCTCGAGCCCCGAGGCGCAAAGCCGGTTCACGGTGACGCCGGGAATTTCCACCGGCAACCCGGCGCGCAATGCGGCCATGCGTGCAATGTTCCAGCCCTGCTCGCCTTCGGGCTGCGCGCAACCCAGGATCACGTCGTCGATTTCAGCCTTGTTGAGCCCCGCAACCCTCGCCAAAGCTCCGCTCAATGCAATTGCGGCGAGGTCATCGGGACGGGTGGTCGAAAGTGCGCCTTTGGGGGCGCGCCCCACGGGCGTGCGAACCGCGGCGACCAGAACGGCTTCCGGCATGGATGGCTCCTGTCACCGTGAACCCTGGACGGTGAACCGTGAACAGCAGCCGAGGAAGCTGCTGGCTCATTGTTAGATGGCTGGACGCGTTGAGGTCAAGCCGCTTGACGGTCAATCCTGCGTATCGACGACCATCCAGGAGCCTTGCGCGAACACGCGATAAATCGTCCGCCGGTCGATCACCGAGTCGGCCAGGGCGTCGTGGTCCAGGCGCGGTGGGGGATGGCGCATGCCGGATTGCGCTTCATGGATCACCTCGGGTGATGCGGGATCGATGCCCCAGTTGAAGCCGAGCACATCGGTTGCTCCGTGTGCCTGCAAGCGGTCGGTTTCCGGCACCGAGGCCAGCACCATGGGGTCGCCCTCGCCCGCAAAGAATACGAGCAGCGAAACTCGTCCGTCGACCGAGCAAAGGACAGCCCAGTCGGACGAGCCGCGGCGCTCAAGGCTGGCATGGATAACATTTTCCGGCTGGTGCGCCTCGTAGGTCTGCGGAATCAGGCATCCGCGCCGCGTCAGCGCATCCTGCACAGCAGTCGGCAACTGGGGAAAGGCGTTGATCGGTAGATGGCGGATGAGGTAAGGCATGGGCCGACCGTTAACCGTCACCTGGCCGGAGACGTTGAGAGGCGGCAATGCCACGTCCTGTGGACGGATCCATGAGGGGTAACAAAAAAGAAGCAGCGCAGCGAGCGCAAGCCCCGATCTATAACGTGCGCGTACCATCGAAAACTCTCATGAGCACTTTATGCTGACGATCGCAGAACCGCAACTGGGTAGAAACTAATTTCGCAGCGGCTTTCCGGTTTTGAGCGTAAATGCAATCCGCTCCTGCGTCTTGCGCTCGCCGCAGAGCGAGAGAAATGCCTCGCGCTCGAGGTCCAGCACATACTGTTCGCTCACCAGCGTTCCGGGCGTCACGCGCCCTCCGGCAAGGATGTACGCCGCCCAACGGGCCACCTTCTGATCGTGTTTCGAGGCGTAGCCAGCCTCGCCCATCAGATAAATGCCGGCCTCGAGCGTCGCCAGTGCGGCCGTGCCCGGCGCGGGAATTTGCGCGCGCGGTTGCGGAGGGGTGTAGCCGGTTTCGGCCGCCACCGCGGCCTGCGCCTTGGCGTCGAGCAGCAGGCGCTCGCGGTTCATGGTGATGCGATCCGCTTGCGCAAGCATGCCGAGCGAGCGGGCCTCCGCGGCCGAAGTGGAGACCTTGGCCATGGCGATGGTTTCGAGCGCGCGCCTCAGAGCCGTGGCGAATTCGGCGGATTGCGCGAAGCGCGAGGGCGGATCTTTGGGATCCGGAGGCGCCAACGCCGCGGCCGAATCGAATGCGCGCAGCAACATCTCCTTCGTCCCGCCGCCGGCCGGGATCAATCCCACGCCGGCCTCGACCAAGCCCATATAGGTCTCCGCGTGCGGTTGGCGTCGCGCGGCGTGAAGGCAAATCTCCGCGCCGCCGCCGAATGTGAGGCCGAAGGGCGCGGCAACCACCGGCCGCGGGCAGAATTTGATGGCCGCGGTCATCTGCTGGAAGTGGTGAATGATTTGGGCCAGTTCGTCCCACTCGCCCTCCTGCGCAGCAAGCAGGAGTTGCATGAGATTCGCGCCGACGGAGAAGTTTTCTCTGTCGCCCGTAATCACAAAACCGGCAAACTCATTCACCGTATCGGAAACGGGATTGAGAACCGAAGCAATCAACGAGAGCACGTCGCTGCCAATGGCGTTTTTGAGCGAGTGCAGCTCGATGCAGCCGATGTAGTCGCCGAGATCCACCAGCGAAGCGCCGGAATTCGAGCGCACCACCGCGTGCGTACGGCGAAAATCGGCTACGCGCGCGTGACCGGGGATCGCGGGGATGGCGACAGTCTGACCCGTCGACGGCTGGAAGCATGCATCCTTGCCGGGCGCATACCAGCTTGTTCGCGAAGCCGCCAGCAGTGCCTCGGCGGCCGCGTTCACTGGAAGATCCAGCGCCTTCATGCGGGTCACTGTTTCCGCCACGCCCGCCGCATCCCACATCTCAAAGGGGCCCATCTCCCAGTTGAAGCCGGCGCGCATGGCGGCATCGATCGCGGGCGCGTCGTCGGCAACCTCGCCGATGCCCTCGGCAGAGAAGTTCCAGAGCGACGCCAGAAACGGCCACAGAAACGCCGCGGCTTTGTCCTTGGCAGGATCGTTCGCGAGCAGCAGGCGCAGACGCTCGGGCAGCGCCGCCGCGTTTTTCGCCACGTCCAGCGCGGGCAGCGCCGCTTTCACCAGAGGCCGGTACTCGAAGGTCGCAACGTCGAGCACCACGCGCTCATCCTTGCCGTCCGTGCCGCGAACTTTCTTGTAGAATCCCTGTCCCGATTTATCGCCGAGCCAGCCACGCTTCAGCAATTCATCGAGCACAGCCGAGAACTTTCCTCCCGTCACGCCCTGGGGAAAGTTGGAGGCGACGTGCGCAAGGATGTCGATGCCAACGAGGTCGGCAAGGCGAAACGTTCCGGTGCGCGGCCAGCCGACGGCGGGGCCGGTCAGCGCGTCGACCTCCTCGATCGTCAATCCCCGCTCCAGCATCAAGTTCGCGGCTTTGAACATCACCGCGATGCCGATGCGATTGGCAATAAAGTTCGGCGTGTCGTGCGCAAAGACCACCTGCTTGCCGAGCATGCGGTCGGCAAACGCGGAGAAGGCTGCGACCAGCTCGGGATCGCTTTCCCGCGTGGGGATCACTTCCACCAGGCGCATGTAGCGCGGCGGATTGAAGAAGTGCGTTCCGAAAAATCTCTTGCCGAGGCCGGGAGCGGCGGCAGCAATGCACGCGATGGGCAGGCCGGAAGTGTTGGTTGTCAGGATGGCGCGAGCGCCGAGGTGCGGCAGCGCGCGTGTCAGCAACGCGGTCTTGATTTCGAGGTTCTCGGCCACGGCTTCCACCACCCAATCGCACTCGCTGATCCTGGGCAGATCCTCGTCGAAGGTGCCGGGCGTGATGAGACGGCTGAGCGAAGTCTCGAAGAATGCGGCAGGCTTGGCTTTGGCAAGGCCTTCCAGCGCCCGCTCCGCGGTTTGATCCTTTGGAGGAAGGTCGAGTAACAGCGTGGGGATTCCGGCGTTGGCCAGATGCGCGGCAATGCGCGAGCCCATGGTTCCCGCGCCCAGCACCGCCGCACGCCGCACCAGCAGCGGTTTCGCGCCCATCTTGAGTACGGGAGTTGCAGCCGTGCTAGCGGTGCTCATCCGGGCTCTCCCTTTAAGGCGCGAAGTTCGATGCAGCCGACCGCGCTCTAAACGCTCGCAGCATACGCAAGCTGGTGGCGCATGGTCAAGGACGGCAACTCCCATCAATAGGAGAGAGCGCTTAGTACTCGACCTTATTCGGGGACGCGATCCAAGCGGCGAAGCTGGCCCACGCCTCGTCGCCCAACAACTGCGCTGCTCGGAGTTTCCGATCTGCAGGATCTTTGCGAAGCTCCGCGTAAAGAAACGCGTCGTCGAATCCGGCACGGGCGGCATCGGCAGCGCTGGCGCCGTAGTACACGGCGTCGACCCGCGCCCAATATGCTGCCGCCAAACACATGGGGCACGGCTCGCAACTGGTGTAGAGTTCGCAACCGGCAAGGGTGAAGGTTCCCAGCGCTTTGGCGGCGGCGCGGATGGCGTTCACCTCGCCATGCGCCGTCGGGTCATTGGTCGTCGTCACAGAGTTCGCGCCTTCGCCCACGATCTTGCCGTCGCACACGATGACGGCCGCAAATGGCCCACCCTTGCCCGTGGCCACGTTCTCGGTGGCCAGCGCAATGGCGCGGCGCAAAAACTCCGGGTTGGGTTGGCCGGGCACTTCCGTCGTTCCCCGCTCCGCATGAGAGATGCAAATACCAATTCAGTATGGCACACGGTCGCACTTGTTTTGCGCTTGATTGTGCGGGCTCTAGCCGACCGCGCAATGCCATATTCACTGAGCCCGCGTATACTGCAAAGAAATTCATGGAGAACAGCAAGTGAGCCTTGGAGCGCTGTGGACCGGGTTGAATTGGGCATGGATCGCGCTTGAAGTTGCGATCGCCGTGGGGACCCGCGCGCGGCAAGCGAAAGCGAACGTCCAGGACCAGGGAACGCAGGTTCTGTTGTGGGTGGTCATCATTCTATCGCTTACGGCAAGTGGCTGGATGCGTCACTTGGAGCTTGCCGACATGCACATCGGCGGGTCCCGGTTGCGCCCCGCGAGTGTTGCCCTGTTGGCGGCCGGGCTCGTGGTGCGTGTCGCCGCAATCCTTACGCTGGGCAAGTGGTTCACCGCCAACGTGGCCATTAGTGACGCGCAGACGATTCAGCGCCGAGGCCTCTACCGCGTGGTGCGGCACCCATCGTATCTGGGCATGGAGATCATCTTCCTGGCGATCGGACTGCACACGCACGACTGGGCCTGCCTCGCGGTTGCATTCATTCCTCCCACGCTCGCCGTGATTCACCGCATCCGCGTGGAAGAAGCGGCGCTGCTCGGCGCGTTCGGCGAGGAATACGCCGACTACATGCGCACTACCAAGCGGCTGATTCCCGGCGTGTACTGACGACCAAGCGGAAGTAAAATGCCCTCATGGCCGGGCCCACAACCCTTCAAGCATTGAATGCGCGCATTGTCGCGTGCGGATTGTGCCCGCGTTTGCGCGCGCATTCGGCTGAAATGGCGCGGAAGCGCCGTCGCGCCTATGCCGATTGGGAATACTGGGGCCGTCCCGTGCCCTCTTTCGGCGACCCCAAGGCGCGCGTGCTGGCGCTGGGACTGGCGCCGGGAGCGCACGGCTCCAATCGCACCGGAAGGCCTTTCACCGGCGACGGCTCCGGCGACTTTCTGTTTCCGGTTCTGCACGCTGCGGGATTTGCCTCGCAACCCACCGCAGCCTCGCGCGATGACGGCATGAAACTGAGCGGCCTTTGGATCACGTCGGTAGCGCGTTGCGCTCCGCCCGGCAACAAGCCCACGCCGGAAGAGCTGCGCAATTGCGCGCCGTGGCTCGACCTTGAGATAAAGCTGCTAACGGAATTGCGCGTGGTGGTGTGCCTGGGCCGCATCGCGTTCGACAGCCTGCTGGCGCACGAATCGCGGCTGGGCCGCTTGCCAAAACGCGCGGGCTTCGTCTTCGCGCACGGCGACGAATTCAAACTGCCGAGCGGACTGATTGCCCTCGCCAGCTATCATCCCTCGCTGCAGAATACGAACACCGGCAAGCTCACGTGGGCCATGCTGCTCAACGTTTTCAAGCGGGCGCACCAGCTGGCAGGGCTCTAATGGAAATGCCGGAGCGCGGTTGCACGAAAGGAAAGGAAGCACGATGGAGCGAATCACAAAGGAAATCCTGAAGGACATGAATCTGGACGAAGTGGCTCCCAAGCCGCGCGGACCAAGGAACCCGGTGGACCACTGGTCGCCGCCGCTTTTGCTCGAGCGGGCCGCGTATCTGCGCAAAATGGCGAAGCATGGCGATGGCTCGGCGTCGGAGACGCTCAAGGAATATCCACTGCACTTTGCCATGCTCTCCTTCCGCAGCCGCAGCGGCGAGGTCGAGGTACACGAGCGCTTTGCGGATCTGTTTGTCGTGCTTGCCGGAGCGGCCACGCTCGTGACCGGTGGCACAGTCGCCGGCGCGCGCATCGTCGCGCCCGGAGAAACGCGCGCCAATTCCATCGCAGGCGGCACGCCGCAAAGTCTGCGGCCGGGCGACGTGGCGCATGTGCCCGCGGGCACGCCGCATCAAATGCTGCTCAAGGGCGATGACACGTTCACCTGCCTGGTCATGAAAGTGCAGGAAACTGCTTAGGGCCGGAGAGCCGCAACGAGAATCGAGGCGGAGGACCGGGATCGAGCCGGCGGCATTCAGCCTGGGAAGGTCGAGCGCGACTAGGGTGCCATCTTTCGATCGCTCCTATAACGACATTTCGGGGTCTCGCGAACGGCCATTCTTGACGAACAATAGAAATCGTCGTGCAAGCTCATGAATGCGATGATCCTGATGTCTTTCGACCGCATCGCGGGGAATCAATTCCGTCCCTACCCCGAGTGCAGATGCGCCAGCAACAATGAAGCTTGTTGCGGTCTGCTGATCTACACCACCCGCAGCAATCAATTTGACTTCGGGCAATGGCAACTTCAAGGAGCGAATGTAGAGACCGCCTCCTACCGGACCGACGGGAAATACCTTCACAAAGTCCGCGCCCATTTTCATGGCGGCGATGACTTCGGTCGGTGTAAGAGCCCCCGGAATCGCAACCACGCCATTTTTCAGTGCGCACTCAACCACTTCGGGAACGAGGCCGGTGCTGGTAAGAAAGCGGGCTCCTGCATCAACACAGCGCTCCGCTGTCTGCCGATCCAGAACTGTTCCGGCGCCCACCACCATATCCGGGTACTTCTCCGCAAGCTTGCGAATTACTTCAATTCCATCGGGAACAGTCATGGTGATTTCCGCTACAGGAATCCCTGCGTGATACAAGGTCTCGGCGGCGTAAAGAGCGTGGTCGCTCGATTTCACGCGAATTCCCGGGAATATCCCGATTTCTTCAATGATGGCGCTGACGGTTTCCCGTTTCATACAGTGTTCCTGACCTCGCTTGGAGTTTAAGTGACTTACTTCAACAACAGAGTCGAGCAGGCAAAGATCCTTTGCCGATCATTTCTACGGAAGTGTATCGGAGCCAACGGCGAGAGTGAGTTGGCCCTCTGCCGTTAAATAGGATCCGAGTAACTGTGCATAGGCCAGCTGCACCTGGCGATAGTCGCTTTGTGCATTGAGGAAGTCCATCAAGGACGCGCCCCCGTGCTCGTAAGCGAAAGTTACGGTATCGCGCACGCGCAGTGCCTGGTCGTTGTATTTCTCCTTATACGGCTTGAGCAGTGCAATGTTGCTGCGCACCAGCTCATAGGCCGTGTCCACATCGCTGAATACCTGCGCCCGCGCGGCATCGCTGGCCTGTTGCGCGCGATCGATGTCGATGAGCGTGCGTTTCTTCTCGCCTTGGTTGCGGTCGAAGATGCGCAGTGGAATGCTCACGCTGACGCCGAGAGTTTCAGGGCCATTGGGGTTATTCGTAGAAGAGTTATTCGTGAACCAGGCAGCATAAGTCGGATCGGTCGAGCCGTTCGAAATCGCCAGTTTGTGATTGGTGTCGGACTGCTGAATGGTCTGCAGCGCCGCCTGCAAGTCCGGCCGCGCAGCCAGCGCCGCATCGCGGTACGTATCTAATGGCTGCAAGTTGTCGCTGAAGTCAAATGGGCCAGTTACATCGAACTGATCCACTGGCGTGCGATCGTCCAACAATTGCAGGAGCTGAATCTTAGCCGTGCGCAGGTTTACGATCGCGTTCTCGATCTCCGACTCGTACTGCACGCGCAGCAGTTCAATCCGGTCCAGATCGATCTCGCCAATAGCGCCGGCCTTGAACATCGCGCGGCTAATGTCAATGATCTTGTCGTAGTAATCAAGGTCCGCCTTCGCCAGATCGAGAATGTACTTGGCTTGCAGCGTCCCCACAAACGCTGTGCGCAGAGCAAAAACCATGTTTATTTCCAGGTCTTCATGCTGCGACTGCGTAATGCGGGTACCTTCTTGCGCGCTCTCCAGACGCAACTCCCGCTTGTGATCCCGCTCGTGCAGATAACTGAAGTTGGGCTGTTCAGTGGTGCCCTTGAAGGGTGTCCAGACCCCATTGTGCGGCGCGACCTGATTGCCGTCCACCGATAGGGTGAACTGCGGATTGGGCCGGAGGAAGGCTGTGATCTCCTCGGCCCTCATCTCGTCCACGTTGTCGGCATCGGCCTTCAGCGCCGGGTTGACAGCTTCAAACTTCGCCTTCACCTGATCCCAGGTTAGCGGCTGCTGGGCAAACGCAGCCGGCGCAATCGCCGACGCGACCATGAATCCGCAAGCCGCTGCGAGAACTCTGCGTATTCTCCGAATTTGCATGTGCGTAGAAATCAGATCAATGTTCAAAGGACGCCCCCGTTTCCGGTTCCGGCAGCACATCGCCCTCTCGCGCCACCCAGACATACAAGGTGGGCAGCAGGAAGATGCTCAGGAGTAGGTCGGAGATGAGACCTCCGACGATGACAATGGCGAATGGACGCTGCGAGTCGGATCCAATCGCGTGAGATAGCGCCGCCGGAAGAAGTCCCAGGGTAGCAACCATCATCGTCATAATGATCGGCCGCAGCCGCAAGACTGCGCCCTCGACAGCGGCATCTGCGACGGTGTAGCCACGAACTCTCAATTGGTTGATGTATTCAAGCATGATGACGCCCGTCTGCACCGAGACGCCGAACAGCGCCAGGAAGCCGACACCGGAAGATACGCTGAAGAATGTGCCGGTCACAAGCAGAGCGAGCAAGCCTCCAACGCGAGCCATCACCACGTTGGCAAGAATGACCAGCGCCCATTTAAAGGAGCGAAACATGGAGTAGAGAATGATGAAGATCAAAAAGACCGTCAGGGGCACGATCATCAGCAGCCTTTTTTCGGCCCGCGTTTCGCTATCGTATTCTCCCGACCATTCGAGGCGATAGCCACGCGGTAACTGCACATTCTTGCCGATCTTGTCGATGGCCTCCTTGACCGTGGTGCCTAAATCGCGCCCGCGAACCTCAAAGCGGATAGCCACATAACGAGATCCACCTTCCCGGTAAATGTCGTAAGCGTCATCGTTCACCTTGACTTGGGTCAACTGAGACAGTGCGACGCGCTCTCCCGAGGGTGAGAGCAGGCGAATATTCTGGATCGCCTCCTTGGTATCGCGATACGGTTTCTGATAGCGCACCACTACGTTGTAAACTGCCTCTCCCTGCAGCACCTGGCTCACAGGATTACCGCCGACCGCGGTCTGAATCGCATCCTGGATATCCGCCACGTTAATGCCGAAGCGCGCAGCCGCCTTACGGTCAACGGTGAGATCGATATTCGGCTGGCCCGTATCGCGTTGAATTCCCAAATCCTTGACGCCGTCAATTCTGGACATAACTTCCTTGATCTGTTCGCCCTTTTCCTCGAGAACGTCCAGGTCCGGCCCGTATAACTTGGCGCACAGTCCGCCTTTCGTGCCGGTCAGCGTCTCATCCACATTGTCCTCGATGGGCTGCGAGAAATTCCAGAAAGCCCCTGGTTGTTTTTCCAGTTCGCGATCCATCGCGGCAATCAGCTCCTCTTTTCTCTGATGAAAGATAGGTCGCCATTGCTCCTTGGGCTTCAAATCGACGAAATACTCCGTGTTGCCGAATCCTCCCGTGTCGGTTCCGTCGTCAGGCGCACCGGATTGCGAGACCACCTTGGTGACCTCGGGGAACGAGGCGAAGGTATAGCGGGATTGCTGAGCGAAGCGCGTGCCTTCCGTCTCACCTACGCTGTTCGCCATCTCGCCGCGCGCCCAAATGGCACCTTCGTCCAAATGGGGTAGGAATTCCGAGCCGATGATTCCGCTGAATGTCAGGAACAAACTTACGACAAGGGACGCGACACCGAGGCCAACCGTGATCCACCGAAATTCAATCGCCAACTTAAGCCCTTGTCGGTAGCTTTTCTTGAGGAACTCCATGACCGGGTTACGCCATTCCTTGACGCCATTCCGGAAGAAAACGGCACAAAGCACTGGCGCGATGAAGATGGAAAATGTCATGGCGCCAAGGAGCGCGAAAGCTACCGTCCACGCCATCGGCCTGAAGAGTCTGCCTTCGACTCGTTGCAATGTGAAGATCGGCATGTAGGCGGTGATGATGATCGCAATGGCGTAGAAAACCGGCCGCTGGACTTCGTGACACGCCTCACGAATCACGGTAGAAACAGACTTGGGAAGGGTTTGCCGGCTGCTGGGCTCACCGTTGGATTGCTTTCCATGTACTGAGTTGGAGCCAAATTCACGGCTCAGGTGGCGAACGATGTTCTCCACCATCACCACAGCACCGTCAACGACCATTCCGAAGTCGAGCGCGCCAAGTGAAATCAGATTTGCGGGGATATGACTCAAGTTTAGGAAGATTGAGGCGAACAACAGGGAAAACGGGATCGTCACCGCAACAATCAAGGCTGCGCGAACATTGCCAAGGAAAAGAAGCAGGATGATCGTAACCAGGATCATCCCCTCGCCGAGGTTGTGCAGCACCGTGTGCAGCGTGTAATGAAGCAGATCGCTGCGGTCGAGCATGGGAATGACCTTCACACCCTCGGGCAGGATGTGATTGTTGAGCTCGT
>CAZMWL010000025.1:0-57893 GCA_964569985.1 uncultured Occallatibacter sp.
TGCCGCGCATTTCGGCTGATCAGACCGAGTGGGTTCCGCCCAAGTTTCTTCCCACCTCCGGCAAAGGCATTCTCTTTCTCGATGAGCTGACCTCAGCTCCGCAGATGACCCAGGCGGGTTGCTATCAGCTGGTGCTTGACCGAAAGCTCGGCGAGTACGCTCTGCCCGACGGCTGGGTGGTCATCGCGGCCGGCAACCCGGCATCGGAACGCGGCGTTCACTTCTCAATGCCGCGGCCCTTGCGCAACCGGTTCGTCCATCTGGACCTTGAACCCGATCTCGATGACTGGTGCCGGTGGGCGGTCAAGGCTCAGGTCCGGCCTGAGATCATTGCGTTCCTGCGCTTCAAGCCTGAACTTCTGCATACGGCGGACGTGACGTCGGACGCAAACGCGTGGCCCACTCCGCGTTCCTGGGAGATGGCCTCACAGGTGCTGTGCGGTATCGCCCGTCGTCAGAAGACACAGTTTCTCTCGGGGGCCAGCGAATTTGAGGCACAGCTCCTGGATGGAACGGTGGGTTCGGCTGCGGCTTCGGAACTTGTCGCTTTCATTCGGCTGTTCCGCCAGTTGCCTTCGATCGACGAAATTCTACTGAACCCCACGACGGCGCCGCTTCCCACGGAGCCTTCCGCGCAAATCGCCATTGCTACCGCCCTGGGCAGGGCCTTGAGCGACACCTCGGTAGGGAGAGGAATCGCGTATCTCGACCGGATGCCAACTGAGATGCGGGTGATGGCCATGCGGGACGCGGCGGCACGGGACACCGCTATAACCCACACTCCGGAATTTGTTCGTTTCGGCGTGGATTACCGGGAGGTCATTCAATGATTACCGAACGCGCAATGCTCGCCGCCGTCCACATCAGCATCTGGACGGCCGTCAAACACGACCGCAAGGTCAGCCGCGATGTTGCCGAGCAGCACGGAGCGCACCAGAGCGCGGGCCGCTACAACAAGCAACTGCTGCGCGGCGCGGACAAACTCGATGAACTGCGCACGCTCGCAGGCCAGATTCGGCAGCACTTTTACAAGATCACGCTTCCCTGGTCCGACGAAGGGTTCCGACTTCTACCATCCAACTTCTACTTCGATCTCATGGAGCGCATGCGCGAGTTCGAGGCCGGCTTCGAGCAGGGTGTCGAGAGCTTTCTCCGCGTTTATCCCCAGTACATCGAGCAAGTCAGACCGGAGTTGAACGGGCTCTTCCGCGAGGAAGACTACCCGGCTCCGGAAAAGCTGAGGAAGAAGTTCGGCGTCAAACTCGAAGTCCTGCCCATTCCGTCCGGCGCCGACTTCCGCGTCCAGATGTCGGCCGAAGAGCAGGCGCGAGTCTCGCGCGAAATTGATGCCAACGTCCGCGAATCGCTGATGCGCGGAACGGAAGACCTCTGGAGGCGGCTGCGCGAGGTGGTCGCCCACATGGTCGACCGGCTCAATGAGCCGGAGTCGCGCTTCCACGGCTCGTTGGTCACCAATGTTCTGGACCTGGTGGAGATCCTGCCGCGGCTCAACGTCAACGGCGATGCAGACCTGAACCGCTTTGCGGATCAGGTCAAAGAGCGGCTCTGCAACTACTCCGCTCAGGACCTCAAGAAGCACGACCTGCTGCGCGTCACGACGGCCGCCGATGCCGCAAACATCGTCGCCGAAATGGATGGCCTGTTGCGCAGCCGCGAGGCGACAGAACCCGCTGAGAGCCCGAGCGCCGACGACATCTTCAATCGTATGTCCGCGTACATGGAGGCGCCCGCTGCGGCATGAGACATGAGACGCCAACCTCACTGCGTATTCAGAAGGCGCGCACCTCTCTCATCCTGGACCATCCATTCTTCGGCTCGCTTCTGTTTCGCCTGAAGGGGCGCGAGTGCCTGTCGATTCCAACGATGGCGACCGATGGAGTGTCGCTCTTCTACAACCCTGATTTTGTTGAAACGCTGAACGCGGCGACACTGGCCGGGACCCTGGCTCACGAGGTCATGCACCCGGCCCTGCACCATCATGTGCGCCGCTCCGGGCGCGATCCGAAACGGTGGAATGTAGCCTGCGACTTCGCCATCAATCCTTTGCTTGTTGACGCCGGACTCTCGTTGCCCGATGGCGTGCTCATCGACGACCGCTTTCGCGGATTGAGCGCGGAGCAGATCTACAACCTCCTTGGTTCGGAATCGGAAACAGAGCAAGACTCAAGCAAAGAGGATGAAGACGACGAGCCCGGAGGAGAGGATTCGAAAGACGAGACATCAGGTCGCGGCAATTCAGAAGAACCTTCCGCTCCCGTTACCGAAGGCGGAATTGGCCAGGTGCTCGACGCGCCACAGCCGGACGAGGACACTCCAACCATAGAAGAACAGGCGAGGGAGTGGGATGTGGCGGTCAACCAGGCCACGACGGTTGCCCGCCAAGCGGGCAAGGTTCCGGCCGGCCTCAAGCGAACCCTGGAAGGGGCGGCAGAGGCTTCGGTCGACTGGCGGGAGATGCTGCGGCGGCTCTGGTCGGATACGATCCCGGCTGACTATAGCTGGCTGCGCCCCAACCGCCGCCATGTCTGGGCGGGTCTCTACTTGCCAGGATTGATATGCGAAGGCGTCGGGGAGATCGCGATCGCCGTCGACTGTTCCGGCTCTGTCAATGGGCGGCAACTGAGGCTCTTTGAGGCCGAGGTGTGTTCGATTCTCGAAGGCCAGCGGCCGCAGCGTGTCCATGTTCTCTACTTCGATTCAGAAGTGCAGAAGGCGGAGACATACGAAGCCGGCCAGCCGGTCCACCTTAACCCGGTGGGAGGCGGAGGCACCGAATTTAGCCCATGCTTCGATTGGCTCGATGAGCACGGGATTCAGCCGCAGACCCTCGTCTTTCTGACGGATCTGTATGGATCGTTCCCGGATTCCGCTCCCAACTATCCCGTGATCTGGGCTTCGACCGGGAGCCAGAAGGCCCCCTTCGGCGCGGTCATTCCGATGCAGGCTGCGTAGTCCAAAGGGCAGAGAGCTTGCGGAGTGTTCGCTCTAGTAGACACGGAACTCGATCTCACCCCAGTCATTCGATGACCCCCCAAATTGGTTTGGGGGAAGGAGGCCCTCTGTGAATCAGACTTATCGCATTTTCACGGACGGCTCTGCGATTGGCAATCCGGGTCCAGGCGGATGGGGCGTCGTCGTAATCCAGGGTAAGGAACGTTGGGAGATGTCGGGCGCCCATCCCTGGACGACAGTCTCCGAGATGGAACTTGTTGCGGCGGTTCAGGCGCTTCGGTCGGTTGAAGGCCGAACGCGAATCGAGCTTCACTCAGACTCCGAATACCTGATCTATGGAATGCGCGCATTTGTCTCCCGCTGGCAGCGCCAAGGCTGGCGAAACCGGCGCGGAACCCAACTGCAGCACCGCGAATTGTGGACGGAGCTGATCGAGCTGAATGCAAATCTTTCGATCCGATGGATGTGGATCAAAGGCCACAGCGGGCATCGCGACCAGACCCGCGCGGACGAGTTGGCCTATCAAGCCGCCCGCTCGCTCTGGGTGCAAAAGAAGTTGGCGGCATAATGCCGGCGAAGAATTCAGAACGTCCGAGAAGGAGAAAAACAGAGATGGCATCGATTGCGGAAGCAAGCTCGTTGTTTGAAATCGACATGGAGCTCGACGGACTCCTCGAAGAGATCGAAGTTCAGGTTGAGTCAGAAGGTCAGGCAGCGGAAGATCTGGTTTCCCGGTTCCAGCAATTCTGCGAGGCGCATGGCGAGAAGGTCGACCGGATCGGCCGCTTTGTACGAATTATGGAATCCCGAGAGCAGTATTGCCGGAGCGAGGCTGCGCGGCTTACTGACCGAGCTCGGACCGCGGCTGGCAAGGTGGAGCGAACCAAGAACATGGTGCTCTATTACCTGCTGAGCCGAGACCTCAAAAAGATCGAGGGCTACCAGTTCACGCTGCGCGCGCAGAAGAACAGCCAGGATTCCGTGCGGATCACCGACGAAGCCGCGGTGCCGAAGTGCTATTGCAGGATTGATGTGCGGATCGACGGCGTTATCTGGGAGACGGTGCTGTCACTGCTGCCGGAAGAACTCGCCAAGGCGCTCGAGGCGTGCATTCATGAGACAAGACCGGACAACGATGCTATCAAGGCTGCGGTCTCACGGAACGAACTTGTTCCGGGAGCAGAAGTGCGGCGAGGGACCCACCTGAGGGTAGCTTAAAGGTAATCGTCATTAGCACTAGAAGTGTTCCCGGTATCCTAATACTGTGACCGACAACCTGATCGTCTTTGAAGAGCCGACAACATGGATGCCGCTTGTGTGCGAGTTTCTAGGTCCCCGGCTTCGCCCCGGCTGCCTTGCTCAGCACCAGAAACGAAGGCTGAAGCGGATGGACATTGACGATCCAGATTGGTTGCGTTTGCTGGCCTCGGGCCTGACAGTGCAACTGGATTCGGTTAAGGAAGAATTCGCTTCGATATTGGAGTCAAGGACTGTTCTCGGCTATCACGGCTGCCGTCCTCAGGACCTCACCACCTACTTGACAGGCGGCATCAAGGCGTTTGGCTCGTCAGACTTGATGCAGCTCCTCAGCGATGCCGTTGAGCAGCTGAATAACCCAGAACTCGGTGACGAGCTCCTCGCCCGAGGTCAAAGACGATTGCACGACCACACCGATTCCATTGTCTATTTCGTGCTTGATCGAAGGCACGTGCTGCGCTCCTCCGGACACTATCTTATCTATGGGAGCGAGTGGCTATGCTCGGTCTTTGCAGAGAATCGAGCACTGCTTCGCGAGTTTGGTTTCCCCACGTTATTTGAGGTTGCATTCCCTCTCAGCTCTGCCTCCGCAAGTGACAAACGCGAACTCGTTCGCCATTTATTGCACGAGTGGACCAGACTCTCAATCATGAACCTTCAGCAATCGCGTGTTGTGGATTTCAGTTTTGCGGTGCGGGAAAGGATTCCCGCGGAGATGATTGTTGGTCATACCCATCCATCGTCGATCAACGACCCACTAGAGGGCGGCAGACAGTACGTGAACGACTACGTGACGTGTCAGCGATGCGTTCGCAGAGTGGTTAAGGCAAATCGCGCAGCGGAGTTTCGGTAAGCCGAGGACGCAGTATGCGCAACCGGCCCTTATCATCAATGTTGGACAACTGAGAGGAAGTCGAGCACTGGATTGATGAACGCCAAGGAAGCCGAAAAGAAACAACGCGAACTTGCGGAAGGGAACGTAGCCGCAGCGTACCTAAATCGGGAGCTTGGCGCAGACTACCAGGCAATTCCAAGCGATCGGGAGCCCGCTGATGTTCTTTTTGTCAGCACAAGCAAAGAGTTCCCCGAACGTATGGTCCAGGTGGTAACGATTCCCCATGACTACCAGATAAGAGCAGACAATCAGAATCTCGCGCGCTTTGTGCGTGAATTGTCTGCCGCGCTCAAGGCAAGACAGTTATCCAACCTGACCGTCGGGTTTACACCGCTCGGACCGGCGACGGCACGTGGTATTCCCCGTCCCCAGGTAGAAGTGCTTGCCGATTATATTGCAGTGCACAAGCCGGAACCGCCGGAGGATACGCGTGCGCTCGATTTCATGGAGCTGCTGGCCGCAGACCCCGTGTTGAGCGCCTACTTATCGAACGTCGTGTTGTTCCGCGACGAAGGCAATCTGGACGTGTCGGTTCTCACGACGGGCGTAGCAACCGAGCTTCCCGACGATGGGAGCTGGATCGAGGACGGACTTGCGCTGAAGCTGAGGAGATATGGCGGCCGAGAGGCAGTTAAGGAACTCACTTTGGTGATCGGTGTCGAGGCGCTGGTCGATGCACAGCAAGTCGAGGCCTTTCGCGATGCGCATAAGGAGGAAGGATTGCCGTTCAAGGAAATCCTCATCAATAGCGCCGAGGGAACTGTGCGGTTGAAGTAAACCTCGGAGATTGCTCCGCTGCAGTCAGTGTTTATCGCCGTACCGAGGATTTTGGTGGATGCCGCCCACAAGTGTTCCAGAGCTCTTTTCAAAATGCCGCGCGAGAATTGCCCGAGCCGTTCACCATGCGAACGAAGCCGCGAATGTGTGGAATAGCCTCGACATCATGCACTTGCTCGCGGTCACGTTGTTCGTGAGAGATGACGGTACCGGGACGTTGGACGTCGATCAGGTCGAACCACTTCCCGAAACTCTTGAACTGGAACTTGGCGAGTATCTATATCAACTGAGAGCGGCGCTCGACGGCGCAGTGTATGCGTCTGCGATTCAAGACTCCGGACAGAACCCTCCCCCAAAAGCGTCATCCATCGAATTCCCGATTTGCGAGAGCAAGGAAGAATGGCCCCGGCAATCTCGCAAGATCGCGCTGCTCAATGATGGCCGGCGGCGGTTCATAGAGGTGACCCAACCCTTTGCCGAACCACCGGTTGAGGCTTCTCTCATGGTCTTGAATTCGAACCGGTGTCTGCGGTTTCTCAACGAACTAGCTCGGATCGACAGACACCGTCGCCTACATACCCTCATTGCAGGTGTTTCAATGGATCGGCCCCTGTTCGACCTTGCTGAGGGCACCCGGCTTGAGAAGCTTGAGGTTCGCCCCATGTCCTCGCCGGAGGGGCCTGCAGCGCGGTTTTCGCTGACGGGTTGGCAGCGAGGCATGGAGCTGTTCGCCAACCCTCTTGCTGATATTGACCTGTGGCTCGAAGGCTTGGCAGCTCCTTTGCCACTCGAACGATACGCTCCCCAACCGACTTGAGGCGATTACGATGAACGTGCGCATCATCGTTTCATTGATCGAGAAGAACGAATGGTTGCCGCTTTCGCCGTAACCCATTCAGGCGGATCTCCTCCAGCGATTGATCGTCAGGCAGAAATCGTCTATAAACTCTCCGAAGTCGGCGCGCTCGTGCAGTTGCGGGAAGATGCTGACAACGCCGAGGTGAAACTGAATAAGCGCAGTCGCGAAGGCATGAATCCTGTTGCTGGATTCAAGTTCGGGCCCACGGAGATTTCGGCTGATACGCTCCTCGACGGGCGGATGCGTCCGGGAAGAGACAGGCCCATTCATCAGTTCGAGCAACAGGATAAGAGCGTTCGCCACCACGATCCCGACGCTACGTTTGAAGCGAACATTCTCATCGGTGACCCCGCCGAGTACATGATTCGTTGCGAAGAAGTCAGCTTCATGTTCCTCTTGGAGCGAACGGGATGACCTCAGGAACGGATGATTCCCTGCGATATGCCCAGATTCGTGCAATAGCATCCATGCTACGGCCGTCAGGAACACCTCGTTGGCGACATGCAATGGACTCCCATAGGCCGGTGTTCTCGTCGGACGAGGCGCACTCTCCGGCCAGGAACTGTATGCCTTGTCGCGCACACACCGAATCGCCCATTGATAAAGGTTGACCGCTTCCTCCGTTTCTCTGTCATCATCGAAGCGTACAACGTCCAGTCCGATCTTCTGAGCCCTGCCGGAAGCCTTATAAATGAACCAGGAAGCGTAGCTTGAGCACCAGATCAGGTTGAGAGCCCCGTCGGAAATATGGAGATAATCCCCGGAAGTCGAGAATCTGAATTCGCCGGTTTGTGAATGGAGCTTCACTTGTCGCAGCAGCGGAACCAACAAGTCCAGCTTCTCCGGGGCAATCGCCTGGGGAGCGGCCCAGATCTCCGGAAGGAGCGAAAATGTCGGCGTGCTTCCCTCAGGCACTCTCGCGAGCACGTCGGCCACTATCTTTTCAAAGGGTTCGAGAGACGGAGATTTTAGAGAGTCCAACGGATCACCTCGAAGATTCGTTCGGATAGCGCCGATTGCTTTGCGATGAGGCTGCCACTCGCTAGCTACTCGCTGGAATGATGTGCGAAATGCGGTCCCTCAGATGAATCGCCTCTGCGATAGAACGCGAGCAGAGCTCCATCAGGATATGAAGGAAAGCTTCTCGCAGTGCAGCGTCTGTTGTGATCTCACCGGAGATATGCCGCCATCCCGCTGCGAGAGCGGAGGTTAGACTCAGCGCCAAGTCCCCGTCCTTCCAATCGCTGTCGCTAAAGGAAGCCACAACCTCGCTCAGCTGCGGGATTCCCTGGCGCAAAAGAGCCTCTCCGGACTCTGTGGCGAGAAAATTAGCAAACCATGCTGCGACGCGACTGTACTTCAACCACTGATCCCCCCACCGCTTGAAGGTTGGTGCCATCATCCCTGCGAGATTGGCATACTCTTTGCGGCCGAAGACCTTTACGGCTTCTGTGCGCAAGCCCATGAGATCGACGGAGAGGCTTTCGGCATGGAACCAGATGCCCGGCCTTCTTCCCACCCATGTCGGAAGTGAAAACGTATAGTCCACCATGCCTCTCCAGATCTCAGCGAAGAACGCATGGTCAGCCATCCGCGGGAGAGCTCTGGTGAAGAACAATTCAAGAAAGTCTTGGGTCCAATAGTGCGCAGCCGGACCGCGGCGCAGCACAGGCTCGTAGATCGCGAGTGCTTGTTCCAGCGATGTCACCGTGGCGAGCAGTTCAGCGACCAGACTCAATATCCAGGGATCGAACTCGTAAGGCGATCCGCCTACTTCTCTCCCTTCGTCCTCGCCCTCCAGAATCGGGAGAGTCGTCATCTCAAGCTCGAAGAGCTGCCGGATATATCCCTCGGCGCGCTTTCGGTCGGCTGGTTCGGCGGAAGTCAATTCGTGGGAGAGGAAAGAGAAGCCCGCGACGATCACTTCATAATCGATCTGCGCCATATCGCGTCTTGCATCGCGATCCCGGTCCTTCTTCTCGAAGGCTTTGCGCTGCTTCTCCCACTGTCTCCGTGCAACCTCTGAGGGATCTATCCGCTCAATGCGTTCGACGAGGTTTGCCCCGAGGCGTACCGCGATCGCGACGGTGACCGCACGCCGCCTGAACCTGCCGTTGAGGAAACGAGCATAGAGGGCCGACTTGTAGCCAGGAAGAACCGGCCGTTGAATGTAACGTCCTGTTTTCCGGGTTGCGCTACGCCTGAGAGCGGACCACAACAGAACGACTGAGATGAGTTCATCAAAAGTCTCCCCGAGGCCTTCTCGGCAAAGGTATGCTCTCGCCATCGACTGGCTGGTTGAGTGGTAGTAGAAACCTGTTACACCATCGAATGCCAGACGTTTGACCCACTCGTCCTGTCGCTCCTGCAAGAGGAATACCCCAAGCTCGCCGAGAAACGTCTCGACGCTGAGCCCAAGATTGCCGGACTCGGGACCTTCATGCTCTTCGCTGGGAGCGTCCTGCAGATTTCTCAGCACGTCGAAGCACCAGCGTTCCGCGTCTTCGTTTTCCGAGAGCCAGGCCCGGTGATAGATGAAGAGCACCGCGAGTCCACCGGCAATCGATTGAAGCCGGATCCGCATTTCGTCATCGCTGCGATCCGGATACTCGGGTTGATGTATTCTCCGGAGTTGCTGAAAGAACTGCGGCAGCTTGTCTGCCGTCAGAGTCACGCCACTGTTGAGAATTTGGCGGGCCTGGAGCGCCATGCCGTTCGAGAGCAGCCGGAATTCCGCCTCTGCCTGCGAGGCCTGCCTCTTCTGCTCGACGTCTTCTGGCAGAGACGGCCTTATCTCGATCAAGTTGTCCGGTTGGCGTGTCAGCACGTAGGTCTCCGGTTTGAACCGGGCGAGAAACAATTGGAATTCTTCTTTGCCGCCTTCGGTCGTCGGCCTTACGGTCGTTTCCCATTCAGCCACACGGTCCTTTAGATAGGCTTGCGTTTCGACGCTCTCGAAGAGAAGCCGTGGCACGAGATCGCGAAGAAGTACGCGGCGGTGCGGCATCCGGTTCCACGGAGTTGCTAGCTCGATTTCTTGTTGCGGTCGGAATGCAAATGAGATTCTCCAAGGTTCGGAGCTCTCATTCAGCGCTGCATGGCTCTGGCATTCGTAGATGTGCACGTTTCCCAGGAGTGGGCGCAGACAACCGTGAAACAGCGCAGGATGATACAAGCCGACCGATACCAGAATCCCCGCAAAGGCCAGCGAGGTGGCATTCTCGAAGATGTACTGAACGTAGCTGTCGATCTCCCGGCCGGCGCTCACCTCGTCGTATAACCACTTCTCAAGCGCCATAAGCGCGCAGACCAGAACATCGTCGTGGAGACGTCCGCCCCGATGGAGATAGTAAACTTGCCCGTTGCCGAACCAGTAGACCGTCCGGTCCTTGACCGTGAACTTAAGTGCGTAGCGTTCGCGGTCATCCGATTTGAGCGGGTCGATGCGCTCAGCTCTCAGCCCTTGCTCGGTAACAATATTCGATAGCTTCACGATCGTCTCTAGCGCGGCCTGAGACGATTGCTGAAGAAAGGCATAGAACGGCCCCTTGAAATAGATCGGTGGGAAGCCGTTGTGCCACCAATCGAGTCCAAAGGAACGAATTGGCCCCTCGTCATCGCGGTGGTCAGGGTCCTCTAAGCAGACGGCCAAGAGAATCTCCTTGGCTGCTTCCGGGCGCAGAGCCATGAGGCTCGTCAAGGCGCCCCGGTCCATGATCGCGCTACGGAATCCCTCGGGGATTCGTCGTTGCGCCCCATCTGGCAACGGCGACCGTCTGCGACGCGGAAAGTAAGTGTCGCCCGGCAGGGACATCACGGAGGCCCTGTGCTGCTTGTACTCTTCCGGGTGCTCTTCTCTCCACCGGGCTTGGCAGGCCGCCGACTCTTCCTCCGCTCGGTCGCGGCGATCTACGGCGTGATCCGGCTCTGCTCTGCGACCAGCAAACTCCAACGCCACCTGGGCGACACAATCAGGGTCTTCGCCGGCTCCAAAGAGCAATGCTTCATAGACAACCTTGCTGTCGCGTCCGGAATAAGGGTATGCCGCCACCTGATCCTGGAGTTCGCGAGCCAGCACGAGCGCGAGATGTGCCGCTTCTTTTCTCGCGGGCATCTCCGCGGGCATATTGCGTAAGTAGAGCGTGCAAACCTCAGCCCCTTTTTGCAGAGCAACGGTTGCCATATCTTCCGCGTGCGCCGAGAAAATGAAGAGGGCAGGCATCCAATAGAGCGGCATCGGAATACGGAACCAGGATTCTGATGCCTCCGCATTCTCTTCGGATACGAAGGAACGAAGCCGTGGGTCTGGAAACGAAGCGACGAAGAGCAGCCGATCCATCAGCCGATTGAGAAGCTTGCCCTTGTCGGCTATGAGATTCGGCCAGGCTGCCTCCAGCAGCGGGACCGCGTCGGCCGCGAAGATCAGCGCCTCCAGGAAGAGATCCTTCGTCACCTTCGATTCCGCATCAGGCGCATCGAGTTCAGCCAGAGCCTTATTCCAGTCGGCGAGGTCCGCCTTCCCCTCGAGTAGAGACTGAGCATAGAGACGGATTGCGCGATTCCACCGTGGGATTTGGACAAGCGACCGGATTCGGGCGATTGAATTGCCGTCAAGGCTGGTGAGCGCACGGAACCTTGCCCAATCACCGATAAGGTCGTGGGTGAACCGCACTGATGGCAAGGTGATTCTGACCAGGTCCTCGTTCGACAAAGTCTCAAGCAGGTCGAGAAGCTGAACGTCCTTTATGGCATCGACGCTTACTGCACCGCTCAGCTTCTTCCCCTCATGCTCCCCAAGCTCGCGAAGCAGCCTGTCGCGCTGGAGACTTCGGTCCTTAGCAATCCAGTGCTGCCAGATCAGGTTGATCAGACCGGTCTCGCAGATCCGCTTTTCGGGTTCGCTCGACAAGCTCTGGACGAGGTTGGTCCGCAGCACCCAATCGAGCACCATGAGATTACGAAGAATCTGCTGCATTTGCGGGCGAAACAGGAGCAGATTAATCCCTGGAACACTTTGGACCGCACTTCGGATCGCCGCGATACTTGGCAGTCCAAGATCGCTCTTAACGAAATCGGGGACGCCGACTTCATGGACGAGGCGCTCCGCTTTCTCCCATGATTGAAGATGCCCGGAGATGACGACCTTCCATCCGACAAACCCGCTCTCGGAAATCGTTCGGAGCAGTTCAATGACCCGCGACCGGGCTTCGCCTTCGAAGTTCTCCAACGCATCAATCACCAGAAGCGAGGAACTGCGAGACGAGGAGCGGACCAACTCCGGCAGCGTGTGCCGCAGGCCATTGCTCGTTGCGATCTCGTTCTGGCTTGTCTTCGACAGTTGGGCCGGCGTCAGCCAGAGGGTATGGCCGAACCTCCCAGATTCGCGGGTAAGCTGAGCAATGAGGGAAGACTTTCCAGAACCGGACTCGCCAGCCACAAAGGTGATGCTGTGTTCGACGATGGTGTTTGACAGAGCGGAGAGTTCAGTCGCTCGATCCAGATGAATGCTCGCGCCGAGGACCGACCTCACATTCGCGCGATTGTCTCCGCTGATCGTGTCCAGGCGCGCCCAATCTGCCCTGTAGTCGGGGTAATCGACTAGGTCAAAGGTGCCGCGAAGCCGTTGCAATAGCTTTGGCAGATCGAAATACCCGCCAGTGCCTCGATTGTCCGCCGCAAGCTGGCAGAACACGTTCCATAGCTTTGTGCCCTCTTCGACACTGCCCGAAGAGACTAACAGAGCGCACTGATTGATATATCGACCATCTTCCAGGTGTTTGTCGAAGCGCAGCACGTGCAACCTAGCTGCGAGACGGACCGTCGCCTCGCGCTGTGCCTGGTTGGGGTTCTCGGCCGGGTAAAGACTGGAGAATATCTTCTTCCTTGCTGCGGAGATCTGCCTTTCTCCGTCAATCCGTTGCAGGAATCGTTCTGGCGTCGGGCCCGCCGCCTCTTGACGCAGTTCCTCCCAATCATGCAGTGGTCCATCAGAAACCGTGCCCGTGACCAGCCCGAACAGGTCAGAGCTTGGATCGAAGCTGGCGCCCTGTTCCCCTCTCCAATCCGCCCAGAGATCGCCCACCAGCGTTTTGTCGAACCCGTTCCCTGAAAGCTGCCGATTGCTCTTAATTGAAATGGACCAGCGAGCGACACCGGCGTTGTTCTGAAGGACCAGGTGAAGGTCATCGACGTTTCTGCCGGACTCCTTCGTTTCGAAATGAAGCTCGGCGATAAACCCCAGCGCCGCTTCAAGTGGAAAGGCGCGGGCCAGCATCTGCACAAGGAAACCTGCTGCCACCTTGTCGGCAAAGGTATAGCCTTTGCCGCCAGTCGCTGCCGCTGAGGAACTCTCCCTCAGCGTCTCGCTATCCTCGGTGGTGAGATCTGTTGTCATTTCTCGTAAACTCCATCATCCTTGCCTGCGAATCGTATGACGCGCCCATTAAGCGGCGTCACGTTCGCTATTCTGTTCAACCTTAAGAAATGCCGCAGCAACCCTGCTGAGCTCTGCGTTGAGTTCCCTCAAGAGGTGTGGCGGCCGGGTACCCCTGGCCGAAAGCGAGGAGAGTGGCTTCATGAAAAATGGAGCACGCAAATCCGGGTCAGACATCATACGGTCCGCAAGTATCCCCGAAAAGCGGGTGTCGACAAGATATGGCGTCAGCTTCTCGACGACATCCACCGACATGCAGACTAGCTGCGCGCAGTAGACAGGCCCAATGGCTTTCGAGATGTTCAGGTCTCTCTTCGCATCCTGGAAGCGCACGTTCAGATACGTGTTGACGAAAAACCCATCTCCGATGTCATCGCGGGTGATCAGCACGGGCATGATCGTCGCAACTCGACTCAAGTCCACTCCTGCAATTGGGCGCGGGTTGGCGCGATTCATTGCGGTGACGATGGACCTGGCGATCTGAAAAACACCCTTCGGCGTGACATACTTCTTTTCGATCTCAGCCTTCAACTTGGCCGGGTCGCCTCCGTACTTGGCGTCTCCACGGATGAAACCTCCCTTGCACTCGATGAAAATGGCCGTCGTCCCCGAAACGACGATGCCGTCGCAGACCTCTTCGCGGCCGCCATCGGCGTACCGGGGCGACGGATAAAAACGGTTCAGCGATTGATCAACGGAATTGGTCAGCAGCCAGTCGATGTAGTCCTCGAAGACAGTCGCCCAGAAGGACGTAAAGGGTTCCTTTTGCTCCTCGGGGAGCGACCGGAAGATCGTCCAGAAGACGGAGGCCTCGAATTTTTCCATGCAGGCGGTCATGTCCATCGGAACAAGCCGGTCCGGGTTACGCAGAAACGGCGTCTCCTTGAAGATGGTGAAATCGCTGAGAGAAGGAACGCGGCCCTTTACACGAGCCCGGAACTCATCTGGGGTTCTCGCCAGCAGACGAAAGAACGCCTCTCTCTGGCTCTCAGAGAGCTGGGTTTGGCTGAAGAAGTCTATGTGCACCCCGTAGTCAGGCGAGTGGGTCAGAACATCGACAGCGCTCTTGAGGACACGCGGCATGATAGCGAGGCTAAGAGCCTCATAGGTCCTCAGGGGCAGACCACCGGCCTGTTCGAACAGTTGGCCAATATCGAAATAAGCCGGCTCCTGTGCTCGCGCTGGTGCGATATCATGGACGATCTTGTGCATCCGTGAGATAGATGCCATGTCGAACCTGAGTTCATTCGCCTCCGTTACGGGAATGAAGTCACACATCAGAGCTGCAATCTGGTCGAGCGCTGACGTGCCCTGGGCGGACGTCGCGGATACGTGGTCGTTTGCCATGAGGCTGACCAGCGCTAGCGATTCCCGGATATCAGCGGGTTGCATCCCGGGTAGGTCAGGACACAGCCTCATCGCCTCCCGCAAGATAAACAGGCACTGCTTGCGGTGGAAGACGGTTATGCGGCGGCCACCCCTGGTCGCATATGCGAGGGTTCTTCGCGCCGTGGCCTCATCAAACAACTCTCGAATCAGCGCGAGTTGCGCTTGGTCGCGGTTCAGCAGGCCTCTGCGAGCACAGATAGTGTTGACCGGCGAGAAAAGCCGGAGCACAAGGCCGAGGTCGAGTGCGCGCATCAGCGTCTCGAACTGCTCGAGCGTCGATGGTGTGCCGAAGACTTCTTGATACCTCAGATACGTTTCGATTTCGGTCATGAACTGGCCGCTTTCTACACACCCGTGCTTGGTTCAACTGGAAGACGCGATGCCGCCGGGTAACGAGTTGCTTGGCTCAGTTCATACGGGCGAGCCTGCGTGGCGCGAACTGCCCACTGCCCCGGCGTTACTTGGATGATCGAGTCATCGCTCAAAAGCACCCGGCGAAGGTATTGCCGGAAGGATTTCGACCGGCTCTCGTATCCGCCGCGGCGAATGCGCCGTTCCAACTCCTCCAATGTCAGAGCCGAACGAGCCGCTGCGCAAACGGAACGCGCGTGTTGCACCAACGGCCGTTTCTGCCTCGCAGGCAGCACAGCTTGCAGGCGCTCGAAGTTGCTGTTGGCTTTTTCCTCAGCTTCTGCTGCCTGCACTCCGAGATCCACGAGGGTATTGCAGAGGGCCGAGACTGCCTTGGAATTCTTTAGAGAATTCCATCCCTCCCGTATCGCTTCTCGGCTCTTCGGATGTAGGACGGCTAGTGTGCCGGCAGCCGCCAATGCGGCTTGGGCCGCAGGCGGCAGCCGGCGAATGACATGGACGAAGCGAACGAGAAGACGATACATGGTGCAGAGAGACTCCCAGCCAACGAATACGGAGAGTGAGGAGCCGATTCGAACGGCGATCTGAACCGTGCTCGCGCGGGCATAGTCCCGCAGTTGCGTATCTATGAACACGGAGACAACTGCAGCTCCCATCGCAGCCAAATGAGGATCCGCTGTGTAAACGGCCCGCGCGTCCACTTCGCGCCAGGTGGCGACATAGGGGAAGTCCTTGATATCGGCATAGGTTTCAGAGAACGATGGGCGCTCTCGGGGAGCGTAAAAGCCAACATACTGCTGAAACTGGGTCCACTCCTTCTCTACCTCGGCGACGGTAGAGCGGGTGTCCGCGGCGATGGCATCGTAGTACTTCGCGATCTCCTGCTTCACGTGCTCCGGCGCGAGGAACACTGCCACACCTGCCTCGATCGATTCATGAATCGCGCTGCGATGATCTGGATGACGCCTTTTGCGCAAGCGCCACCGCAGTTCCGCGTGGATGCGATTGGCGTCCGCGACAAGACGCACTTGAAGCGGATGCGGCATGAATTCTCGAAGCACTGGGAGTGCCTCCATGAAGGCGATGAGCTGCGGCAAGCGGTGAGAACGAAGGAGATCTTCAAGGCAAGGCGAAGGTCTCGATATATGTGCTGTGCTCATGCGACTCCCTTCGACGGTTGCGGGGCACCATCTGCCTCGAACGTGTAGTGCCCCTTGCCAATTTTTGCCTGGGCCTTCTTGAAATACCTCTCCGGCGGAGGGATGCTGGCCATGCGCGCGTCATCCAGCTTGGACCGTAGTTGCGCAAACTCTTTCTTAAACTCGTCCGGATCACCTAATGATGTGATCGTCCGCGCCTGACGAAACCGGTCCTGCAGTGATTTGAAGGTGTTGCCGAAGCGCGTAATCGAGGCAAGATCCCTATCGAGATCCAGGGCTTTGAAGATTGCGGGCGAAACGCCCGCCAGAATCGTGGCGATGCCGGTCACCCATTGCCAATGCTTGAGCAGCGCCGAAGTCGCGATTGCAGCACAGACGATCGGAAGGGTGATGAAGGCCGTCCGCCACAGGCGCAGGTCCTTCAACCACTCGAAGAGAGCGGTCGAGGTGTACAGGCATGACTCCTCCTGCCGCTCGCACTCACGCTTCAGAGCTTCGATGGCTACGTCCACTGCGGCCTCCGCGGGAGGTCGTCTCCAAAAATCTTCTGCCACTCTTCGCCAGCGGCATCGACCAGATTGCGTTGGTCAAAGTCGCAGGCCTTGACGGCGCGGCTCCATGCCATCAACGCTCGGCTCTGCCACTCGTTGCCGAGATAGATCCGTTCATCGAGACCCGGGATCGCCATTGACGCGGAAGCCTTGGAATAGAGGTAGGCGAAAAAGTCGCGGGTGATCCAGTCGAACCAGAAATAGTCGCGGAGGCGCCAAGGACTCTGCAACAGGAATTCCGCCGCCACCAACTCCAGATGGAAAGACTTGATCGGGACGGAGCAGTAATTCTGCCACGCCTTCAGCATCCGGATAAGCGGCCGGAGGTTTCCGCTGCAAGCAAGATCGACTTGGTGAAGGTACTGCGCCTCCTCTTGAGGGTTGGTCACTTTGTAGCGGCCGAGGCCAACGCTATCGCAGATCCAGTAGCGTCTATCCGTCAGCAGGAATGCAGGCACAACCTCGACCGCATAGCTGCCAAAGCTGACAAAGATGACATGCCGGTCCGCCTGGATCGTCGTGTTTGGGTACGTGGGCAGCAGCACTCCCCGCACTTCCTGGAGCAGCGCCGACTGGCGGTTTCCAGCGCGATTCTGGAACCGAAGGTAAACCTCAGCCGGCAGAAGGAAGTATACGTCTATGTCGCGCGGTGGGCGGATGGCGAGATCTTTGCCCCATGAGCCGATTAAGAGGCGGTTTGCATCTCCGGATTCAAGGTCGTAGTAGTGTTGGTTGAGGCAAGTAAGGACGCCGTTGAGCTTCGTCCAGCCATCAACCCGTTGTAAAAGTGTAAGCTCGATGTTTTGGTGAAACTGGCTAAAACGCTGACGAACGGCAACCCATTGAAACGCCCACGGCACGGAAGCAGGGATCTGCGTCGCGAGTGAAGTCTCGGTTCGGATTGGTGCAAGGAGTGCTCCCATAGTTACCTCCCAAAGCAATCGGGCCTGTGCTTTATAGTTTACAATAAATATGGAAAGTTAGTTTTGTAAACCGCAGGAGGGTCCACAATGATCGCAGATCGCATTCGTCTCGCTCGCCGTAAGGCGGGCTACTCGTTACGGGATCTCGCCGCAGAGATGGACCACAGGGTAACCGCCCAGGCCATTGGAAAATACGAACGTGGGGAGGACATCCCCAGTTCCGGCGTTCTAATCGAACTCGCGAAGGCCCTTAAAGTATCGGTCAGCTATCTGATGGATACACAAGGACTTGTGCTCTCCGGCGTCGAATTCCGCACCAAAGCGAATACCACCGCGACCGACCGGGCCGCCGTAGAAACCGAAGTGCTCGAGTGGATTGAACGCTACCTCCAGATCGAACACATCCTTGATCTCGCCAGCGCAGAGTGGAAGCCACCGTTCTCATCGCCCAGGAAGCTCCGGACAATTGAGGACGCAGAGGAACTGGCGAAAGAAGTCCGCGAGAAGTGGGTGCTCGGAATTGATCCGATTCCGAATATGACCGAATTGCTGGAGGAAAAGGGGCTGAAAGTCCTTGTGGTTGATCTTCCCGATCGTGTCTCCGGCTTCACCTGCATGGTTGCGCGCGAGGATGGGGCCCTCGGGCTGCCCGTAATTGTGGTCAATCGCCAGTTCTCGCTGGAGCGGCGGCGACTCACCCTCGCACACGAGCTTGCCCACCGCGTCATCGATTCCAACAGCCTGCCGGACAAAGACGAAGAGAAAGCGGCCAATCTTTTTGCGGGAGCCTTTCTCATGCCACGCGAGCACCTGTTGCGCGAGGTTGGCAAACAGCGCAATGCCCTCGGATACAAGGAAATCATTGCTCTCAAGCGCCTCTATCGCGTCAGCGGAGCCGCGCTCCTTATGCGCCTGAGACAGGTTGGCGTCATCAACGAATCCATCCTGACCTACGCTTTTCAGACCATTGCACGCGGTTGGCGAACTCACGAACCCGAGGAACTTGAACCCGAGAAGGAGCGAGGGCTCCGGGAAAGGCCATTGCGGTTTGAACGCCTCTGCTACCGTGCGCTGGCAGAAGATTTCGTCTCGCTCAGTAAGGCGGCCGAGTTGCTGAGAATACCATTGCCTCGGGTGGAGGCCGGCCTGAAGGGACCGCAGAGACACGATGAGGATCATCGTCAGTGACACAAGCTGTCTCATTGATCTGCGCAAGGCCGCTCTATTGGCGGCTTTCCTTCGCTTGCCTTTTGAGATCCTCATTCCCAATACGCTCTTCGAAGACGAGCTGCTGAGCTTTACCGCCGAAGAGAAGAGAACTCTGGTAAAGGCAGGGCTCAAGGTTGTTGACTTGCCCGGACCGCAGGTTTCCAGGGCCCGCGATGTCATTCGTACGCAGCCTCGCCTCAGCATCCACGATGGATTTGCGTTTGCGCTGGCAGAGACTCATCCTGGCTGCATCCTGCTCACCGGAGACTCCGGATTGCGGACGCTGGCGGAACACAGCCAGATCGAAGTACACGGCGTTCTCTGGGTTTGCGACCGACTCCTAGAGAGCGAGCTGGCAACAGCTGAGAGGTTGCATGCCGCGCTCTCGAAGCTCGCTGCGGACACCTCCGTCCGGCTGCCGAAGCGCGAGCTTGCTGCGTACATCAGGCGTTATCAAAGCCAGCGATGACGAATCGTCTGGTCGAAACAGGTCTAATAGGGAATGCCAGTTGGCCGGCTTTGCCAACTTTCGACAATTCTCCACTGTATCGCGGCGACTTCTTGTTATCTTCTCCTGCCGTCGGATTTACCGGCCCCGGGTGTCATGACACTGTTTTCTGATAGTTCGTCTCGGACTCCGTGGATAGTTCTAAGTGGAATTCGCATTAGTTCGTTAATCCACCCAAATCTCGGCGCAGGAGCCGCTCTTCGGCTTTCGATCCCTGAAGCTCTGCGGCTAAGAACGGCATTTGGCAAAAGTCGTCTGGCGGCCGACTTGTCGTTGTAATGATGTACTGAAAAGGCGGGTCATCCCCCACGCGCTCGAATGAGCGAACGAGCCGGAAAAGGCGATGGTAGATTGCTTCTCCAAGATCTGCCTCCCTTGGACTGTCATGTACCAGAAATGCGGGCAGCATTGAATGGCCCTCGATACTCATCAGCAATGCAGCCAAGTCGAATCCGATTGCTTTGAGGGACTCCATCGCCATGCCGCCGACCTCGACGTCAGCCTGAAGGCCTTGGCCAGACAACGCAAGTGAGGCCCTGACCCTGTTCCCTAGAAGCCCCTTGCACACATATGAGAAAAGCTCCTCCATCCTCGATAGCTTGTCGTTATGGTGATTTCTGAGCTTCGCTTCTAGATTGGCAAGTTCATTGTCGCGGTTGACCAGTCCCTCCAGGGACTTCTTCGCCGTAGCGATGCTTGCTGATGCGCGCTCCAGTGCCGACACCTGCTCGACAAGCTGCTTCGCATTGAACCACTGCTGACGCCGCCTATTCCTGGCGTCCTCTATCTTGTTCACCAGCTCATCAATCACCGCCGTGAGTTTGGCTTCTTGACGGCCAAGTTTCTCAAGTTGAGTTGTATGTTCCGCGGTCAACGCACTGATTCTTGAAATGGCTTCATTGTGGGCTGCAGTTTGTGTGGCTAACCTCTGCTTCTCGTCGCTCACGCTGCCTGGATCCCAAGAGTGATGTGACAGGCTACACCCCTCGGCAAGAGCCTCATCAATGGGCACGCTGCACACAGGACATACAGGGCCGAGCTGGGCCTTCAAGGCCGCAGCGTCTAAGTTCGATCGCTCACCCCGAATCACTTTGAGTTGTTCATCATGAATCAGCTTGGTCGAGTTAAACTTTTTGATCTCACTCTCAAGGACAGCCATTTCCTTGAGGAGGCCTTCCCGTTCCTGCCGATGGGAAGATAATGATGCAATATCTTCAGGATTGTCCTGCCGTTCACTTCCATTCAGTTTGCTTTCGGCTTTTTCACGAAATAGACCTACGCCCAACTCGCCACCAACTTCTGTCTCCGCGTCCACGGCCAGAGCCTGAACCAGACCGGCTCGAAGTTGATCGCTTTGCCTTTGATAATAGGCAACGTCTCGTTCCAGGGAGCGCTTTGTATCGGACAGATTCACGCGTTCGCCTTTAAGACGCATCTCCTCCTGTTCGATAATTCCGAGGAATGCTCGAACGACGATCAGAAGCTGCTCTTTGGTGGGACTAACCGCGATGGAACCACTGTCTGCGCGTTTGTGCCGCCAGTCAAGGATGTGATCGAAACGGCACTCTTGATCTCTCGACAGCCAGGCCAATGCGAATAGCCACGCAGCATTCTGGCTCTCACTTGGCATATAGCCGTCGATTCCATCTGGAAAAAGCTGAGACCGCAGCGCATCAAGCAATGGCTCGATGCTGCCGCCTGGCTCCTTCATTGGCGCAAGATCTTCAAGGCTTGCACCCTCTGTTGCCACATGCTTCCGAGTTTGGCCGATAGGCCGGATCACAGACCAGGTCTTCCCTTCAATGACGACCTCCACTCCAACAAGCCCTGCCGGTAGCAGCTCTGCAATACTTCTCCGCTGTTCGTCGTTTGAGAAGGTGTCTTCACCCAGGCAATACCGCAGGAGTCGGCAGAAAAGAGTCTTGCCTGCGCCGTGGCCGCTCCCCGCATCGAGTCCCAGTTCGGCCTGCTTTGCACCCGGATCGGGCGACCAGATGATGTTCAGCCCTCGCCGGAGGCGGATGTCGCGGATGATCTCGCCCGGCTTTTCCCAAAGCACGATTCGGCGGACCCAAAGACGTGGCTCTCCCCGCGAGCCGTCAAGCCTGATCGTAACTTCCGCTTTAGGAAACAGCTCGCCTTGCTGTGCCATCCTCCACGCTCCGGTTGAAGGCAATCAGTTTCTGCTCCACTCGTGCAGGGTCGATCGCGGAAAGGAGTTGAACGGCGATCGAAGCTCGTCCGGTGATCCAGTCCTGCCTGGACGATGCGGGCATTCTGTCTCCCGCAGTCCACTTTCCATCGGAGTCAACAACCAGCGCTCCTGAGCCTCTCAGTTGTCTGATTGCCTCTGCCCAAGGATAATCCACACCATTCTTCTGAAACTGAGAGATTTGGACCACGTTCGCTTTCACAGGATGAGCATCTGAACCGATCAGTCGCAGCCAGTGCTTCGCCTGTGTCTCCTCCATGAATGTCGCGGCAAGAACGGGCTTGCGGACTAGGATCGCCGCGAGGCGGACTCTTTCCGGATCAACTGCCTCACCAATGTTCCTCAGAACATCGATCAATGAAAAGAGAGCAACGTTTTCTGGAGTAACGCCTACCGGTGTTGCCCATGCCTCATCGGACAGTGCATCAATGTCGCTGAAAGCATCCTTGCTGACCGCTGCCACCTGGGTGATCTCCGCCGGCCATGGATGCGCGACGGCGGCATCTGCCGCTGGGGGAGACAAGCGCGTCTGGTAGGGGATCCCAGTGCGGGAGGCTTCCGCCATGGCATCATAGATTTCAAGGATGACGCGCTTGGTGCGGTACTCGCCTCTCCACTTGGCTTCATCCTTGCGCTTCACGATGGGGAAGGCATCCATGATGTAGACTGCCGCGTCGCGCGGAGTTGGGAAACTTGCCTTGAGTCGTGACCGGTCTTGCGCCGTCTCAGACTCGGTAAGGCGCCAATCGCCGTTCAACTCAGCGGGCAGATAGAGATGGAAGAAGGCTGCGTCTAATTCGCAGCGGAGCATGAACCGGCGATCTTCATCCCAACGGAACGGTGGACCAGAACAACCGCAATCTTGCGCGAATGGTTGCAGCTCCCAGGTGGTGTAGGTGAGCTCCAGCACTCTCGGAAGAAGCCAATCGGAGAGCATTTGATTGTCACTCCAGGAACAATACCCGGTAAACACCCCAAGCGGCAGCAGGGGAAGTTGTTTCCAGATCCCGTGGTTTAGGTGAGTGCCGGTTACCTTCTGGCGGGCACAGTAGTCGTATGGCAGAGAATTCATGATGGCGCAAATCAGAATTGCGCCGTTCGCGCTCAGAGATTCAATAAGCGACAGTGTGTGGGCACATGGGTAGTTCGGAATGATGGTAGCGATACTGGTTCGCTCGTTGGGAGCGCCGGTGATGTCTCGCCAAACCAAGAACCATCTGCCTGGAAAGCGATCAGCGAGTATCCTTGCATCCAGGTAATACCTACTCTCAATACGCTGCCAAGGATCTTGAAGTTGCCTTTCCGACAACTCCTTGACATTTTCAGACTTGTCCGCCGAGAACGTTCCGAATCTGTGGTTGTATTGATGGATGAATTTGGACTCGTAGAGTGGCAAGTACTTATCGATCGATTCAGCAACGGCTGCAGGTCCATCAACAAAGAGGGCCGAGTCATTCGACATGTTGAATGGAGTCTTGGGTACACCTGGCCAGTCCGTTCGACTCTCATGAAGAGACCACGGCCTTGCATTTCGATAGACATGTTTTGCGAGCTCGGCTTCTCCGTTGCTTCGAAACGCTGGAGTCATCTCAGTGACTGGGTTCAACAGCGAGAAATCCTCTGAAGATAGCGTGAAATGTCTTTGCGTATCTTGGATGTCCGAGACCTCAGTCAGATAGAAGGCAAAATCTCCTTCTTTATGTCGAACATCTTTTCCGCCTGCGCATAGCAGCACAAACCGGAAACTCCGATGGACTTCTGGAAAAAGAGCCTTGCCATTCTCAAAATCCCAAGCGCTAACCAGTTGCCTTTGTTGAACAAGTTGAGCAAATAGGCTCTTATTGTTGTCGTCCGTCACAATTCCGGACGCAAGGACCATTCCCATACGACCATAGCAACTTAGGACTGAAATAGCCGTTTCGCAGAAAACTGAATACAAATTGATTCGGCTTACACCGGTTAGCGGAAAGCGACCGCTGAAGCGGAAAAACGCGCTTGTTCGATCATGGGAATTTTTCTCGACCTCGTAGGATGCGTACGCAGCCGGATCATCCAATTTGAGTCTTGCAATGAGGCGCTTTCTATCGGCCTTGTTCAGTGCATTCGCAATCTCCGGATGAGACTTGGCGAAGAACTCTTCGTCTTTTAAATTGATTTTTTCCCAAGGTGGATTGCCGAGCACTACGTCGAACCCACCATTCCATCCTGTTTGTTCGTTTTCTACTGACTGCTCTGCAATTGGCACGTGAAAAACGTCGGGGAAGGCGAGATGCCAGTGGAAGAACTGATATTGCCGAGACAAGCGCACGATTTCGTTTCGCATCCATGCATCACAAGCGTGCGGGTTCTCTTCGATACGGCGGAAAACCTCTTCGGTAATGGGGTAGTTGAACTCCCGCGTCTTCTTCCAAACGAACGCGGCGCACCAGGCGTCCGCCCAGAACTGGCCGTCGAGATAGTTGCCGGAGCGAACCAGGGCTTCGTACATTCGCTCCTTGTCACGTACAGCCTCAATCGAGTCGTCGGCGGTGCTGTCCAGGCGGACCATGCTGGCAGCCAAATCTCCGAGTCGCTCCCAGGGTTCGGTGGTCGCCGCAAAGAGGCGCCTGTACCCGATCTGTTCTGTTTTGTTCAGCTTCTTGAATCGGCTGCAAATCTCTTTGTCGTCGCCCTCGACGGGCGCGAAAGCCTCATCGGGGATTCCTTTGGCAAGCAACGCCGGGGTGGCGCCGAGCAAACTGTTGCCGACGCGGATGTGGTGATCGAGGAATGAGAGCGGCTTGCCTGGTTCGATGGCTTCAAGCCACAGACTAACGCGGCAAAGTTCGGCGGCCATGGGGTTGACGTCTACTCCATAGAGGCAGTGCCCGATAACATCGCGCAGGGCACGCTGGTAGTAGAGCGGGGAGGGTTCACTTTCACCCAGTGCCTGGGCGCGCACAAAGGCCAGATGTTTCGCTAGCCGGTGTGCCGCACCAACCAGGAAGTGGCCAGAGCCGACTGCAGGATCGCAAACCTTGAGAGCGAGGATGGCTTTCTCTGCCTCCCCGGCCGACTTGCCTTTGATGGCCTGTTCGACAACGGGATCGAGAGCCGAATCCAACAGGCACTGCACGAGCGAGTCGGGGGTGTAGTAGGAACCGGAGGTTTTGCGCTGATTGCCGGCAACTGTGCCGAGGGTAAACTTGCCGACATCAAGTTCCATAGTCGGGTTGAGTTCGAGCAGGCTCTCGTAGACGCTGCCCAACTCCTCGCTGCCCAGGTTGCGGTAGTCCACCAGCCGCCAGCCGCTGCGGTCTTTGACGAGTCCGAGATTCCGTATCGCCATAAGCAGATGCTCGTTGGCGAGTTCGGCAAATTCGAGTTCGGGCATGGCCTCCGGGCCAAAGAGGAAGCCTCCAAGGGCCGGGAGTCCCAGCTCAGAACAGCCCCGGTCATCCCCTAGCCGAGCAAAAACCAGGCGCAGTCCTACCCAGAGATCGGCGTGACGGCTCCCACGAGTGCGTTCCGCCATCCGGCGCAGGCGCTGGCCGCTGTAGAAACGGGCGTAACGCGAACGAGCATCTTCGGAGGCGCCAGGGGAGTGAAGCAGGTCGCGGTCCTCGGCCACGAAAAGAAAAATGAGCCGGTAGACGAGACGGAGCAACTGGCGGTAGAGATCCTGTTTGTTCAACTCGCCGGCTTTGAGACGCTGGCAGAGATTCTGGTTTGATTTGTGGGAGATGAATCCCGTACCGAGATTCTCAAGCGCCCTCTGCACGCCGTCGCGGAGTTGGTCGAGTGCTCTCCGACCTTCGGTCTCTGCCAGTTTGGACCAAAGTTCAAGCCAGCAGGTCTCTGGGTGATCCTTGGCAGTGCCCTCAAGCCGGGACTGGTGGCAGACCATCCAGAGGAGACGGAAATCCGCGTAGGCTTCTCCTTCGAAGATACCTTCGAGATCAAACTCCACATGGGCCTGGCGCGTGAGGCTCGCATTGTCGCGAAGGATGACAACCTTGAGCCCATTTGAAACGAAAGCCCACAGGTTCTGTTCGGACCGGTTGAGAAATTCCTGCACCATGCCGTGTGGGCTGGCCTTGCTTGCGCCCTGAATTCGCTGCTCACTACGCTTGTCGAGGTCGGCGCGGAAGCTTACAAGATGGATGGGAACTTGGTAGTGCTGGCCCTGCCAGACATGGGAGATGGGGTAGGTCTTCCCATCGATCTCAAAGGGGGAAGCACCGATCAGACGACCGTACCCCAGTTCCTGAAAGAGTTGAAGCAGCCACTTCTCGCGAGTGAGCGTCGTGCCAAGGTCTGACGGTGGCAATGCTCCCTTGGCCTTCCGAAATCCGGCCCAGAGCGACAGAAGGCGAGTCCAGGAGCGGCTAATGGCCTCGTTGAGCTTCTCGCCTGCGCCGAGGTGATAATCCTCGGGCTTGAGGCCGTCGAGATCGGTCCCCTCCATGAGTCGGCTGAGAAGGTCAGAGGGGAGCAGTGCACCCTCGGTCCGAATGTTGAGGAAGGGCAGGCGGTGGCTCATGTCAGAGACCCTTCACTGGCATTGGGAGTAGCACATAGATTCCCAGCACGTCCGGCGGGTGCTGGGCCTCGACCCGGAGGGTACCTCTTGCCTTGGCTGCCGTGCGCACGCGGCGATGAGCGTTGAGAAGAACCTCAGCCCGCTCGTCGCATGCCAGGTCGAGACGGGAGGTCAGATGCTGCATTCCGTCCAGGACCCCTTGCAGGAACATGCGAACTTGCTCAGGCAACACGTTGCCCGTGGGCGCAGCCATCAACAGGCTCTCCGCCTGATCACGGTCCAACCACCGAGCCTGGTCAGGAGCGCCTTCAAAAGCCACGAGGTCTGCATCCTCGGCCAGGAGAGGATAGTCCTGACCCCCGCGGTTGATGATCAAATGCATGCGGTGGCGCAAAAGAAACAGTGTGGTGCGTGTGGAGACGGCCTCTGTTCGGATCACGCCGCACCGGCTGGCGACATTCTTGCCAAGCGGATCTAGGGCGGTGTCCAGCACATAGCCGGCAAGGCTCTCAACAAATGGATGAATGCGACTGAGCAGCAGTCCATTCTCAGGCGCCGGAGTCTGGAACCGGACCAGGAGCTTTTCGTCTTCAACAGGAAGCGCGTCCTTCAATCCGCGGACGCACTCAGAGAGATCGATGCGGATGCCCTTGCGCTCGCGGGTCCAGCCCGCGCCGAGAGCTTCCAAGGCATCATGGACAAAGGTCTCAACATCTACCCCCATACCAATGGCTCGACGGGCGGCCTCCAGCTCCTTGTAAACCTCTTCAGTTTTCAGTCCATGCTGCGCAAAGATGGTGCGAGACTTCTTTTCGCGTTCTCCGGCCGCGTCCCACTGAGCATAAAGGTCCTGGGTTTGTGGCTTGAAGTAATCCTCAAAGCCAGGAAGAAGTTGCTCCTGACTTGGGGGAGAATCCAGACCACGCAACACCAGCCCTTCAAAGACGGCCTCAAGAACTTCATCAGAAGTCGCCGGGACGGGTACTGAGATACCGAGAGAACTGCGAATCCTCTTGTGCTTGCGGAGCAACACGTCGAGCACGATGCCGTCGATCTGATTGTCCTTACCGAAGAGAGTGAGGACCTTCACCGACTTGCTCTGCTGACCGAAGCGGTCAACGCGGCCTTCCCTTTGTTCATGACGAGTTGGATTCCAACTGAGGTCATAGTGCACGACCGCGTCGAACTGATCCTGGAGGTTGATACCTTCGCTGAGGCAGTCAGTCGCTACCAGCACACGACGGTTGACTTTGCTTAGTTGATCAATTCTGTCCTCGCGGTCTGCGGGAGCCAAGAGGCCGGTGACAGCGGCGATCTCCACATCGGCGAACTGGCGCTTCAAATTTGAACGAAGATGGTCCGCTACGTATTCCGCTGTGGGAATGAAGCGGCAGAACACGATTGGGTTGAAGCCCTCTTCCAGCAACTGTTTGACCTGAACCGTAACTAGGTCGAGCTTGGTGTCCAGCTTCCCGTAAAGTGACACGGCCTCTTTTGCCATCGCCAACAGACGGCGACGTGTTCGCACGCCCTCATCATCCACGTCTCCCAGATCGCTGCCGGGAACGATGTCCGAGACAGTTAGAGAGTCGCGGTCATCGCCAATATCCATCACAGCAGAGCGTCCTTGTTCGTCTGCTTCCCCTTCAGTGTCTGCTTCCAGGTTCGCGGCCCGCGTTGTAAGCGTGGCTGCTGCTGCAGCCGGACTGGATGCCATAGACCTTAGGAGGGCAAGAGCTGACCACCACCGGACACGCCGCCGGACCATTGTCCCCGATTTGTCCTGAACCGATTCACGGACGAACGACAACACCCTCTTGAAGAAGGCCCTGTACTCGGGGCTGAGCGCATAGGATTGCTCGGCATCTTGGCGCTTAGGAAACGGCGTATCCGTATTTAGGTAATGTTCGATGTCTCCGCGTTTACGTTGAACCAGATGGACTGCAAGGTGCTCCCGGTGTACCCGGTTGGCGTCTCCACCCAAGTCTGGAGGCAAATTAGCGAGAGCCGGGTCAAGGACCGCAAGGAGAGAACGAAAGGCGTCTTCGTTGCCGGAGTGGGGAGTCGCCGTAACCAACATGAGGTGGCGATCTGCCTTTTCGGCCAGCTTCCGTAGCAACAGATGCCGTTGATGCTGGGCACTGCTGACCCTGCCGGCAAAGGCGCAGGTGTGAGCCTCGTCCACAATGACAAGTTCTGGGCAGGTGCGAAGAAAGTCGTCCCGGCGATGGTCAGACTTGATGTAGTCCAGGGAGACGATCGTGAAGGGGAAATGATCGAAGAGGCTCTCGCCACCTCGGCAATCGGATTCCAGACGACGAGCTGTACCCGCCAGGACCAACTCGGCATCGATTTGGAACTTGTTCTTCAGTTCTCTTTGCCATTGTTCAGCGAGATGAGGTGGGCAGAGGACGGCCATGCGCGTAACTTCGCCGCGGTCCAACAGTTCCTTAGCGAGAAGAGCCGCTTCAATGGTTTTTCCGATACCCACGTCATCTGCAATCAGGAGCCGCACCGGGTCTTGCTTGAGGCCCATGAGTAATGGAACCAACTGATACGGCCGGGGCTCGAAATTCAAATGCCCGAAGGATCGAAACGGTCCCGCGCTGGCTCGGAAACCAAGACGCAGAGCATCCCGAAGCATACGTGAGGAGCGGTAATCGCCTGCCTGCTCTGGGATGGGGTACTCAAATTGAGCGGGGCTGATTTTTTCAAGACCGACAAGAATTCCGGTGACCTCCATGTCTCCGCCGCCCAAGGGGCGGAGCATGGTCATCTCCTCCGAGCTTTCTGGTAGTACCACCCACTCTCTGCCCCGGGCCCGCACCAGACTGCCAACCGTGAAGGTCATGCAGGACTCCCGAACACAGAGGGAAATCTCTTCACGACATCATCCCAACTCTCTGCGTGGTGGAATCGGATCACCTGGAAACCTGCGTCTTCCATGGAAGAGTTTTGACCCCTATCTCGGCTCTGTCGTTCGGGAAAATCGTGAGGCGGCCCGTCTACGTAGACCACGGCTTGGTGGTCGTCATATAGAAAGTCTGGGCGCGTCATGCAGGGTTTATAGAAAACCTGAGCACGCGTTGGTAAACGCAGGTTCTTCGTGTAAAGAAACCCCAACCAGTCCTTTTCAAGTTTGGAATCGCATTTATTCACCAATTCCCGCAAGTGATCCTCTCGGCTTTTCGCGCTTGACGAGACGTTGAGAGTTCCCCTACTCATGCCGAGGAGATAGTCGCGCACAAGGTGGCGGTCCAGCAATTCGTGATCCCACTGGTTCCCGTAGGACATCAAGCAGTCGTAACATGCCGCCACGCACGCCTCTTTCGATCCCTTTGGAAAATGCAGGTCATCCCCTGTCGATGGATCGAAGTGCAGAAGTTCCAAGGCTGTCTTCGCCACTTCAATCAAGGCGATCTGCCCATCTTCCAAGAGTCTTCTCAACACGCCCGCACCCCCTTCAGCACTCTCGTAAATGAGGATTTGGTTACGAGGTTCCGCAGATGGTAGTGGCTCCGCCGCTAGCTCCGAATCTTCAAGTTGAAAATAGACTTGAATTGCATTTTTCAGGGCTGCTTGAAGAGTGGCCATGAATTTTTCGTCGCGAACTGGGACGGGTTCAAACAACAGGCAATTTCGCCTGTCCTCGACATAAGGAATCACCCTCGCCACGTTGCTGGACATTTCGTCAGCTTCGATACTTTCCTGTTCTTCCAAGTCTTTCTGAGATGCCCAGTATCCGCGTTCGAGGTCGAGAACAAATCCATCGGGTTTGGTCAAATCACGACGTCGCATGCCAAGATTCACTCGCCAGATTGTAGCTGCGTCCCCGTAGTGCAAGACCGCTAACGGAATGGTCCCTCCACTTAACTCGGCTTTCCGAGGGCTAGGTTTTCCACCTCTTTCCTCGAAACGAATCGAAGTCTGGAGGTCAAAACCTTTGCGGAGACGTTCCTCTTCATCGGAATTGATCCGCTCTCTCCGACGAGTCGCAACATTCTGGAGACGGAACATATTCCCTCGGGCCATCCCGAGGGTCAGGCCACAATGCTCGCAGACATCAGGCCCCGGTTGGCCCTCAGAAGCCGAGTGTAGATAACCGCAAGCTGTGCATCGCTTCATCTGACCAAGGATTGGGCCATCTCCTACGGGCAGAATCACCTTGTTGATTTCATACCGACTGCCTTCGTGATAAACGATGGCTCGGGGACCGAATTCCGAAATAGCCAGGAACCGGGGGCGCGAGAGGAACTCTTCACCGGATTTTTCGCGCACCTGTCGCCGGCCGGGGATGAAGGCAGACAATGGAAGTCGAGGGAAGCTATAACCAGGGAGGAAGCCCTCACTTGCGAAGTAGCGATAGCTGTAGAAGTCAGACTGCATCATGTTGTCCGATTCACAGAGAAGCTTCAGTTGAGCTTCGGATTCCCGGCGAAGCCGCTTGGCCTTCTCATGGTCTTTGGGGGCACGGGTGTGGTCCAGGATGATCTTGTTTTGAAGCTCCTGCTGATTCCGCGCACTCCTATACATGGTGCGCCAGCGCTCGCAGGCGGCATCGAATTGGTTCTCCAACTGGAGTAGCACGCGGTCGAGCCATTCGGAGGTGTACCAAGCCGCGCAAGATAGCTCATCTTTCAAGTCGTCGAGAATGGCTTGGGCTTTTTTCCGCGTAGAGACTTTATAAAGCTGGTTCGTCATCGTCGTCGAGACCGACGGCAACAGCTTGAGGGTCGGATTCTCCCCCTCAAGGTCGAGGATGTCGCGAAGAGACCGTTTTAGATCTATTTTTGTCTCCGCGAGCCATAGCGCATGGATGTGGGAGCGAATCAAGTCCTCGTTCGCCAAGTCCAGCCGAGGTGTTGCCACTCGACCGGAGACCATGCGCTCTGGACGCTTGAAGAAGTATTGGTCATGAGAGCTACCGGTGCTGCAATAGCTGTAGACAAGTGCGGGTTGGCCACTCCGACCAGCCCGCCCGCTTCTCTGCGCATAGTTCGCTGGTGTTGGCGGTACGTTCCGCAGGTTGACCACGTTCAGGTCAGCAATATCGACACCAAGCTCCATCGTGGGACTGCAATAGAGAATGCGCAACCGCCCTGCGCGAAAGTCATCTTCGCGCTCCTCCCGCTGCTTAGCGGGAACCTGGGCAGTGTGCTCGCGAGCTTCTAATCCCAGCAGGTGATGAGCCGTTTCCTTGTAGAACTCAACGAAGAACCGGTTTGGATTGACACCTGCGGAGGACTCTGTCGTCTGGAGCAGAGGATCATGGGGGATGGTGCCATCGCCGACCTTCCAGACAATGGCGTCTGCCGGAACTTGATAGCCAAATACCTCAGAGGAGCTGTCACGAATCTCTAAGAGTCCCGCGATTCGGAGCAGATCAAAAAGCTGGCGGATAATCAATGTCAAATCGTCGCCCGGCATCGGTATCCCAGGAAGCAATCTGTTCGCTTCTCGCTTCAAGAATTGTCCGAAGGCGCTCCGAGGTCCCACAAACGTAAGGCTGTTTCGATAGGTGTTGTCCGCATCGACGCTTTGACGCGGATAGGCCAGTGTGGCCCGATCCATTAACTCATCTTCATCAATGGACCAGGGCTCCTTCAGACGCTGGTTGCTCCGCTGCTTGAGCTGGTCTTGGTAGTCCGACCTCAGGTAATCCACCTTGATCGCAAGTTCTCGCCGAAGGACGTCTAAGAGTGTTCGACACCATTTTGTCCGGTCCGACGGAGAACCACTGACTAGGAGAACATGCTTCCTCGACCAGTCTTCCTCACTTGCGCAAAGATCTGCGAGGCTCTTGTATTCAAGGGTCAGAAGCCCTACCTGCTCCAGATTTGGGAGATTGATGCGCCAACCACGTCGAAGATCCCGGTAAAGTCTGTAGGCAAGCAAGTCCCGGAGTGCCTGCTTGGTATCATCTTTCGCGGCAAATCTAAGCGTGGGATCAACAGCATAGTTCTCGAACGGAAGACTCAGAACCTCAAATACCGCGTGGCTTAATTTGTCGTGGGTGAGCCCTTCTGAGCCCGCTAGACGAACAGCTTGATAAAGGGCGGCTCGAAGAAGCCCAGTCTCTGCGAAATCGTTGAAATGTCCAGCCTGAAGCGATGCGTCCTGTCGATTGTCGGTAAAGCTGAGGAGCTTACGGGCCTTGTCTTCAATCCCATCCGCCGATTTCAAGTGACGAACAGCTGAGAGGCTGAGAACTGTAGTGGCGGTACTCCTGCCTTCAGAGCTTAAAGTGGCCAATTTGCCAAAATCTTTGCGCTGACGCGGGCTGTAAGTTACCCGGCAGTTCGGACAGAAGCAAAACGGGGCAGACAGAAAAACCACCGGGAGCCCGCTGGCCGCCTCGGTACCGTCCTTCCGAAACGTGTGAGGAATCGGACGCTTGTCCCGACGATCAGCCCGGATTCGGGGTGATCCGTGGAAGATCTCTTTCCATTCATCCGGCAGTCGCTCTAGTTCAATCGAGGGATCTGAAGGCCAGGGCTCATCAAGCACCATCAGGTAGCCAGCGTGAATATGATCCTCTTGGCTCTCGTCCTCGCCGGCAGGTCGTGGAACAACCTCAGTAGCTCCAACCTCTTCCTTCAAATAGATGCTATAAAAATCCTGACCACATGCACGGCAAAATGCCAAAGGGTACAGCCGCTCTTCTCTATGATCCGGTCGATACAACTGCGGCTGCAATGTCATCCATCGGTCTTCGCCTTTGCCGATGGTGGCATACACTGCATCTCCCTTACTGATGAACTGGTGAAGACGAAAGGCGAAAGGACGATTACCGCTGACAGGGTCCGGATCGCACTTGTACCCATGCAGTAGCCATCGTTGGATAGCGGCCGCGCAAACTGCCTCATCCACTTCGATCTGTTCGGAGAGCTGCTTTGCTGCCTGCTTGATCGTTTTTGGGGCAGCTCTTTTCAGATACTCGGTGCCATTTTCAGGTTCGAGGCCGAATGTTGTCTCCACCCAACTCGCCATTGGGTCCTGACAGAAGGCGTCGAATCGACTTGGGATCGCGAAGCTGTCATCCTTCACCCGGGTCCTGAGTTGTTCCGCGACAGTTGGATTGTCCAGATGGACCTCGGGCGTAATCCGACGAAGCCTCTCGGCAATCACGTGGTCCGCTGAAACTGAGGCTCCAAACATCCGAGTGGCAACTGCGGCCACATCTCGCCTGATGTCTGCAAAAGTAGCGCCGGTGCCCATCGTAGCCGAGGTGCCAACACAAATCACGTCGATGACTTTGAGAGTCTCTCGGAGGCGCCGGACCAACATCGAGACATCTGCACCCTGACGGCCGCGATAAGTATGCAGCTCATCAAGCACCAAGAATTTCAGATCACCGGCAGCCCTGATCAGGTGTTCACGTTCTCGAGGGCGAGTGAGGATCAGCTCAAGCATGACGTAGTTGGTAAGCAGAACATCTGGCGGATTGCTGAGAATCGCGTCCCGTTCTTCGTCGTTCTGCTGCCCCGTGTAAAGTGCAAACCGAACCGGCGGCTTGTCTGCTGGGAATCCCGGCCCGAGAAACTTGTCCATCTCTCCAAGCTGGCTGTTCGCAAGAGCATTCATCGGGTAGACGACGATCGCCTGGATGCCATGCCCGCTGCCGATCTCCAGGACGTGATTGATGATGGGAATGAGGTAGGCTAGGCTCTTCCCTGAACCGGTGCCAGTGGTGAGCACATAGTTCACTCCCTGCTGAGCGCAATCGATTGCCTGCTCCTGGTGCCGATGAAGCTGGAGTGGGGCACCTAGTGGGTTCTCTGCAGTTTTTCCACGTCGGAATATCTCCCTGCAGGTGGGATGGAGGCGCTTCTGGTCGACTAGAGCATCTATGGTTGGCCCCTTGACGAAGGCGGGGTTGAGTTGAACCAAGGGTTCCGGCCAAAGGAATCCGCCATCCAGCCGAGAGGTAATGAATTGTTCAATCTCAGAGTCACGTACCTCCAGGAACCCCTTTACATACGCGCTATAGTCCCCGATGAGGTCGTCACGGTACTGGAAGATGTCCATAATATGTCCTTTGCAGGCTTTCATATAGTATGGCACCCAGCTCACCGGTCGAAAGGCCTTCCTGGTAGTTCAATCATTCTCATGACAAAGGATTTACTGACAGGTTTGCATCACTGGTAATCTGCGACGGGAAATCGCATCGGATCGCTCAACATTCTGCGCGGTGATCGGAGTTGAAAGGTAGGCTGTCGTGTTTAAGGTTGCCCTATTCTGCCCTACTCGTTGGAAACAGACGCGGTGAAACCGCCACCTTACTGTCGGTTCGCTCGATCCAAGATCATTCGCGCTAAGTTCACGCTCTCGGACACGACAGCGATGATCCGAGGGGATGGGCTGCTGATATCAGGGTCCCGCGCCAGACGAACGGCCGCTATGATCGCGGCGGCGATGACCAGCGTCGACTTCATTCGTGTCTGCTCTTGCACGTTCTGCGCCCAAGCCTCCCGCTCCCTGGCAATAGCTCGCTTCATTTCACCCATCAGTGCACCACTGATCGCACGGGCTTAGGGCCAAGTCTGTACGAGAGCTTCCCTCGAAAAATCTCGGAAGGAAGATAGTTCCTTTTCTCTCCGCAAAGCGGACACTGTGCAGCAATCCAGGTATCCGGCATCGTGCCAATCGGCGCCAGGATGTTCTCGCCGCACTTCTTGCAACGGATGGTGAAGTCGCAGCACCGGGTTGCGGGGAGATTGAACACAGAGAGGAGTATAGGAGAACAAAAAGCGAAACTGCAATGTGGATTTCTCTCGGCAACAGCCAGTCGAAAACACTCCACACGAAGAATTCACTTATCTTTATTGTTTTCAATTGTGTACGGTGCGGAGGGTTGATTCGATAGCGCAAATCTGGCAGGATAGAGGCCAAGTGAACGGGCCGCTATGCGAATTGTCTCCCCCACCTTTCGCATTGGTTTCGGTCTGCTGTTGGCTGTTCTGCTGAGCGTTGTCGGGTATCAAGTTCTCCGGCGTTCGAGCTTCTACGCTCCAGACGCGTTGCTGCAGCAAGCCGACGGTTCGTCATGGCCTGATTTCGCGGTTTGGACCAGTCTCTCCTATATATATGGGGCGCGAGGATTCAATCTGTTCCCCGTAGCGCTGCGTGAAGCGCCAACCTCCCGGCCATTGCACATCGCAATCGGAAGTTCAGTTCCATTCGCAAGTCACGATCCCATCGCTGATCTCCGGCTCCCCCCAGATCTGGTCTGGCACCAGTTCAATTTGAGCAGGCGACCAATCCGTTCACAATGACCGAACGCAGCTGAAGACTGCCGACACGCGCTCTCACGAAGAGCTGGTTTATTGACGCGATGACTCGAGTACAACTTCTCCGGATCGGCAAGCGAATCGCTCTTGTCCTATCGGCGCTGATCGTTGTCCTAGGCGGAGCGTATTACTACGCCGTCATGCCGCATCGCCCTCACGTTCCCGTGGGATCGGCCGAGGATTTGCTGTTTCAAGCGGATACTCTTGCGTGGAACGATCGATGGGAAGAGGCTGCGCCACTTTACCGGCAAGCCGAATTGCTATTTCGAGCGCATGGAAACCAGACGAAAACTCTATACGCGGCTGTGAGTCAGATCCCGCCAAATCAATCAGTCGATATTCCGGCTACAATCTGGTCTCTCACGACTGATCTTTCCCAATCAGGAGCCTCTGATCCCGAAACTCGCCTTCGAATTCTCACTGTGCGCGGAATCCTTCAGACAAATCAGGACGCGGCACAGGCACGTACAACTTGGGAGGAAGTCGAGAAACTGGCAAGGAAGCTGCATCACTATGAGCTAGCAACGCGAGCCATCGGTGAACAGGGAATCGCGGCCTTTATTCTTGGGGATGCCCTCACCGCGAAAAAACAAGTGGTCCTTGCTTGGACTTTCGCCAAGCCTGAGTTGGATCCCACAGCGCGCATTCGTTATGCGTCTGTGTATGGGGCTGGGCTTGTAGCGGTGGGCAGATACGGAGAGGCCATGACTCCGTTGAATGAGGCGATCAAAATCGCAGAAGCTCATCCCGAGGTTGCCTATCCGACTCTTGCCATCAGCACCAAAATCGATGCTCTTGTGGGACTTCGTCGATACAAGGAAGCACTCGAGCTCGCGAACGACTCTCTGAGCCGCCTCAAAGAAACTCCGTTCGACGGTGAAAAGACTCAAGTCTATTTATCCCGTGGCACGATAGAAGCAAGTCTCGGCAATCGAAGTGCTGCGATTTTCGACATGCGGACAGCCCTTGGTCTGGCCGATCACATGCACAACTTTCGCGGATTGACTGATGTCGGCGGAACACTCGCGCAGACATATTTCGATAGCGGACAATTGCACGAGGCACTCGATGCGATCAACGCGGCAATCCAAGCCAACACCAACATTCCCAACGAGCTCTACCTTGCCCCTGCCAATCTAGCTCTGAAGGCAAGAATCCTCGATAAGATGGGCGACACCGAAGGGGCGGACGACTTTTTTCAAAAGAGCACTACCCTTGTCGACGCAATGCTGCAGCGCGCTTCTACGGTCGGGGTGCAGCGGCAACTCCTGGCTGAGATGAGCGACATTTACTCAGCCTACTTCGCATCTCTCTGTCGGCAGGACCACTACAATGACGCGCTTAGAGTTCTGGAGAAGGTGCGGGGGCGCCTTGAGGCGGAAGCTCTACAGCACCACAGTTCCCAGCCTCTACACGCTCCCACCCCACAGGAACAGGAATTGACGCGGCTCAACGTCGCCCTGATCAACACGGATGACCCGAAGAAACGGGATGCTCTGATGAGCGCCATTTACCAAACAGAAATCAGCTTGGGGCCGAGCAAACTTGCTGCAATTTCCGTTGTTCATCCTGTGTCGTTGCCTCAGCTCCAGCGCGTTCTCTCGCAAGACCAATTACTGATTGAGTATGTCCTGGCAAATCCAACGTCTTATGCTCTGGCCATTTCAAGATCGGGAGTTCATGCATATTCGCTTCCTTCAAGGGCCGCGATTGAGGCCAACGCGGCAAAATACCGCAACGAGATCCATGCCAAATTGACCGATCCCACACTGGCGCAAACCTTGTTCAGAGAACTGTTGGCACCCATTCAGGAATACGCAGAGAAGCGGGACCTGGTTATTGTTCCCGACGGTCAGCTCCATCTGCTGCCATTCTCCGCTTTGGGGAACAAGGGCGCGTACGTAATTTCATCCCACACAGTGGATGTGGTGCCATCGTCTACTGCGTTTGTCATTTTGAACAGGCAGTCGGAAGAAAAGGAAAGTGCGGAAATGCCGTATATCGGGGTGGCGGCTTGGACTCAAAATACAGACAGCCGCAGTCCGATCCTGCGTGCAATCAGCGGCCCCGAGCGAAGTGAATTTGTACCGCTACCCCAAAGTGAAGCGGAAGTCGAAACCATCGCTTATGACTTACCGAGGCCAAACACAATCCTTCTCGGCGCCAACGCGACCGAAACCCGGTTCAAAGAATTATCAACTGAAAGCACGGAAGTCATCCATCTTGCCCTTCACGGCTACGCAGACGTCGACTACCCCGATCGGTCGGCGCTGATTTTCGCACCGGAAGTGAATGGCCCTGACGATGGATTGTTGCAGGCGCGCGAGATTCGCGAACTCCACATCAAAGCGAAACTGGTCACCTTGTCCGCTTGCGACACGGGCGTCGGACCGGTTGGAGAGGCTGATGTCGCTAACGTGGTTAACGCCTTTATAGAAGCCGGAGCCGATTCAGTCGTCTCTACTTTGTGGGACCTCGAGGATGAGTCCACAGAGCATCTAATGAAAGTGTTTTATTCAAGGTTAGCCTTGCACGAGCGGAAGGTCGATGCGCTTCGTTCAGCGCAGCTCGATCTGCTGAATAAAGGACTTTCGCCGTATTTCTGGGCCGGTGTCCAGATCGTTGGCGATCCCTCCGGAACAATCCGATGAGACAAGGAGACTTATGACGATTTCCAGGTCACAGCGCGAAACGATTCTCGCAAGAATCCAGAAGTTGGTTGCTGAGAAATACTTCGATCCCAATTTCGACGACTCGGTGTGGAACGGAATTGTGGAACAACACCGCGCCACCATTGTTGACGCCGAAACCGAGAAGGCATTTGAGAACTCGGTTGCGACGATGCTCGCGGAGATGGCGCCAAGCCCCCTGGCACTCCTATCCGACCGCACCCTCATTACGCCGCCAAATGCAATCAACGCGAGCTTTTCAGTGCGGACCGTTGACGGTCAACCCCATTGGGTTTTCAAGGATGTTCTTCCAGGAGGAGTTGCCACGCGAGCGGGAATCAAAGCTGGCGATGTTCTTTTGTCGGTCGGCGGTAAGCCTGTCAATCCATCCCTATCTGATGGCGCAGCCCCGAGTTTTGAAATGCGCCAAAACTTCCAAGTTGTTATTTTGCGCGGTGATCCTGCGGAGGAACTGACGGTCCCGCTTGAAACGCCGGTTCCCAAATACAAAGACAATCCCTATTCTGAACCGACCGCACTCGCGACCGGGATTCAGACGGGCAACATCTCTTATCTCCGTGTGAGCCTGTTCCCTGGAGCGATCGGGATCGACTTTGCGAATGAGCTGGACTCGATTTTTGCCGGGCGTTTCAAGAATGCTGACCGGCTCATCATTGATATGCGCGGAAATCCGGGCGGAGGCATTGGAGGTCTCACCCTGATGAGCTATCTCACTCCTGGCCGCAACCCAATCGGCTACAGCAAGAGCCGGGAGATGGCTCGGAAAAATGTCTCCCCCGACGCACTCCCCGTTTTTGACAGAGTTCCTCGATCGAAACTGGCACTACCTAGGCTCGCAATCAAGTTCTTGGGGAAGACATCGATTTTCCTGTATACCGAGGCGCTTGGCCAGCGCGATTGGCATGGCCGCACCGCCATCTTGGTAGACGAACACACAGCTGGCGCTGCCGAGATGGTGGCTCAGTTCGCTCAGGAAAACAGTTTGGCCACGATAGTGGGAATGAAGACTCCAGGACGTCTCGTAACACGCAGAGCGAGTAAACTCGGGTTTGGTTATCGGCTGGTGATTCCGATTGCGGCCTATGTGAGCGCCAAAGGCACCCAGATTGAAGGGAACGGGATCACCCCGGATATTCCCATCGCTTGGTCGTTCGAGGACGTTGCCGCTGGTATAGATCGACAACTGATTGGTGCCGTCGACGCCTTGCGTGCCGCTTAGTCGGACTGCCCCGGTCGGCAACTTCAGTGAGAGTCTGCAGCGGATTTCGGCTCGCGCTTCCGACTGCGCCTACACGGAGGGTTCAATTCTGGAAGGCGCGCCGTTAGAACCGGACATTCTGAAAGCCCCTCGATCCGCAATTTACGATGGTTGCTGTCGGAGAAAGGAGCTGCATATCCGAGGTTCAGCCCAACGACCGCCCTTACCGTTCGCAGATTACTGTCGCATCTTCAGTGTCATTTCCTGTGTGATTGAGGAAGAGAGTGTTGTGCATCACGCCTGTAATTTCTTCGCGATGACAGGGGCGCATATCCTTCGCGAACATCATCGGCTGCCAGCTATAGCGGTCAGCGGCGCTGCCTTCTTTTCGCTCAATCCCGCCCTGTACCCGCTCGCCTTCGCTGAGCATGCCAATGGACGGGTCTTCGCTGGGCTTGATGGCTTCCACTCCTGGATCGAATGTAGGGGTTATGTGATCGATCTTCTGGCACCGCTATTTCCGGAGAATCTAACCGAAATTACTGAGCACTCTGAAGTGCCGAGGCGCGCCTTCATCAAACCGTTGTCGGATATGGCCTCTCGTCTGCCACAAAGAGGAGATCCGGAAGGAACGTTTTTCCTCATTCCTGATGAAGCGTGCCAAGCGAATATGGAGCGGACCCATAGGAAACCGGCGACTCGCGATCTCCAAACCGTCTGCAGTACCTGGTATCAACGGCCGCCCAAGAAGATGAATACGGAGTTCCACATCAAGGACAATCTAGGAAGAGTCATGACGTTGAGGCGGAAGGACATCGGCATCAGGGGATTCTGGTAGCTTCTGCGTTAGTTGAGCCGCCAGCAGATACTGGATGCGATTGCGGCGCAACAGCCTCTCCGTGCACCATCGCAGAGCTAGGAGCGAAGGACACAGAATGAAAGTCGACAGAATCAGACAAATCTTTTTGGAGTTTGTACGAAGACTGCCGGAGCAGGGGATGCCCAGCCGTGGAGCAAATACCGGCCCACAACCGCTGACCGGCCAAATGGTCATCCGCGGCAATCTTTTGATGAGTGATGAGTTGGCGGCCGGCTATCTGGAAGCGTTGGAGAAGATGGATGAAATCTCTTCTGCCGAGGGGACATGGAATAAGGATGCCATCGACGATCTCTTCGCCAAACAGGTGCTGTCTGTGGCGACGGCGCCAATGGACCAGCGAACCGCTGCCATCGCTCAGGCGGAAAGGGAGTTTTCCGAGAAGTTGAACGAGCCCTCAGCAGCTTGGCAAATTGACCTATCTGTCTTTGGGGCCAATTACGACCTGGCAGGCGAGACCTTTGGAAAGGTCTCATTTGTGGCCGACAACGTTAGATCAGACTACGCAGTCCCAAGCCTCATCCAGGCCAATACAGACACGGCGTTTCTTTTCGCGCGAGTATCGGTTCAAGCAATCAATCGTAAAGCCGCTCTGGAAAGGGCACGTGAAATTGTCGAGCAGCACCTGACAATCCTGAACGCGATTTGCGCTGACCTGATTCCCTCTAGAACCCATCTCTTTTGCATGGGTGGACCTGTTCAACGCCTCGGGCTCAGCCGCTCCACGACCTCTTCAGAAGACGAACCGATTGTCAGGATTCATAGAGAGAGCGATGCTGTCCTTCTGTCTCGCGATTATTACGATGCATTCCTGGAACGGCGCGGCGGCCCCCGGGCAAGTCAACTGCTGCTCTCCTCGAACACATTTGCCGGACGATTAGTGTCGGCATTGGAAACAGCGGGTGAGGCGTGCATTGAAGTCAAGTCGCATCGAGCTTTCCTGCTACACGCAATCGCACTAGAGAGTGTCGTGCTGGGGAGGCAGACCCAAACAGAGATCACCTATCAGCTCAGCGCTCGTGTTGCCCACTTATTAGGTGCTGATCTAAATGCTCGGAGAAATATCGCCAAAACCGTCAACGATCTATACTCGCTTCGATCCAAGATCGTACACACCGGCGCGACAGACGTTTCCATTAGCGAGTTGGAGTTGATCACTCAGATGTCATTGAACACGCTGTACGCATTTCTAAAGCTCAAGCCATTTGTCGGAATGAACAAGATCGAGGAGCTTGAGCAGTGGTTCAAGGACCGGATGTTGGGCGCCGCGGATGATTTCAGTTGAGGAAGGTTCTTAGGAACACAACACACTATTCAGGCTTGCGCCGGTGGAAGTTAGCCCTCTATCGCCCGGATGCACAGGAAGAATGTATTGGTCTGCTTTGAAAAGACGCTAGTACCGGGTCCAATCCTCAAGCGGATGGTCGATGATCGAGTGTGAAAGTTTTTCCGACAGGAGATCAGAACACGACTTCCAGACAATGACCGCCACAGGTACCAGCATCAATGCCAGGGCCAGTCCCGCCAGAACACTTAGGACCGTCTCCACTACGGCCGGGCGCGTCGATACGACGGAACGTCTGCAGTGAGGACACACTGATTCTTGGGCTCGCGTCTTTGAAGACTCAAGCGCCGAAAGTGCCATCGTCATCCTCCTCCTCGTCTTGAGAGAAATTCTCTCCGTTGTGGAGCGCTGTGAATGCCTCTCGCTCGCGTTTATCGCGGCGGACTTCGAGCAGTTGTTCGCCTGTGGTGTGTTTCGGTGAAAAACAGTATTGGACGTACGCTTCAAAGAGCGAGTGGTTGGGGATGCGTCGCTTCAGCAGGTCTTCGAGATGATTCTTGTAGAGCGCGCTGAGAGCCTCGGGCATGATGCGATAACTGGCTCGGTTCGCCTGCTTGGTGATTGTTGCCTGGAGCCAACCTCGCTCGATCCAGCAGACGATTTCACTGCGACGCACATGCAGTACCTGGGCCAGAGATTCCAGGGAAAAGCAATCACAACGAATCTCGCGGACTCGGAGCTGTCTTCTTTGGAGGGCGTTGCGAAGAGCTTTTGCGCTTCGCTTCAGCCGCTTTGCAACTTCCTCCACGGAGTATTTCGTGAGCAGCTCCCGCGCCTCGTCGAGCTCTTCCTCTCGCCAGCGCCGGTGATCGACTTCCGCCTTGATGCCGTACTTGATGACGAAACGCCAACATTCTTCCTGCGTCCGGCCAGTCTGACGCTGGAGCCTGCGAACGAGTTGGGCAAGTTTGTTTCCCGAAAGCACCCGGGCTTGTTCCGCCAAGGCAATTGCTTCCGGTCCCCATATTGGGGCGGATCCGGGTAGCGGGCGAACGGTTGCCATATGCACCTCGAGCAAGGGGGAGCGTGCAAAAGGACAAAAAGCCCTCTACATATAAAGGCTGTGGAAAACATCTAAAACGAACAGGCTCGGTGGAAATATTGCTCCTAATGTGGAAATCAAGACTGTTTTGGGGTAAATTGGCGTTACAGACTCGATGCACTCGCACGATCACGGGTGTCGGTCGGTACTGGTTGTTCAGCGATGGCTTCCCCGTCTCCACTTGATCGTTGCTGGGTTGTGAAGGACACATTAGGTTCTTCGCTAATCATGACTGCCGTGCGGGATGCCGTTGAGAGGCACTGGCCGGACACTCAACGAGCCGCGGCATCGGTGCTCGGAGACGAAGCACTGGCAGCTGAGATCATGGAAAAGGCAATCGAGCAAGCCGTTGCCTACCTAGCCGACCACCCTCCCAAAGATCAAGATGATGTAAGCGCGGTCCTTCTGCGATTCTGCAGGCAGGAAGTCCGGCGTCGACGTAGAGAGAGCAAACGACTCGTCTTCATCGATTTCTCTGATGCTCACGAAGCATCAGCCTCATATTTAGCTCATTCCGCAGTAGACGCGGCGCTCGATGCAGAAAGAATCCTGGCCGAAGCGCCACCTCGTGTGCGCGAGGCCGTGATGCTGCGATATGGCAACGCAGAATCTTGGGCAGAGGTGGCGGCCAAAACAGGGACCAGTCGTGAAGCTATCCGAATGAATTGCAAAAGGATTCTCGAACGCATCCGGCAAAAATTGGGTATTCGAGGTACTCCGCAGTAAACTCCGGCAGAGGCACTTCAGGAGACCGGGAAGGATTCCGTGGACGAACATCAATCATTTCTTGAGGATGACGACGACGATACTTTGCTCTTTGAGAAGCTTGAGGAGCACGCACTCGAAGCCCCCCCTAATCCTGAACGCATAGGCTGCATTGACCGCGCAACTCTGAAGGCGTGGGTTTTCACGCCGGAAAAGCTGGATCTTTCGGATCCAAGGTATCTGCACGTCCTGAAGTGTGCCGAGTGCACCCGTGAGTTGATCGAACTTCGCAGGCTCCGGAATGAGCAGTCGGAACGTGCGGGATTTCGGCTTCCTTCTCGCCGTGACTCGGTGATGAAGTGGGGATGGGCAGCGTTCGCCTCTGTAACCCTTTGCCTGCTAGCTGTAGGTGGAGTTATCTACTGGCGCATGCATTCGGTAGCTGCGCCGGCCCAGCTTGCCGACTCAACTCCGGTGGCCGCTTCGATTGATCTCAGCCAGGTGGGTACGACTCGTGGAACTGATACATCGACTATCCCGGTCGGGCTCCTCCCACGGCGGGTCGTGACAGCTCACATAGTCCTTCCGAATTTCAGCCCGGGTGGCGATTACGTGGTCTCCGTCGCCACCGACCGCAGTAGTGACTCAGCAAAAGCAACTGGTCGTGCCCTCGCAAATCTGCAGGGATTTCACACCGACCTCACGGTTACTCTCGACCTCCGTAGCCTGCCGCCGGGCACCTACTTCCTCGCTACGACTCATGAGGGAGACCCAGCTTCGTATTTCTACCCATTGTCTGTTCGCTGAATCAGTGGTCGTCCTTCGCAATTAGGACCTTGGTTTGAACCAATTGCGAAATTCATTATTGGTACAAACAGAACCTCGATCTGGCCTCAATCTGGACGAGTTTGGCGCGCCATCGAGATTCTTAAAAGGGGGCTCCGGTGAGCTTGCGGAAAGTCGATTATGCGCCCTTACGCAATCGCCCCAACCAGCCAGCCGATACCAGCGGTCATGGCCATTGCCAGACCACCCCAAAACGTCACCCGAATCGCACCCATCATGACTCTCGCGCCACCAGCGCGTGCAGCCAGTCCGCCCATCAAAGCCAGAACTGCCAGCGATGATAGAGAGACGATGGGAATTAAGCGCGCCTCTGGTGCGATCGCAGTGACCATGAGCGGCATCATGGCCCCAACAGCAAAACTGCATGCAGCCGAAAGGGAAGCCTGCAATGGGCGTGCGCGGAACTTCTCTGAGATACCGAGTTCATCGCGGGCATACGCGCCCAATTCATCATAGGCAATCAACTGCTGCGCGACTTGACTTGCGAGTAGGGGTTCCAGTCCGCGGGCCACATAAATAGCCGTTAGCGCCTGGCGTTCACCCTTGTTGTCCTGCTTGAGTTTTGTACGCTCGAGGGCCAATTCTGCTGCTTCGGTGTCGGCCTGCGAGTGCACGGAAACGTACTCGCTTGCGGCCATGGACATCCCTCCGGAGACTAAGCCGGCGATCCCTGCGACCAGGATGCTGCGATGAGTTCCATGCGCCGCCGCAACGCCGATCAGCAGACTTGATGTTGATACGATGCCGTCGTTTGCGCCCAACACTGCAGCACGTAGAAGCCCGATACCGCCTGCGCGATGAAACCTTCTGCCCCGCACCGGCATCTTGAAGCGCTTCCGGACGAGGAACTTCTGAAAGCGTCGTAAAGCGTTCTTGCCGTCCGACCGCCTGTGGGATTCCGTCGATCTGCCTAATGGCGTGACTAACTTGCCTTGTCCTAGATCCATTTCATCCTCAAGAGCCACACCTTGACGCCTTGCGTAAGGCACGTGTAGGCAAGGAGCGTCAGCAGGAGGATTGGCCAATACAGCGCGGGTAGGTGCGTCAGGCCGAGCGAAGAGGCCAACGGAGAATACGGCAGCCACGCTCCGAAGACCATGATGGTCAATGTCGTGATCAGCAGCGGCCAGCTTGCGCGGCTCTGGAAGAACGGAATCTTATTCGTGCGAATGATATGAATAACGAGCGTCTGCGTCATGATCGACTCGACGAACCAGCCGGTCTGAAAGAGCGGAGCGCGGGATGGATCCCAGCATTTGAACAGATAGAGCATGACGAAGAAGGTCGTGTAGTCGAAGATCGAGCTGATGGGCCCGATGCAGAGGATGAAGCGCTTTATCTCACCAATATTCCAGGGCCGCGGACGCGCGACCAGCTCGTCGTCCACCGCGTCGTTGGGAATAGGAACCTGCGAGAAGTCGTAGAGCATGTTGTTGGTCAAGATCTGAATCGGGGCCATGGGAAGGAAGGGCAGAAAGGCGCTCGCACCCAGCACGCTGAACATGTTTCCAAAGTTGGAACTGGCTCCCATGCGGATGTACTTGATGATGTTGGCGAAGACTTTTCGGCCCTCGATGACGCCGCCTTGGAGAACCATAAGGTCCTTCTGCAACAGGATCAGGTCGGCCGACTCCTTCGCGATATCGGCCGCAGTGTCGACCGAAATGCCGATGTCCGCGGCCCGCAAAGCGGGTGAGTCGTTGATTCCATCACCCAGAAATCCGACAACGTGACCTTTGCCGCGCAGGACACGAACGATCCGCTGCTTGTGCGCCGGAGAGAGGCGAGCGAAGAGCGTGGTTTTTTCTGCCGCCTCGGCCAATTCGGGGTCGGACATTTTCTCGACTTCATCACCCAACAGCATCGGGTCGGCGAGAAGCCCGACGTCGCGGCACACCTTGCGGCTGATCAGGTCGTTGTCGCCAGTAAGGATCTTCACAACCACGCCATGCTTGTGCAGTGCTTCGATCGCGGTTGCGGCGGTGGGCTTGGGCGGGTCGAGGAATGCGACATATCCCTTCAGCACAAGATCGTGTTCGTCATCCTTTGCGCAGGCCGTCTTTCCCGTCAACTCCTTTACTGCAACCGCCAAAACACGAAATCCATCGTTGCTCAGACTCGCATACTGGTCCTTTAACCCTTTCATTAGCGTGGGGTCCATGGGTGACAACTTCCCGTCAAGCTCAAATTGCGAACATTGATGGAAGATCTCTTCCGGCGCGCCCTTGGTCAGGAGGATCGCCTTGCCCTCAGGATTCTGCACGAGTACCGACATCATCCGTCGAGTGAAATCGAAGGGGATTTCGTCGAGTTTCTTGTACTTCTCAATCAGGGCTTGCTCGTGGAAATCGGAGCTATTCAATATTGCGGTATCAAGCAGATTCTTCAGGCCGGTCTGAAAATGGCTGATGAGGTATCCATCCCGAAGCACTTCATCCGTCTCTCGACCGGCGACATTACAGTGCCGTTGCAGGACGACGCGATCTTCCGTGAGCGTACCCGTTTTATCGGTGCAGAGCACGTCCATTCCACCGAAGTTCTGAATGGCGTTGAGACGTTTAACGATAACCTTCTTGCGGCTCATGGCTAGCGCGCCCTTGGCCAGGCAGACGGAGACAATCATGGGCAGCATCTCCGGGGTCAGGCCAACTGCAACGGCCATCGCGAAGAAGAATGCTCCCTTCCAATCGTGCTTGGTGAACCCGTTGATGAAGAAGACCAGGGGCACCATGATGGCCATGAGCTGAATCATGAGCCAGGTGAAACGGCTCAGGCCCTGGTCAAAGCTCGTTGGAGTTCCTTCCTGCGTGATGGAACTCGCCATCGTGCCGAGATAGGTTCGGACTCCCGTGATGACAACGACAGCGGTCGCTGTGCCGCTTTGGACGCTCGTGCCCATGAAGCACGTGTTCTTGAGCTCGACCGGAGAATCTGCTGCGTGTGGATCCGCATCGTGAAACTTCTCGACCGGGAGCGACTCTCCGGTGAGCGTTCCCTGGCTCACGAACAGATCCTTCGCCGATAGAATTCGCACGTCGCCTGGGATCATGTCCCCAGCGGACAGATTGATGATGTCCCCGGGAACGAGATCGCGAAGGGGGATCTCCTGCGGCTTGCCGTCCCGGAGCGCTGTGGCCGTTACGTGAATCATCGCCTTGAGCTTCGCCGCAGCGGCGCCCGCACGAGCTTCCTGCAGGAACCTGAGCGTGACGCTCAGAACGATCATGCCCGCCATGACGCTCCCAGCGCGTGGATCGCCGGTCGCGAAGGAGATCGACGACAGTACCGCCAACAAAATGACCAGAGGGTTTCGAATGATGATCAGCAGACTGAGGAACCAGCCGCGCTGCCGCTCTTGCGCAACTTCATTCGGCCCTGCAATGCGCGCTCTCGACTCCGCCTCGCTTTGTGTGAGGCCTGTGGAAGCCGTGTGCAAGGATCGAAGCAGGTCGTCCCCGTCTTTCCCCGCGGCATCGAGGACGGCAGGGGAGACGCGAATGTTATGTTGCTTTGCCTTTGCGGGGATTTGAGATTCGTCTGGGGACGGGAGGGTAGTCGGTGAATTTGGCGCGCCGGAGTCTACCTTAGCAGGAGCGTTCTCGGCAGCATGACTTGAATCCGGTGTCCCCATCTTCTCAGATCCCTTCCCGGACCCGGCTCTAAACTCTGCGCTGAAATTTAAAGCTGGCGCCGACGAGGACTACCGGGAGGTCGATGATCGGATGACCGCATAGACCGACCCAAGCCGCCAGATGCTGTCCCAGATTATTCGCACCGTTGTGTCGGTTTTCCCCGCTTCAACATCCAGCCGATCGCTGTTCCGGCAGCAATGCCAACCGCAAATGTTATTGCGACTGTTTCAAACGGGTTTCGTTCGAATCGCCTCTTTGTGTTGTAAAGTAACTCCGTTGCGGCGTCGGTTCCGTCTCTTGCCATCCGACGAGCTGCTATCACACCGTCTTCCAGCGCATCGGAAACTGCAGATGCCGCTCGTGTAGCCTTGTGCGCTGTATCGTCGATCTGTCGTCCCGCATGTTCGAAGACTGATTGCTCCATTAGGTGTTAACCTTTCTCGTGTTTGGGTTTGATGATCATTCGTCTAATTCTCGAAAGCTCGTTCACCCTTGCCAGTCGGCTCTCGAAGCCTTCAGGCAATCTTCTTAGTTACGTCATCCTTTGACCTGGGAAACCGCGCTATTGCCACTTCACGACATACCCACCCGATGGCCCCAACGGGTGGATCCGCGTGAAACTTCCACGTTTTCGAGGCCTGGCTGAATTACTGGTTGAGATTGGGGTGGTGATGGTGGTGCCGATGATGATGATGGCGATGCACGATTACCACAACCTATCCCTGCGCCGCATAGGGCATTGCAAAGCAAGACAGGAGTACCAAGCCGATCCAGAACTTGTTCATACCCTATTGTGACCTGACGTTGCGCGACTCGTTGAGCAACTTTGACCTACACGCAAGTCGCGTACCGGTAAAAGCGATAAAAGGCCCCTAGGTTGCATCCTTGAACAGCCACATGGAAGGCAGCATCACACCTTCTCGAAACGGATCGCCGGTGAATCGAGTGCAGCCTTGCCATGCATGCCCTTGCGAACAGACGCCGTCAATCGGGATTCCTGCATCTCTTTCTTCACCCGGGCGATGATCTCCCTTGCAAGCTCTATCCTGCCAGTCTTCTTCACTGTGAACGCCTTTCTTTTCGGTTTGTAATTTAGTTTCGTGTCTGATCTGACTGCGGATATCGATCTGCCTTGAGCGCGATTGGCGAACCCTGCCATTCCCATGACAGATGTCTTTCGCACGCATCATCCTAGAATGGCGACGTGCGGATGTAAGGTCATAACTGACCGGCGACGCCAATTCGCAGGTTGGAGCAGGCAGCCCATGTCAGCCGAGAAGAGAAGTTCCTACGCTGATCCCTTCTCTCATGTTCTCGTAAGGCAGCCCGGCCTAGATTTAACCGGCTGTCGGTCGATTGCGTGCGAACAGACGTTTGCATCATCATCAATTGGCTGTTCATCGAAGTGCTATGGATGGCAGGGTTTTCACCAGGACATTTGAGGACCGAGTCGAATTTTAGAAATTAGGAGTTTCAATTACCACTTCAAAGAAAGGCCCTTGCACCGCGGGTCTTCCATTTCGGCTGCGACGCTATTGCACCGGCTGTCTTCTACCTCGAGTTCCACTCGGCGGTAAAGGCACCTATAACGGGGGTCTTGAGTGACAATCTGTGCGCTGTCGAGGAGGCTCTTGCAACGGAAGTCTTCCACCACCATTGCTGCGATTCTGCATCGATGCTCTTCCATACTCTTGTCCTGGCCTTTCCGCTGGTTGGCGCGTCCGATCGTTTCCATTCGCGAAGTAACGTCCAGTTGACGCGGCCTGTTGAATTTGATCTGCTCAATAGTGGACACTTCCGGGGGCCGGTTCAGACAAAGTGCATTAGATGCGGAAGTCGCACTCGATCTGCTAGATACGGTGTATAAAACGGCACAGACGGCGTAAATCATTCATAAGACAATCGAAGCGACAGGAGTGTAGCCGATTCCCGTGTCCGAAGCCTACGGCATCTTTAATCGATGCTTTAGTGCTGAAAGGTGGCCTGAGGATGACCATTGCTGCTCCACTCGAGTTCGATCTCGCGGCATTCCTTGCTAGCGCTGGACTTGGCCGAAGGATCGTTGAACTAAGGCCCAAACAGGCTTTCTTTTCACAAGGCGATCCAGCCGATTCGGTTTTCTATTTGCAAAAGGGCCGCGCAAAGATCACCGTCGTTTCGACCGCCGGCAAGGAAGCGACTGTCACTCTGCTTGTCCCGCGCGAATTTGTGGGCGAAGAAGCGCTATCTGCAGTGCCCGGATTGCGTCTATCCACGGCCACCGCCATAACCGCCTGCTCGGCACTCAAAATAAGCCGAGAAGAGATGGTCCGAGTAATGCATCGAGAGCATCAGTTCTCAGACTTGTTCGTAAAGTTCTTGCTGGCGCGAAGTATGCGGAGCCAGGCCGACCTTGTCGATCAACTTTTCAACTCCAGTGAAAAGCGTTTGGCCCGAATTCTTCTCTTGATGGCCGAATATGGTGAGCCCGGCGAGCCGGAAACGCAGATTCCTCCGATCTCTCAAGAGACTCTTGCGGAAATGATTGGAACCACGCGTTCTCGCGTCAGCTTCTTCATGAATCGATTCCGCAGGCTGGGATTCGTCGAATACAACGGCCGTATTCAAGTGCATAAGTCTCTGCTAAAAGTGGTTCTCCATGATCGAATGCCCGACGATAATGCAGTGAAGCCTGTCGTGCTCGATGTCCCGAGACACCGATCGAAGCTTCTCAAAGAAGTGAATTCCGGTCATAAACGACCAGCGTTGAAAACAAAGCACTGACATACTGGTCGTACAGATCAATTGTGCTTATCGGAGCAAGAAAATGCCAGATCCAAAAGCTTCCATCTTGATCGTCGAGGATGAGGAGCCCGTTCGAACTTCACTCGCAGAGATTCTCAAGGTACTCGGACATCGCGTGCGGTGTGCGGCGGATGGCTTAGCTGCGCTGGTCGAGATTGACAAAGAGGTCCCAGAAATTATGCTCTCCGACCTCAACATGCCGGGCATGTCTGGTTTTGAATTGCTACCTCTAGTCCGCCGCCAATTTCCAGCCATCCGAGTGATTGCGATGAGTGGCGCATTTTCGGGAAGCCAAGTCCCTTGCGGCGTGACGGCTGATGCTTTCTACGAGAAAGGCAACGGCGTGGCAGTCCTTTTGAATGCGATTGATAGTGTGCCCCTTAAAATCCGGCCGTGCTGCGAAGTGCCAGAGCCAATCTGGATCGAGAGGAACCGCCGAGATACCGCGGCAGCGGAGTTTGCGACGATCGCCTGCCCGGATTGATAGGGGATCATTTGCTGCACATGCCGCACACGGCGCAGGCGATGCCAACCATGCAGCGATGCCCCGTGGGAGGCATTAAAGCTTCTTCACGGCATTCGCTCCGCCCAACAGTGCTCCAAGGCCAGGGGCTTCTTCAGCGAGCTAGAATGTACATCCATTGCGGTCTTGTCGGTGTAGGGTCAGGCGATGAACACTTCAATAGCCAACCGCATTCATACATACCGTGCAATCATGTCGGACCTGATCCTTTCCGCTGTCGGGTGTTTTGTATTGAGGCGATGTTTTAGCTTAGTCGCAGAAAGAGGAGAGGGTCTGGCGATGAAAGCAACCGGATGCGCTCTCGGCCAGGCTCGCGATCCACTGGCGTATGCGGGGGCGGCGCTGATTCTTCTGGCCCTTTCAGCGAACGAACAGCCGGCATTGATCGGTGCAGCCTCTCAAATTCATTCCGGAATTGAGGCAGGTGCCGTCTGGCAGCCATAGGTCGTTCCTGAAGTGCCACCTCTCTCGCCATTGAGTGGGTAAGCAGGTAGGCACTGCATGGTCTTCTCTATGCGCAAAGCTTCGCTATGGAACGGTCAGGTGAGATATTGGATTTCGCGGCAAGGCGAGGTGCTTGAGCGCCATGCTCAGGAAGGCGATCGAGGAGCATTGCTTTGAGAAGCGATTTGTGGACCTCGATGCGGCCATTGTAGTCAATGAACCCGAGCCTGCGAAATCGATTCATGAAGAAGCTGACGCGTGAGCGGGTGGTACCGACCATCTCTGCCAGGGTCTCTTGAGTGATGGGAGGAATGAACTTTGTTGGTTCTCCAGGTTCGCCGTATTCAGCCATCAGAAGAAGGAGCCTTGCGAGGCGCTTCTCGCTGGAGTTGAAGAGTTGATCGACGAGGTCGGCTTGGGTTTTTATGCTGCGAGCCAAAAGATGCGATAGGAACAGATCAGTGAATGCCTGCTCATCGTGCATCACCCGGACCATCTCACTTCGAGAGATCTTCATCGCATGCGACTGAGTGATTGCAGTTACAGTGACCGATCGGTGTCCAGCGTTTCCGGTAAGCGAATCCTCGCCGATGAAGTCGCCGGCAGAAAGCAGTGTAATCGTAGCTTCTTTGCCACTCGCCGAGACGACAGTGACTTTCAACCGCCCGCTTTGGAGATAGAAAACAGAATCGGCAGAGTCGCCCTGAGAGAACAAGGCGCCTTTGGGATCGCAGTGGACAATCCTTCTGCCCGCTCCAGCGCACGCGAGGAAGTGAGCAAGATCGAATGTCGGCGCCAAGTCGAGTGCGTGAATATGGGTGTGATCCATGAGGGTCGCCTCTTTCTGGATTGTGCGCTCGGCCCTGCTTAGCGCAAATGTATCCGCCTACTCAGAAAGTGGAATGATCGCGTGAACGCCAAGAATGGAGTTACCGCCTGTCACGACAATCAAGGCCACATCTCAAATCGAAGAACGGGCCCAGGAAGTGGAAGAATGCCCTCCCTACGAGTATCCCGCGGCGCTTGCAGGACCAGTGTTCTAAAGTCGGGAGCGGATGTCTGTTCTGAATTGCTCACAATTCCGGCAATAACGAAGAAAATAGGTCCTGGATCGCTCAGGCATTTATAACGCGCTGTTCGACTTCCCACGCATCGGTCTTGATGGCACGACCAATTTGAACCTTATTGGTAGGGTGGACGCGAGTTCGCAGAATGGTGGCCATGTAGGATTGGGCAACCCGCTTCCAGATCATAGGCCGAGAATAAAGGTAGGCGCGTTCGCGCATTGCCTGGCGTGCCTTGTCATCATCCAGAAGCGCGATCGTCGCTTTTGCGATGGCAACCGGGCTTTCAAACGGCACCAGCAGTCCGCGTCCATGGTCGAGAACTTCTGCGGCGTGCCAGTAGGGAGTCGAGATAATGGCCTTGCCGGCACCTAGGGCATATGCCAAGGTTCCCGACACCGCCTGCGCCTCGTGGCAGTAGGGCGTGATGTAAATGTCGGCCGAGCCGACAAGCGCCGCCATCTCTTCGGGAGCGACAAACCGATTGACGAATAGGACCTGCTCTTCCACACCCAACTTCTTCGCCAATGCCTGTAACTCGCGCCTGTAACGATCCCCTTCACGCGCCCGGACATGCGGGTGAGTGGCGCCCGCAATCATGTAGACGGCGTTGCCGTGACTGGCGAGTATGCTCGGCATCGCTTGGATCACGCTTTCGAATCCTTTGTTCGGCGAAAGCAGGCCAAACGTGAGAAGGACGCTCTTGCTTTGGCAAGAGAAGCGAGTCTTATAGAGGACCGGTTGCTCAAAAGGCAGATCGGGGATGCCATGAGGAATCAGATCGATCTTCGCCGCTGGCACCTTGAAGACCTCCTGCAAGATTCGCGAAGAGTGTTGACTCATGACGATGAGGCGCTCGGAGCGTGCGGCAATCTTGTGCATTACAACCCGTTGGTCCAGGTTCGGTTCGCGAAGGACCGTATGCAGGGTTGTGATGACCGGCATCTTAAGGTGTTTTAGCAACTCGATAATGTAGTTCCCAGATTTGCCTCCGAAAATGCCGTACTCATGCTGTAAACACACCAGATCGACATTCCCTGCGTTCAAGAATTCGGCAGCAGCCCTGTAGGACGCGAGACCACCTTCGCTGATCTCAAATCGCACCCGCTCTGGGTATTCGTAGGATGATTGCCCGTCGTTGATTGCTATCACCGAAAGTTGAGCATCGCTGTATTCGGCGGTGATCGCGTTGCACAAATCTGTCGTGAAGGTCGCGATTCCACACTGCCTCGGAAGGTGATTCCCAATCACCGCTATGCTGATCGGACGCTGTGGACGAGGCGCCAGCTGAAGAGAGGAAGCTGAACCGACCCCGAAGAACCTATGGGGGGTCACAGGATAGGTGAGACGGTTTGATTGCGAACTCAAAGAGGTATTTGAAGCGGCCATTCCGCATGTCTCCCATGATCGTCGGGTGATGATTGAAAACACTCCAAGCCTTCAGAGTGACGCGGATTCGCGAGTTCAAGAGATCTTTCAGAAGCTGCCATTGAGTGGTTCTGAGCCCTTGACCTCTGCTCTTCCGCATCTGCAGTTTTCCACGTTGCGTCTGAGCACGCTGAGCAATCGTGTACATCACCTCAGGAATGCTTAAAGATGGGCCTGCCTTTGGTAGGAGCAGTGACGCTATCACCCAGTTTCTGAACAACGTGCAGTCGCGTTCTGGCCACAATTGACCGGACTTCCGGTGGTGTTCTCTTGAATAGTACTTATGGGGGCTGGATTGGTCGCCAGACGAGCGTCTTGCGGGCCAAAAGAGCCTTGCAACGTCAAGCATTCTGCAACATGGCAGCGCGTGGCTGCGAATGCACACGGACAGGGAGAGATAATGACCGGAAGCAAGCACAACCTGGAAGGAAACAGCAACGGCAGTGGCGAACCCGATCCCGGTCCTTACTGGAGACGGATGCATCGAGACTGGCGCTTCTGGATAGGCGCTGCCTTCATGGCCGCCGCGCTTGCTATCTATGTTTTCAGCGGCGATCTGGCGTGGGTTCCAAATGGTCACCGGCAATCTGCGATGCCGGCGAGTTCAGCGAATTAAGCTCTCGATAGTAAAAGACGGACAGTAAACAATGGATGAAGCGCAGTTATATCCGCTACGGTTCGAACCCATCTACCAATATCGTTTGTGGGGAGGCCGCCGCTTGTCCAGCCTGCTCTCCGCACCGTTGCCGGGCGATGGGCCGATCGGAGAGGCGTGGGTATTGAGCGACCGCACCGACCATCAAAGTCTGGTCGCGAATGGGCCGCTTAAGGGCCAGACGCTTGGGCAAGTGATGGAGGAGCGCCGAGAACCGCTGATGGGAAAGCTTTCTTCGCGCTTCCGCCGCTTCCCATTGTTGCTGAAATTTCTGGACGCGCACGAGATGCTCTCCGTGCAAGTGCATCCCGGTGATGATCCCTCCGAGCTAAACCCGGCAGGCGATACAGCAAAGACAGAGGCGTGGGTCGTAATCGAAGCTGAGAAAGGGAGCCAAATCTATGCCGGCCTGAAATCGGGCACAACTGCCGGCATTCTGAGAGAGTCGCTGCGCGACGGAACCATTGCGGAACACCTTGTTAGCGTTTCACCGAAGTCCGGCGATGCCATATTCATTCCCGGGGGAACGGTTCATGCTCTAGGCAACGATGTAATGGTTTTCGAGGTTCAGCAGAATAGCGACGTGACATACAGGCTTTACGATTGGGGCCATATCGATCTGGAGACCAAGGAGCCGCGTCCGATCCAGGTAGATCAGGCTTTTGCCTGCATAAAGTTCGGTGCGAGCGATAGTGGCCTTGTCGAGCCCCGCGTGGAGACTACCGAACCTATTGAGCGCGAGAGGCTCTTCGATTGCCCCGCCTTTTTGTTGTGGCGCGTTGTTGGGCCAGACAAGTTCATCGTTGGAGCGGCGGCTGAACCGCGCGTTTTGGTCGGCATTGAGGGTTCGGGCCAAATCATGCACGACATTACTCCATACGCGCTTGGCAAGGGAGATGTTTGGCTCTTGCCGGCCGAGGCCGGAGAATGCGCGTTTCAACCCAATGGAGAGGTAACGCTGCTTGAGATCGCGATCCCTTGATGATGACCAAAATCATCTGCGTAGAGAATCTGGGACTGGAAGACGAATGAAAAAGCTCATCGTGTTCGACTTGGACGGCACGCTCGCGCCAAGCAAGTCGTCTCTCTCTCCACAGACTGCGGGGTTGCTGCGCGACCTTCTAGGGGTTATGAAAGTAGCTGTCATTTCCGGGGGCGCGTGGGTGCAGTTTGAGGAGCAGCTTCTTACCGATCTGCCCCACGGTAGCCGCCTCGAAAATCTGTCTCTGCTTCCAACCTGTGGAACGAAGTTCTTTCAATACAACGGCAAGTGGGAGGAGCTTTATTCGGAGGATCTTACGGCGGAACAAAAGAAGAAGATTGTCGACTCTCTGGATAAGGCGGCTGGAGAGGCAGGCTTTCGCGCCAAAACGGTATGGGGAGAAGTGATTGAGGACCGGGGAAGTCAGGTCACATACTCTGCATTGGGTCAGCAGGCCCCTCTCGCAGAAAAGGAAGAGTGGGATCCGGATTTTTCGAAGCGGAAGAAAATCACAGCGATTCTCCAGACACTTATCCCCGAATTCTCTATTCGTATAGGCGGGGCAACCTCTATCGATGTGACGAAGCCTGGAATTGACAAAGCCTACGGGATAGGGAAGCTGCGGGACACTCTCCACGTTTCATTGAAAGAAATGATTTACATCGGCGATGCGTTGTTTCCAGGCGGCAACGATTACCCGGCGGAAGAGGCCGGTGTAGTGTCGATTCCCGTCAAGGGACCTGACGATACCAACCTGGTCATCAACACCATTCTTGCTTGCCTGGGCGATAAGTGAGCCTGCGGGATGGAGCATGCGGTTGAGGAGATTCGATGATCGGATTGAAGCTGCAACGCCTCGGCATGATCATGGAGCCGGAGCCCGGTAATCTGCATGAAGTCGAAGGGGTTCTCAATCCAGGAGCTGCTCGGGGCTCTGACGGCGAGCTGTATCTCTTCCCTCGGATGGTCGCGAGGGGAAACTATTCGCGGATCGGGATTGCGCGCGTGCGGTTCAATGAGGCCGGCGACCCGATGGGCGTTGAGCGGCTTGGCATCGCACTGGAGCCCGAAGCCGATTATGAATTGCGGCCGGGAGGCGGTGGATGCGAGGATCCACGAGTCACGTTCGTTGAACCCATCCAACGATATCTGATGACCTACACGGCATGGTCATCCCATGGCCCTCGGATTGCCCTTGCGGTATCGGAAGACATCTTCCACTGGAGACGCCTGGGCCTCGCTACATTTGCCTCGGCAGACGGCATCGAATTCGGCAACGTAGACGACAAAGATTCCAGCCTCTTTCCAGCCGTGATTCCCGATCCGACGGGGCAGCCAGAGTTGGCCCTGCTTCACCGTCCGCTTTATCCAGGCACCCGTCCTGAGGAAACAGCCTGCAGCCCTGCAAACCGTGAAGTCGATATTGATCGGGAGAGCATCTGGATCTCGTACTGCCAAATGACGCTTGATCGTAAGCCGTTTCGCACCGGCAAGTTTACGTTTCATCATCGGCTCGCCTCCCCTGTATCGCCTTGGGAACGCCTTAAGATCGGCGGCGGTACCCCACCGATCCTGACACGATACGGGTGGATGATCGTTTACCACGGGGTGAGCGAAATTGATGCAACTGCAACCGACAGGCACATGTTGCGCTATTCGGCAGGGGTAATGATTTTTTCCAAAGAGCATCCGTTGGTGATCACCTACCGTTCGGTTGACCCGGTTTTGACGCCGACGCTTCCCGAGGAGCGCAATGGAGTTGTCGCCAATGTAGTATTTCCTACGGGTATCGACAGGCGCGAGGATCTAGGGACGCCAGATCGCTTCGACGTTTATTACGGGATGGCGGACAGTCGGATTGGTGTGGCGCGCCTTGACTTGCCTGAACAATTGCTGACAGGGGCTCTTGCAGACGCGCCGGAGGCAACGGTGTAAGTCTAGCGTTGCCAAACGATCTGGCACGCTTCGAGCGGCACGAGTGCGTTGGAATGGTGGGGGACGATTCGCGCGGTGTAATCGCTCGCGGGACGCGTGGCGGAGACATGAGCTGAGTAAGAGTGTGAGCCCGGCGTATCGGGGCTCGATCCGGATAGGTCCATGACTTCGATACAAGCTTGCTTCCCTTGAACGGAATCTGCGTAGAACTCGACTCTCAGCTGGTCCGGAGTGAGGGAACCAGGAGCAACATCGGCTTGAAAGAAGTGTCGCCCATCGTGGGTGTTGATCCGTACGCGGACAAAATGAACAGTGCTCCAATGCAGCTTAAGGTCCTGCTTCCATTGGAGCAGACTAGAGCCGACAGCGCCATTGTCCGCTGCTCGATCGCGATAACGCGACGCCGCAGGCAG
>CAZMWL010000026.1:0-56021 GCA_964569985.1 uncultured Occallatibacter sp.
CGTGCAGAAACAGGATGATGGGCCATTTCTTTTGGTCGTCGCGCCGCCAATCTTCCGGCAGATATACCTGAAAGCGATAGGCGATGCCGTGCAGCTCGAGGCGGCGGTTCAGGAATCCCGTATCCTGCGGCGGGGCCGGTTTGGCCGGGTGCGACTTTTCCGGCGCGGCGCGAGCCACGGCGGGCCAGAACATGCAGGCCATTGCCGCGCAGGCAAGAGAGATTCGGGATAGGCTGGGCATCTCGACCTCCATCATAGCGATGATTTGCGGGGGAAACCCGGTAATTTGTGTGCTGTCCCACCCCTTCGCCGATGTCTGTGCTGAGTTTTGAGAGGGGATTTGAGGTTCGTGCTTTCCCACCCATTTCGCAAAGAGCGCGAAATGGATGGGGCACGGAGATGTCGGTTTCCGATTTTTCGACCTGCCTTCGTTCCTTGCGAAATTCTTATGCTTTGCATGTCAGACTCGAAATTGCGATGCTGACAGCAGTCATGACCACGCCCGAAGTTGGAGAAACCCTGGATCACTACCGCCTGGAAGCGGAGGTTGCCCGCAGCGGCATGTCCACGCTGTACCGCGCCACCGATTTGCACAATGGCCGGACGGTGGCTGTGAAGGTGCCGCATCCGGAGATGGAAGCCGATCCAGTGCTGCTGGAGCGCTTCCGCCGCGAGGAAGAGATCGGCCAGGAGATCGACCACCCCGGCGTGGTGAAAACCTACGACGGCGAAGAGCGCAGCCGCCCCTACATGGTGATCGAGTGGGTGGACGGACGGCTGCTGCGGGCAATTCTGAACGAAAAGGGTTTGAACGAGAAGGGTTCGCGCGAAGAGCGGAAACTGCCCATCGACCGGGCCGTTGCGCTCACCATCTCCATTTGCGATGCTCTCGACAACCTGCACAAGCACGGCGTGGTGCATCGCGATCTGAAGCCGGAGAACATCATGGTGCTGGACGACGATCGCATCAAGATCATCGACTTCGGCATTGCCATGAAGGAAGACGCGCGCCGCATTACGCACGCTGCGCTGACGCCGGCGCTGGGCACGCCCGATTACATTTCGCCGGAGCAGGTGAAGGGCCAGCGGGGCGACCAGCGCAGCGACATCTACGCGCTGGGCGCGATGCTGTACGAGATGCTCACCGGCCAGCCGCCGTTCACGGGGCAGAATCCGCTGGTGGTTTTGAACGAGCGCGTGCTGAACGATCCCAAGCCGGCGCGTGCGCTGAACCCCGACCTTTCTCCGCAGTTGCAGGAGATTCTGGCGCGCGCTCTGGAGCGCGATCCGCGGCACCGCTACGCGACGGCCGCAGAGATGGCGTGGGAACTGGAGCACCAGGAACTGGTGGGCGTGGCTGGCGATGAGCGCCGGCCCTCGCTGCGGAGCCGGCTTTCACGGAACGGCCCCAGGCTGGCGATTTACGCCGGCATGGTGCTGGTTCCCATCGCATTGTTCGTGGTGATGCTGCTGCTGGCGCGGCGGTAGCAGCGCGTCAACCTGCACGTCCTCCTCGGTTCCGGAGTGACCGGGTGCGCGCTTTACCGGTACGACTCGTCGCGGTGAATCACGAACTCGGGATAAGCGCCGCCGCCGAGCTCGTGCAGGTCCATGCCGATGCGCTCGCCGTCGGGATCCACGCGGAACGCGACCACGCGATTGAGCACGGCAAAGAGCAGATAGACGAGCGGCAACACGATGCCGAGCAGCGCGGCAATGCCCACCAGTTGCGCCGTGAGCTGACCGGCCTGGGGCGCGAAGAAGCCGGCGGCCACCAGTCCCCACAGCCCCGATGCGCCGTGTACGGCGATGGCGCCCGAGGGGTCGTCGACGGAGATCGCCAGCTCCAGCACTTCCACCAGCAGCGGCGTAAAAAAGCCGGCCACGGCTCCGGCGAAGATGGCTTCCGCCGGTGTGGCGAGCGCCGCGCATGCGGTGGATGTGACGAGGCCGGCGAGCCAGCCGTTGGCGCAAAGGCTGGCGTCGGGCTTGCCAAAGCGGAAACGCGTGACGGCAAAAGTGGCCAGCAGCGCCGCAGCCGCCGAGAGCAATGTATTGATGGCCGTGCCCGGCAGCGCCGCCAGTGGAGCGTGCAACCAGATCACCGCACCGGCGGTGTTCCAGGCCAGCCAGCCCACCAGCGCGAACAGACAGCCGAACAAAACATAGACGGCATTGTGGCCGGGCATCGCGGTCGAGAGACCTTCGCGGGGAAACTTGCCGCGGCGGGGTCCGGCAATCCATATCAAGGCTAACGCGGCGAGCCCTCCCAGAACGTGCACGGTCGCCGCGCCGCCAGCGTCCAAAAATCCCGCACCCAATCCGAAGTTTGCGCCCATTTGCGCGAGCCATCCGCCGCCCCAGATCCAGTGCGCGGCCAGAGGAAACACGACGCCAGCCAGCACGGCCGCGGAGGCGCATCCGGCAGACAGACGCCAGCGATCCGCGCCCGAACCCCAGGGAATCATGGCTGCCATGGCCACGGCCATGAATTCGAAAAGCAGGGCCAGCTGCGCCTGCGGCGCGGCCGATCCCAGCCCATGCATCAGAAAAGGGCCGAGCCCCAGCACGCCCCAGGTCTTGCCGGCCGCGTGGATCGTGGCCTCTGAAGTTCCCAGTGTCCCGGCGAAGGATGCGCCTACGAGCGCAAACACGATGACGGCAATGGCCCCGAGCGCCAGATTGCCCAGCAACGCCTGCGCAGCGGAGCGCGAGCGTCCCAGGCCGGCGTTGATGAGCGCGATGCCGGCAATGGCCAAGGGCGCAAGCAGCAAAAGCGCAAGGGTGAGCGCGAAAACGGCTTCGCTCATCGCGGCTGCGGGATTTGTGGAAGCCGTGTTCATGGGCGGCTGGCTCCGCGGGCGGGCATGTGGCCGCGCACCGCTACCACCAGGCCCATCGCTTCCACCGCCAGGCCACACACGACAAACGCCAACCGCCGCGTGGGATCGGGAAACAGCACCAGCGCGGCGAGGGTGAGCAAGAATCCGGCTGGCATGACCAGCAATCCGGCGTACTTCATGGGCTTCCTCTTCCCTGAAAGGCCAACCACGGGTGCTGTGCCGGCCGCGTTGGAGGCTAAAGTAGCCGCCAGGGCCGAAACGCGAGTCCCGCGCAGTGAGATGTTGCTGAGAGCGTACGTTACGCTCCTATGAATTCTAAACGATCGGTTGTGCAGGGCGGTCGCGGGAGTGGCAGGCCAGACCAATGGAGATTGCCCTCGAGGGGTAAGGCCCCACGCCGATTTCGCGACGATTGTGGGATAACAATACCGACTTGCGGAGGAAGTTCTCCCTGGCGCTTTGTGGCAAGCTCCGTGGCTAAAGCCACACCCATTTCGAGGGACTCTATTCGGGAGGCTAAAGCCACCCGCTCCCTCCGAAGAACGGCGATTCGCACTGTGGGAGCGGCGGGCGGGCCTTTATAGATTCCTTTCCTGTCGCGGAGAATAATGAACTGTGCATACTGCTTCCGATCGTGCCCGCAAGGTGGTTCCACTGGTTCTCGGCATTGTGACGCTGGCCGGCGTCGCTCTGCTGTTTGTTGAGGACGCTCGTCCGCGGCTGTTTCCCGCGGGGAGTCACGATGTTCTCGCGGCGTTTTCGCTGGCGATGATCGCTCTCGCCTACATGGTTTTTCAGCTGGCGCATCGTCGCCCTCTGGCGGAATTGGTGAAGACCATCCTGTTGGCGGCGGCTTTTCTTTTCTGGGCCGCGAACCAGTTCTGGCCCAACCTTCCCCAGGCATCGCTCTACAACGATATTGCCATCGGGCTTTTTGTCCTGGATGTGTTCTTTGTGATCGTGGGCTGGCCGGCGGGGTCGAACGAAAGCCTGCTGGACGACGGATGCGGGGACAGGGAGCAAGGGAGCGAGCCACCCCAGCGGGCACAAATCGCCCGCCGGGGACCCCGGCAGGGAGCAAGTTAGCAAGTCAGCTTGGCGGTGTGGACGCCGCCAGTACAGCCGGTCTGGAGACCGGGGCTACTCCCCACAGTCCCTGCCTGCGCTATGATTTCTTCAGTGCAACCGGAACAATTTACTTACCCGTCCTTGAGCGAACCGCTCGTGGAAGCCTATGGAAGCGCATTCGAGTGCGTCTTTGTGGTTCTGCATCCCTTCGTGCGCGTGCCCGCGGAGCTGGCCTGGAGCGTTACGCATCAGTATCCCGGCGACGCCGAGATCGCCGCGTGCGGCGAGAAGGTCTCGTGGACCGAAGTCATGGCGCAAACCAGCCTGAAATCCTGCGCGCGCATCAACCAGGCGCTGCTTACGTCCATTGGCTCGCTCGCCGATCACGTTGCAGACCCCGCCGGTCGCGACGAATTGCAGCGTTTCCTCGAATCCGAGCCCATCTGGATGCCCGTTGAGGGCCGCTTTGAGCCGCTTCTCCAACCCGACTTTCTTCACGTTTTTGCGGAGGCGGGAGTGGAGGAACTCATTTTCGTGCCCGAATTTCCGAACTCCGATCCCGTGGCGCGCCTGCCGCTGGAGGGCCTGCGCGATGGGGCGACACCGTTTCCCGCGCGCGGAAGCCTGCTTGCGCCCGACCAGTCCTTCCTCTTTACTGTCGATTGGGACAGCTTCTTCACGCTTTTTTATGGCCCCCGCACCTTTGTGTCGCGCGTTGCCGCCGGGTTGAACCTCGAAGGCTTCTTCGCCACGCCCAACACGGAGCACGCCTGGTACAACTACTCGTTCGGCTGCGCCACGGTGACGCTTTCGCCGGAGCACTGGCAGACGGTGTGAGGAGAAGGGGCGCTTAGCAAGGCGAGACTATTTCAAGGGTCAGCATTGCCGACCTGGCACTACAGACGCTGATCGAGATCCTCGCAGTGCTATTCAATTCACCTGCAGCGTGAACGTGGCCGTGCGAGTTGTGTTTGACGACGAAGCTGTCACCGTCACCATATAAGTGCCCGCTGGCGTACCACCACTTGCGCCACCGCCGCCGTTGCCGGCGCCGCCCCCTCCGCAACCGCAGAGACCAAGCGAGGATAAAACGCACAACAACAGGAGCGGGGCCCCCAAATACTGCAAGAATCTGCCCCTTTTTTGCTTCGCGGGCAACAGCATGAGTACCGCCGGCAACAAGAGCGCAAGGAACACGCTCTGCCTGCGCAGGGGCGAGTGCGTCGTCGCGGACGATTGAGCGGTGGTTGTTATGGTCAATATTGTGCTAACAGCACCGGTGTTCGGCTTCACGCTCGAGGGGCTGAACGTACAACCTGCACCAGCCGGCAATCCGCTGCAACTGGCGCTGCTGAACGTGATGGTCTGACCGAATCCCCCTGCGGGCGTAATCGTGATCGTCGCCGTTCCTTGCTGTCCAGGCGAGCCAATTGTCACCGTGGTTGGACTGGAAGCCACCGTAAAATCCGGCGAAGGGATCACCGGAGCAGACAACTCGAATATTACCCCGTCGACTCCGGAATTAAGACCGCCCGAACTGGTCATCCCGTAAAGGTTGCCGGAACCATCTTCGACTAAATTCCCTGCAGGGATGGGAGGGGCAATAACAGGGATGTAGCCGTCAGTGCATTGATAGCCGCCTTGAGAGCAGAAGTAATACACGTTGGAATAGTCGCCCGTGCTGTCCAGCCAAAACACAGTGCCGGCACCTGGGTATATACCTCCGCCGCTTGCGGTTCCATAGAAGTTTCCAGCAGCGTCTTCGATTAGACTTCGGGGAGAACCGCCGTCCTTGCAGTTGCCTTGTGTGCAAAAGCTATGCAAGACGCTGTAATTTCCTCCGCTATCCAGCTTGAATACCGTGCCACCACCATAACCGCCGCCGTTCAACGAAGTGGTCCCAAAGAGGTTGCCGGCAGCATCCTTGATCAGGCTGGTAAGAGGTTCAGATCCGTCCTCACAGTTCGTTTCGGAGCAAAATGCATACAACACCGTGAAGTTGCCTGCGGTATCGATCTTGAACACTTCTCCCTCACCCAGGGCACCACCAATGTAGGTCGTTCCATAGATGTCGCCGGAAGCGTCCAAGGTCAGCCCTGCTTCAGGATCCCAGCCGTCTGTGCAGTTGGCCTGCGAGCAAAAGCTGTGCAAGACGCTGTAGTTTCCCCCACTACTGAGCTTGAACACTGCGCCGCCGCCGTAAGTGCCGCCGCCGGTAGTCGTTCCGTAGAGGTTGCCAGAAGGATCTGTGATCACCCCGGTAAACGGCAGGTAACCGTCCGCGCAATTGGCTTGGGAGCAAAAGCTGTAAAGGACGGTGTAATTGCCGGTGTTGCTTATTCTGAAAACCACGCCGCCACCGTTATTGTTCGGGTCAATATGGTGGGTGCCCCCGTATAGCGTTGTCCCATAGAGATTGCCGGAAGCATCAATTGTCAGCCCCGCTTGAGGCGATTCACCGTCTGTGCAGTTAGCCTGGGAACAGAAGTTATAAAGGACGGAGTAATTGCCGGCTTTATCCAGCTTGAAGACGAGTCCGCAGCCCGGTGCGGATGGACACGTGGCAGGATAACTGCCACCCCAGGTGACGGTCCCGTAGAAGTTCCCGGCAGCGTCTTCGGTCAGCCCTGCCATGGGCTCAAAACCGTCTGCGCAGCCGTTATTGCTCTTGTCGATTTGACTACAAAAGTCGTGCAGGAGAGTTTCGGTGGACAAGTTGGTCTGGCCGGAAGCATTTCCAGCCGCGAGCAGGATCAGGAGCCACAGATAAACCCGCATATTGGGGTCCTCCGAATGATTGAAGACGAGCACCTCAGAGCGCGAACTCCAGCGCCCACAACCATCGCAAGTCCGTCTGCGAAAACTCAGAATGGTTCCCGCATGAGAGCGAAGCTTTTGTAGAAGTGCTGCCATTATATGGCGAACCCACCGAATTATGGATCGGTCCCAGGAAACGGCGACGTCTGTGTGAATGCTTCTCGATTTATGCCAAGCCGGCGAGTCGCTCATCGAGCCAGAAATCGAGCGCTGGGTGTGTGACCGCCAATGCGGAAGTGACTCATGCGCCGGCATACGCGCGGAGGTTGCCGCGGACCGACCAAGTGCAGGTTCACGGCGCTGCTCTGGCGCGGTGTGGATTCGGCATGATATTTTTTCTATGAACATCCCAACTTCTGGTACGCAAGCGCCAGGAGCACGGTGATGGTTTCTCAAGAAATGGGTTTGTCACAAGCGGTTTTCTTTTCAGCCGATTGCCTCGAGAAAAACCCCATAATTTTTTCATATTTTTTGCGCTACTTGTGTGTTGCGAGCGGCTTAGGTGCGCTATATTGAAATTTCGGGCTTCCCAGTCCCTTCAGTAGAGTTTTATCGAAGAGCGGTTCTTGTACACCACCCATGTGACCGCCAGCACACGCGGTCCATGCATAACGACAGTCAAACCGGGATTCGTTCATGGCGCAAATCTTCGACCGCAGCTCCAACGCGCTGGCTCGCATGAGCCTGGTGTTGACGGGGTTGATCGTCATTGCATTGGGGGTCACGCTCGACCAGCTGCAGCGCTCGCCGTGGGTCACGCGGCAGGGGCAGCGCGCGGAGCAGCCGGTTCCCTTCAGCCACAAACACCACGTCCAGGGACTCGGCCTGCAATGCCAGTACTGTCATACGACGGTGGAGAAGTCGAGCTACGCGGGCATTCCGCCGACGCGCACCTGCATGAACTGTCACGCGCAGATCTGGACCAATGCGCAGTTGCTCGAGCCCGTGCGCCAAAGCTGGTACACCGGCGAGTCCATTCCGTGGATCAAGATCCACGACCTGCCCGATTTCGTCTACTTCAGCCACGAGATTCACGTGAACAAGGGCATTGGCTGCGAAAGCTGCCACGGCCGCGTGGACGAGATGCCGCTGATGTATGCGCAGAACACATTGCAAATGGAGTGGTGCCTGGATTGTCACAGGAATCCGGCCAAGAATCTGCGGCCCACGAGCGAGATCTACAACATGGCGTGGGAAGGGCCGACGGAAGACCAGCCGGTGTGGTGTTCGGCGGCTGACGGCAAATCGGGCGTGCCCACTGCGCAAAGCGTGAGCTGCACGCAAAAGGATCCGAGTGCGGCCGGCTCTCAGATGGCTTCGCTGACGTTGCCGGCCACGGACACAAAGGGATTGGCGGGCGACGTTGCCTCCGCATTGCCCCCGGCTCCTCCGGCTTACCAGAAGTTCACCAGCCAGGAGGAGATGGGCAAATTCCTGGTGGTCCACTACAACATTCGCACCCCGAAGGACCTGACCAGCTGCGAGGTGTGCCACCGATGAGCAGACGTGCGAGCAAGAACGAGAAGAGCGCGGCGATGGCGGGAGCGGCACAAGAGCTTTGCTCAGGGGCTAAAGCCCCCGATCTTTCCGGAGCGGTTTCGGCGCGACTGAAGTCGCGCCCTGATACAAAGCCCGAGATCGCTCCTATAAGTGCAACTGCTCCGATGAGTCTGGTGCAAGTGCGTGAACAACTGAAGGGCGCGAAGGGCAAGAAATACTGGCGGTCGCTCGATGAGCTGGCGAATACGCCGGAATTTCAGGCTGCGGTGGAGCGCGAGTTTCCAACGGCCGCGCAGGAGTGGGTCGATCCCGTTTCGCGGCGCGGCTTTATGAAGCTGATGGGCGCGTCGATGGCGCTGGCCGGACTGGCCGGTTGCACCAAGCAGCCCGACGAGCCGATTTATCCCTACATCAAGGCGCCGGAGGATTTGATTCTCGGCAAGCCGATGTATTTTGCGACGGCGCATCCGTTTGCGACCGGCGCGGTGCCTCTCTTGGTCAAGTCGGACGAGTTCCGTCCTATCAAGATCGATGGCAATCCCGAGCACGCTTACAATCACGGCGGCTCCGATCCCTATTCGCAAGGGACTTTGCTTGACTTGTACGATCCCGACCGCTCGCAGCACGTCACCTATAAAGGCGAGGGCCGCGAGTGGCAAGAATTTGCTGAGGCCTTCCGCGACAAGGTGGTCTCGACCAAGGACGGAACCGGCATCTACTTCCTGAGCGCGACCATCACCTCGCCGACGTTGGCGCGGCAGTGGAGCGAAGTGCAGAAGGCGTTCCCCAACGCCAAGCTGGTGCAATACGACCCGGCGATCGCAGGAACCTTCCTTGAAAAAGGGCTGAACGTTCAGTACGACCTCAGCCAGGCTGACGTGATCGTCTCGCTTGACGCGGATTTTCTCTCCGGCGCGAGCTATCCGGGCTTCCATAAATTGGTGCGGGACTATGCGGCGCGCCGCAAGCAACCGGAAAACGGCATGAACCGGCTCTACGCTGTCGAAAGCTCGACGACGACGACGGGCATGAAGGCCGAGCATCGGCTGGGGCTAAGGGCGAGCGAGATTCCCGCATTCGCGGCTGCATTGGCGCAGGCTGTGGGCGCGCCCGGAATTAACGCGCCTGCCTATACGTGGACCGCCGAGCAGCAGAAATTCCTCGCCGCGCTCGCGAAAGACCTGAAAGCCAGCGCCGGAAAATGCGCGGTGATTCCGGGGCTTTATCAGGATCCGTCGGTCGCGGCGCTGGCACTCGCCATCAATAATGCGCTCGGCAATGTGGGCAAGACGGTTCTTGTCAGCGCAGAGCCGGCGATCCCGCTGCCCAGCGATCAGCTTGGCGATTTCAAGTCTCTGGTTGCCGATCTCAATGCGGGCAAGGTGGATTGGCTGGTCATTCTCAATGCGAACCCGATCTACGACGCGCCCGCCGATCTGAATTTTGCCGACGCGTTCAACAAGGCCAATATCGTTGCGCATCTCGGCTCGCACTACGACGAGACCGGCCAGCAGTCGCACTGGCACATTCCCGCCGCACATTATCTTGAGTCGTGGTCCGATGCGCGCGCTTACGACGGCATGGTTTCCATAGTGCAGCCGATGATCGATCCGCTCTACGGCGGGCACTCCGCGCATCACGTTTTCCAGGCGCTGCTCAACGAGCCAATGGTTAGTCCCTACGATGCGGTGCGCGAAACGTGGAAGACCGTCATCAAGGGCGATTTTGAAACCGGGTGGCGCAAGGCGCTGCACGATGGCTGGATTGCGGACACGATTCCAAGTGGGCCGGCTAAGGCCAGCGCCGGCGTCGCATTCCATGGCGCAATTCCCACGCCCACTCCGAAGGATTCGGTCGAGATTATCTTCCGGCCCGATCCGAACGTGTACGACGGGCGCTGGGCGAACGTGGGCTGGCTACAGGAGCTGCCCAAGCCGGTGACGAGTTTGAGCTGGGACAATGCCGCGATTGTTTCCGGCGCCACGCTGACCAAGTGGGGCCTGGAAGAAGACGACATTATCGAAATCAGCGTGGGCAACGGCCGCGTGAAGGCGCCGGTGATTGTTGCGCCGGGCCATCCCGATGATTCCATCACTGTTTATCTCGGATATGGGCGTCAGATCGGCAGGGTGGGCGGCGGCGCCGGCTTCAACGCCTACCTGATTCGCAATACCTGGGCGCCGCTTTACGCAACCGGCGGCGTGCGCAAGGTCGATGGCAAGTGGGGCATCGCGATCACCAAGAGCCACTACCAGGATCATCGCGGCGAGACGTTTGGGCAGCCCAAGGGCCAGGACAACAATTCGCTTGAGGCCGATGAGGCGCTCGGCCCGCGCGGCATCATTCGTTACGCTTCGCTCGACGAGTTCAAGGCTAATCCGAACTTTGCGCACGAGGGCGAAGGGCGCGAGACGCCGACCGACGATACTTCGATGTTTCCCAGTTGGGAGTACAACGAGGCCAATGCGTGGGCCATGTCGATCGACATGAACAGCTGCACGGGATGCAATGCCTGCATCGTGAGCTGTTATGCCGAAAACAATATCGCCGTGGTGGGCAAGCAGCAGGTGCGCATTGGCCGCAACATGCAGTGGTTGCGCATCGATAGCTACTTTGAGGGCGACCTGGCCGCGCCGCGCGCGCACTTCCAGCCCATGGCCTGCCAGCACTGCGAGAACGCGCCCTGCGAGCAGGTTTGCCCGGTGGGCGCTACCGTGCACACGCCGGAAGGCCTGAACACCATGGTCTACAACCGTTGCGTGGGCACGCGCTACTGCTCCAACAACTGCCCCTACAAGGTGCGGCGGTTCAACTTCCTGCTCTATAGCGATTACGAAACCGAGAGCTTGAAATTGATGCGCAATCCCGACGTGAGCGTGCGCTCGCGCGGCGTGATGGAGAAGTGCAGCTACTGCATCCAGCGCATTTCGGCGGCCAAGATCACGGCCGACAAGGAGAATCGCAACATTCGCGACGGCGAGATCGTGACCGCCTGCCAGCAGGCGTGCCCGACGAGCGCGATCACCTTCGGCAACAAGAACGACAAGGACAGCCGCGTGGCTACACTGCGCGCGCAGCAACGCAGCTACCAGGTGATTGCCGACATCAATACGCGTCCGCGGACGACGTACGTGGCTGAAGTTTTGAATCTGAACCAGGAACTCGAAGCGACGCCGGTGGAACATGCGCCGGCCAAGGGTTGAGCAGCCGATGGCGACCAAAGAAATAAAACCCGCTGACCATTGGGTCGATCCCGCAACCGGGGAATACCGCGTCGTCGCGCCCGGCCAGAGCTTCCGGTCCATCACCGAGAAGATCGTGCGCATCGTGCTCACGCCGCGTACGCCCATGGGCTGGTTTGCGCTGTTCACGCTCGCGGGCGGTGGCGCAACCGTCCTGCTGACTGCAGTCACCTGGCTCTTCCTCAAGGGCGTCGGCATCTGGGCCATTTCGCAACCCGTGGCCTGGGGCTTCGCGATTATCAATTTCGTCTGGTGGATCGGTATCGGCCACGCCGGCACACTGATCTCGGCGATTCTGCTCCTCTTCAAACAGACCTGGCGTAACGCCATCAGCCGCTTTGCAGAGGCCATGACGATCTTCGCCGTGGTCTGCGCCGGCATGTTCCCGCTGATCCACGTAGGCCGCCCGTGGCTCGGTTACTGGATGTTGCCGCTGCCCTTCACCATGAACGTGTGGCCGCAGTTCCGCTCGCCGCTGGAGTGGGACGTGTTCGCGGTTTCCACGTATGCCACGATTTCCGTGGTGTTCTGGTACATCGGCATGGTGCCCGATCTCGCTACTTTCCGCGATCGCTCGCAAAACAACTTCGCGCAGTATTTCTACGGCCTGATTTCGCTGGGCTGGCGCGGTTCGGTGCGCCACTGGATGCGGTACGAGACGGCTTCGCTGCTTCTGGCGGGCCTGGCCACGCCGCTGGTGCTCTCGGTGCACACCGTCATCAGCTTCGATTTCGCCGTTGCGGTTCTGCCCGGATGGCACACCACCATCTTCCCGCCCTACTTCGTGGCCGGCGCAATTTACTCAGGATTCGCCATGGTGCTTACGCTGGCCATTCCGCTGCGCAAGTTCTATCACCTGGAGTCGCTGGTGACGGAGCGCCACATCGACAACATGGGCAAGGTGATGCTGGTAACCGGCTTCATCGTCGGCTACGGCTACGGCATGGAAGCCTTCATGGCGTGGTACTCGGCCGATCACTGGGAGGCATTCGCTTTCTGGAATCGCATGTTCGGTCCCATGGGCTGGGCTTACTGGGTGCTGATCGCAAGCAACCTGGTGATTCCGCTGACGACACTCTGGTCACGCAAGCTGAGGACCAACATTGCGTACATGTTCTTCATTTCGATTGTTGTGAATACGGGCATGTGGTTTGAGCGCTTTGTCATCATCGTGACCAGCCTCTACCGCGACTTTTTGCCCTCCGCGTGGGGAACTTATCGCGCTACCAAATGGGACTACATGGTATTCGTGGGCACGCTGGGCCTGTTCACCTTCCTGTTCCTTTTGTTTGTGCGCTTCCTGCCCATGATTCCCATGAACGAAATTCGCATGATTCTGCCGCAGGCCAAGATCAAGCCCAAAGCGGCAGTGGAGGCAGGTGACTGATGCCCGCACGCGAAGGAACTTACGGCCTGTTGGCCGAATTCGAGACCCCGGGCGACCTGGTGAGAGCCGCGCGGCAAGCACGCCAGGATGGCTGGCGGCGCATGGACTGCTATACGCCCTATCCCGTGGAAGAAGCGGCCGAAGCCATCGGCTTCCATCGCAACAAGGTGCCGCTTTTGACGCTCATCGGCGGCCTGATGGGCGGCACCGCCATGTTTCTGCTGCAAGTGTGGGTTTCGGTGCTGGCCTATCCGCTCAACATCGCGGGCCGCCCCATGTATTCGTGGCCGGCCTTCATTGTGCCTACTTACGAGTGGACGATTCTCTGGGCCGGGCTCTCGGCGGCCTTCGGCATGCTGGCTCTCTGTGGACTGCCGTCGCTTTATCATCCACTGTTCAACGCGCCCAACTTCCGCGACGGCGCGACTACCGATAAATTCTTTCTCTGCCTGGAGGCGCTCGATCCCAAGTTCGATCGCGTGGAAGCCAGGGCGTATTTGGAAAAGTTCCAGCCGAGTTCGGTGACGGAGGTGGAGTACTGATGAACCACCTCGAAAACAGGGAACAGGGAACAGGGATCAGGGATCAGAAGACCGTGCCGAACAGCCGTTCGAGGCAGGTCGCATTCGCTGCGGCGCTTGGGGCGCTGCTGCTTCTTGCCGGCTGCCGGCAGGACATGCAGGACCAGCCCAAGATGGATCCGCAGCGCGGCTCGGAATTCTTTGCCGACCATCGCGGCGCGCGTCCCCAGGTTCTGGACACCGTGGCTCGCGGGCAACTCCGCGAAGACACGTACTTCTACACCGGCGTGGTGCAGGGGCCGAATGGTTACAAGCAGGAACTGGACGAGATGCCCTCTGAGATTCCGGTGACGATGGAAGTGCTTGAGCGCGGCCAGGAACGCTTCAACATCTACTGCACGCCGTGCCACTCGCGCGTGGGCAACGGACTGGGCGAGATTGTGCAGCGCGGGTTCAAGCCCGCGGCCAATCTCCACGACCAGGTGCGCATGTCGCAGCCGCTTTCGCACTACTTTTACGTGATGACGCACGGCTACGGCGCCATGCCCGACTATTCGGCACAGTTGACGCCCTCCGATCGCTGGGCGGTCGCCGCGTACATCCGCGCCCTGCAACTGAGCCAGGCGGCCACGGCCAAAGATGTGCCCACCGGCACAACGATCAGGAACCTCAAGGACGTAGCCGCGGGCGAAGGGCATCCGGAATACGCCGAGCCCTGGCCCACGCCGGCGACGGCGATCCAGGCTTACAAGCCCATCGCCAGCCAGGGAACGCCGGGCATGGCTCCGGCCTATCCAGCGGATCCTGCGATCACGATTCCGAAGACGGCTCCGCCGGCGGCGGGGAAGAAGTGATTGGGACGAGGGACTAAGGGACTAGGGAACAGGGAGCAAGGAAACAGGACGAACGCACATGGATATGGTTCACAACCCGCACGCTAATGCGCTTCCCGCGGAGCTCGGCGCGCCGGCATTTGTCGACGCCTGGAAGGTTCGCGCGCTCGTGATCGGAGCCATCTTCGCCGTGATCGCCGTGATCCTGGGATTCCTGGGCCAGGCGCAGGACGGCCTGGGCTGGGATCACTTTCTGCGCGCCTGGACGCTCGGCACCATGTGGACCTGGGGACTCTGCATTGGCGGCCTGGCTCTGCTGATGGTGCAGTACTGCTCGGGCGGCAAGTGGGGGCTGCTGCTGCGCCGTCCGTTCGAAGCTCTCAGCCGCACCCTGCCGGTCATCTTTGTTTACTGGCTGGTCATGGCATTGTTCATGAAGCGGCTCTACCTGTGGGCGCAGTTCACCACGGTGAGCGATACCGCCGCGGCGCTCAAGAACGGCGTGATTACGGAAATCCAGGCTCACTGCATCGACTTCAAGCGCCCCATGCTGAATGAGGACATGTTCTGGGCCGTCAGTTTGCTGTGCTTCGCGATCTGGGCCTACTACGCGGTGCGCCTCAATCAGCTCGCCCTCAAGCGCGATGCCGACGTGCCGGAGAACACGCCTTTCTGGATCAAGAAATTCGAGAACATCAGCGGCCCCGGCATCCTAATTTACGCCCTCACCATGACGGCGTGCGCCATTTACTGGGTGATGTCGATGGATGTTACGTGGTTCTCGTCGGTGTACGGCCTTCTGTTTCTGGTGGGCCAGGGCTACCTGGTGCTGGCCTTCTCGATCATCGTGGCCATCTCGCTCTCTCGCGCCGAACCCTACAAGACCATCCTGCGGCAGACCGAGCAGCATGACCTGGGCAAGCTCGCCTTTGCCTTCGTCATGCTCAACATCTATCTGAACTTTGGCCAGTTTCTCATCATCTGGTCCGGCAACTTGCCCGGCGAGATCAATTGGTACCTGGATCGCATCCGCGGCAGCTGGGGCATCGTGATCACTCTCGACTTCATCTTCCACTGGGTGATTCCGTTCACCATGCTGCTGTCGCGCGACCTGAAGCGCAACAAGAAGCGCCTGCTGCGCGTGTGCCAGTGGATGGTGTTCGCGCGCGCCTTCGACATGTTCTGGCTCATTGAGCCCAACTTCAAGGACGCGGCGCGCAATCTCCACTTTAGCTGGGGAATTCTGGAGTACATTGCCGTGCCGGCCGCGATGTTCAGCTTCTGGCTGGCCTACTTCTGCACGCGCCTGAAGACGCGGCCGCTGGTGCAGGTGAACGATCCGCATCTCAAGGAAATTCTGGAGCCCGAACATGGCATCGCATAACGAACCCGGGCATGACGAACACGGACATAGCGAACCCGGCGGCCACGCCGCGGAGAAAGTTGACACTTCGCTGGGCTATGAGGCGAGCGACGTCGGGGTCACCGGCATTGTGGTGTTTACCGCCTCGCTGGCCATCTTTGTCGCGGTCTCCGGAGTGCTCTGTTACGGCATCGGCAAGGTGATCAACGCGCGCATGAACAAGGAAGACGGGCCGAACAGCAAGTGGACGCAGACCGTGGACGTGCGCCAGCTCGGCAACATGCCCTCGAGCCCCGAGTTGCAGAACAAGATGGCCGAGATTACCCAGACCTTCCCCACGCCGCGGGTCCAGACCGACGACGGCAATCAAGACATCGCCGACCTGCACGCGCGCGAAGATGTGCTGCTCTCGAACTACACATGGGTCGATGAGTCGAAGGGTACGATCAGAATTCCCATTGAGCGCGCCATGGAATTGATTGCGCAACGGGGATTGCCCGTGGCGCAACCCGCACAAACGCAGGCGGCGCAAACGAAGCTTATGACCGGCGACAGCACGCCAACGGTCACCGTGCCGCTGACCAATGGCTTTGCGCGCACCGCGTTCGAGCAGGAAGAAAAGAACAGGGACTAAGGGATTAGGGGACTAGGGACTAGGGACTAAGGGACTAGGGGCCCTCAGCGAACGGGAAGCGCGGAACGAATTTGGAATATTTGGCTCCAAAATATACGGCCGGAAGGGCTGGAGAAAGGAGAGAAACAATGAGCCACGCAATGGGAAACGCAAACTGCGCGGGACGCGTGCTGTTTTCCGCGACCGTGTTTCTCTGCCTGTCCGCGGCTCCGCTGCTTTGTGCGCAGGTTTCCGGCTACGGCGACAAGCAAGCGGGCCGGCCCAACGACCAGGCGCCGTCGATCCTGAAGGGGGTCGGGATCGAGCAGCGCCTCAACACGCAATTGCCGCTGAACCTGACGTTTACCGACGACGCGGGGAAGCAGGTGGCGCTGGCCAGCTACTTCGGCAAGAAACCGGCCATCCTGGCGCTGGTTTATTACCAGTGCCCCATGCTGTGCTCGGAAGAGCTCAACGGACTGACCAGCGCGCTGGAGATGGTGCGCTACATTCCCGGCAGAGACTTCAACATCATCGTGGTCAGCATCGATCCCAGCGAGACGACGGATCTGGCCGCGGCCAAGAAGCGCACTTATCTGAAGCGCTACGGCCGCCCTGAAACCGCGAACGGCTGGCACTTTCTAACCGGGACGCAGCCCAATATCGACGCGCTGACCAAAGCCGTTGGATTTGGCTACGTGAAAATTCCCAGCGCCGACGGCAAGCTGACGCAATTCGCGCACGCCAGCTCGATCCAAATCGTCACTCCGGAGGGCAAGCTGGCCCAGTACTACATGGGAGTGGAGTACTCGCCCAAGGATCTGCTGCTGGGCCTGGACGAAGCTTCTTCCAATCGCATCGGCTCGCCGGTGGACAACATTCTTACGTACTGCTACCACTACAACCCTGAATCCAACACGCACGATCTCATCATTGCGCGGGTGATTCAGTTGGGAGGCTTTCTCACCATCGTGCTTTTGGGCGGCTTCATGCTGATCATGTTCCGCAAGGACTTCAAGCACGGCCACGATTGGACCAACACGCATCATGTGTTACCTCAGGGGACAGTAAAAAGGTGAACGGATAAAGGAATGGACCATATCAGCCCAGTACTTTGGCAATTTCTCCGCAAGTGGTTGGAGCACTTTGCGCTCTTTCCGCCGGAGGCATCGACGATCGCGCCCGAGTCGGACGCGCTCTTATTCTTCATGGTCCTGGTGAGCCTGATCGGCCTGACCATCGTGGTGCTGCTGATTGTGGGTTTCTCTATCCTTTACAGCAAGAAGCGGCATCCGCAGGCGGTGCAGATCGAGGGCTCGACGCTGCTGGAAGCCACCTGGACCATCATTCCTTTGGGCCTGTTTCTGGTGATGTTCGTGTGGGGTGCGCTCATTTACTTCCGCATCTACACGCCGCCGGCGAACGCCATGAATATTTATGTGGTGGGCAAGCAGTGGATGTGGAAGGCCGAGCATCCGGGCGGCCAGCACGAAATCAACATGCTGCACGTGCCGGTGGGGCGCCCGGTGCAGATCACGCTGATTTCGCAGGATGTGTTCCACAGCTTCTCCATCCCCGCATTCCGCGTGAAGCGCGAGGCCATTCCGGGCCGCTACACCACGGTGTGGTTTCAAGCCACGGCCACGGGGACCTATCACCTTTTCTGCACGCAGTACTGCGGCACCGACCACTCGGAGATGATCGGCGACGTGATCGTGATGACGCCGGACGACTTCAAGAAGTGGCTCGAGAGCTCGACGAGCGGCAATTCGCTGGCGCAGGACGGCGAACGGCTGTTTGCGAGCCTGAGTTGCAACGCCTGCCACAACACGCGGCCCGACGCGCGCGGCCCCAGCCTGGCCAATGTCTACAATGCGCGTTTGACGCTTTCGAGCGGCCAGGCCGTCACGGTCGACGACGCGTACCTGCGCGACGCCATTCTGAATCCGTCGCAGCACATTACGCAGGGCTATGCGCCCATTATGCCCACCTACCAGGGACAGATCAGCGAAGAAGGCGTGATCGCCCTGGTGGAGTACATCAAGAATCTCGATTCCGACTATCGCGTTCAGCAAACTCTTAACACCACCGACCTGCTTCCTGGAACTGAAGGCGGCAAACCGACGGCCGGGGCCACGACGCCCGCGCCGCAGAAGGAGGTCAAGCCATGAGCGCAGCTACTATCGTCAATCTTCCCGATCAGTCCACGGCCAGAATTCCCAAGATGAACTTCCTGACCAAAGAGAACGGCCTGCTCAGCTGGCTGCTGACCGGCGATCACAAGCGGATCGCCACGCTCTATCTGATCTCGATCACGTTCTTCTTTTTCATCGGCGGCGCGCTGGCGGGACTGATTCGCCTGGAGCTGCTGACGCCGCAGACCAGCCTGATGGCTGCCGACACCTATAACAAGGTGTTCACGATGCACGGCGTGATCATGGTGTTTTTCTTCCTGGTGCCGAGTGTGCCCGCGACGCTGGGCAACTTCCTAATGCCGATGATGATCGGCGCCAAGGATCTGGCGCTGCCCAAAGTGAACCTGCTGAGCTGGTATCTCTACATCATCGCCGGCTTCATGGCCATCTACACCATGGCCGCGGGCGGCGTGGATACGGGCTGGACTTTCACCACCCCACTCTCCACGCACTACCTGAACACCCACGTGATTTCGACGGGGCTGGCGATTTTTGTGGCCGGCTTCAGCTCCATCTTCACGGGGCTCAACTTCATTGTCACGATTCATAAAATGCGCTGCCCGGGCATGACCTGGTTCCGGCTGCCGCTGTTCGTATGGTCGAACTACGCGGCCTCGATCCTGATGGTGCTGGGCACGCCGGTTCTGGCCATCACGCTGGTGCTGGTGGTGCTGGAGCGCACCATGCACATCGGCGTCTTCGATCCCGCGTTCGGCGGCGATCCGATTCTGTTCCAGCATTTGTTCTGGTTCTACTCCCACCCCGCGGTCTACATCATGATTCTGCCCGGCATGGGCGTGATCTCCGAGGTGGTGTCGACGTTCAGCCGCAAGCGCGTCTTCGGCTACACGGCGGTGGCGTTCTCCTCCGTGGCGATTGCGGTTTTCGGCTTCTTTGTGTGGGCGCACCACATGTTCATCATGGGCATTTCCAACTACGCGGCGCTCATCTTCTCGCTGCTCACCATGCTGGTCGCGGTGCCCTCGGCCATCAAGATCTTCAACTGGACTTTCACGCTCTACAAGGGCTCCATCACCTTTGAGACGCCCATGCTCTACGCCTTCGGCTTCATGGGCCTGTTCACCATCGGCGGGCTGACCGGCGTCTTTCTGGGGACAACGGGCACCGACATTCACCTGACGGAAACGTATTTCATCGTGGCCCACTTCCACTTCGTCATGGTGGGCGGCATGTTGATGGCCTTCCTCTCCGGCATTCACTTCTGGTGGCCCAAGTGGACGGGCCGCATGTATCCGGAGAAGATTTCGCAACTGGCCGCCGTGGTCACCTTCATCGGCTTCAACTTCACGTTCTTCCCGCAATTCATTCTCGGGATGCTGGGCATGCCGCGGCGCTACGCCGCCTACCCGCCGGAGTTCCAGGCGCTGAATGTGTTTTCCACGGCGGGCGCGACGATTCTTGGCATCGGCTATTTGCTGCCCATCATCTACCTCACGTGGTCGCTCAAATACGGCGCGGTGGCGGGCAACAATGCCTGGCAGGCCACGGGTCTGGAATGGCAGACGCAGTCGCCGCCGCTGACTGAGAACTTCGCTGAGATTCCCATCATGGATCACGAAGCCTACGACTACGAGTGGCTGGAGAAGATGCAGGAGAAAGAGGTGGCGAGTGTCGGATAGCACCGCAATCGCGAACGGCGCGCCGGCGGAAGCGCAGCACGAGCATCCGCCGTATCAGCGCCATCACTTTGCCTCTGTCGAGCAGCAGGCAGACACCACGAACTTCGCCATGTGGCTCTTCCTGCTCACCGAGGTCATGTTCTTCGGCGGCCTGTTTACCGCCTATCTGATCATGCGCAACTGGTACTATCAGCCGTTTGTTGACGCGTCGCACCAGTTGAGCATCTTCTGGGGCACCGCGAACACGGCCGTCCTGATCGCCTCCAGCTTCACCATGGCCATGGCCGTGTGGTCCGCCGAAGTGCGCCGCAAAGGAACGCTGCTGCTCTTCCTGTGCCTCACCCTGGTGTTCGGCTTCATTTTTCTGGGCATCAAGGGCATCGAGTGGCACGAGAAGTGGGAGAAGCACCACATCCCCGGCGAGCACTACAGCGTGCAGTCGTTCCTCAATCCGCAGTCGGACCCCGAAGTCTACAACGAGTACCACGACGCCGCGCTCCCGCCCGACATGGCGCAGAAGACCGAGGAGTATTTCTTCCTCTACTTCGCCATGACCGGCATGCACGCGCTGCACATGGTGATTGGCGTGGGCATCCTCATTTTCATGATTTTTCGCGCCCGGTCCGGGGCGTACACCACGGGTCACGTCACATTTGTTGAGAATTTCGGTCTCTACTGGCACTTTGTCGACATCATCTGGATCTATCTCTTCGCCCTGCTGTATTTGATCAGCAGGCATTAGAGGATTGAAGGGCATGAGCGAACAACACGAACAGCAGCACCACATCGTCAGCCCTGCCACCTACGCGATGGTTTTCTTTTCGCTTCTGGTGGGCACGGCGCTTACGGTATTGGCTTCCTACTTCGATCTCGGCGAGTGGCATATCGCCCCCGGCCTCACGCTGTTCTGGAATCCGGTGGTCGCGCTGGCCATCGCCACCACGAAGATGATGCTGGTGGTGCTGTTCTTCATGCACGTGAAGTACAGCCCCAAGCTCACCAAGCTCACCGTGGCTTCGGGCTTGTTCATGTTCCTGGTGTTGGTGGGCATGACGCTGGCGGATTACTTCACGCGGGCGTGGGGACGGTGGTGAAAAGACAGTTGTCAGTGGTCAGTAGTCAGTGATCAGAATGAGGGCCGCCTGCGGGCGGCCCTTTGGTGCCTCTGGTATCAGTGAGGCAAATAGCGCGTCGGCTTCGCCCTAGACGGGGATTGCGGCCGGACAATTCTGTTTCTTGGCAAATTCGTAGAGTCCGCGATCGAACGTCACCAGTGTGGCTTGAATCTCCTGCGCATACGCGAGCAACCAGCAGTCGCCCACCCATTTTGAAGCGGGCCGCGGGCCGAACGGTTCGGTAGCCTGGCGAAATGCCGCCTCGATGCCGCGAGGCTCCGGATAGAAATCAACTCTCGGATCCTCAAGCCAGCGATCATATGCGCCCCATGCCTCGCGGAGGGTGAGGGTTTGGGCTCCCATGACCGCGGAGTTGGTGAGAAGGCGCAGAAGGCCGATCTGCGTAAAGCGGGACATGATGAGCTTGTAGTCGCCGTGCACCGAGTCGAGCCATTTCCACGCTGCCGAGTTGTGCGGATGGCCGGCAACGGAAAGCGCAAGCCAAACATTCAGATCAGGAAAAAACGAGATCATGCGGATTCTCGTCGGTCGGGAACCGGGGACCGAGCTTGCCGGTACGGCGAATCAATGGGCCCGTCACGCGCCGTCCTTTGCGGGGCTCGGCATAAGTCTGCTCAATGGCTCGCACGATGAGCGAACGAATCGAAGCGCCCGAACTTTCCGCCCGGCGCCGCAGTTGGTCGTGCAGCGGCTCGGGAATATCGACTGTAGTGCGAACGGCCATGACATGATTATGGCACTGGCGACAGGAATACGCAATCTGCGTTGCTCCTTCACGCCCTGTCTTACAACGTTGGTTTTGGCGGCTTCACGACGGTCCAGGCATTTGCGCCGGTCACCTTTACCGGACGCCGGAATAGTTTGCCGTCCTGCGCTACGTAAATCCAGTTCTGGTCGCCGTTGCCCGCAAACGTGATTGCTGTCAGCGGCCCACCACCGGGAACGGGCGGATTCAAAATCTCGACGATGCGGCCATTTTGCATGGCGACCTGAATGCCGATGGGCGTGGCGAAATAGACCATGCCGTCGGAATCCTCCACTACGCCGCTGGTTGTGTGCTGCCAGCCCGGCGCGGTGGTCGTCTCCGGCATCTCAAGCCGGTAAAATGGCTCGCCGTTTGCGAGCGATCCGTCCGCGGCGATCTGGAATGACCAGGAGTAGCGCGAGGATCGTTCGGCCACGACCACCAGCGACTGATCGGGAGAGAGCGTGATTCCCGCAGGCTGGCCGATCTCGTCCTGCACAGCGCTCCACCCCAGCGCGGTATCAATCTTGCCGGAGGGGTCGATCCTCTCCACATCGAATCCCGATCCGTTCAGGAAGTAAATGACGCCGTTCTGGGTGACGGCAAAGTCCTCGACGCCGACGAGTCCGCTTTGCGCAACGATTAATTTGTCATGACCACTGGCAATGACCTTCTTATCGCTCGCGACGCCATCCGCGGTGCTCCAGGAAACGAAATCGCCGCTATTGAACCCGCCCCCCCATGTCGGCACGTACGCGAAGAGCCGGTCTTCGGGGCCCGCGTGGAGGTAAAGCCCGAAATCGGGTGTTTGCGTAAATGGTGTGGCTTTGCCCTGCGCATCGACGCGTAGAATCCGCCTGCCCACCGGATCGGGCACGTAGACGTTCCCGTCCCGGTCGGCAGTCAAACTGAGAACCGATTCAAAACCGCCAATCTCCTGCCACGGCTTGTCGATGTAGATGGTCGAGAAGACGCGATCCGCCGCGTCGTATCCGGGCTGGTGCGCGGCTGCCGGCTCGTGGACGGTGATCGGCTCGGGATAGCCGCGCCATAGCCAGCGCAGCGCGTCCGGCAAATCCGCGCCGCCCTGTTTCAGGTTGTGGGCCTCGGTGCCCATTTCGAATTTCACGTCGTAGCCGGCGAACTCGAGCGCCTCGTACATCACCTGATTGTTGATGGGCCAGCTTCCGAAAGACGAACTCCCGAACGGCTCCGGAGGGACGATGTGGTCGGCCGTCCCGTCCTGCATCCAGATGCGGATCGGCTTGGGCTCGGTTTTGCGCACCAGCGCCGGCAGCGCATCGGCGCCCTTCATGGACACGTAGGTTCCGATGAAGCTCAGCACGCGGTGAAACTGGTCGGGCCGGTTCCACGCCGCCGCGAATGCGCCCACCGCGCCCGTGCTTACGCCGCTCAGCCCGCGGTCGTCGGGATTTTTCGACAGGTTGTAGTCTTTCGCCACCGCGGGAATCAGCTCATTGAGCAGAAACTCGCTGAAGCGCGGTGTGAGGGAGTCGTATTCATAAATGCGGTTGTAGCGGTTCTGGTTGGCATCGCTCGCTACCGGCAGAATTCCCGGATCGACGAAGATCGCGATCATCGGCGGCAGGTCGTGCTTGGCGATCAGGTTGTCGAAGACCACCGGCACGCGCATGGAATTGCCCAGCGCCTGGCTGCCATCGAGAAAAATCATGAACGGCGTAGGCTTGCCGGCGTCGTACTGCGCGGGGACGTAGACGGCGCAATTGTGCGGCGTGCCGGGATAGGCTTTGCCCGGCGGCAGAACAAATTTTTTCACTGTGCCCCTGGGCACACCGTCCTGCGGTTGAGAATCGGGCCCGAGCGAGTAATTTTGTGCGGGCAGCGCCACGCTCAAGGAGAGCAGCAGAGAAAACAGAATTGGTCTCATCGAAAACCCTGGCTGTGAAGTTTGACGCGATGGAATCAGAAAAAGGCAAGCCTGCATGGTGCGCAACGCAACCATCCTACAAGGCGGAGCGCTCATTGAGAATAGAACCTGAGGCGCCCGCACGTGATTCCCGCATCCGACGCAATACAGATTCCCGTCGAACTCGCCGCGCTTGCCGATCAGCCGCGCGTGCTGGTGCGCCGCGGTGGGGTTCTGCGCAAGGACGGCGCCTGCGTCGTTTACTGGATGCAGCGTGCGGTGCGGGCGGTCGACAATCCCGCCCTGGACGTGGCCATTGAGGCTGCAAATCTACTCGGCGTACCGGTCGTCATCTACTTTGGCGTTATTCCCAACTACCCCAACGCCAACCTGCGACCCTACCATTTTTTGCAGCAGGGCTTGCGCGATGCCCAGGAAGACGCGGCCGCGCGCGGCATCGGCTTCATCGTCCGCCGCGCTCCCGACAAGCTGGAAGCCTTTCTCGAAGAGGTCCGCGCCGCGCTCCTGATTGGCGACGAAAACCCATGCCGCGAACCCGAGCGCTGGCGTCGCGCGATGGCACGCCGCCTGCGCATACCTTTTTGGACTGTGGACGCCGATGTGGTTGTGCCCTCGCGCGTTTTCAATCGCAGCTTCGCTCTTCTGCATCACTTTCGCCCGCACCTCCACGCAGAGTTGCCGAAATTTCTTGTCGCGCCGCCGCGCATCGCGCCCCTCAACGCCTGGAACCTCAGCAGGGCGCTCGCGGGCTTTTCTCTTTTGGAGGAGATTACTGCCGGGTTCAGGAAGCTCGACCGCTCCATCCAACCCGTCGACACATTTACCGGCGGCACACATGCCGCGGTCCGGCGTCTTGGTGAGTTTTTGAAGTCGGATCTTGCCACATACGACAGCAACCGCAACCACCCCGAGATCGCCGGGACCAGCCGCCTGTCGCCGTACCTGCACTTCGGCAACATCGGCCCGATCACCATCGCGCTGGCCGTCGAGAAGGCCGCGAGTTCCGGCAAGATTCCGCCGGAGACCGGGGATAGATTCCTGGAACAGTTGATCGGCTGGCGCGAGTTGGCGGTTTTGTTCGTGCGCCACGAGCCCAATTACGACACATGGGAGTGCGCCGCGCCGTGGGCGCGCAAAACCCTGCTCGAGCACGCCTCCGATCCGCGCCCGTTCACGTACACATTCGCCCAACTGGAGCGCGCCGAAACCCACGATGACCTGTGGAACGCCGCGCAGCGCGAAATGACCGTGACCGGATGGATGCACAATACCATGCGCATGTACTGGGCCAAGAAAATTCTGGAGTGGGCGCCCGATCCTGCCACCGCCTTCGACTGGGCGGTCATCCTCAACGACCGCTACCAGCTCGACGGCCGCGACGCCAACGGCTACGCCGGCATTGCGTGGGCGATCGTGGGCAAGCTCGACCGTCCCTGGTTCAATCGGCCCATTTTCGGGCTGGTGCGCCCGATGACGGGCGCTGCGATGGCGAGGAAATTCGACTCCGCGGCCTATATGCGCCGGCACAACGAGCCGCGGTGACTACGCTGCTTTGGTCGCTCAGTACCCTTTGTGTCCCCAGTCACACGTTGCCCCCTTCTACGCTGTGCCATAATGGGCCACAATTTCAAACCCGGAAACTGCGTGTTTCGTTGAGCGTTATTCGATGGATTCTGTGCTCATCCCCATTGGAAGATTTTCAGAATAGGGGAAGCGAGAATCCGATTTCGGATGCGCGACACGAAGCCAATGTTCGATCCGATCGTTTATCGAACCGTTCGTCCTCACAGGGCAGGGAAGTCCAAACCTCCTGCGCCTGCGGCGGCACGCCGCGCCGCCTGGGCTTGCGCTGTGCTGGGCGCAGGACTCCTCGTCGATCTGGCATTCGGCCCCGCGCTTGCGGCGCAACAACGCGTTGCGCCGACCCAGCCCGCATCTGCGCAGCAGTCCGCACCGCAATCCGCAGCGCAGCAGCATTTGCCGCCGCGCGTGCTGGCCGCACAGCGTTTTCTGGCGCAACGCGGAGTGGTTCCCGGCCATCGCGCACAAGCCCGCTCGCTCGCTGCCCATCGTCTGAGCGCCGCAACTTCCGCCCGGCCCATGGCAGCTTTGGCGCAGAGCTCCGGCAACACCGCAGCCAGCGCCACCTGGCAGCCACTCGGCCCGAGCGCCGTGCTTACCTCCGCTTTCGGCCTGGTCAGCGGCCGCATTTCCGCCATCGCTCTCGATCCCTCTGACGCGACCGGCAACCACGTCTATATCGGCACCACTGGCGGCGGGGTGTGGAGTTCCAGCAACGCCGGAACGTCCAATCTTTCCAACATTGAGTTTAGCCCGCAAACCGACGCTGTCACGTCTCTCGGAGGAGCCATCGACGCATCCATCAGCATCGGCGCGCTCACCGTGCAACCGGGCGGGACCGGGGTTATTCTCGCCGGCACCGGCGATCCCAACGATGTTCTCGACTCGTACTACGGCGCGGGCATCCTGCGCTCCACGGACGGCGGCAACACGTGGAGCCTGATCCAGGGAACCTCGGATGCGGAAGACGGGCTCAGCGCCCTCGACGTGGTCTTTGCGGGCGAGGGTTTCGCCGGCTTTGCCTGGAGTAGCGCCAACCCGCAACTGGTCGTCGCCGCGGTCACCGATTCTTACGAAGGCGATTTGGTCGATGCCGAAGGCGATCTGGTTGCCGCGAATCTGCCGGGCAGAACCTGCGAGGGTCTCTACTATTCTTCCGATGGCGGGGCCACGTGGCATTTGGCCACCATCACCGACGGCAGCAACGCCGTGGTGCAGTCGCCCATCTATCCGTTGCTCGGGCCCAACGGCGATGCCGCGACATCCGTGGTCTGGAACCCGGTGCGCCAGGTGTTCGTGGCCGCGGTGCGCTATCACGGCTATTACCAGTCCTCCGACGGCATCACCTGGACGCGCCTTGCCGATCAGCCGGGCACGGGGCTCACCAGCGTTCTTTGCCCCACCAACACGCAGTTTCCCGGCGACGTGGCTTGCCCCATCTATCGCGGTGCGCTGGCCGTCAATCCTCAATCAGGCGACACCTTTGCCTGGACCGTCGATTTAGACAATCAGGATCAGGGCCTTTGGCAGGACAAGTGCGCAATCAGTGGCGGCGCCTGCACAAACTCCACCATCACATTTGCGCAACAGTGGAATACCACCGCTCTTGAAACCAGCACCCTTGAGGGAGCGGCCACCATCGCCAACGGCAACTACAATCTTGCGCTGGCCGCGGTTCCATCCAGCCAGGACACGCTGGTGCTGGCCGGAGCCAACGATCTGTGGAAGTGCAGCCTGGCCATGGGCTGCGCGTGGCGCAATACCACCAACTCCACCACCTGCATGAGCGCCCAGGTGGGAGAGTTCCAGCACGCGCTGGCCTGGAACAGCGCGAACCCGCTGGAGATTTTCCTCGGCAACGACAGCGGCCTGTGGCGCTCGACAGACGCCATCGGCGAAACCGGCGCGGCCTGTTCCGCCAGCGACTCCACGCACTTCCAGAACCTGAATGGCAGCCTCGGGTCGCTGGCCGAGGTGGACAGCCTCTCGCCCGTCATCACTTCCTCGTACAACCTGATGGCCGGTCTCGGCGTCAACGGTGTTGCCGGCGTGAAGGGCTCCGCCGTCACCGCGGATTGGCCGCAGATACTCTCCGGCTACGGCGGACCCGTGGCCATCGACCCCATCAACACCTTCAACTGGTACGTGAACGATCAGCCTGGGGTCGCCATTTATCTGTGCTCGCAGTCCGCGCCCTGCACGCCCTCCGCTTTTGGCACAACTCCGGTGGTCGGCGATGCCGATGTGGGAGGCGATGGCGACGCCATGCCCCTGCCCGCGGCATTCCTGGTCGATCCCGTCGACAACACACAGTTGCTTGTGGCGACTTGCCGCGTGTGGCGCGGGCCGGCCAGCCCGGGCTGGACCCTGGCAAACGCCATCAGCCCCATCCTCTCGGGAGGAGCCCCCGCCGCCGCCTGCAATGGCAACGCGCTCATCCGTTCCATCGCCGCCATGCCTGTGGCCTCGGGCGGCGAGATTATTTATGCCGGCATGTACGGCTCTGCCAGCAATGGCACGCTTTTGCCCGGCCACGTCCTGAGCGCCGTCTACAATCCCGCCTCCGGCTCGACGCCCACCTGGAACGATCTCACCCTGAATCCCGTGGTCAACAGTGCGCACGCACTCAATTACTACGGCCTCGACATCTCCAGCATCACCATCGACGCGCACGATACCACGGGCAACACGGTTTACGTCACCGTGGAAGGCATGCCCAATGAGGCAGAAGAAATTGAGACCGTGTACCGCACCACCAACGGGGGTTCTACCTGGACCGACATCTCGTCCAATCTGCCTTACGCGCCCGCCAGCAGCCTGGCGGTCGATCCGCAAAACGCCAACGCGGTCTACGTGGCCACCGATGCCGGCGTCTACTTCACGCCCGAGGTTGCCAACTGCGGGGCATCATCTTCCGATTGCTGGTCGGCCTTCGGCACCGGGCTTCCTGCCGCGCCCGCCGTGGCTCTCAGCGCCGCCCCCGCCTCCGCTTCCACGCACGTGCTGGTGGCGGCAACCTATGGGCGCGGCATCTGGCAAACGCCGCTCTGGACCGCGGGCACGGCCCTCAGCGCAGCGTCCGTCGCTCCCGCCTCGCACACCTTCGCCAACCAGAGCTTCAATTCCACGAGCAATCCCTTCGCCGTTACGGTTCTCAACACCGGCAGCATCGCCCTGCTGCCCACTTCCATTGCCATGACGGGCGATTTTGGTGAAACCGACAACTGCGTGAATCAATCCATCACCCCGGGTTCCAGTTGCACGATTCAAATCACGTTTACGCCGCAGGCCGCGGGCCCGCTTACGGGGCAAATGATTATCTACGCTAACGTGTACGGCGGCCAGCTCAGCGTCGATCTCAACGGCACCGGAACCGCCTCCGGCTCGGTCACTCTCAGCCCGGCCAGCGAGAACTTCGGCCAGATCGAAGAGGGAACAATCTCCGCGGCGCTCACGATTACCGTTGCCAACAGCAGCCTTGCGGCCGTTCCCATCAGCAGCCTTGCCGTGACCGCGCCATTTGTTCTTTCCGGCAATGGCTGCGGCGCCACCAGTCTCGCGGGCAATAGCGATTGCCCGTTGCAGGTGGAATTCGCGCCCACTACGACGGGCGCCTTCAGCGGCCTGCTCACACTCACCGACGGCGGGGGAACGCAAACCGTTCAGTTGAACGGAACTGCCGCGGCTCCGCCCACTGACATCCTCAATCCTCCCGCGCCCGCCTCGCTCGCCTTTGCCGCGACCCCCGAGGGCGAGCTCTCCGCGGCGCAGTCCGTCACCATCACCAACATCGGTGGCATGCCTCTCACCGCCATCGCCGTCTCCGTCAGCGGCCAGTTTCAGCAGACCAACAACTGCGGCGCGCAGTTGGCAGCGGGCGCGGTGTGCACCATCAGCGTGGTATTCGCTCCCACGCAACTGGGCGCGATCAGCGGCACGCTCACGATTTCGGATGCGCTACGGACCCAGACCGTATCCCTGGGCGGTACGGGCGTTGCGCCGCCGGTCCTCAGCGTTACACCCTTGAACCTCACCTTCACCAACACGCAGCCCGGCGTGGCCAGCAAGGCGCAAACCGTCACCATCGGCAACGCCGGCGCTTCGCCTATGGCCAACATCGGTTTTGCGATTACCGGATCGGCAGCCTCAAGCTATTCCGTCTCGTCGACGACCTGCGGTGCGCTTCTGAACAACGGCAGCAACTGCACCGCCCAAATCGTCTTCACTCCCAACGCCACCGGTTCCATTGCAGCCACACTCGTGGTCTCGTCCTCCACCAGCGGTGTCGCAGCGATCTCTGTTCCTCTCAATGGCTCCGGGGTGCTGGCGAGCGGACTGGCCACCAATCCCGCACTGCTCACCTTTGCCGTGGTTGCCGCGGGCCAGTCCAGCAGTTCGCAAACGGTCACCGTTACCAACTCCTCCAGTTACATCATTGGCTCGGTGGCGCTGGCCGCTTCGGCGCCTTTCAACCTTACGCAAAACGGCTGCACCAGCGGCCTGGCCGCAGGCGCCAATTGCACAGCCTCGGTAGCTTTCGCGCCCAACGCGGGCGGCGCTGCCACGGGGTCGCTCACCATCAGCTCCACCGCAGTGGCCACACCGGCCACCGTCGCGCTCTCTGGAACCGGCTTCGATTTCACCGTGTCCATGTCCGGGCCCTCCAGCCAGACCGTGGCCGTCGGCCAGCAGGCTAACTACACGCTCGTCCTCACGCCCACCGGCTCCAGCGGTACCTTCACCTTCGCCTGCGGTACGCTTCCGAGGGACGCGCTCTGCCTCTTCAGCCCCTCAACAGAAACACTGAATTCAGGCGTGCAAGGCAACGTCCTGGTGGAAATTTCCACCAGCAGCACCACAGTGCGTCTCGAAAGGCCGGGAATGGGCAAACCCGGCCTCTGGCGCGTCCTGCCGCTCACGTGCGGCCTGCTGCTTCTGCCATTCGCGATTCGCCGGCGGCGCAAAATTCTTCAGCTCATCGCGCTTTTGGCGGTTCTAGGCATGGGCATCTCCAGTTGCACCAGCTCCGGCGGGGGCACAGGCGGCGGCAGCGGCGGCTCCGGCGGCTCGGGTGGCAGCTCCGGCACGCCTGCCGGAACCTACACGATTCCCGTCACCGTCACCTCTATGGGCATTTCGCAAACTGTCGACGTGGTCCTCACCGTCGACTGATCGCGCGCCCCTGATGTTAGTCTTTCACTCGTCGAAAGTGGGGGATCTGTGCAACACAAGAAATCAAAGCTTCAAAGGGCGACCGTCCTGCGCAACAGAGCAATCTCTATCTCGGATAGAGGCAACCAAAGAAAAGCATTCCGCTGGTTTCTGGCCGCAGCCCGGTTGGGAGACGAGCAGTCCCAGGTGAAGGTCGGATACGACTATGCCTACGGTGTTTCCGGCGGGGCAGATGCCGCTGAAGCGATCAGGTGGTGGAAACGCGCGGATCGTCAGGGCTCCTGGGACGCTGCATTCAATCTTGGAATGTATTTTCGCGATCGCAAGGAGTGGTACAAGGCCTTGTGTTGGTTCGAACGCGCGCACGAACTCGGAGACAAGGACGCGCTGGTAGAAATCGCCAAAATTCATCTCCGCTATCACGGTGATCGGGACGCGGGTCTTCGATGCCTGAAGGCCGCGGCAGCTGAGATGTCGAATCTCACCAAACCTGCCCAATTGGCGGTCAAGCAGTTGTTGAAGAAGCAAAAAGCAGTCTCCAAAGGCGAGGCCCTCTACTTGAGCGCCGAAATTCTCGATGATCGCGGCCGCTTTGCCGAGGCCTATCCACTGCTTTTGAACGCAGCAAAAGTGGGTGATTTGTCCTCGCAGCTGATGCTGGGAAATTATCTCTCCGACGGGCGCAAGGGTGTTCCAAGGAATTCAGATCGAGCGGTTTATTGGTACAAGCGCGTCTTTGCGCAAGGCCACACTTCCGGTGCCTATAACCTGGCCATGCATTACTTTCAATTGGGGGACATTGACGAGGCATTCCGATGGTTCGAGCGCGCGGCAGGAGCAGGCGATTACAGTGCGCACCTGGCTCTTGCCGAAATCTGGCTTCGCGAACGCGGAAGCAAGGCAAAGGCGAAGAAGCACCTAAACGCTCTCTTTGATGGTGGACCCGGGGGAACGAGCGGTCAGGAGTGGGACGAAGCGAGGGCTATGCTCCGCCGACTCGAAATGGAAGATAGAAAAGCGAAATAAGCGCACGCGGCATTTATGTGAGCTGGAGCGGCGCGCAAGCCAGTTGTGCGCAGGCTTGGCGTAATCCCTGAACAGCTATACTTGACCTTCGGGATTTCATTTGCGATCGCCGCCGGCCTTCCCAGCTGCGGCCGGGACGAGAAAGATGAGCGCATGACTGCAAAAGTAACCGTCGCCGATGTGGAGCGCGTCGCCGAGCTGGCGCATCTTGAGCTGACGCCGGAAGAAACCGAGCCCATGCTTCGCGACCTGAACGCGATCCTCGACTACGTGGCCGAGCTGAATCAGCTCGACACCGCGGGTATCGAGCCGCTGGCGCAAGTGGGCGAGCTCGAGAACGCCGCCATTCCCCCGCTGCGTCCCGACCGTCTCGAGCCTTCGCTCAATCGCGCTGCCGTGATGTCGCAGGCGCCTGAAACCGATGGCGCATTCTTCAAGGTGCCGAAGGTGATTGAGCGATAGGGAACCAAGAACAGCTTCTAGCTACTAGCTCCTAGCTTCTAGCTCATCCAGGTCGGTGAGCGGCGTGGGCAGGGCTGAAAGCAGGAATAGGGATACAAAAAGGAACCGCGATTGGCAAGCGACATAAAAGCCACCGAGAGCTACGTTGAGAAGCCGAAGACACTGGCCGCGCTGCGCGAAGAGATTTCTGCCGGACGCACCAAGGCTACGGACCTTGCTGCCAGCTACTACGCTCGCATCAAGGAAAAGAATCCGCGTCTCAATGTCTACCTGAACCTGACCAAAGAACGTGCCCTGGCGCAGGCCGCGCGCGTCGATGATCTGGTGAAGAAAGGCGATCCGCTGCCCGCTCTCGCCGGCATTCCCATGGGCATCAAGGACGTGCTCGTCATGCAGGGCGCGCCTTCGACCGCGGGCTCCAAAATTCTCGAAGGTTACCGTCCTCCTTACGACTGCACCGCGGTGGCAAAGCTCGAAGCCGCGGGCGCGGTGCTCCTGGGCAAGCTCAACTGCGACGAATTCGCCATGGGCTCGTCGAATGAGAATTCGGCCTACGGGCCGGTGCGCAATCCCATCGATACGGAGCGCGTGCCCGGCGGATCGAGCGGCGGCTCGGCTGCGGCGGTGGCGTCGAATCTCGCCGTGGCCACGCTGGGCAGTGATACCGGCGGATCGATTCGCCAACCCGCCAGTTTTTGCGGCGTGGTGGGCGTGCTGCCCACCTACGGGCGCGTTTCGCGCTACGGGCTGATCGCTTTCGCTTCGTCTCTGGACCGCATTGGCCCTTTCGCCGCCAACGTGCGCGACGCTGCGACGCTGCTTGGCGTCATCGCCGGCCACGACCCCATGGACGCCACCAGTTCTTCAGCTCCCGTTGAGGACTATGCCGCCGAAAGCGACAAGCCCGTCAAAGAACCGGGGAAATCCGGTCTGCGCATCGGCGTCCCGGCGGAGTATTTTGCCGAGGGCCTCGATGCGGAAGTGCGCGCCGCCATCGAGAAGGGAATTGCCGCGCTCGAAGCTGCCGGATGCTCGATCAAGCTGGTCTCACTGCCGCATACCAAATACGCGGTCCCGACTTATTACCTGGTCGCCACCGCTGAAGCCAGCGCCAACCTGGCCCGCTTCGACGGCGTGCGCTACGGCTACCGCTCGCCGCGCTCGGCAACGCTCTCTGACATGTACTCGCACTCCCGCGATGAGGGCTTCGGAGCCGAGGTGAAGCGCCGCATTTTTCTCGGCACCTATGCGCTTTCGGCCGGCTACTATGACGCCTACTACCTGAAGGCGCAGCAGGTGCGCCGCATTCTCGCCGAAGAGTTCCTCCGCGCCTTTGCCGAAGTCGACGCCATCGTGACGCCCACCTCGCCCTTTCCGGCATTCAAAATCGGCGAGAAGACCGGCGATCCGCTGGCCATGTACCTCGCCGACATTTACACCGTCACCGCCTCGCTCGCCGGTATCTGCGGCGTTACGGTGCCTTGCGGCGCAACAAAGGCGGGGCTGCCGGTGGGCATGCAGGTGCTGGCGCGGCATTTGGGCGAAAGCACGGCATTCCGCGTGGCGCGGGCGGTGGAAGCCGCAATGAGCTAACTTTGCGCTAGAATCATCGCGCAGCACTTTTCCGCCCCGGCCCGTCGCCGGCGTGGAGTCGCCATTTTTCCCAAGAGCGTGTTTCCAAGAATCCGTCAGAAAGGCAACCGCAGATCCTTCGACTCGTCCCGCTGAAGCGGGACTTCGCTCAGGATGACAATGAGTTGAATGAGCGAGCGCAACGGATTCACGAATGGTCAGGAGAATCGCCGCGATGCACGCTCTGCGGAAATCTGTTCTTATCGCCCTCCTTTTCGCACTGTTCTTTGCGATCGTCCCAGTAGCCTCATCTGCGCCGCGCAAGCACACCGTCGTTCTGGGCGCAGTCAGGAAGGTACTGTATTCCAAAGCCGGCGATCCTTCCGGCGCGGCTGCCGGCGAGGACTCGCTCAAAATTCGCGCTCTGCTCGTCGACGGCGTGCTGAAGGAATGGACCACCGGCGAGGCGCACGATGTGACCGACCGCAGCTTTGTGGTGCGGCGCGTCATCCGCCTCAATGACGCATTGCCCTCGGACAAACCGCCGGAAAAGCCCGCGGCCAATTCGACCGGGCACTGGGTGTGGCAGCGGGGGCCGTGGCTGCTGGTCGATCGCGCGACCGGCCACGTCATCGCGCTGCACCTGCCCGACTACGATTCCGGGGTGAGCCAAGTGAGCTGGTTTCGCGATTACGCGGCCTACTGCGGCGTAACGGCGAGCGGCAAGAGCCTCTATGGGGTGGTGGCGCAGGTAGCCGTGCGTAAGCCGGTACTGGCCAAAAAGCTCGCGGCCTTCGACCCGGAAAATCAGTCGGGCCAGACGGTGTGCACTGCACCCGATTGGCAACGCGAGCCCCTGCGCATCCGTTTTCATCCCACGGGCAAAGACGCCGTCAGCTATGAGATTGTCCCCGGATCGGCGGTGCTGGTGGAAGATTCGGGCGACGAAGAGGAGACTCCGGACCCCGCTGCGGGGAAATAGCGTATGGCAGGGAGCGAGGGAGCGTCCGACTTGGGCGCACCGAGGCGGCGCGTTGCCCGATCGTTTGGCGGCGGTTGCGAATTGTTGCCCGGCGGGCGGTGGTTGGCCCCGCCTGCGTTGCGCTCATCGCATGTTGCGTTGCGGAGAGCCGGAGGCGTCGTATGATTGGGTCCGGCTAGGGCCCCGACGCCGCTCTTCCCTCCACCAGCTCCAAAGCACCCACACCATGAACCAGAGTGCGATTCCCACAGGAATCAGCCAGAGTATTTGCGCATCGAATTCCATTTTCACGGCGACAAACCTTCATTCCGCTTCCCTCATGCCGCGTGGCGCACATAGCTTCTGCGTCTCGGGAAGCCCGATAACTCCAGAGGACGCCCATTTTTGTAAAGAGGGAGTAGCGGAGTTATAAGGGACCTATAAAGAGCCAAATCCGGGGCCGGGTGGCCCCGCCTGTGCGCCCCCTCCTTGACACCGAACCGGCCGCACATTTCTTATCGTTCTAGGCATTCTTTTTAGCAACCAGGCGGGACGAACATGACGGGAACCGCTTTTTGCTCGCTCTGGTGCTTAAAAGTGGAGCTGTGTCGAACAGGAAGCAGGCGGTAGTCGGGTTGCGCGGTGCGTGCAGGCATGAGCATCAAGTCCTGCATGGCGCGGCCAAACCCCTCCACCCATAGTCTGGGCGGTTTAGAGACCGAGGCTAGGGAACCTTTCCCGGAGACAAATCTATTGGTCAGGCGCCGGCATCAATGGCCGGGTGCGCCTGTGCCCAAAGCCGGCCAGGGCCGGCTGCGGAGCAAGTAAAGGACGCAGGTAAAGCATGAAGCTTATGGCAACTTTGGCAACGTGGGCGGCTGCGCCGGCCCCGGGAGCAGGCGGCGGCCTGGGGATGCTGCTCCCCGTTTTGCTGTTTATTCCGCTGCTCTATCTGCTGATGATTCGACCGCAACAGAAGCGGCAAAAGCAGTGGCAGCAGATGCTGGCGGGCATCAAGGCCGGCGACCGCGTGACCACGGCCGGGGGCATTCGTGGCATCATTCTTTCCATCAAGGACGATTCGATCATTCTTCGCGTCGCGCCCGACAACCTGAAATTGGAAATAGCCAAGAGCGCAATCGCCTCGGTCACCACGCAGGACGAGCCATCGGCCTCCTGACAAGAGAATCGAAACCATGAAGAAAAATCTCAAGAACAAAATTGCCCTGATCTTTGCCGTATTGCTGATCTGCCTCTATGGGATCTTCGGGATTCCGTCGGGAGTCAGCGGCAAGGCTTTGCTGGCCGCCATATCGAATCGCATTCATCTGGGCCTCGATCTGCAAGGCGGCGCCCACCTGATCCTTCAGGTTCAGGCACTGGAAGCGGTGAACGCCGAGACCGACAACTCGGTCCAGGAGATCCAGCAGGACCTGAAGAAGGCGAACCTGAGCTTCTCCCAAGTGATCAAGCCCTCGCCTCTGGTTGAGGATCCGGCGACCCACCAGGAAACCGGCAAGCCGGAAGTGATCCGCATCGACGGGACGTCGCAGGCGCAATCCGACGCCATCAGCGCACTGCTTTCGGGCAACAAGTACGCGAGCGAATACGATCTGACCGGCGGCAACGACACGCCTTTCGTTCTGACGATGAAGCCGGTTTTCGAGAACGATCTCGAAAAGAGAACGGATGAAGAGGCGATCGAGACCATTCGCGACCGCGTGGACGCGTTGGGCGTGAGCGAGCCGCTGATTCAGGATTACGGCCTGGGCGCGAACCAGATTCTTGTGGAGCTGCCCGGCGTCAGCGATCTGGACCAGGTGAAGACCGTCATCCGGTCAACCGCTCGCCTAGAGATCCACGCCGTCGACGGCGGCCCGTTTCCGAGCCAGGATGCGGCGCTGCAGAGCGTCAACGGCGCGCTTCCTCCCGACGAAGAAATTCTGGCGACATCCGGTGAGCTGGCCGGCGCCGCGACGACGGAGTACTACATTCTGGACCGGACCTCGATCGTGGCCGGCAGCGACTTTCGCTCGGCGCAGCCAGGCGTGAATTCCAACACCGGGCAAAGAACGGTGAGCTTTACTCTCACCGACGAAGCCGGCGACAAGTTCTGGAACTACACCAGCGCCAATGTGGGCAAGTCCATGGCCGTAATGATGGGCGGGACGGTGCGCGAGGTAGCGGTCATCAAGAGCGCGATCCGCGATCAAGGCGAGATCACAGGAGCTTTCACGCAGAACGAGGTGATGGAACTCTCCAAGCTGTTGCGCACCGGCGCACTGCCGGCCTCGCTCAACTACATTGAGGCCAGCACCGTGGGCGCAACGCTGGGCGCGGACTCCATCCGCGAGGGCGTTACGGCCGCGATTGTCGGCGTGGTCCTGGTGATGGCGTTCATGCTGATTTACTACAAGGGCTCGGGCATCAACGCGGATTTGGCGCTGCTCTTCAACCTGGTCATCCTGCTGGGCATCATGGGCCTCTCCAGCGCCATGTCGAGCGCTTCGGGGGGCGGGGGCCTGACTCTCACGCTGACCCTGCCGGGCATCGCGGGAGTGATTCTGACCATTGGTATGGGCGTGGATTCGAATGTGCTGATCTTCGAGCGCATTCGCGAGGAGATTCGCGCCGGCAAGGCGGCTTCCGCGGCGGTGGACCAGGGCTTTGCCCACGCCTGGGTGACCATCGTCGATACCCACGTTACGACCATCGTTTCAGCGGCCATCCTGTTCCTGTTCGGAACCGGACCGGTGAAGGGATTTGCCACCACACTCACCGTTGGTCTTGCGGCCAACCTTTTCACCGCCGTGTTTGTTTCGCGCGTAATTTTTGAAGCACACTTGAACAAGCTGAAACCCGGCGAGATGGTGTCGATTTAAGAAAGCAGCTTCTAGCTGCTAGCCTCTAGCTTCCAGCTCCTTCGTGGAGAAGCGAAGAGCAAGGCAGACGGAAGAAACGGGCTAGAAGCCAGGGGCTAGAAGCTAGGAGCTAGGAGAAACAGTGGAATTCTTTCGCGGCGTAAATGTGAACTGGCTGGGATACAAGTGGTACTTCCTTGCCTTTTCCATGATTTTTAGTGTGGCCGGCATTGTGAAGATGAGCTGGAACGAGTCGCACATCGGGAGTCCGGTGCCGCTGGGCGTGGATTTTCGCGGCGGCACGCAAGTGGATGTGCAGTTCTCGCATTCCCCAGACATCGCGGCGATTCGCCAGGCAATTGACGCGGCGGGCGTGAAGGACGCGACGGTTGTGCCCTTTGGCCCCGCGGCCAACAACGAGGTGCTGATCAGCCTGCCGGAAGAGACCAACGAGGCGGCGCTCGACACGGGGCGCCAGCAGGTGGAGTCGGCGCTGCAGGCGCACTACAACAACTACTTCAACCCCTCGAGCGGCGTGAAGGTGGATGTGGTGGGCCCCACGGTGGGCCACCAGTTGGAGCGGCAGGCTACGCTGGCCACGCTCTACTCCATGCTCGGCATGCTGATCTATCTCTGGTTCCGTTTCCAGTTGATTTACGGGGTGGCTGCCGTGGTGGCCTGCTTCCACGACACGCTGATCACCGTGGGCGCGTTCGCCCTAACGGGCCGCGAGATTTCGCTCACCGTCATCGCCGCCATTCTGACCCTGGTCGGCTACTCGATGAACGACACCATCGTGGTGTTCGACCGTATCCGCGAGAATCTGCGCCTGAGCCGCCGCGAGCCGCTTCCCGATCTGGTGAACCGCAGCATCAACCAGACTCTGAGCCGGACCGTGCTCACTTCGGGCCTGACTTTTCTCACGGTGCTGGCGCTGTTTATTTTTGGCGGCCAGGTGCTGAACGACTTCTCGTTTGCCTTGGTTGTGGGCATTCTGATCGGAACGTACTCATCGATCGCCGTGGCTGCTCCGATGTTGGTGGCCTGGCAGCAATGGCGGGCCGGCAAAGGGTATGGCGCGTCGCTTCCGGCTGCAAAACGAGCCAAGTGATGAGGATTTAAATGGATGCGGCGTGCATTTTGCCGGCATTCACGGGCAACGGGGCGCAGCTTGAGGGCGTTCCAACATGAGGAACCGCGGGGAACGCCGCAAAGGGGAAGGGGCCAAATGGCGGGAACCGCGGGGAGCGAGGTTTGCACCAGATATGCAGCATCTTTTGCAGCAGAACCTGCACTTCTGGTAAGGTGGTTTCGCTCCTTTGCAAGGAATTTTGAGTACGGGAACAATTCCCCCTCCCACGGTGTCTAAAATAGAAGTAACCAAACCCGATTCCGAGGCTGGCTATGTTTGAAGACTCCACATTTGAATCCGCGAAAAGAATCAAGACCAAGAGTGGTCGCTGGATGCTGGTCACGGGCGGCATCAATGCAGCGGTGCTCCTTCTGTTGATTCTGATTCCACTGATCTATCCCGAGGCGCTGCCAACGATGCTGATGGCTACGCAATTGACGGTGCCGCCGCCTCCACCACCGCCTCCACCGCCACCGCCGCCGGCTGAAGTGCACGTCGTGCACGTGCAGTCGGAGATGATGAACAATCAGCTGACGGCGCCGACGAAGATCCCGCACAACATTCAGATGGTGACCGAGAAGGAAGCACCGCCATCGAGCTTCGGCGTGGCCGGCATGGAAGGCATGGGCGGCAGCGGCAACGGCGTGATGGGCAGCATGTTCGGCAGCGGCAATGCCCCGCAGGTGAAGGTTGCGCCGCCCAAGAAGGTCAACATCTCTGCGGGCGTGGCCGTGGGCATGCTCATTCAGAAGACGCAGCCGGTTTATCCACCGATCGCCAAGGCGGCACGCGTCTCCGGCACGGTGGTGTTGCAGGCTGAGATCTCCAAACAGGGTACGATTGAAAACCTTCGCGTCGTAAGCGGTCCGGCCATGTTGCAGCAGGCCGCCAGGGACGCAGTGATGCAGTGGCGCTACCGGCCTTATCTGCTCAACAACGAGCCGGTCGAGGTGGACACCACGGTCAACGTCATCTTTACCCTGGGTGGGTAACGCAATCTCCGGCTCCCTGCCGCTTTCTGGCAGGGAGCACTGCTTTTGAACCGAATGCGCATTCTTCGAGAGCCGCATTCCCTACAGGATCCGCAGCGCCGGATTCATTGCAGTCCAAAAGAATCTCCTTAGGAGGAACGATTCAGTGATTCACGCTCAGCTCGCACATTTCGCTTCGCATATGGTCAACAGCCTGGGATTCCTCCAGGACGAGGGCCAGTCCGTCGGCTTCAGCCCCTGGGAACTCTGGCAGCACATGGCATGGCTGGCCAAAACCGTGGCCATCATCCTGTTCATTGAGTCGGTCTGGTCGTTGGCCGTCATGATCGACCGTTACCTTTACTTCTCCGCTGCCCGCAAGCAGTCGCGCGAATTCGCGCCCAAGGTTGCCGGCGCGTTGAAGGACAGCAAGCTGGAAGAAGCCATCAAGATCGCCGACCGCAACAAGAAGTCGCATCTGGCAGAAGTGGTAACCGCCGGCCTGCAGGAATTCCGCTCGTCCCAGGGTCAGCCGACCGATGAGACCATCGCCAGCGCGGGCCGTGCACTGGAGCGCGCCGAGGCCATCGTTCACGCCAAGCTGAAGAGGGGACTGTCGGTTCTGGCCACCATCGGGGCCACCGCTCCGTTCGTCGGCCTGTTCGGAACGGTCATCGGCATTCTGCACGCGTTCGACGCCATCGCCACCCAGAAGATCGCGGGTATCGGCGCCGTCGCAGGCGGTATTTCCGAGGCTCTCGTGACCACGGCGTTCGGCCTGCTCGTGGCCGTGCCTGCCGTAATGGCGTTCAACTACTTTACCGGGCGAGTCGAGTCATTCGACGTCGAGATGGACAACTCCTCGAGCGAATTGATCGACTACTTTATCAAGCAGAGCCACAAGCGCTAAGAGCGATGCGGCTGCCGGCTCGAGTGCGAATCTCGAGGGCAAATCTGGAGCGTGAATGGTGCCGGGTGGAAGATGTGAAGCTCTTTCGCCCGGCGATTTGACTCCACTGGCAGGCTGCCTGGATTGAAGCTAGGCCCGGGTGCATCCGGGAAGAAAAATTCAGACGTACGGAGTCCCGATTATGGGAGTAGCAGTTCGCGACGAAGGCAAGAAAGTTAATTCCAACATCAATGTGACCCCCATGGTCGACGTGATGCTGGTGCTTCTTATCATCTTCATGGTCATCACGCCCATGTTGCAGAACAAGGTGGAAATCACGCTGGCACAGGTCCAGAATCCCACCAACATGCCGGATGCCGACAAGGAAGACGCGGTGGTAGTCGCTGTGACGCGCGACGGCACAGTGTACCTCGGCCAGAACCGGGTCGATCCTTCCCAGTTGGGCAGCCTGGTGCGCGATAAGCTCGCGGACAAGACCGACAAGACGATCTTTATCCGCGCCGATCAGCGCGCGCAGTTCAAGGCCGTAGAAGACGCGATCGACGACGTGCGCACCGCGGGCGTGGAAACAGTGGACCTGCTGACGCAGAAACGCGAAGGCAATCAGCCCAGCGGCGGGGAATAATCCCGCGCGGCAATGGCCAGTTGAACGATATTGAGGAAACGAGGAGTTTGAGCCATGTCAATGTCTACGGGTGGGGCGGGCGGCAGCATGTCCGAGCCCAACATTACGCCCATGATCGACATTCTGCTGGTGCTTTTGATCATCTTCATGGTCATCGTGCCGGTGACGCCCAAGGGTTTGGAAGCGCTGGTGCCTCAGCCTCCCAAGAATCCCCAGCAGCAGCCGAACCAAGACCGTACCATCGTGGTTCAGGTTCTCTATCGCCCGGGTCAGACCCCGGCGTACAAGATCAACGAGACCGATGTGAACCACTCCGAGTTGTTGTCGAAGCTGCAGGACATCTATGCGAACCGCGCCGAGCGCGTGATGTTCGTCAAGGGCGACGACGATGTGAACTTTTCATATATCGCGGATGTTATCGATATCGGCAGGGCGGCCAACGTGGACCACATCGGGTTGATGACGCCCAAGATTCAGGCCGGCGAGTAGGGCGGCAGTGTTCGGAGACACAAGTTCCGAACGTCGGGAAGAGTAGAATTTTGCTACCTTGGCTGCGGTATCTCCCGCCTGCGACCAGTTGCCGGAATTTCCAGGTGCGGCCTTGAGGGCCCAAGCCTGAAGGAGAAGGATACGAAAATGAGTGGACGCGGACGTTTTTGGGTGCTCGCGGTGATTCTAAGCGGCATGGTGCTTGCCATGAGCGGATGCAACCAGCTTGCCGCCCGTGACCAGTTAAACAAGGGAGTAGAGGCCTTTAAGAACGGACACTACGACGAGGCGGTGGAGCACTTTCAGAAGGCCACGGAACTCGATCCGTCGTTGCCCATGGCGAAGATGTACCTAGGCAAGGCGCTGGAGCAGAGCGTGGTGCCCGGCCTGACGACACCCGACAACCTGAAGACGGCCAATGAGGCGATGGACATCTTCAAGCAGGTTCTCGCGCAGAATCCCAACGACGTGAACAGCATGAAGGAGATCGCGGGCATCTACTTCAGCATCAAGGATCTGGACAATGCGGAAATCTGGCAGAAGAAAGTTCTTGCCTACGATCCCAAGGATCCCGAGGCAGCCTATACCGTCGGCGTGATCGACTGGACGCGGGCGCATGAGAACAAGCTGAAGGCGCTGCAGGCCGCGGGCCTGAACGACGACGGCAAAGGCAACGTGAAGGCGCCCAAGAAGGTGATGGAGCCGCTGGCGCAGGAAAACGCGCCACTGGTCGACGAAGGCCTGAAATACCTCAACATGGCTGTCGACAATCGTCCCAACTACGACGACGCCATGCAGTATCTGAACCTGATCTACCGCAACAAGGCGGACGTGGATTACGGCAACCCGACCGCGGTGGCGCAGGATCTGGCGCAGGCCGAGGATTGGACCCACAAGGCGATGGACATGCGCAAGGCCAACGAAGAGAAGAAGAACGCCGGGCCCGGCGGCATCACCATGGACAACAGCGGCCAGATGCACTAAGCCGCCGCATGCTCTCAAAAGAACACCCAACGGCCTCCGCCCAACGCGGGGGCCGTTTTTCTTTAACCCCCGACTTTTCCTATCCGAGGTGAACGTTGATCCAGCTTGCACGCGCCGCCCGCATCGCATCGACTGCGGCCTATCTCCTGCTCTGCGCCGTCTGCGCGCAGGCACAATCTCCCACCGGCGCGACGCCACATCCCGCCGACCTGCAAACTGTACCAACGCAGGCGGGCTTTACCGCGCACAACGATCGCGAAACGCTCGAGGTCAAGGTTTGCGGCAAGGCGCTCGTCCACGTCACGTCGCGGCCGGTGGAGGCTCCGGCTGCCGCCGAATCTCAACCATGGATGCTGGCGAAGAGCGACGCCTGCCCCGGCGCGGCTTTCCAGTTCAGCCAGGCCAATGGCGTCTCGACCCTCACCACGTCCCGCCTCGCCGTCACGTTGTCGGATCACGACGGCAATCTGACTTTCAAGAATGCCGATGGCGAGACCCTGCTGCGGGAAAGAGGCAATCTTCCGCGCACTTACCTGCCTTCCCAGGCATCGGGCCTTTACCACATCGAGGACCGCTTTAACCCCGACGCCACGGAAGCGTTGTACGGGCTCGGCCAGCACCAGAGCGGCATGTTCAACTATCGCGGCAGCACGGTCGAACTGGGCCAGAACAACACCGACATCGCCATTCCGCTGCTGGTTTCGAGCAAAGGCTACGCCATTTTTTGGAACACCGCGTCTTTCAGCTACATCGACAACCGCTTTCCCCTGGAACTGAACCTGGAGTCGATGGCCGCGCCGCAAATTGACTACTACGTCCTCTACGGCCCGCAGATGGACGCCCTCCTCCATCAATACCGCTCCATGACCGGCCATGCGCCGCTGTTCCCGGAGTGGGCCTACGGCCTGTTCCAATCCAAGGATCGATACAAGACGCAGGCTGAGATCCTCTCCATTGCGGGCGAATATCGCGCCCGGCACATTCCCATGGATGCGATTGTGCAGGACTGGTTCTGGTGGAAGGAAGACGGCAAGGGTGACCCCGTGTTCAACTCCGGCTACACCGATGTGCCTGCCGAGTTGAAGACCCTCCACGACGAGCACGTGCACGCCATGATCTCGGCGTGGGCCATGATGGACCCGACGGCGGAAAACTGGAGGCAGATTGCCGCCAAGGGATTCGATATCCCCGGCGCGCAGGTCTACGACCCGTCGAATCCCGCCGCCGCGGACTTTTTCTGGAATCAGTTTGTGGGCAAGCTCTTTGCCCAGGGGTGGGACGCTTTCTGGCTCGACAGCTCCGAGCCTGAAGAGGCATGGCCGTACGTCGGCGACGCCATCCTGCGCAATAAACAGCTCCACATTGGCCCGGGGTTGGAATACACCAATGCCTTTCCCCTCCTGCACACCGGCGACGTGCAGGAGCGGTGGAAGAAAGCCAATTCAGACAAGCGCGTCTTCCTGCTGACGCGCTCGGCCTTCGCGGGCCAGCAGCGCAACGGCGCCGCGGTATGGTCGGGCGATGTGTACAGCAGCTGGTGGGCGCTGCGCCGCCAGGTGCCTGCGGGGCTTAACTTCGCGCTCTCCGGCTATCCCTACTGGACGACGGATATCGGCGGCTACCATCCACTCGACTATGCGCACACCCTCCCGCCCGGCTATCAGGAGCTCTACGCCCGCTGGTTCGAATACGGGGCCTTTTGCCCTGTCTTCCGCACCCACGGCCATCGCGATGCGAACGAGCTATGGACCTACGACAAGGTCTTTCCCGCACTGCTCGCCGTCGACCGCCTGCGCTACCGGCTGCTGCCCTACGTCTATTCGCTGGCGTGGAAGGTTACGAGCCAGGATTACACCATCCAGCGCCCGCTGGTGATGGATTTTCGCGAAGACCCGGCGACGTGGGACATTGGCGACCAGTTCATGTTCGGGCCGGCGCTGCTGGTGAGCCCAGTGCTGACTGAGGGGGCAACTCAACGCTCGCTCTACCTGCCGGCGGGTGCGCGCTGGTACGACTTCTGGACGGGAAAGCGCGACGAAGGCGGGGCAACGGTTTACGTCGACGCCCCGCTCGCCCGCATTCCGCTCGCGGTCCGCGCGGGATCGATCCTGCCTCTCGGCCCGGCGATCGAATACGCCGGCCAAGCCACGGATCCCATCGAGCTGCGCGTTTATCCCGGGGCTGATGCCGACTTCACGCTCTACGAAGACGAAGGCGACGGTTACGGCTACGAGCACGGCGCGCACGCGACGATTCATTTGCACTGGAATGATGCGGCACGCACGCTCACGCTGGGCGCGCGCCAGGGCAGTTATCCCGGCATGGCTGCCGGGCATACCTTCAACGTGGTGATGGTTTCCGCGGGGCACGGCGTGGGAGGGGACGCGACGGCGTCGCCTGACAAGACGATCCAGTACACCGGCGCGAGCGTCGAGGCGCGGCTCTGAGGGCCGGGAGGCCCTCAGTACCGCCGGTCAGGAGACCGGCGGTACGAACGCCAGACCGAAACGCGCCCTACTCTGTGCCCCTCTTCAGGATTTCCTCGGCGAGGTAGTTGCGCACGCGCGCGTCGTCCTGGAGCGTCTCCAGGTACGCGGTCTGCAACAACTGCTTCTGGTTGTCGTGCAACTGCTGATGAATGGCCTGCTGTACGCGGGGATCGTTCAGCTCGCGCTGGCCGGCCGGCTCGCGCGAAAGCAACCGGTAAATGGCGTAGCCGGCAATCTTGTGGCTCGGGTCATATTCCGGAATCACGTCGGTGAACTGGCCCGGCTTCAGGTTGTTGATTGCGGCGTACACCGCGGGATCGGCCTTGAGTTGCGACTCGCGGGCAAAACCCATGTCGCCGCCATTGGCAGCGGTATTGGGATCCTCGGAAACGCTGGCTGCCACGGTCGCGAAGTCCACGCCGCTCACGAGTTGATTGTGCGCGGCATCGATGCGGCGTTTGGCTTCGGCTTCGCCGCCCGGCTTGCCCGGCATGCTGCCGTTGGGGGGCGTGGGCATGGTGGTGACGACGATCTGCGCCAGGTGGTATTGCGGCTCGATCAGGTCGAAGTCCGCCTTGTGCGCCGCATAAAACGCCGCAATCTGCGCATCGGTGATATTGATCTTCGACTCGATCTCTTTATTGATGAGCTTGGTTTCGGTCAATTGCCGCCGAATGTCGCGCTTCAGGTCGTCCAGCGACATGTTGCGCTGCTTGAGCAGGTTGTAGAACTGATCCTCGGTGTACGGAGCTTTGATCTCGGTGAGCTTCGCGTTCACATCTTCATCGCTGGCGGTGAGGTTCAGCTTGGCGGCCTGCTGCTGCTCAATCTCGGACAGGATCATCTTCTGCAGGACATTGAGGCGGAGGATGTCCGCCTCCTGATCCGACGGTTTCTGGGGATTGTCTCCCAGCTGGATCTGGTAATTCCGCTCCAGTTCCGCGCGGGCAATCTCCTTGCCATTGACTGTGGCCACCACGTCGGCAGAAGGCGAGCGATGGCATCCGGAAACGGCGAAAAACAGGACGCCGCTCGAGAGCAGAACCGCAGCAAGATGAGAACGCGCGGGAAAACCGAATGAGACTTGCAAGCTGATATCTCCTGGGGGCTTTCGAAAAAGCCCCGGCAATCAAGGATAAATCCACCCACCGGCCCGGGGGTAGCCCATTTCGTGTTCCTCCGGGAAAACCAGAGTCCGCGTGCCCTATTGCGATTCGTCCAGGGCCGCTGCTCCCTGTTGCTCCCACCCCAAGAAACAAAGATCGTTTCTTGGGGACCCCGGGTTGGTCGCATCGGCTTAGCTGTTAAGGCTCCGAGGACGGCGACTCTGGTTTTGCGTTAGCCGCCGCTCTGGCCCGTTGCAGCCGGTGCGGGCGGCGCGGCAGGCGGTTCCTGGCCCACAGAGCGCAGGGCGCGGTCGATGACCATCCAAAGCTGGTCCACGGAAACGGCGCCGCCGTTGACCTTTTCACCGTTCACATAGACTGCGGGGGTGCCATCAATTCCCAGAGCCTCAGCCAGTCTTGCCGAGGCCTTGACCTGCGTCTCGTCCTGCCTGGCCATGCAGGCATCGAGCGCGGTCTCGTCCAGTTTGCTTACTGTGGCTTCCTGCCGAGCAATGCGGTCCAGCGTGGCAAAGCTTTTGACCACGTCGCGCTCGTCGCCGGTCACTTCCTGCCCGTGGGCGTGCAGGTAGTCCACGTAGGTCCAGTACACGGGGCCGCTCTGCGCGGCCAGGCAGTTGGCGTCTACGGCGGCGTGCATGGCCCAGGGATGCAGGTCCGTGAGCGGATCGTCCTTGTAGACGTAGCGCACCAGGTTCTTGTAGTGGTCCATGGTGGCCGGAAACAGCTCCTGGTGCATGCGCGCGCAATAGGGGCATTCCAGATCGTCGAAATTGACCACGGTCACCTTGGCGGCCGGATTGCCGCGGATGGGACGTCCCGCAATGGAAATGGCATCCGCGGGATCCTTCGTCAAGTCCAACGTATCCATGTGCATGAGCCTGGTGCTGTCATTCGAGATGAGAAAGTCGAACTCCTGCGCCTTGCCGTTGTGGATGATGGTGATGGGCAGCGTCTCAAAGCCCGTAAACTGGCTGGGCTTGCGAGCTCCAATGCTCAACGTAACGTCCGCGGGCAGGTCGAACTGCGAGCGAACCATGATCTCGATGCGGTGATTGAGCGCGGGATCGGGCGCAGCCGGCGGCGTGGTTTGTGCTTTACACCCAACAGTCAGGCCAAGCAGGAGCAGTCCCGCCAGGAAACGAGCATTTGCCAAGTTGATTTCTCCTCAGGAAAGGATACCGCAAGGCAGGGGCTAAGGGACTAAGGGACTCGGGACTAAGTGACAGGAAACCCACTGCGGCCTCGAATATCCAGCCTGATAGCGCGAGAGTGCGTGGGCGGACGTGCCGCATTCAGAATCCTCCTTGAGATCGGCGGCCGGTCGAGGTTTGTCACTTCACGGTTCACAGCGATCCGTGACCAATGCACAATTGGCAGTTCCGAACTTCACACGATCAACGATTCTTTTCCAGTCCCTTAGTCCCTGTCTTTAATACGCGGGCGGCAGCATGGGATCGCGGAACACCGAGTTGGCCCGGCGGATGTCGCCCACGGCTCCGAAGTTGGCCAGGGTGAAGCTGTAGAGCCACTGGGTTTCGTCGCGGCTGGTGGAGCCCACGGTGCCCAGTTCGAAACGCCGGTAGCCGAGAGACAGGCCGCAGCAGTTCCAGTTGTAGACGGCCTGCACGCCGCCGTACTGCACCTCGTGCTGCACAAAGTCGTAGCCGCCGTTGACTGCCAGATTGATCCCGCTGCCGCTGGGCTTGCCGATCTCGAGGAAGGGCTGTATCTGCTGGCTTTTGAGCGTAGAGAAAGTGGCGGGAAGGGAGGACGTGGCGCCGTTCGACTCCTGGTCGGCCACGGCATTCAGCAGTGCGTGCCCGATGCCCAGCGTGGTGCGGCCAAAGCTGTAGCCGGCGAACACGTTGTCCGCGGCCAGTTGACCGGCGATGGTGTCGTACGCCAGGTCCCACTGGATGCGCAGGTTGTCGATGGCCTCGAAGCGGATGCGCGAGGTAATCGGCGCAATGTTGCGCGGCGAGGTGAGGAAGGTCGGCGCCATCAGGTCCAAGGTGGCATCAAATACGTTGCGCCGGCCAGGAATGACAGCTCCGCCAAAGTTGGAATCGATGAGGTACTCCTGCGCGATTTCCCAGGTCGCCCACTCGCGCGGGGCAGTGGGGCAGTCGGCGGCTTTCCCGGTATCGTTCGCGGCATCGGGACGGTGGCCGGCATCCTTGTCCCTTGTGCCGCATGGTTTTTCGTCTGCCGGCCGCACATAGAACCGCTGCGTAAGCGAGAATCCGGCCTCGTTCACGTTGCTGGCGATGTCCGCGGTATCGAACAGGAGCACGTTTTGGGCCTTGGTGCCGATTCCACCGACATACCGGTAGTTCAGCTCCGGCTCGATCACGTGACGCAGCTCGCGGTGCAACATGGGAAGCTCGTAATCCTTTTCCAGCGCGGGCGGACGAATGTCGATGGAAGCCTCGAGGTCCGTGCGGTTGAGCGCGCTGTGGCTGATGACGGGCGTGGCGAACTGGCCCGTGAGGCGGGGAGTCTGGCTGATGGTGTAGGCGGTGTCGCGCAGCGCGACTTCAGGCAGGAAGCTCCATCCCGCGCCGGACAAGGGCATGGAAAGATGCGGATAGAAATCTATCCGTCCCACGTTGCGCGAGTGGAAGAAGGGCTCGGAGCGGTTCAGATAGCCCAGCGACGATCCCAGTCCCCAATAGAGCAGCCCACTGCCCAGCGGCCGGTCCAGCACGTCGTATCGCACCAGCGGCAGGCGCAGGATCTTCACCTCGTCGCCGTTGGTGGTGCTGGCAAAGGATTGAAAGCGGTCCAGCCAGATGGAGGGAAGGATTCCCTTGTGATTATGGGTCAGGACCACGTCGCTGGAAACTTCGGAGCTGATGGCCTGCGAGTAATTGTCGTCGAAGACCAGCCGGTAGACGTAGCTCGACAGGTATTCCATGGCGCCGGCCACCCGGGTGTTGGGCGAAAAATCCTTGCGCCCCAGCACGTTCACATCGACACCGCCTTGATTGACCAGTTGGTAGCCGACGGGACCGGCCAGCACGCCTGCCGATTTGGCCGCGGGAGTGGCGAGCGTGTTGCCGATTTCCTCCTCGATGCCGCGGTCGAGCAGAGCGTTCCAGCGGGCAGTGAGATGATCGAGCCCCGGGCCTTTGTAGCGGAAGTCGCCGTTGGGCGCCCAGCCGCGCTTGCTGAAGTATTCCGCGCCCACCACCATATCCATGCTGCGATTGATGGCCCAGTACACCTGCTCGCCCAGCGTGTAGCCGCGAATCGACGACCCGTTGCTGATCACCGGCGTCAGCAGACCGCTCACGCGGCCCGTATCGTTGGCCGGGTGGTGCAGGTAGGGCAGATAAAAGATCGGAATGCCGAGAAACTCGAAAAACGCATTGGAGGTCGAAGCCTTTTCGTCGTCCATGTTGATGGAGTGGGCGATAATCCGCCAGTCGGGGTGGGGCAGCCGGCAGTTGGTGATAGAGCCGTCGACGATGCGGTAGCGGCCCTCGCCGGTCTGGAGCAGCACGCGGCCGGAGAACAGCAGCGGGTTCGGAATGGAATACACCACCGTGTGCCCCATGGCGTGCACGCCCTGCGACCCGTTCACGTTGTAGAAGCGCGCGGTATGCATGTTGAGCCGCATGTCGCCATGCGAGGCGTTGATGAACACGTCATTGGGCCCGCCGGTCACTTGGAGATGGCCGTCGGCTTCGAGCTCGGTGGTTGCCCGGTTATAGGTCGCGCTGTCGGCGCGAATCACGTAATCGCGATAGTGGACGACCACGTCGCCGGTCAGGGTGAGCGTATCGCCGGCCCAGTTCTGGTGTTGCGCCTCCCATTCCACGGGAGTTCCTGTTTCAGGCGCGGGTTCCGACACGGCCTGTGGCACCAGCTCCTGGCTGGGGTCGTTGGGAAGCTCCGTGGCAGAAGACACACCGGGGACCTCCGCGGTGCCCGTCTCGCTTTGCGACGCAGGTGCCACGTTGGTCAACACTTGAGGGGCCTGCGCGCCCAGTTGCAGGTGACAGGCGGCCAGCAGCGTGATACATACTAAGTTACGAGGACGCATCCCTGACTCAAACCGGTGTAAGGGTCAGCATAGCAAAGCCGGCTGCTTAAGATGGGACGCACTCCTCGCGCTCTGGTAACTGCACAAGCCGGATTGACCGCACGGTCACGAGCCCTCTTTCCTGGGCTGGCCCGTCTTTGTCCGCAAGCCTCTTTCCTTGATGTTTGAATCACGTCTGCGTTGTTCCGATTTCGGGCTGCGGCGCGGACACCATCATGCGCGCGGGCCGGAAACACGGTGCGCCGCAGCTGGAGGGATACAAGAGCATTGAGCACATCATTACATTCTGCTGTTCTCTTCCCCGAGTGGAAGCAGGAAGTCAATCGCCGCGTAGCCGCGCACCAGAGCCGCAAGACGTCCTCAGAAGGCGAGACCGCCGCGCCCGTTGAAAACCGGCCCGCGCGTGGCAGCCGGGCTGCCCAGGCCGCAGCGAGGGTGGCCGCGCGCTACGCCAATGCACCCAGCTACAACGAAATGCTCACCCGCGAGGCGCGCGCCGCGGTGCATGCCGCCGAGGCCGCCTCAAAAGCCGCACAGCAGGCGCATGCCGCCTTTCAGTACGTTCTGGATGGCCTTGAAGCTGCCACCTCGGCTGAGCCTGCCTGGGAGCCCGAGCCCATCCCCGAGCGCCGCGGCAAGCCCGTGGTGGTTCCACCACCGCAAAAGCTGCCGCAGCGGCCCCCCGTCCAGACCGAGACGGCGATTGCCCCGGCGTGGGAACTGGAAACCGACGCGCAACCAGATGAAGCCGAATCCTACGACGGTCCGCCTCGCTATGATCGCCCGGCGATTATGGAGGCACACACCGGCGAGCCCGGCGAATTGGTTCAGCCCATTTATGCCAACCTGATCGAGTTCCCGCGGGAGATGATCGCAACCCGCAGGGCGCGTCCGCGGCGCGCGGAAGGCCCGTTGGCTGAGGCGGAATCCGCGCCGCAATTGAGCATCTTTGAGGTTGACCCGGCGGCCATCTCGATCGAGCCCGCGCCGGCTACCACAGACTCCGCGGCAGCGCCGGCATGGATGCGCCCCGAGTGGTCGGACATGACCTTGCAGGCTTTGCCGGCCTCCGTGAGTGCCGGCGCGCAGCTTCTCACCGTGGACCTGGAAGCGCAGCCTGGGGAGCAGATTGTCGATCAGCTCCTCGAAGAGCCCGCGCCGAGGACTGCGCCGGCGATCGAAATCGAGCCCGCGTCAATGAGCCGGCGCCTGCTGGCTACCGTAGTCGACAGCACGTTGATCGCCGGCGCGCTGGTGACCGCTGCCATGCTGGCTGCGCAAAACGTCAGCGAATTGCCGGGCGTGCGCGTGGTGGAGTTGGGCGCCGCGGTCGCGCTGCTAGCGATCGGCGTCGCCTATCACGCATGCTTCATGACCCTGGCCCGGGCTACTCCGGGCATGAAGTACGCCGGCATTGAGCTCAACACGTTTTCGGGTCACACCACCACCCGCGGGCAACGCTGCGGGCGCATGCTGGCACTGCTTCTGTCGGTTTTGCCGCTCGGCCTGGGCGTGCTGTGGGCGCTGTTCGACGACGGCAATCTCACCTGGCACGATCGGCTGTCGAAGACGTATCTGCGGAAGCGGTAAGAGGAGAGGGAACAGGGAACAGAGAACAGGGGACAGAGGTAGGCGGCGCGGAAGTTTCAGCGACGCTATTTGACGCGATAGCTATAGAGCAGCGCGTCTCCGAGATCCTGGTGAATGCCTAGATCCTCCAGGCCTTTTTTCGCGCTGTCCGGCAAGGCCTTGCCGGCCTCAAACACAATCGGTTCGCCGTTCCATGCTCCCACCAGCATTTCTGAAACGAAACGGTAGACGGGGGTTGCCTTGGGAACCGAAACAAAGATCACATCCCCGGTGTGCCAGTCGGCGCTGGGGCCGCCGCGCGCTACCGGCAGCAGATCGTGTACCTGCAGATTGACGTGAAACTGCACCGCCGCGCCGTGGCTCACGACTCGATACTCGACGGTGGTTGCGTCGCGGAGGATCAGATCAGTCCGGTCCAGTGCGTCACAGCCGTGTTGCTGCGGCGCGGTCTCGTCGCATTCCTGGCGTGGTACGTCAAAGGCCTCAATCGTGTACTGCTGCGGCGCTGTCAGATACCCTTTCGTCTCGGCGGGTGCGAGCCTGGTGCCAGCCGTTACGGCAATTGCCGGCGGCGGATTCAGCCAATGCGTCGTTGCCGTTGGCTCGAGGGTGGTAATTACCAGTGAATAGCTGCCCACCTTGGGCTGCGGCTTCGCGTCGGTTCCATTCGTGCCGCTGGCGGGCCCGTTCGGGGTCGGAGCGGCCGCATTCGGGGTCGGGGCGGCCTGCTGTCCCCAGAGGTTTTCTATGCCCGGCACAGCCCCTGCAATCGCGATCACCAGCACCGCGATGAGCCGACATCCGCGCATGACACACCTTCCTGTCAGGCCGAATCATAGCAACGCGGCTTTACACTTTTCCCTTCAAGCATGGCTGTCTCGCATTCTTCGTTCCCAAACCAGGAAGGTTCTCCCATTCTGGCCGGAATCGATTTGGCAGACGCCAACCTCGAGCCGACGGAGCAAAGAGCGAGTGGTCGTGGGTAATCTCGGATTGGTGCGGGTCTGGAGACCGGCGCTACTACTCCCTTTCCCTACTGCTGCTTTACCGCCCGCAATGCACTGGCGCCCGCGCCGATGAGCGCGGTTTCGTCGTCGGGGGGCAGGATTTCCAGGGAAAAACTCTGCAAGGGACTCATGCGGACCATGGTTTCGAGATGGCTGCGCAAGAGCGGCAGCTCGAGGAAGCCGACATTCTTTCCGGTGAAGTAAAAGCGCCCCGGCCCTGCCAGGTGAATGAACGAAGCCGTGGCGGCAGCCAATGCGCGGTGCCACAGGTCCACAAATTTGCGGCAGCGCATGTCGCCATTTTGGGCGTTGGCAAAGACCTCTTCGGGCTCGAGGTCGAGAAAGCGCATGCGCATGGCGCGATAGCCTACGATGCCTTCGAGATGCCCGCTGCCGCCGCATCCGCAGTAACGCTCTTTGGGATCGAGCGTCACCGTGATATGGCCGCCCTCCCACACGCCCTCGGCGTGCGGCCAGCGCCCGTACCCAATGCCGTTTCCGATGGTCCACACGCGGGTCAGCTTGTCGAGCCGGTTGTGCGTGGCAGCCACGCCCGCGGCGATGGCGTCCGCGTCATTGGCGATATGCACCGGGGCCGCGATGCCACGCTCCGCGAGCGCCGCGGTGAGCTGCTCCGCCAGCCGCACGCCCTTCATCTGCGGCAGATTGGGGGATTCCTCGACGACGCCGGAGCGCACGAACCCGGGAACGGCTACGCCGATCGCGTGCACCGCTCCGGCTTTGCCGCCCGCCAGGCTTGCTATTTGTCCGGCGAGGATGTCGATCAATTCGCTGTGAGGAATCGCCTCGAGCGCTTCCACCGGATCCGGGTCGGCGGGGTAGCGCAGCACTCTGCCGGCCAGCCGCAGCTCTTCCAGCCTTGCCGCCGCGATGTGGTCTGTGATGACGACGCCGATGGCCGTAGTCATAACACCCTCCAGTGACCACTAATCACTAATCACTAACCACTGACAACTGACAACTGAGAACTGACAACTGACAACTGACAACTGACAACTGACAACTGAAACCTACTCCGTCTGATACCGGTGCAACCGCCCCAGCCCATTGAACGCGGCCACTTTGTAACACTCCGCCAGCGTCGGGTAGTTGAAGACAGTGTCGATGAAATAGTCCATCGTGCCGTCGAGCGTCATTACTGCTTGGCCAATGTGCACCAGCTCGCTGGCGTCCTCGCCGATAATGTGCACGCCCAGCACCTTGCGCGTGTCGCGATGGAAGATCAGCTTGAGCCGCCCCGTAGTGTCGCCGCGAATTTGCCCGCGCGCCACCTCGCGGTAATAGGCCATGCCCACTTCGTAGGGAACGTCTTCGCCCGTCAACTGCTCCTCGGTCTTGCCGATGAAACTGATCTCGGGGATCGTATAAATGCCGTACGGGTAAAAGCTGGGATTGGAATACGCTGCATGGTCGTTGAAGGCGTGCGATGCGGCGATGCGCCCCTGCTCCATGGACACCGAGGCCAGCGAGGGAAAGCCCACCACGTCGCCCGCCGCATAAATGTGCTCCACCCGGGTCTGGTAGTGCTCGTTGACGGCGATGCGGCCGCGCGGGTCGGCTTCGAGGCCGGCGGCAGCCAGGTTCAGATCGTCTACGTTTCCCTGACGGCCCACGGCATACAGCAGCGCGTCGCCGGAAACCTTCTTTTTGCTCTGAAGGTTGGCCACGACCGTGCCCGGCGTGGGTTCCTCCACGCTTTCCACTTCCTCGCCCAGGCGCATGGTGACGCGCATGTCGCGCAGGTGGTAGCTGAGCGCCTCGATAATCTCCTGATCGGCAAACTCCAGCAGGCGGCTGCGCTTTTCGATCAGCGTGACGCGCACGCCCAGCACGGCGAACATGCAGGCGTATTCCACGCCCACCACGCCGCCGCCCACCACAATCAACGAGCGGGGCAGGCACTCCAGGCCCAGAATCTGGTCGCTGTTGACGATGGACTTGCCGTTGACCGGCACTTTGTCGGACACGGCCGGCTTGGTGCCTACGGCAACGATAATCCGGTCGGCCTCGAGGGTGGCATCGGTCTGTACGCCTTCCACCCGCACCTGGTGGGGATCGATGAAACGGGCAATGCCGTGCACCACGTCGATGCCGTTGCGGGAGAGTTGTGCTTCGGTCACGTCGACTTCCGTTTTAATGACCGCCTGCACCCGGAAGGCCAGGTCCGCCATGGAGATTTTTTCCTTGACCCGGTAATTCACGCCGTAGACAGAGCGGTAGTTGTAGCCGGAGAGGTGCAGCACCGCCTCGCGCATGGTTTTGGAAGGGATGGTGCCGGTGTTGATGCATACGCCGCCCACCACCTGCCGGGCCTCCACCACGGCCACGCGCTTGCCGATCTTGGCAGCGGCCACCGCGGCCCTTTGGCCCGCGGGCCCGGAACCGATCACGATCAGGTCGTACTTTACCGCGCTCATGCCTATTTCTCTCCTGGATTGGATGCAGGCCCTGGGATGGCGTGCGCGCCGCCACGCCGGTTGCATTTCCAGAATAACTGTACACGCGGTAAGCGGCGGGGAATGCGTAAAGGAAATGAAAAGAGAGCGAAGCGCCAGGGCGCGGCGGAGGGCATTTCAGGAGCAGGCGGGCAGCCCCGGCAAGCGATTTGGGTGATACATGCCGGGGCCGCAGATCTGGGCGCCCGCCTGGCTTGGTGCAGCGGCTACGCGTGCGCGGCGCGCACCGTGGGTTGCGCCGCCGCCCGCACTCCTCCCGAGAATTTTCCGCCGCTCTGGGTCTCCTCATCCAGCCGGAACTGCCGGATGATGCCATCCAGTTCGGCAGCCAGGGAGGACAGGTTCTTCAGCGCCTCCACAGCCTCCTCGGACGAATGGGTATTTTCCAGCGCCAGTTGGGAAATCTGGCCCGCGGCCTCTGAAATCTCGCCCGCCGCCGAGGTCTGTTCCGTAGCTGCCGTGGCGATCATTTCAATCTGCTGTTCCACCTGTTTTGAAGTCGCAATCGTCGCTTCAAGGCTCTCCCGGGCCTTCGACGTTTCATTCATGCCGCTTTCGACGGCGGTCCGGCTTTCCGACATCACCTGCAGGGTGTCCCGTGTCTCCTCCTGGATGCTGCGGATGGTTCCCGCAATTTCCTCGGTGGCGCTCTTGGTACGCTCGGCGAGGCGCCGCACCTCGCCGGCTACGACGGCAAAGCCGCGTCCGTGCTCTCCGGCGCGCGC
>CAZMWL010000027.1:0-52933 GCA_964569985.1 uncultured Occallatibacter sp.
GTTCCCCAGGTGCAGTTTCAACAGGAAGAGAAGACACGTGCAGAGAAGCAATTGGGTAAGCGTCCGGTTTTCCTTTCAATTACCCACAAGTTTTGGAGTTTGGATCAGGATGTTGCCTGACCGGATTCGGAATCAGATAAAGCACTTACGCATGCTGCGCGATCTGTGGCGCAGTAGGAGACATGAGGCGAAGCCAGTATTCTCAGGGATCGTCAGCGGTCAGCACTGTTGAAGCGCAGGGCGGAAGCTGGATCGACGCTGAAACAGCGGCATGCCAGTTTGAGGATGTCCGGCACGGTAAGCGTCTTCGTCAACTGCTTGAGCAATTGTCAGCCAAAACAGGAGCGGTAACGCCGTGGGCATGCCAGGACTGGGCCAACACGAAGGCGGCTTACCGGTTCTTTGGCAACGGACGAATCAGCGAGGCGAATATCCTTGCCGGCCATTTTGCCTCCACTCGCGAGAGGTTCCTGGCCAGCGGCGGCGACCGGGTTCTGGTGCTCCACGACACGACCGAATTCTCGTATCGTCATGAAGAGACGGAACCGATCGGAGTTTTGAAGAAGATCACCATCGGTGGCGGCAAGGCCGGACGGCCGCGGTTTCACACCAGTTGCGGGATTCTGATGCATTCCAGCTTGGTCGCGACACAGCAGGGTCTGCCCTTGGGGTTGGGTGCAATCAAGTTCTGGAGCCGCGACAAGTTCCACGGCGCCAACGCACTGAAGCGCCACATTAATCCGACACGGGTCCCGATCGAGCAAAAGGAGAGCATTCGTTGGCTGGAAAACCTCCAGCAGTCGACGGAGTTGCTCGGCTCACCTGAACGCTGCGTTCATATCGGCGACCGGGAGAGCGATATATGGGAGCTGTTTTGCGTTGCCCGACAACTGCACACGCATTTTCTAGTCCGCACCTGTGTCGACCGAGTGGCCGCGGATGGAAACACCACGGTTGGCGCAGTCTTGAAGCGCTCCGAGCTGCGCGGCCGACATTTGATCGAAGTGCGCAACCGGCGCGGCAAGTTGGAGAAGGCCTCGCTCGAACTCCGCTTCCAGCGTATCCTCATCCATCCACCCAAAGGCAAGCAGAAGAACTATCCCGAACTGATCCTCACCGCTATCCACGCCAAGGAGATCAAGGCTCCAAAAGGTCGTGAACGAATCGACTGGAAGCTCCTCACCGACTTACCGGTGCGCTCATGCTTGGACGCCATCGAAAAGATCGAGTGGTACGCGCAAAGATGGAAGATCGAGACCTTTCACAAAATCCTCAAGTCAGGATGCCACGCCGAACAAGCAAAGCTGAGAACGGCCGAGCGGCTGGTAAACTTGATCGCCATCCTCTGCATCCTCAGCTGGCGCATCTTCTGGATCACGATGTTAAACCGGACCACGCCTGACGCTGCGCCCGACGAGGCCTTTACCGAGTTGGACCAGTTCCTGCTCGACGAGTTGCTGCCCACCAAGTCCAGTAGCAGCGTCACTGTTTCCATCGCGGACTACATCGTCAAGCTGGCACGACTCGGCGGCTACCTTGCACGCGCCCATGACCCGCCTCCTGGCAATACCGTCATATGGAGAGGCTTATCGCGGCTGACCGACATCGAACTTGGCATCATGATCGGAGTCCAACTTGTGGGTAATTGAAAGCCGAACCACACGCTTACACCAGGCCAGAGAGTGCGGCCTTGCTTTCTATCAATGCCTCCCTCGATGCGATGAAAACCTTCGTTTAATTACTCGATCGCACACACAACCATCCCAAGTGATTGCATGATTGTCCATTGGATCTATTAGCCGGATTCCAATACAAGATTGGCGTACTGAACCGTGTCACCCGTTCGAATAATTCCGATGGCTCCCGGAACCCTTTTCTTTAAATCACGATGAGGTTCGAAATCCAAAAGAATGCCATCTAATCCACGCCTGAAATTCGATATCGTCTCAGGGCTGTTTACCTTGTTAAACTCTTCAGCCATGAATGCTCTATTGATAATGAAGTTAGCGCGAATAGCAGCCAATACGTCGAGTACCTTCGGCAAGTCATCCACGAGCGATATGTCCACGGTCTCGACATCTTTCCAAAAAGGAAAGCCTCGGTCCCCAATCACTAGCGTATTTGTATGCCGCACGCGGCTCAGCAACGAGTTGATTTCCGGGTTCAGAATCCCTGACTTCACCATTGAGTACAGTCTCCACGATTTACTTCAATTGAATCTTGATTGTCGACTCCTGTTGGAAGCGAAGCACGGTTACACTGAGGCTTTCACCAGGAGATTTGTTCTCTGAGGCTGCCACGAGATCACGGATGTCCCTTACCGGCTTGCCGTCGATTGACAGAATTACATCTCCGTCAAAGAATCCTGCCTTTCCCGCTGCGCTGGTCTCAGGTACGTCGAGCAAGATGACCCCAGTCTCGCCTGGTGTTCCTTTTGCGGACATCTCATCCATCCCCACAATATTGCGCCCTTTTGCACCGGCCCAGTCGATGAGCCTTCGACTCCGCGACTCGTTCGATGCGATAACTGGTTCGCTGGTTGGAGAGGGCAGTTCTGGTTGTCGAGCAATTTCCTTCAAGCGAGGGCTCTGCACCCCAAAATCCTGCATATTGAAATTCACGAAGCCTAGAGTAAGTGCCGGAGAATCTGCCTTCACTCGATAGCCGCCAACCGCGGCATTCACAAATTCCGCATCCCCTTGAAGTGAATGGATATCTTGGGAGCTGCGTTGTTGCAGAGCTTGAGCAGGCCCCGTCGGCGCGTTCCCTGGTCTATGCAACAGGTTGAAGTCGATCTCCTGCGTCCACGCGCGCATCCCGATAGGCCGGTAAGTTGAAAATACGATATTGCTGCGAAAAACATCGTGGCTGTCGTTGTACCAGACATGAGGATGAAGGGTATTGTTTACAAGAATATTGTTTTCACAAATTCGATAGAAACCCTCGCGAAGCTTCAGTCCTCCGTTCAGACAAAGATTGTTATAGATGTGGTAGTTGCTCGAACCGTCGTCCAAATCGATATCCCAGCCGTGGTCGCATCGCCAGCGGGAGTTCGACAGGACATTGGGCATCATGGCATCGAGAGTCGGAAGCGTCTTGTATTCGCCGTCCGCAACCGAATCGAGATCGACTCCTGTAACCCCCCACCACCGATCGCGTCCCCAAGAGTTGAACGAACCGTGGTCACCGCTCTCTTTTACCGTGTCGAACACATCGCAGAAGTCAATATGGTGTCCTCCCCAACAGCCATCTCCGATGTTGATTCCGGCTCGCGGCACATCGTATATCGAGGCGTGCCGAACGGTTATGGATTTTGCGATATCGATCTCAACGGGTGCGCTTTGCTTTTCAACTCGGCCCGTTCTGTAGATCAGTGTGTCCTCCACCAAACAGTCTTCGGGATAATTATTGGTTTGCGGACCTGGCGTCAGGTCAAGGTCGCCAACTGCGTGACGTTGCTCGTAGCTTTCCAACGCGTTGCGTACGGCCAATGGATCGCCCACGAAACAAACCCCGGAGGCACCCGCGGAAGCTAGATGGCAACCGGAGATATGAATTCGCCGATTGTAGTTACTCACGAAGATGCAGTTGCCGCCGAGCTGGTCGAACGTACAGTCTCTGACATAACAGTCTTCCGCTCCCGTAAATAAGAGCGCCCCTCCGCGGTAAATCCTCCAGTCACTTCGTAGCAGAGGTTCACGGGTCTCCATGAAAGTTCTTGTTGCATGCCGGAATGTAAAACCGGCTAACCCAACATGTTTCACGGGAGTATCTGGGGTCCCCCGAAACTCCACCAGGTGCTTGAGTCGGACCGTTTCAATCACGGCCGTCTTGAGATCAAGACCCGCGGGAGGGTAGAAATACAACGTATTTGTTTCCTTATTCAAGAACCATTCGCCCGGTGAATCGAGCTCTTCAAAGATGTTTTCTACAAACCGGTATTGCGCATGCATGGGCCTGGGCCGATTATTCTGCCATCCGCCGTCGTAAGTAACGTTCCCATCGGCATCCTTCCCGGTGATGACATAGTGCTGATCACCCCAAAGATACTGGTGCAGCGCGTGAATGTACCCGCCCTTGGGATTTGCCCAGCGTTTAGCGCGTTCCGGATCAATAGCATCTGCCGCGGAGCCATTCAGGTACTTGGCGTTTGCGTCGTAATTGGGATAGCGGGCTAGTATCTGCTGCTGGCCGTTTACGAAGAGCTGATCGGTGTCCGTAAAGGGAGGAACTGGCGTTTGCAGAATGCCATCCCGATAGTGGGTCCACTGCGGGACAAGGCGGGTTCCTCCACTCAGCGTTACGTGCTCGCCGGGATAAGGCAAATATTCAATTGAAGCTTCCGGAGCACCCGAATGCTCGTGATTAAAGACGACGGTGTCCCGGAGATAGTAGGTGCCCTCCCGGAAGAATACGTATAGTGGGCCGCTCGTATTTCTCTTTTTGAGATCGAGGATTGCACTTTGCGCGGCAGGAAATGTCTTGAGCGGGCGCGATTCGGTGCCCGGATTACGATCATCTCCGTCAGTGGCTACAAATATGCTGTTGCTGTGGGTGGCAAGTGCATTTCCCTCCACTCGACCAGCGAACAATGCACGGACGAGGTTCCCCTTTTGCCCCAATTGCAGGATTGTTCCGGATGCGCCAAACAGAAAATCCCGACGTCCGATACTAAACTTCCTATTTTCGTCAGGAAAGCCCAAAAATGAATGCAGATATTGAGAGAGAGACGGCAACCTGAACATGACACCCTCTATTTTCTCGAAGTGAAAGCAGCCCCAGTGTTGCTAATCGTTCTTAGGACGCCTGAGTTGATTGTCCGCCGGCGGCACAGGAATGGAGCACGCCTCGCGACCGGTAGGATGCAGAAGCCGACCTTGGCTGAAGTTCAATTTGAAAGCCGGGATTGACTCCAAACAGAAGCGCCCACGCGGCAAGCATCAACTTTGCGCAACAAGTCCTTTGGATCACTTCTTTGAATTCCTTTCGCATCCGGCTTTGTCAAGACTGGATGGCCTTCAAACGGTAGGTCTTGCCCTCTTCCATGCGCAGCGTCACCGTTCCATCCGCTTGCGGCATTACCTCGGCTGTAGACAGGAATCTAAACCCAACTGGAGGGCGGAAGCGATGCTCTGCTGAACGAAGCGCATGAACCGTTGCTACAGCCGATGAGGAGTCGCTCCAAGCAATATCAATCTCAAGCCCACCACGCGCGCGCAACCCACGGATCGAGCCGGTCTTCCACTTCTTCGGCCATGCCGGCATCAGAGCAATCTCTCCATCGTGACTTTGGAGCAACATTTCGGCGATGGCCGCGGTTGCGCCGAAGTTGCCGTCGATCTGAAAGATTGACACTGGCCGTTCCTTCTTTTCCGGCGCCTCGATCTTGACGCCAGTACTTTTCTGCATGGCTTTTACCATTGAGGCAGCAAACGGATGCTGATCGAAGAGATTCATGCCCGTGCTATTGATCATCAACATGTTTAAAGATTCAAGTGCCCGATCGCCGTCCCCCAGGCGAGCCCATAACCCGATCGCCCACGCACGGCTCCACCCGGTGTAGGCGCCACCGTTGGCCAGGCGGCGCTCTAGAGACTGTCGTGCGGCTTTTGCCAACTCAGGGTTGCTACGGGTCGTGATCTCGCCGCCCGGATACACAGGGTAAAGGTGCGACATATGCCGCTGACCCGGCTGGTTCTCGTCGAAGTCGATTGACCACTCTTGTAGCTGCCCGAATTTACCCACCTGGTAATGCGGCAGGCGCTTGCATGCCGCGCCGAGTTTTCCAGCAAACTCACTGTCGATGCCGAGTATCTCGCTGGCCTTCTGGCAGTTATCAAAGATCTCGTGCAGCAGCGCGATATCCATGGTGCAGCCGGCGCTGACCTGCGCACCTTTTCCATTCGGCGCCAGAAATGAATTCTCCGTCGAGACTGAAGGACACGTTGTAAGTCCTCCCTTTCCGTCATCGGTGAGCCAGTTGAGACAGAACTCCGCGGCCCCTTTCATCACTGGGTATGCGGTCGCCTTCAGGTATTCCTTGTCCCCGGTGAACTTGTAGTGCTCCCATAAGTGCTGGCAAAGCCATGGACCGCTGAATGCAAAGTTGGCCCACGTCGGATCGGCAAACTGTAATCCCTCGCCAACCGGAGCCGACTGTCGCCAGATGTCGATATTGTGGTGGGAGCACCAACCCTTCAACCCATAGTTGACTTCGGCGGTCTTGCGGCCGTTCTCGCTCAGGTCGCGGATCATGCTGACCAGAGGCTCGTGACACTCAGAGAGATTGCACGTCTCAGCAAGCCAGTAATTCATCTGGACATTGATGTTAGAGGTCCAGTTGGAACTCCATGGTGGACGCAAGTCTGCGTTCCAGATCCCCTGCAAATTCGCCGGCTGCGAACCAGGACGCGAGCTGGTGAGCAACAAATAGCGCCCGTAATGAAAGTAAAGAGCAAGCATAGAACTATCCGGATTCTGTTCAAAACCATCCACTCGCTCATTTGTCGGTAGTTCAGCAGCGTCGTTTCCGCCAAGGTCAATGCGCACGCGCCGAAACAGTTTGCGATGGTCCTCGAGATGGCGCTCTTGCAATCGCGGATAAGAAAAGCGCGCAGCGGAAGTAACTGACATCTTCGCTTTGGAAATAACCTCAGCTATCGGCGCCGCGGGAGCTTCGTTGTACTTCCCGTACCCGGTTGCAGCGCCTATAAGAAGAACCACCTCCGTCGCGCCATCTATCCTGAGGGCGCCATCCGCTTGCCCCACAATCTTTCCCGATGTCGCCTTTGCGGTTAGCACGGCGGCAAAGTGCATTCCTTTCCCGGGCTCGTCGCTGTAAGTAACTGGGTTGTCGCTGCGCAGATAATTGGGGATTGAGTTCGCCGGCGCTTTGCCCGCAAGCACAATGGTGGAATCGTTTGCCTCGGAAGTATGGCGCAGTTGACTCGTCAACCGCAGAGTGCAATTCAGCACTCCAGACTTGCTGGCGGTGAGTCGCACCAGGGTTACTTGATCCGGCGCAGACACGAATGTCTCGCGTTTGAATCGGCTCCCTTGACTGGTGTATGTAACAGTACTTGTCGCACTGTCAAGATCCAATGAGCGCCTATAGCCGGTGCAATCTGCGCCGTGGTCGAAGTCGATGACCAGGTCGCCGAGCGGCTGATAAGCCTGTGCGAACGGCCCTTGCATCTTGCGGCACTCCTGGTCCGCCGCTTGATAGTCCTGTTTGCCAATCACCAACGCACGAATGACGCTGAGATGCTCCCTCGCACCAGGATTGTTCCAGTCGCGCGGCGCACCTGACCACAGCGTGTCCTCATTGAGCGCAATGCGCTCCGATGCCACCCCACCAAAGATCATGGCTCCGAGACGTCCATTGCCCACTGGCAGAGCATCGGTCCAGCGGTCGGCCGGCTGACGGTACCACAGCATCAGGTCCTTGGCCTCGCGCTTCGAATCATGGGCGCTGGTTGCTGCTACGGCTCTTGCTTTTGATAGAAACGGCGCGCTGCTCAACAGTGCGCTGATGGTGCGAATGAAATTACGGCGTGTGATGGAGATTGGCATAAATCCTCCTGTTCGATCTGACCTGCTGATCCTATACCACAAGCGCTCCGTTTGGGCGCTCGCAAACCGCAAATGCCTGTTAAGGCTGCGCCCGATAGAGCACGCTCGCATGCGGAGCCAAAACCACGGTGATTGCCTTTGCACTGCCCAGGTTCTTATGCCTCCACAAGTCGCGCAGACGATAAGAGCCCTCGGGAACACCAAGTTGGGTCCATGAGTAATGCAATGTCTGAGGCTGTTCAGTGCGATTGAATATCGCCAGGTAGTTACCTTCACCTTGATCTGGCTTTGAAAGCCAAACCACGTCTTTCTCTGAGGACACAGCAACTCGCGTGTCGCGTGCATGCTGATCCACGTCGAGAAACTCGCGGTTCGTCAGCAGCGACGTTGTCCATGGATCGTTGTGAGGGAGATCTCCTCCCATCATCAAAGGTGAACGGAAGATTCCCCAAAGAGTCAGAAACGTTCTTTGCTCATCGCGCGTCAGGCGCGTTTGCCTGGGCGCTCCCCAGCCCGGAGCCGGTCCCAGGTATCCAAGAGGAAGCATGTCTGCATCTGGGTAGTGCCCGTTCCTTGAAGCCGCGGCCCAATCCGCAACCTTGGCAAACTGGTCGTTCAGCCCCTGTGGATAGAAGTCCGCATTATGCCAGATATCCCATATGTCATTCGAGATGCGCCATTGTGTGGAGTACATCTCCATTTCGGATTCTTTCTCATGCGGCGCAGGGCCTGGCGAAAGGCTCAACGCAATTGACCGGCCGCTCTTTGCAATCGCGGCGCTCAACATGCGGATTTCGTTCCCCTTGTAAGGTCCGAAGGCGATGCAATCCACCTTGATCAGATCAACACCCCAACCTGCATAGAGACGAGTGATCGAGTCATAATATGCTTGTCCCGCCGCTGTGTCCTTGACATCGTAGTTGTCGTAATTCCATTTGCAAGTACCCGACGTATCCGCCGCATCCGCAGCATGAAAGGACGAGCCTTCGATTGGATCGTTCCGCTTGACCGCTTCCTTGGGAATCCCCTGCAGAATATGGATGCCGAACTTCAGTCCAAGCGAATGTACGAAGTCGGCCAGCGGTTTGAATCCCACTCCCGCGGCGGACGGAAACCTGTTCGAGGGAGGTATGTACCGCCCGTACTCATCCATGCCGTAGATGGAGTCTCTCGCGTTTCCTTCCGGCACCGGGTTCGTGACGAACCATTCCATGTCGACGACAACGTATTCCCATCCAAACGCTTTCAGGTGCTTCGCCATCCAATCCGCATTAGCTTTCACCTGTGCTTCATTCACAGTGGTCCCGTAGGAGTCCCAGCTATTCCATCCCATCGGCGGAGTCGAAGAGGCCACGCCAGTTGACTGTCCACGAGCCACCTCTTGCGTGCAGGTGGGAATCAAAATCGCGAGGGCGATTGCAATAGATGCGGAAGCTTTTTGAATCAAGTTCATCTTGCTGATTACCTCGAATACCTGTCCTCAACTTCCGCGGAAGTTGACGTTTCAATTCCAGACGTTTGGTGTTGCCAACAGCGGAACCAACCCCTCCGAAAGAAGGACGACCCGGACTTGCCCCCAAATGAAACCATGGCGAAATCATGGGCAAGCCCCAATTCGCGACCTCGGCGGTAACCGCTTACCGGGCCACCTCAACGAGGGCGTAAAAAACGACTGCTTTGAAGATCGCCAACTTCGTGAGACTGGCCGCCAGGTTCAATATGGTGAAGTCGAAGCGCTCAAGATTAGCTAAGCGCACGTCAAAATCGCTACAGTTAACGTTGTCCTGAGTGTCGAATATTATTGATACGCCGCCCCGGATTAGTTGTCAATTGAAAAGAATCGCACTAGAACACTCCGCGCTGGACAAGGTCAGGACACCATGGAATGCCGCCGCATCTATTCGCTCGCCTTGTCCATTCTTCTTGCGTCCGCAGCCATTTACCCGGCAGCGAATCTAGGCTACATCTCAGATGTCGAACTTTGAAGCGATTTGAAGGATCGTTGAAGGCAAGGAGGGACGCCATGTACACTCAGAGAAATTGCACCGGTCCGTCCATCCTGATTGCGGAGATCGAGTGTAGGTGAGGACAACAGAAATATGGCAGCCCGGTTGAAAGATATTGCCGACGATCTGGGTCTTTCCGTGGTCACCATTTCAAAGGTCTTACGTAATCACCCAGACATCTCCGATAAGACGCGAAAACGAGTCCTGAAACGCATGAAGGAGCTGAACTACCAGCCCAACTATGCCGCTCGTTCGCTCATTACCGGACGTAGTTGGACCATCGGACTTGTAGTTCCCGACCTCCTGCATCCGTTCTTCGCGCAGATCGCCAAAGTAATATCCGCGGACGTCCGGGAGCAGGGTTACAGTCTGTTTATCTCCTCGTCGGACGAAGATCCCAAGTTAGAGGAGCAGGAAATCCAACAGTTGCTGGCCAGGCGAGTCGATATCATGTTGATCGCCTCGACACAATGGACCCTTGAGAGTTTTCGGCGGGTGGAAGAACAGAAGATTCCTTACATTCTCCTCGACAGGCAATTCGCGGGACTCGAATCCCATTTTGTGGGCAGCGACGATAGGGCAATCGGCATTTTAGCGACCTCGCACCTGATTGAACAAGGGTGCCGGCGCATTGCTCACATTCGCGGGCCGGGGGTGAGTACGGCAATCGGGCGCGAGGAAGGCTACAGGCAGGCTCTGGCCTCCAACCAGATGGTTCCGGTGCCGGGCCACGTCGTCTCGATTGGCTCCTCGGGCGATCACAAGGGTGAGGCCGGAGGATACGAGGCCGCGAAGAAGCTGCTTGCAGCGAAAGTGCGTCCCGATGCCATCTTCTGTTATAACGATCCCGTCGCTTTGGGCGCAATGCGCGCGATCCTCGATGGCGGTCTGCGCATTCCGCAAGATATAGCGGTTGTAGGCTGTGGCAACCTGTCGTATTCCGACTTTCTTCGCGTACCGTTGTCGTCGGTGGATCAAGACAGCAAGACCATCGGAAAGCGCGCAGCGAAGCTTGCCCTCAAACTGGCCCATAGCAAGACAAAAGTGCGGCCCAAAAGCGACCTGATCTCGCCGCATATGGTAGTGCGCGCGTCAAGTCAGCGTGGCTCGGCCGCCTGAGCCGGAAGACCTCGGCCTCCTCCTCCTGCCCATCCGACGATCCGTTACTCCGGACAGCAATCACCTTGAAGACGTGGCCGGTGGTCTCGTCCTGCGCCGCGGCTACGGCCAGATCCACTTCGGCGAAGCGCCGCATCACAGGGCGACTCATAGAACGCCTCCTCCATACATAGTTTATTCAGTTACCGCGCGGCTCACAGACTTGTGCATAGGTTTCCTAGCCGCGTACTGACTGCAACCTAACCCCGCGAAGAATAACAGTCCGCCTGGTACAACAACTGCGGTCTTTTCACCGCTGCGCTACACTAACAGTCTCACTGCTGCAAGAGAACGGGCACGCCAGTCGGGGGTATTATTTTGACAGCCCTTTCGGAACGCACAGTGAGGGGACAACCGCAAGCCCGAGCGAGTGTGGTTCGATTGCCTCGCCACGACGAAGACAAATTAACAGCGAATGCTTCCGGGAGTTCCCGTTAACGAATATTCAGGGCGACAGGTCACGTAGCGGCTGAGTGGAGTGAGTGGAGATGGAACCATGCCTAGTTTAACAGTCCTTATGGCGCTGATCGCGCTTAGTACGACAGCCCTGCGCCAGCAACTGCTTGCTTCACAGCAAATACCCAACGCACCTGCGGTAGTCAGTGTTGAATCGGCCGATGAGCTGATAAAACAAGGTCATCTTGCTGAGGCAATTCAGACTCTGGTGGAATTGGCATCAAGCCCGCAGCGGCCGAAGGGAGCGCAACGAGAGTTAGGGATCGCTTATTATCGATCAGGGCGACTGGCAGAAGCAGAACGAGAATTCAGGGACGCGATGTCAGAAGACCCCGCCGACTCAGAATCCGTTCAGATGTTCGGACTAACGCTTTATCGACTCAACAGGAGAAGCGAAGCGCTTCCTTATCTCGAGAGGGCGCACCAATCGACGCAAATTTCAAACATCGATGTGAACTACGTAATGGGGCGTTGCTACATTGATGCCAGCAGATTTGACGAAGCTCGTGCAGCATTCTCGGCTCAATTCGGAATCGCTCCGAATTCTGGGGCTGCACACCTGTTGCTCGCTCAGATTCTTCTCCAGGTGGAACTCGCGGACACGGCCGCGGTTGAAGCAAGGAAAGCACTCGTGCTTTCACCGGACCTTGCGCTTGCTCACTTCGCGCTCGGAAAGATATACCTCGCAAAAGGCAACACGGATGATGCGCTGAGGGAATTTGAGTCAGAAATCAAAGTCAATCCATCCTATCCGGAGCTCTACAAATTCCTTGGAGATGTGTATATTCGAACCAACCACCTTCCGGAAGCACAACGGGCTCTCACAAAGGCACTTTCTCTCGATCAAAGCAATACGGGACCTTTCATTTTGATGGGGAAGCTCTTCCTCAGCGACAACGATCCACAAACCGCTGTAACTTATCTTGAACACGCCGAGCAAATGGATTCGAGCAATTTCATTACTCACTACCTCCTTGCTCAGGCCTATCGACGGATGGGTAGGAAAGACGACGCCAAGAGAGAACTCGATATCGTTTCAACTACGCATTTGGATGCCGTTTCAAAAGAGAGATCTACTAATTGATGTCTTTGCATCACCGCCATTTCAGGAGCCATCGAACCATCGCCAGTATTCGATTCCCGACGAGCGTCTACCACCAATTTCGCTAATCAGTTTGTTACTTTCAGGTCATCTAGTTCTTTAGCTCGATCAATTCGCCTGGCTTCGTCTTCAGAACAAAGGCAGCTCCGCTTACGACCTCGGCCCGCTCTTGGTCACGGAAGACGATGACGCGACTACCTGGCCATGGATTTTCAATTTTGCAATCACGACCCTTTTCACTCATTATTCGAACCGCAGTCACTTTGCCATTCACCAACGCTGCCGAAACCGTGAAGGCGCCATAAGCGCGCAGATTGCTAAAGCGAGCATTCGGATGGGAGCTGCGCGGCCAAACACGGAAGAATCGCAAGACATTCTCGTGACTCAGTAGCATCATCTCGTTTATGGTATTCGGAACCGTGTTAGCCTTTTCAAGGCCGTGAGGGTTCTCCGCCCTAAAGCCATTTGCAGCTCCAATTTCAAGGATCGCAGATCGAAGCTCCTGCCAGATGATTTCCGGATCGTATCCGATGCGGACAACCGCCGGGAAGAAGATACAGTCAAGGTTAAAGTCCCGCCAAGGATTGTTTCGGTTTGAGGGAAATCCCTCAAACATAGGGTCATCCTGAACGACCTTACCGCGGCGTATTTCGGCTTCAGCCGTATCTCGTGCAATCCTCAAAATCCTAGAGTCGGAATCAAGGCCTATCTCTCCAGAGGGATAGGTGATCCATTGCCTGCCCAAGGTACTTGATCCATCCTGTTCAACGAAAACCTCTATTTCACTCCTTAATTCTTTCGGGAAGAGATTGGCAAGTGACTGGCCGTCCAATTGAATCTCTGTCGCGCGTCTGGTGGGAAATGGGCTCAAATGCTCGACAATATCACGCCATTTCCTCTGACGCGTGCAATCGACCTGCAGAGCCTCGCTCAGCTGAAGTGCAAGCCGGATTGTGGCACGCAAGAAACTAAGTCCATTGGATGCGTTTTCACTTCGCTGTGCAGCGTCTGTTCCGCCGCATTCGCCTGAGCAATCACCCCTCATCACATAGCGCCCGTCCCTGAACACAAGGTCGTCTTCCCAAAAGTCCACCACGTCTCGCACGAGCGGGTAGACCTTTCTCGCATATCCGAGGTCATAAGTCAGGTTCCATCGCCAAGAGATCGGCATTATCGCAAAGGCATTCTGATTCTTTGCTCCCCACGATCCGTTCTCTGGAAGATGCCCTTTCGGCCCCAAACCAATTGCGAAATACACCCCACGATGTCCGTTTCTAACCTCCAAATCGTGGGAAGGTACACTCTCAAGGCCGCCTCCCCTGCCAATCGGAAGCCGTCTTGCCATCTCGTGGGCGTTATCCATTGCAGCCAGCAGCGGGGCTTCATATGGATCCGCCTGTTCGAAACGGCCAGATGAGTACATCGCCGCGAACGATAGCTCGTAGTTGTAGTCGATCTTGTGATCGCCGCACCACATTGGACGGTCCCAGCTTTCAAACCCAAAGATATTTGGAGGGAAATCGAGATCACGACTCAGGCTACCCATCACATACTGCGATAAGTAATACCGTTGCTCCATTACCGGATCGTCAATTTCAACATGAGAGACATTCCAGTATTTGCACCACCATTCCTCGTGAAGCTCGCGCAATGATGTCACATCCTCAGCTTGCATCCATTTCACGCGTCCCTGCGCAGCCTTAAGAGGCGATAGGTGCTTGAACCAGCTGCGTGCAGCTACGACGAGCGTCTGTGTCTTCTCGGCATCGAGCCGTATCGTCAGCCGTGGCCCTCGCTCAGGAACCGGTAGTTCCCCTCCAAATGGAGATGCTCCAACAATTGCCTGGACGCTTAAAGAGGCAGGTTCCACGAAGTGTGCGGCCAGCGCGGCTTTAGTTGGCACGTCAACGCCTTCTTCATAGGTACGTGTTGCCCAGAGGACTTGATTCTCAATGCCTTTCTCTTGAAGTGGGTGGATATCCAAACCGCCCAGGGGAGCACACTCTGTTACTCCCAGGCCGAGCTCATCTGGAAAATGAAAGACAAGGTTTGCATCCAGCGGACGGCCCTTGGCAGTTAACTCGACCACAAGGAGATTCTCGGTCGCTGCGACCCAACTTCGCAACTCCAGCGTCGCATCGTGTGCCTGGTAAGTTGCCGTCGTCGTAGCTGTGGCAAAATCTTGCTCGACGTGATAACCGGCCCCGATCATTGCGGGAACTTCCAAGATGAAACGCCCCACCGGACGCGGCCCCCCTTGACCGTTTCCGCTCGGAGTCAGTACGCTCTCCGCGAGACCCATGATCCATGTTTCGTTTTTCAGTTCCCAGAAGTCATTCGTTGTGATCCATAACTGTGGGCACTCCGGTGCTCCCGCAAGGGCCGCCAGCATATCTCCGTTGCCCAAGAGTGGGGCATCCACTCGGTAGCGAAATGGAATGTTGTGAGGCGGCTTGCTGAAAACAGCTTTATGCATTGACACGACACGCATGCCATCGCTTCCATGGAGCTCGCATTCGGCCGGAATCACCTGAGAAGCGAGGGAGGATTGAGAGCGGGATGCGGCGGTTGAAGCCGCCGCCATAGCGATGGATCCGAGAAACTCGCGCCTGGTAGCCATTGTCAATGCCAGCTTTCGATAAAGCGAACGATTAGCCAATTCCCTCTTGAAGGTCAAATCATTAACGATAACTTTATCGCATATCGCATGAGGGGACTGTCAAGAAGAAATTAAATATTCGGAGCGTCACCGAATGATTGGGCACCCGGCGTCTTGATTCCGAGACACCAGACGAGAGGTACCGAGCCGGAGAATTTGGTGAACCTGCAAATTCAGAACTGCAAATGGGAAATCATCACTATTTATAAGGGACTTGTGAAAAGAACTGCCGCTCCTTGCCGCGAGGGTTGTCGATGACAGTGGATTTTATATCGAATGCCATCGTCGCGCGTCGAGGCACCTCATAGGGCGTCCAATCTGGAATCGTCGCGTTGTTCGGATTTCCATTTCGAGCGAAAGCTATATAAGTCTCGCTCATTTGCGCCGCGAGGGCATAAGCTTCAGGCCCTGTCCCAGTCATGCGGTGAGAGAGTACGACGTTATCAAAAATAAGCGCGAGATCGAGTCCGTGGCAAGCCTTGAATCTTCCGCCATCGACAGGTGACCCCCACCTGAGTTCATAGGAATATGTAGCGGCAGAGCCTCGTGGAAGAGCGGCTCGTCGCTCAATTTCGAGAACAGCCGCTCGCCAATCGTGGGAATCGGTCGTGGCGGCGAAAAAGATATCGCTGGCGGAGTACTGCGGATAGAGTCGGCGGTAAAGATCGATCATCCGATCCAGGTCGCCCATTCTATTTTCATAGCGCGTCAGATTCGGTTTGAGAGTTTCCCAGGTCAGATCGAAAAGCGCCAGATTGGCCTCGCCGATAAGAGCGCGCGATTCATCATGATTCGTTCCCACCATGAATGGAATCTGTGCCGAAATCAACGGTGCATCCGGATCGAACGGAATGCGTGACAATGTGCGTCCGTCCACAATCGGTCCGTAATTGTGGACAGCGATAGAAGCCGAAATAAGATTGTCAATCGGAACAGTCTGCAGTTTTTCAACTTCATTGAGGCCAAGTCCCAGTGCATCCAAAATCGCTTCAGCCTGCCGTGTTCCGTCTTCAACGGTGAGGGCGTTGAGGGCTTCGCCGCTTGATGTTGCGGCACGATGAAACAGACCAATCGCCGATGGCATTGCCATCAATGTGGCTATTTTGGCGCCCCCGCCAGATTCGCCAAAGATGAGAACGCACTGCGGGTCTCCGCCAAACTCCTCGATATTGTCGCGCACCCACTTCAGAGCCAGGATAAGGTCCAACTGCCCCACATTGCCGGAATCAGCGAATTCCGGTCCGCCAAGATCGGCGAGATAGAGATATCCGAAAACGTTCAGACGGTGATTGAGCGTAACAACGACAACGTCACCGCGCCGACAAAGATTGACACCATCGTAAATGTCGAAGTTCGCCGTGTGTGCAACGTAGCCTCCACCATGGATGTACACCATGACCGGCCGTTTCTTGCCGTCGCGCAAGGCGGGAGTCCACACATTAAGATAAAGGCAATCTTCGCTGACCGGGCCACCCGGGTCTGCAACCGAACCTGCAGCAGAGACCCTGGCTGGTGGCCGAGGTTGCGGAGCCCGCGGGCCAAATTCGAGCGCGAAACGCACACCCTTCCAGGTCTCTGGAGGACGGGGCGCCTTAAATCGCCGCGGCGCGGTATCGGCGCCATATGGAATGCCTTTGAAAACCTGGATATCACGGTCAATAAAACCCTGGACCTTTCCGGTTGCTGTCTCGGCAATTCCGCCAGTGCGGAATTCAGGGCTTGCGGCCAAGGACTTTGCGATTGACAAGTGAGCGAAGGCAGAAGCTGCGCTCCATGCCAATCCGGCAGATAGGATCGACCGACGGCTCATTTCATCGGTTAATCCTGGCAGTCGTGTGATTTTACTCAAGGAAATCTCCATTTAATCGAAAGCCATCTCAGAACACAAACACTCGCCTCTGGATCATGTGGAATTGCTGGCGAAGCCGTTCCTCCTAAGCAACAGATCATTTTAGATTTGACTGTTTGCTATGTCGAAAATCGCTTTGCCTATTGGCCTTGTGCGCTTCTTTGCGTTCTACCGGAAATCAATCTCCGAGCGACATCTGCGCACGTGCTGCTGCCCGACACGATAGTACACCCCATTGAATCCGCGCTTCAAATTGGGGAATTATCCTTCGATGTTGCTGGTCGAGATGCAGAAGGCCGTTCTCATGAGTTACGTCCCTTTGAGCATTCTGTGAAGCTGATGAGCGCTCATCCCCCTCTTGCTTGCGCAGAGAAGGTGGTAAGCCAGCAACCATTTGCTCAAGGAAATTTCGCTGTCTTCAAAGATCGCGCCAACGGTCATGGTGAACTGTTCCCGGGATCCGGCACACTTTCATACCTGGACGATTTGGGCTTCACAGGCTGCGGAAAAAGGCCAGCGTTCAAGTGAAAGTTGTCGAAAGAATCCCGCAGGGGCCAAAGCCCGAACCTATTTTGAGCAAGTTACGGCACGACTGAACAGGTTGCGGAAAAACTCCTCAAGACAGTTACTGGTTGTCCACAGGGTTCTGTTGTAGACAGTAAGTATGCGTGGAGACGAGAGCAAGCAGGCAACGATGTACAGCTATGTGACGATGACGCAGCGGATCCCAACCGATCATCCGGCGCGGGCGATCCGGGCCATGGTGGACCGGGCGCTGGCGCGGATGGACGCGGAGTTGGAGCAGTTATATTCGCACACCGGCCGGCCGTCGATCGCGCCGGAGCGGCTGCTGCGGGCATCGCTGCTGATGCTGTTGTATTCGATCCGCTCGGAGCGTCAGCTGATGGAGCAGCTGAACTACAACCTGCTGTTTCGCTGGTTTGTGGGTCTGGAGATGGACGACCCGGTGTGGGACGTGACGGTATTTACCAAGAACCGGGAGCGGCTGATCGAGGGCGAGGCCAGCAAGCGGCTGCTATCGGCGGTGTTGGTGGAAGCTAAGGAACACGAGCTGCTGAGCGCGGAGCATTTCACGGTGGATGGAACGCTGATTCAGGCCTGGGCCTCGGCGCGCAGCTTCAAGGAGAAGTCCGATCCGCCTGCGCCCGGCTCGGGCTCGGGCAGCAAGGGCGCGTTGCTGTTGCGCGACAAGGTGGAGTCGACCACCGACCCACAGGCGCGGCTGTACAAGAAGTCCAAGGCCGACAAGTCCGTGCCCGCCTATATGGGGCACGCGTTGATGGAAAACCGCAACGGATTGGTGGTGGAGGCCGAAACCACCGAGGCGGGCAACGCGGCCGAGCGCGACGCGGCGCTGGCCATGCTGGACCGCAGAGTGGCCCCGAAGCAACAACGCGATGCGGAGCTGGAGGTCACGCTGGGCGCCGACACGTTGTATCAGGAAGAGAAGTTTATCGAAGCTTTGCGGCAGCGGGCCGTGGCGCCTCACGTCAGCGAGTACACGCAAGAGAGCAGCAACCTGGGCAAGAACAGCCTGAGCGCAGAGGAGCGGGCCGACCCGCGGCGCGTCATCAGCCAGACCAAGCGCAAGTTGATCGAGCGTGTCTTCGGCTGGTCCAAGCTCACCGGGCTGCTACGCCAGGTGAAGCTGCGCGGGCTGGCGCGCGTGGACTGGTTCTATCGGCTGGCCATGGTGGGCTACAACCTGGTGCGGATGCGGAAGCTGATTCCGATTCAGTCCCCGGCAAGTTAGGGGAGAGGTGTCTCTGCAGGCCGCCAGTAGCAGCCCGCAGAGGCAAGACGAGAACCAAAACCCGCGGCAAAACACGACGCCCGGCACAAAAAAACCTCGCGGAAGAGCATAGGCTGAAAAAACAGTTGTTTTTCCGCAGCCTGTGAAGTCGTGCCCTGAAAAGAAACCACTCTCCGACGAGGTTGCAAATGGTTGATTTCATCGAACAAGTGCATCTTGGGCTGATTTCGCACCGTCCCTACGGGACGGGGGACGATTGTTGGATGCTGACCCAGGACTGCGCTGCGCTTGTCCTGGGCTATTATCCGATCTCCCTACGGGAGAAAGACCGCTGCCGGTTTCATCTATCGCGGGTCGGCAACGCCGGTGGAGGACTGACACTTATTCGGGCTCCGCTAGAGTTTTTCGGCAGCCTGTTCAGCCAGTAAGCGATATTCACTTCGCCGTAATGCGGACACAGGAGACCATCGGGCCAGCGGAGTCTTTCCAAGTAGTCCCGCGCCTTTTCGTCGTCGCTAAGGTGTTGAGCCAGGTTGATTCAATGAAATCAAGTTGAGATCGCAGTTTTCCATATCTAAACAAAGGGCTTAATCCATGTGTTTGAGAAGTGCAAATTCCGTAAATGTCCATTGGCGAAATAATTTTGTTGACAATACTCGAATGCCCGTGAGATAAGGGAAGGTCTCAGAAAGTTAGCGATGACTTTGACGTTATCCGATTCTGTCGACATGTCCTTCCGCCCAAAGGCGTGCTCATCTTGACAGAGGTCTTCGATCTTGGGGATGGAGCAGACTGGCAGAGCGCAATCAATGCAACCGGTTCGCACCAACCCGCTAAGAAGAGTTGGCCTCAGAAGTAATGAGCACATGTGCTAATCGAGAAGTACGAACTACCGTTTAGGAGGCACAAAAATGAAGGTAAGAGTTTTTGACAGACAATGTTTTCGCTGGTTGCCGGATGGATTCGGCAATGCAGGGGCGATTCTCGCCACAATCCTGTTAGCGATTTTCACCCTGCTGTCCAGCCACTGCGCAAGCGCTCAAACTCTCTATGGCTCAGTTGTCGGAACAGTGACCGATTTATCTGGCGCCGTGGTTCCACAGGCAAGTGTCACCGCTACGAATGTGGCTACGAGTGAAGCGCGAACAGCAACAAGCAATCAAAGCGGCGACTACAGCCTCTCTACCTTGCCCGCTGGGAACTACGTTGTGCGCATCGCTAAATCGGGCTTTCGGACGTTTGAGGCAAAAGGCGTTAACGTGGTGATTAATACCACAGCTCGAGTCGACGCAGCCCTTGGCGTTGGCACCGAGTCGCAGACGGTTACCGTTAACGCCGACACTGCGGAGCTGGAAACCGACAACATTGACGTACATGGCCTCGTGAGCTCAGAAGAACTCGCAGAGCTGCCTCAGCCCACGCGCACTTATGAGGGCCTGATCGGCCTCTTGCCCGGCGTGACTCCTCCAACTGCGTTTTGGGCAGGCGGCGGCGGAACAAACAACCCTGATAAATCGATGACGATCGCCGTGAACGGCACCAGCGTCAGCGGTACAGCCGTGACCGTGGACGGCGTGAGCGCGCTGAACCCCTGGGTGCAGTTTTTCTCGTCGGCAGTTCCGTCGACAGAGGCAATCGAAACCGTGAACGTTGTAACTGCCAGTTCGGGCGCGGACCAGGGCGTGGCGAACGGTGCCGGCATCCGCGTGCAGATTAAGAGTGGAACCAACTCCTTCCATGGCTCCTCATATTGGTACAACATCATTAACCCTCTTCAGGCGAAGCCGTATTTCACGCCTTCCAGTGTGAATAACCCAAAGTACATCGACAATAATGCGGGCGGCACGATCGGCGGCCCGATCAAGAAGAACAAACTCTTCTTCTTTGTCAGCTACGAGGGCGATTTCTTGCGGCAGGCCTCTGGAAGCCTCTACACCTTGCCGACTCCAAATATGGCCAAAGGTATCCTGGCCTCGCCGACGCCGGTCTACGATCCGACCACCGGCAATGCGGACGGCAGCGGAAGGACGCTCCTGCCGCAAGACGCAAATGGCAACTACATTATCAACCCTCTCCGGTTTGCATCAGCGTCCTCCACGTTGGTTTCTCTGCTACCCTCCGGTGTGACGGAAGGCCTCTTTGCAAACAACATCTACATCAACACGCCCGTTACCAACACCCTTCAGAAGATCGATTCGAAGGGCGACTGGGACGCATCGACAAAGCTGAGGCTTAGCGGGCGCTACACCTATCATCCCTACAACGTGCAGCAGGCTCCCGCCTTTGGAAATATTCTCGGTGCGAGCTATAACACCAATCAGCATGGTGATATCTATCAGGCTGAGGGAATGGCCACGTATGTTGCGAGCCCCAAACTCGTTATCGACGGGCTATTTGGTTTTACCCACATGACACAGTACCTATTCCCGCCGCTATATAACACCCTTTACGGTGCACAGACATTGAAGATCCCAGGGACCAACCTTGGACCATTGCCAAACTCTGGCGGCGTGCCTGAATTCCGGTTCTCCGGCGGGTTAAATCAGTTTGGTTATGGTTATCCTTCACTTACCTACGAAGATCCCATATTCGATTACGCCGGGAACGTGACTTGGGTGAAGGGCAATCACAGCTTCCGCTTCGGCATCGATGTAGCCCAGCAGCACATGAACCATCAGGAAGTCAGCCCAACATACTTCACTTTCTCCGGGGGCGTGACGAGTCTCTACTGCCCAAGCACGACGAGCCCTGGTTGTGTAAACGGCAGCCCAGCAGTGGGAGAGTTCAACTCCTGGGCACAATTTCTTCTTGGACTTCCCGATACTTCGGCCAACAGCGAACTGACGGTGCCAATGGTCACCATGAGAGCGTGGCAATATGCGCCCTACGTTGCGGATACGTGGCAACTTAATCGCAAAACCACGGTCTATCTGGGCGCAGGGTGGAACTATTTCCCGGTTCCGCAGCGTGTAGGCAGAGGCATCGAATACTATGAGCCCACCACTAATAACCTTGAGTTTTGTGGCCAAGGCAAGGTAACCAACAATTGCGGAATCTCGGTTCAAAAGGATCTCTTCGCGCCCCGCGGAGGTGTGGCGTATAGACTGACACCGAATACAGTTCTTCGCGCCGGCTATTCACTCGCACCCGAACAGATCAGTATGGCGCGCGATGGGCTTTACAACTATCCGATTACGCTCACTCAGACGCTGACCCCAACCAACAGTTACACTTCTACGACCACATTCACGCAAGGACTTCCCACAATCACAGTGCCGGACATCAGCTCGGGCATCCTTCAGCTACCGACCGATATTTCCGTGTCGACGCCGCCGAAGAACTTCATCCGCGGCTACACGGAATCATACAACTTCACTGTGCAGCGTGAGCTCGGATGGGGTTTGCTTGCGCAGGGCGCCTACGTTGGAACCCTCACCGTACACCAGCACACCAGGGCGCCCATCAACTATGGGCAGGTCGGCGGTGGGGAGGCGAGCCAGCCACTCTACCAGGCGTGGGGAAATGGCACGGATATAGTTCAGGTTCTCCCTCAGGAGCACATGAACTACAAATCGTTCCAAGCTCAGTTGCAGAAGCGCTTCAATGGCGGCTTGCAATTCACAGCCGCTTATACTTGGTCACAGTGGATGGGCGTTTGCTGCGATGAGCGGGGTGACGGTGCGCCCCAGATCGAGATTCCTCAGTATTTCAACCTCAACTGGTCATTGATGCCTGACGACCGCACGAACAACTTCGAGCTGTCCGGGGTCTATGAACTCCCGTTCGGCAAGGAAAAGAAGATGGCCACCAGCGGCCCCGCCGCCGCCATCCTAGGCGGCTGGCAGGCGAATTGGGTCCTCTCGCTTTACTCGGGAGCCCCGTTCTCAGTGACCGATCCCGGCACGTCGCTCAACGCCCCCAACAACAGCCAGATGGCTAACAAAGTCAAAACCTCGGTTGCTATATACGGTCCCCATGGGACTGCGTCCCCGTACTTCGACACCAGCGCCTTCGCTCCAGTTACAAATGCAGCCTTCGGCAATGCTGGATGGGACTCGCTCCGCGGTCCTGGGTACGGCAACCTTGATTTCAGCATTTTCCGTGGATTCCAGGTGATGGAAAAGCTGAAGGCGCAATTCCGTGCCGAAGCACTGAATCTCACCAACCACCCGAACTTCTCGAATCCCGACAGTGGCGACACCGACGGCAGCTTCGGGTTGATCAGCTCAACGAATCCCGGTAGCCGAGTGATTGCGCAACGCTACTTGCGACTAGGCCTGAGACTTAGCTTCTAACAGTCTTATTTGCTGAGCCTGTGCGGGCATCTTAGGATGCCCGCACACTTTTCTTATCCCGCGCTGTAGTAAGCGGCGCTGCAAGACCATGCGGGATATTGCGATTTGCCATGCCAGCAAATCCGCGGAGTCTACAGAAATGTGCAACCAACTCGCACTTTCAAGCAGACTTCTTGTTTGTGGGCACCGCACATTGACCGTTCCCTGTTGCGAACACCGTGCAGGATGGAAACAAGAATCCTCCTTCTTTTATGAGGCTCGTGGTTGAAGCATTGTCGCTCATGCCTGAAATCGCGGTCCCGAGCCTTTTCTCAGTGGTGATTTTAGCTCGCATTATGCATTTCCGGTTTCTCCGGTAACTCACCGCACTTTCGCGATCGCTCCTATTCCGAGGCTGGAAACGCAGGCATTATTGAAAGAGAGAAATTAGATGCGAATCATGTCCAGGCGCTCGATTCTACGGGCGATCAGTGCATTTGCGGGCAGCATAGCTCTGTTTTCGAGGAAGGGTTTTGGAAATGATAACGCGGAGAAAGACCCAGCCGCAAGCCGGAACAACCTGAAGCTCTGGTATCGCGAACCCGCGGAAACCTGGTTTGACGCTTTACCAATTGGCAACGGCCATACAGGAGCGATGGTCTTCGGGGGGATTCATCTCGAACGGATTTCACTCAATCACGATTCGCTGTGGTCCGGAGCTCCCCGTGAATGGAACAACCCGAAGGCAAAGGACTATCTTCCCTTGGTGCGCAAGGCTGTTCTGGAAGATCGGGATTACCATGAGGCCGACCGTTTATGCCACTCCATGCAAGGACCATTCAACCAGGCGTTTGAGCCGCTTGGCGATCTGCTTCTAGATTTTCAGCACGGCCAGGATGTGGGGCAATACCAGCGCAGCCTAGACCTGGACAGTGCGATTAGCCGGGTAGAATACCAGGTCGATGGCGTCACGTTCTTTCGGGAGATCTTTGCGTCCGCACCAGATGGCACAGTCGTGATACATCTTTCGGCTTCTCGTCCAGGAAGTTTGAATTGCACACTGCGCATGACCAGCAGACTACGGTCTTCAACGAAAACCGAGGGAGATACTCTGATTCTTTCGGCTAAGGCTCCGTCCAACTCCGCGCCGAACTATCTGCCCAGCGATCATCCCATCGTCTACAGCGAAAAAGCCGGCGAAGGTATGTATGCCGCCGCGGTATTGAAAGTGAAAATTGTCGAGGGCCGGTTATCGGTTCAGCCGGAGGGTGCGCTTAAGATCGAAGGCGCTGACGAGGCGGTTCTGTTCCTTGCTACGGCGACCGGATACCAAGGATTTAACAAGCCCCCCGACATGCCTGCCGAGCGGGTTACCGCAGCTGCACGTAGAACTGTCGAGACAGCTTCAATGCAGTCCATCCAGACGCTCAAGAATCGACATGTTTCGGATCACCAGAGTCTGTTTCGCCGAGTCGAGTTGGATCTTGGAGATCAGAGCATATCGCATTCTCCTACCGATGAGAGGCTGAATCGCTTCGCTGAGAATCCGGATCCAAGCCTGCTCGCGCTCTATTTCCAATATGGGCGGTATCTGCTGATCGCCAGTTCCCGACCGCATACCCAACCTGCCAATCTGCAGGGAATCTGGAATCCATTGATGCGCCCGCCGTGGAGTTCGAACTGGACGGCCAATATCAATGTCCAGATGAACTACTGGCCGATTGAGACTTGCAACCTTTCGGAATGCGCATGGCCGCTGATCGAGATGATCCGCGATCTTAGCAAAAACGGGAGTGCCACGGCGGCTACGAATTACGGCCTTCCCGGATGGTGCTCGCACCACAATATCGATCTCTGGCGGCAGTCCGCGCCGGTCGGCGAGGGCCTTCCCACATCCGCTCCAACCTGGGCGAACTTTGCCATGAGCGGTTCTTGGCTTTGCCAGCATCTCTGGGAGCACTATTGCTTCTCAAACGATAGAGAGTACTTGCGCACCACTGCGTACCCGATCATGAAAGGCGCCGCTGAGTTCTGCCGGGCATGGCTGACTGAAGACAAAGCAGGACGATTGACGACGTGCCCTTCAGTTTCGACTGAGAACAGCTTCATTGCACCGGACGGCAAGATCGCATATGTGAGCGCAGGATGTGCTATGGATATTGCGCTCTGCCATGAGTTGTTCAGAAATTGCCAACGGGCGAGCCAAGTTTTGGGCGTAGATACAGATTTTGCGGCGGAGCTTAACGGGGCATTGATGCGCATGACGGATTTTCAGATCAGCGAGTCTGGAAGACTGCAGGAATGGTCGGTCGACTTCAAAGAAAGCGAACCTGAGCAAAGGCACATGTCTCCGCTCTATGCGGTTTATCCGGGGAATGAGTTCACCAAGCGCTCGAACCCGAAGCTGACGGTGGCTGCAAGCAAGCTTCTCGAACATCGACTTGCCTCTGGGGCGGCGAACAATGGTGGCTGGTCGCGCGGCTGGATCATCGCCCTCCTGGCGAGGCTCGGGGAAGGCGATAAAGCGCTGGAGTACCTGATCATGCAAATGGCAACTGGAACGGGGGATAATCTTTTCAATCTGCAGCCATTTGGAGAAATGGCACTTAGCGAGGAAGAGCAGAGTCGTGAGAAATACGCTCATTCCGGCGCCGCGATGAAGAAGCACTTCACACTCTTTCAGATCGATGGAAACCTGGGCGCAACTGCCGCGATCGCAGAAATGCTTGCGCAGAGCCATGACGGAAGAATCAGCGTTCTGCCTGCGTGGCCTCGAGCATGGAGAACGGGGTTGGTAAGAGGCCTTAGAGCACGAGGAGGAGTGGAACTCGACCTCAAGTGGACAGAGGACAAGGTTGTAGCAACACTTCGAGCGGATCAATCTTGCGAACAGAGATTACAACCTCCGGACGGCTTCCGCTTTGTCCATCGTGAACACGAGAGTCCGGATTCGGATGGTTCCATCGTAGTGAGACTTGAGAAAGGGGAACAAATTGAATTGCTCGCAGCGCGCGTCTGACTAAGCCTCCTGCAAATGGGCATGCCGCGGCGCTTGGGCGCCCCTTAATGATTGCCGTGGTCTGTGCGACGGCCGGCAGCGGCTCAGCGGTGGCTCATGTGTGCCGATGAATACACGCAGGAGTGCCTGGCGATCCGCGTGCTACACAGATTGAAAAGCTGCCACGCGATCGAGGTGCTGGCCGATGCCCTGATCGCGCACGGAATCTGTGAGCATAGTCGATCAGACAATAGCGCGAAGTTCGTTGCGAAGGAGTTGCTTGAGTGGCTGGCTCGAACCGGAACAAGGACGCTGTACATAGTGACCGGGTCTCAGTGGGAGAACAGTTACTGTGAGAGCGTCAATTCCAATCGGCGTGGCGAGCTCTTGATCGGAGAGATCTTCTCCTCGCTAACAATTTTGTTGTTACAAAAGATCGGGCAGGCCAGTTCGCAGATCTGCTGACCCGGAGTCCGAAGAAGAGGATTGCAGATGAACCACTCGCGAACAGAGGTGCTTCTCAGTTTTTTGGTGATCGCTAGTTCTGGTCAAATAGCCATAGCGCAGCAGTCCGATCCAGGTCCATCGATTGTCGGGCGTCAAACTGTCGTAATGACCAAGCCCCCGGAGCATGTACCGAGTGGAACGGTAGTGGATGGACCGATCCTGGGAAATGGTGACTTGGGGGTTGCGGTTGGGGGGCCTCCCAACGATCTGCGATTCTATCTTGGGAAGAATGATTTCTGGAGCCAGCAAATGTCTCCAATGACGGTTGGTGGCGTGGAGCTAAGAATTCCCGCATTGAGCGGCGCGACCTACCGGCAGGAAGAGGATTTGCTTCACGCCGAAGCTCGTGGGAGCTTCTCAGCTTCAGGCTCGACCGTGACGACTAAGTCCTGGGTGTCGGCGACGGAGAACCTGTTCGTTACGGAGCTGCGGACAACTGGCAATGCGGATGTCCGGGTTCACGCGGTACTCTTCCCCTCTGGAACGGCAATCACCAACAACGATAAGCGCGTGAACATTGGGCGCGCGCAACACGGGAATGGGCGCTGGTACTTCGACGGCCTGATCGATGAAGTGCACTTGTATGACCGTGCTTTGGAGCAGAGCGATGTTCTGAAATTAGTGAATCTTGAAGAGCCTTCCAAAGGGCTAATAAGACGCTGGGGATTCGATGCGGACCAAGGAACGACTGCGCAAGACACTCCAGTTCAGTTGATCTTGGGGCCGAACTGCTCGCTTCCTCCTTCGGTGTACCGGCCTGCTGAGCAGCCAGTGGATGAGCCTTACGGATGCTTGCCCGATGGCTACCATCTCGATTATCAGCGGTTTGCGATCGGCAAGTTGGGCCGAGCGGTGAAGCTCACGCACGGCTGGGACTACGTTGATGCCGGAGATGTCCCGCCATTGCAACGGGTAAGTATCGCAGCCTGGGTATATATCTTCTCCGCGGGAGATGCAAATTTCATCTTGAGCAAAGGCGACTGGAATGAAGCCTATGCTCTCTGTCTGGATAAGGGAAGACTGCGCTTTAACGTTGGCGATCGCTTTGTCCGCTCGGAAGATTCTCTCCCAACACACCAATGGATTCACGTCGCCGGCACCTTTGACGGCTCGCAACTCAGGGCCTATATAGACGGGAAGGAAGTGCTTCCAGCGGCACGCTTCATCACGAGTGGCGGCACTTCCGATACGGTATGGATGTCGCGAAATGCGGATGGTCCTCTGGATGAAGGGTATTCCTGGCCTAATCCCCTTCCCCCCACCAGCACGGTCACCACGAAGGGCAGGCAGGCATCGGTTGCTCTCCGAGTCGTTGGCGGGTCAACCACTCTTGGCGATGATGGAATCAGCTTTTCTCTCCGGCCTGGCGTGCCCGTCTATCTCGTTGCATCGATCCTGAGCGACCTGGACGCTCCAGACCATCTTGGCGCCGTCAAGCTGCGTACGCAAGCTATCACTATGGAGGAGATCGCGAAGGTGAATGAGGCACATCGCGCATGGTGGCGGAACTATTGGTCAGAATCATCCATCGAAATAGATGATCCGCTCATTGAGCAATTCTATTATGTCTCTCAATACATCACCGCATCCGCCAGCCGGAGCGGCAAGGTAGATCCAGGGCTGTATGGCCCATGGGTCACAACCGATCATCCTTCGTGGAACGGCGACTATACCCTTGACTACAACCTTCAAACGCCATTCCTGGGCCTCTATTCTTCAAACCATGTGGCCACCTCCGATCCCTATGACCCACCGGTTCTGGAATTCGTTCGTCGTGCGAAAACATACGCGACCACGATGTTGAATGTTCGTGGTGTCTATTATCCGGGCCATATTGGTCCGTGGGGACTTGAGCGTCCGTTTGACTACGACCCCTTTATGGGAATGAAGGGCAATGCGGCATTCCTTGCTATGCCGATGTTGATGCGCTTTTACAGCACATACGACGGAACATATGGTGCGAAAGTCTATCCGTTTATCAGAGAAGTGGGAGATTTTTGGCAGGATTATTTAACAAAGGTCAATGGTCAGTATATTATCCGTGACGATTGTGCGAATGAGGTAGGTCCCTGGCTTCCATCGCAAGATTGGGACAAATGTACAGCCGATCGGAACCCGATGAACGATCTTGCATTTGTTCGGGCAACGTTTCAAGGCCTCCTCGATATAAGCAACGAATTAGGCGTTGATGCTTCACACCGCCCAGCATGGCAGGAGATTATCGATCACCTTAGCCCCTATCCGACAGCCAAACATGAAGGAAAAGAAGTCTTTCTTGCCGCAGAGGCTGGCGAAGACCCAAAACAACGGGCAAGCACGGTTCCAGATTGGGGAACACTGGCAATCTGGCCGGCAAATCAAATCGGCTTGGGTGAGGACACAAAGCTTCTCGGCATCGCATTGAATACCGTAACTCAAAGGGGACTCACGGATCATCCTCTTGTTCCACCTGCCATGGCAAGGGTAGGCTATGCCGCGGTCGATCTGCTGGCCGGATTGCGGAAAGACATTCAGAACAACGCCTATCCGAACGGATATATCTTCTTCCCTGGCGGTGGCATTGAATCCGCAAGCATGATTCCGGCAACGATCAATGAGATGGTTATGCAAAGTTTTTCAGGGACGCTGCGGCTATTTCCGGTGTGGCCCAGAGACCGGAATGCATCGTTCACCAGGCTCCGCGCATATGGCGCCTTTCTCGTTTCAAGCGATCTTGCAAATGGCCGGGTGGGGGATCTGACAATCGTAAGTGAAAAAGGAAGAGAGTGCACTCTTGAGAATCCATGGCCGGGCAAAGCCTTGGTTCTGTATCGCAACGGTCGAAAGGCGGAAACGGTCACGGGCAGCACGGTCAAATTCAACACCTCGACCGGAGAAAGCATTTCGGTGCGACCTTTATGAGTCCTCTTGAGCGCACGCTCCGGCCAGGAGCTTCCTCGGCCACGTATCGCAGGCGGCTCAAGTCTTGTGCGAAGGTTGGCATGTTGGCCTGGCCATCAGAGACGGAAGATCAGTGGAGCAATAATTATCGGCGCTGAGGAATCGAGGATAAGCCGGCGCTCTGCGGTCAAATGCCTCCTGCTGGGCGCCGGCTGCAATCTGGGCGCTTCATTCTTTCAAAGAAACATCGCTACCGTCGCGCTGTCGAACGTTGGCCCGATCTCCACAACGCACGCTTGCAAAGTGCGCGGCTTCATCGACAATGAAATCGATGTTTTTCAAGGGCATTTCATACGGAGCCGATACAGCACCGCGGCGGTTTATGGCTCCAATCCGGCCCGAGCCCTGGAGCGGCGTTCGTTCGGCACTTCGGTTTTGTCCGCGTGCACCGCAGGATTGTCCTACGGGCAAGGTGTCGGATGCGGGCACTATCGACGATTCGGGTGGGGCCGCGGTAAGCCGGCATGGATGTTCCCGAGTCACAATAGTCTCTGCTTCATGGAACGGGGCCCGTAATCCCGGACCCAAAAAAAAGCCGCTGGCAAGAAGAAAACTCCAGCGGCTATTGGAGACGCTTTGAAAAAAGCTAAATGCACTGTGGCTACGCTAGCTGAACCTTAAGCGTGATGCCGATGTCGGAGAGTTTCTTCGCCGGCATCTGAACTCTCAATGCGGAATCGCCCTGCTTCCAGTTGACGTCGCCCTTGTTCCCGAGCATCTCCACCTTGAGAATCTTGCCGGGCTGCTGCGGACTCGCGAGGCCGAGAGCCTGCACCACGGCTTCTTTCTCAGGCCAGCCCTGAACAAAGGCATAGACGGTAGAGCCCTTGGCGGTGAAGCGGACATCTTCTCCGGTTAGGTCGGCCTGCTTGTCCTCGTTGAAATTTCCGGTGACGAGTTTTGTTTTGGTTGAAGGACCTTCGCCGTAGATCTTCCATGGGCGCGTGGAGTAGATGCCTTCGCCGTTGACCTGCATCCACTTGGTTATACCCTCGAGAACTTCCATCTCCGCGAAGTCGAGTTCGCCGGAGTTGGGAAGCGGGAAGTTGAGCAGCAGGTTGCCATTCTTGCTCACGATATCAGTAAGCAGATCGATAACCTTCTTGGGCGACTTGTACTTCTCTCCGCGCTTGTAATGCCACTGACCGATGCACGTGTCCGTCTGCCAGGGGTTGGCGGCGATAGCGTCGGAGACGCCGCGCTCGTGGTCGAGCAGGCAGGTGCCGATGGCGCAGTCCGTTCCTTCTTTGCTGTTGTAGACGGCTTCGGTGACGCCGCCGTGAAGCTGCGCGCTCACGTTGTAAAGGTGCGCCACCATCTTCAGGCCGGTGTCCTCGAAAGGAAGGTGGCCATCGGTGTATAGAAGATCGGGTTGATACTTGTCGATCAGGTCGGTCATGCGGTCAAGGTAATGACGCTTCCAGGACTCGGGGATGTCGTCGTCGTTCCAATCGAGCTTGTCTATCACGCGAGCGCAATCGGCATCGTGGTAGAGATCCGCGAACTTCGGATCGGCGCCGTCATAGGGAACGCCCGCCAGCGGGCCGGTCTTGTCGGCGCCGTGACTTACTGAAAACCACTTGTAACTAATCCATAAGTGCTCGCTAACTCCAAATCTAAGTCCCTGTTTGTGCGCCGCCTTTTGCCAGTCACCGAGGATATCTCGTTTCGGTCCCATGTTGACTGCGTTCCAGCGTTGGTACTTCGAGTTCCATAGGTCGAAGTTATCGTGATGAACGCCCATGCTGAAGAAGTACTTTGCGCCCGCCTTCTTGTAGAGACCCATCAGGTGATCGGGGTCCCATTTGGCGGCCTTCCAGTTATCCACGATGTCTTTGTAGCCGACCTTGGAGGGATGGCCGTAGGTCTCCACGTGGTACCGGTACTGGTCGGATCCCTCAACATACATGTTGCGGGCGTACCAGTCGCCATCTTCGATGGCCGATTGCGGGCCCCAGTGCGACCAGATGCCGAACTTGGCGTCGCGGAACCAATCGGGAATTTGATAAGACTGGAGGGATTGCCTTGTGCCTTCGAAGGCTTTGGCCTGGGCTCTTAAATACTTTGAGAGAGCAAGGGCGGAACATGCACCGCCCAAGGACTTAAGCAAATCGCGCCTGTTCAATGCCATTGCGGTAATTATCCTTTCGTGGTTGGCTGTTCTATTTCGAATTCGAAGCTGACATTACATCGCGGAGACGCTGCTCCGCACCGGCGTTCCAGTAGCCGCAATCGAGTTCGAAGAAGACAGAGGTGTAGGGGATGGTCATCTCCGTTTTGACGATGAGGACGCGGAAGACCTGGGCGGATTGATCGAGTTTCTGAATGATCTGCTCGTGCGCTATGTATTCCACGTGCGCGCCTTGGAGCGCGGTGGCGAGATCGCGGCGGTATTCCGCGATGCCGGGCGCATCGGCTTCGGAAACGAAGGCGAGTTCCTTGTCCGCATAGACATTGGCGCGGACGTGAGCGGAGGAGGTGATGACTTCGAGAACGTGCCGCACAACATCAAGCTGATCTTCGCCGGAGACGAGGGTTTCGATGCCAGGGCGCGATTGCGCCGGATAGGCCGCGTCGGCAACGACGATCCAGTTGCGATGGCCGAAGAGCGGCAGGAGATCGTTGAGTTGCGTCTTCCATTCGGGCGGGGCAATTGTGCTGGAGCCAATCATCGGTTGTTCCTTCCATTCAGTGTTTACTTCAGCTCTTCGTCCTGGCAGACGGCGACTTTGCCGCACTTGCCGGAAGCCATGAGCGCATAGGCTTCGGCGGCCTTGTCCAATGCGAAGCGGTGCGTAACGATGTCGGCCGGATGCAGGTTCCAACGCACCAGGCGCTCGACCAGTTCTTCCATCAGCCAGGTGGATGTGACCCACGACCCGTAGATTGTTTTCTGATCGTGAATGATGTCGGGCGAGGGATTGAATTCGACCGTGCCGCCTTCGCCGAGGAAGACAATCTTGCCCCACTTGCGGGTTGCGCGGATGGCGGTTGTGCGCGCGACGTTGTTGGCTGAGCAATCGACTGCGCGCTCGACACCGAAGCCGCCCGTCAGTTCTCTCACCTGGGCAACGTTGTCGGGACCGGACGTCAGGACCGCATCGCAGAGGCCGAGGTCGAGCGCGATCTTCATGCGCTCAGGGACGACGTCGATGCCGATGATCTTGTTGGCGCCGAGTTTGCGACAGAGCGCGCCCGTGGCCAGGCCGACGGGGCCTAGTCCGGTGATGAGCACGGCGTGATTGCCGTCGATTCCGATTTTTTCAAGGCCTTCGTAGACGGTGCCGAATCCGCAGGCAACCTGGGCGCCATCGGCATAGGAGAGCGCATCGGGAAGAGCGATGAGGTCCTTCTCTTCGGCGATCATGTACTCAGCCATGCCGCCATCGCGCTGCCATCCGTAGGCGCGGCGATACTGGGCGCTGGTGCAGGAGATCATGTAGCCGCGGCGGCAATCGTTGCACACTCCGCAGCCGGAGATGTGATAGACGATGACGCGATCGCCGGTCTTGAAGCGGCGGCAGCCCGGGCCTTCAGCGACGATCTGGCCGCAGGGTTCATGGCCGGCGATGACGCCTTGGTAGCCTTCAGGGCCTTTGCCGAGGTGCTCGTGATAGATGCAGCGGATGTCGGAGCCGCAGATGGTCGAGGCTTTGATCCGCAGCAGAACTTCGCCATGTCCGGGAGCGGGCACCGGCACAGTGCGCATTTCGACGGTCGAGTTACCGGGCAGGTATGCCGCGGTCATGGTGTCTTTCATCATTCATCTCCGTGTTTCGAGCCTGCCGTCTTACCGCGTCCTACGGCGGCGTGATTTCTCCGTTCATATCCCAGAGCGCTTCCCATGTCTGGCCATCCTTCCACAAAAAGACCTGGCCTTTGATGAGGCGGCAATTGCGGTCGATTGCGGCGATGGCCTTCATCTCTTCGTCAGTCAGCGGATCGGTGGTTACGCATTCGAGATTTTCGCGGTAATGGTGAACGGAAAACGGAATTGGTGTTTGTCCGCGCTGCACGGCCCACTTGATGCACACCGCAGCGGGGTTGATTCCGTGGCGTTGAGCGATTCCGACAATCACCGGATCTTCGGTAGGCGCTGTGTCTTCAGGCGTGCGGTCGCGCTCCGGCCGGCCGGGCGAACCGATGGGGCAATAGCCGATGGGTTGAATTCACCGCATAACGATCTGCCCCAATCGCGTTGACAGCTAAAATCGAAGGTCTTTGTAAATAAAGGGGATACATTCGTTCAATGGTGCAGATTCGGCCATTGGGGCAGCAGGCAGGCTCGCGCTCATCCGGGCTCGCACGGTCTGGCTTCGCCCATCGTATGAACGGCGTGGAGGCGCGCACGGCCAAGTCAGTCTTCCAATAACCGCGCTGCCCGTAACTAGCTTCGCAATCGTTGACTGGAACCAATTACGCACGAATCCACCTCAAGGGGATGTAGCCCGTTTCCGGTCATCACCAACTGCAGCGTCCGAAATCGAGGTGATTGGGGCTGACTTCGTAGTTCGGTCCATGCCAGTCATCGAGCTGTTGCTACGCAGGAATTTTCCGCGATGTCTCAGGCCAAACGGCTTCCTTCGCAGCTAAGGCCAAGTCGAATTGCGCCAGATCCAAAGGTATGCACCAATACCGGCACTTACTGATTGATCCATCTCACCTCGTTCAGCCGCGATAACCCGAAACCAGTCACTAGGGCGTATCGACATATACACTTTGCAGCGGTCGAAAGGGCTGTTGCAGTGGGAGTATGTCGAGCCGCTATGAGTTGAGTGAGGCGCAGTGGGAACGGGTGAAGGATTTTCTGCCGGGCCGCAAGGAACATGTGGGCCGTACAGCCGCCGATAACCGTGTTTTCATCAACGGCGTGCTTTGGGTATTGCGCTCGGGGGCGCGCTGGAGCGATCTTCCCGAGCGCTACGGCAAGTACAAAAGCGTGCATAAGCGCTTTGTGCGCTGGGCCCGTTCGGGCGTGTGGGAGCGGATGTTTCACGAACTTGTGCGGGATAAAAAGAACCAGTACCTGATGATCGATTCCACTCTGGTACGAGCTCACCAGCAGGCTGCGACGGGCCCGAAAAAGGGGGCTCAGACAAGGCTCTGGGGCGTTCCCGAGGCGGACTAATGACCAAGATTCACCTGTTTGTCAACGAGTGGGGTCTGCCAGTGGATTTTCTTCTGACAGGTGGTCGCATCAGCGATTACACGCCTGCCATCGAACTGCTGGGGCGACGCAAGGCCGAAGCAGTGATTGCCGATAAGGGCTACGATTCGGACAAAATCGTCGAGCATGTGGAAGATACCATGCAGGCCAAGGCGGTGATTCCGCCTCGCTCCAACCGCAAACAACAGCGGCAGTATGACAAAACCTTGTACAAGCTGCGTAATCGAATCGAACGATGCTTCAGCAAACTCAAGTGTTTCCGCCGCTTTGCTACGCGCTACGAGAAATCCAAAACATGCTTCCAGGCTCTCGTCGCCTTGGCCTGCTCGTGGATCAACCTACGCCTATATGTCGATACGGCCTAGGCATTTGCCCGCACCCATTGGCGGATTTCATTCGATTACGGTCATCCCGCAGGCAGAACGCCGTGCACGAAAATCAATGTAGCCTCGGATCTGTCACGGCGCCTTTGCCCACAGGCAGGGCGGAGCTGGGCCCGAAGGTCTACGGATAGTGGCTAAGACCCTGATCTAGACGGAGAATTCGATCACTTCGAACTCATCAAGGGAATGCTGTGAGGTGTTTCACGATACCATCAGGAATGGTTCGCCTCGTTGGAAATCGGACCTATTGTTATTGAGAATGCGGTAGTGAAGGAAATGGTATTGGTGCCAAGTGCGATTCGGTACACAGTGTCCAAGCCCGAACTCGATGGGCTTATGGCCTTCAAAGTCATGGTTACCGGTTCCGTGACTCCAGGGCTGAAAAACTGAAGCGACCCCAGATTAGTCTGGCACTCTTCCGGTATCAACCTTAGAACCGGTTTTCCCGCCTTACCCAACGCAGTACGCGCTTCTCGCTGCTTCATCCTCGCTTCGCGCGACAGAGGTTCCGTGATATTGGCGGGTGGCCAAAAGGGCGGTGTGAAAAGCATCGCCGACGAAAGATGAGTACCGGGTTGGAAAGATGCCAGCCGCGGTTGGTTCTTTAATTTGCCCTTTGAGGCGGAATCCAATACCGCAAAACGCCACCCCTCAATCACCACGCCCAAAACCATGGCAGCATAAAACGCACCGTCAGGCACGGAGGTTTCATGCTCAGTATGGCGGACCACCTCCAGCCCGATTTGACGCCTTGCGGAACCAGCATTTGTATTGTGAGGTTTTATGATACGCGTGGGAGTATCGTCGCCGAGTCCGAGTTTTCTTCTTATCATCTCGGTCCGCTGCAATCCTTCTTGGCTGGAATCGTATCCAACCAATCCTAAAGTTAAGTCGGCGACGCGCAGCAACCGTACAAAACTACAAAATGCGGTTGCGAAGTGGAGAGCCTGGAGCCACACTGAATCATGCGAATCATTTGGATCGTCAGGCGGGCAAAGCATGATCTGTCGGTCTGTTGTCGCCGCGGCCGCATAGATCGACAAAACGTTCCGCACAAATGACGGTCTCTGAAGGGCTAACTCATAAATCGCTTGCCCAATTTGATTCTCTCTAAGTCTCGCTGAATCCCCGCAAACCAAAGGCGGGATCATTTGCTTCGAAATGCTAGACTCCAGGTAATGTTGCTGGCCAACTTGCTCAGAAGCCTGGACAATGACTAGGCACACTAGATAAGCCCCGGCTTGGACATCAATTCCAAGATTTTGGCAGACATCTACAAGTGGTTCGGCGCAGTGCATGTGTCGCTCAATCAGAGCGTTGCAAATTCCCGCCCATTCCGATGGCTTGGCGAACTTGCAGCGATGGGAGGCCATTGGCGGGTATTTGGAATGGCCGTCGAGCGCCTTGATCAGATTTGGTTTGCGGCTCATGGACTCTTTGCACGATCTCAACACAAATTGATTCCGTCAGTTTGACCGGATGCGAGCTGTGCCTCCCCCCAAATCAAAGAATCGCATAGAGCCTAGAATCCCAAAAGGTCTGCCAGAACATTTCTTCAGCGAAATCAGCAGATGGCACCTTGTCAAAGCCGATGCTTTAGAGGCAATCGACACAGTAAGCGCTTGCGGGCATTTGGAGCGTGTTCCACTTCGAGCCCGGCGCGGTGGCAAGCTGCGACAGAATGGCGTACTTGATCCTCTGCCGGAAACCGCGGACTGAGGCGTAGTGTGCTTCGGCTCGCTCAAGGCAGGTCGCGCTTCCAACAAAGCTTGTGACATTGACGCCAGAGGTGCGCGCGGCACGAGGAAGTGCTATTGATGCCAGCGAATTTCCAACCTTGAGCACGATTCGTTCCCCGGTGTAGTCGAAACAGAAGTGGAAGGTATCGCCGAGGCACCCACGCGCGTTAAGGCCGCGCGGGCGCTCACTACTCATCGCACCCGCGTAAACGATTTGGTGCCTCCTCCCAGGCATGGGGCGCCCGAGGTCACGTCACCTCTCGCAGAAATGGGGAGGCGCGGTGGAGCTCTGGGCACGGAATCCGTGAGAAGCCGAAGCCCGGCGGATGGTCCGCGCGCATGAAAGCCCCGCGCTAGCCGGATTGTCGGAATGAAGCAAAGAGAACTGAACAAGAAGAGAGGAATGAGCCAGCGTGGCACAAACCCGAAAGCAGACCGAGGCAATATTCCAGGGTTCCAGCGCAAAAATCGACTTTCCGGAGAAATAACTTGCACAAGAGCGCGCGCAGCCGGAGACCGATTAACTTTTTCTTGTTCCCGCGAACGATTGTGCGCTGGGAGACCTCCCGGTTTTGCGGCGATAGTGAGAGGCTTCTAAAAGGAAACAAGAAACACTGATGCGGGAGCACTTGAACAACCCAGCTTGCAGTGCATGGTTTCGCAATTAGGTATTCCAATTTGTCTTCCAAGGAGAACATCGTGTCGACAACTTTGAATCTGCTTGCACCGCCGAAAAAACCCTCCAAGGGTATTGCCGGCATATCAACAGCGAAGTTCGAGCGGTTTACGGTTGTCGAACAGTTGATATACGCCATCAGACCTGGTGGCCGTATTGCCGCCTTCATCGGCCTGCTGACAGGGGGATGCATCCCCGCACTAACTTTCTGCGTCGTGCACCTCGTGTTGCCGTTCTATCGCGAATTCAGCTTTACTCCGTGGGGCACGGTAGTAGAAGTCGCAATGTGGGGCGTGGTGGGCGGCGGCCTAGCCTGTAGTTCACCCAAGGTGTACAAGTGGTTTTTGGCTGCTTTTGGAAGCAGGTTCGAGGCTGTCGGCGCAATGGTCTGCCTCGAGTGTGTGATGACCTTTGCCCCCGTCATTTATCTCTCCGCAGCGGCTCTGTCTGTACTTGTATTCGTGAATGGGATCTACTGTGCCTGCAGTTTGCAGATTCGCAAGTAGCAGAAGCCCAATCGGCGTTCGAAAGGTCGGCCGAACGAGCGCCGGATTTGTCGTGCGGACTCCGCATAGGTGCCGGGGCCGACTTTGTCCACAACCACCATCTCCGCACCGGCGATGATTGTTTCATCGTAGATGTTCAAGTCGCCGGCCCTTTCCAGCACAATTGACACCGCTGCGTAACTGCACGACCGCGTCGGGTATGGCGATGCGCCATTGAGGTCCAAAGCACAGGATCTGGAATTTCGATCGAAACCGAGAAGATGTCCATTGCAAACTGCCCGCAACCTAGTGTAGTGTCTCATTAATAGAATCATTTATATATCGGGTCTCATCTTATGATGAGGAGACCTCGATATGCGTGTTGCGCCTCCAGTTGTTCTTAGCGAAGAAGTCCGTCGACGGCTTGAGCAGCAGTCTCGTGGGCGTTCGAGGCAGGCGCGCGTTGTTTTGCGCAGCCGCATCGTGCTGTTGGCTGCCGAAGGGTTGGAGAACAAGCAGATTGCAGCTGCGTTGAAGGTGGCTCCACGCATGGCGGCGCTGTGGCGGAGCCGGTTTATTGAGCTTGGCATTGAAGGCCTGTTGCAGGATGCGCCCCGGCCGGGCCGCACTCCGACCATCTCCCGTGCATCTCTGATTGAGAAGACCACCCAGAGTATTCCCTCAAACGCCACACAGTGGTCTACGCGCACGATGGCGCGGGAGATGGGCATTTCCAAGGCGTCGGTGTCTCGCATCTGGCGCGCCAGCGGCTTGAAGCCGCATCGTGTAGAGAGCTTCAAGGTCAGCAAAGATCCTCAGTTCGCCGAGAAGCTGGAGGCCATCGTTGGACTGTATTTGGATCCGCCCGAACATGCGCTGGTGTTGAGCGTGGACGAGAAGAGCCAGATACAGGCGCTGGACCGCACACAGCCCGGCTTACCAATGAAGAAGGGCCGCGGCGCTACTATGACGCACGACTATAAGCGCAACGGCACGACCACGCTGTTCGCCGCTCTCGATACGGCAACCGGAGAAGTCTACGGGCTATGCCAGCAGCGGCATCGCCATCAGGAATGGCTACGCTTTCTGCGCATGATCGACCAGACCGTTCCAGCGGGAAAGACAATTTACCTGATCTGCGACAACTACGCGACGCACAAACATCCCCGCGTTCAGCGCTGGCTGGAAAAGCACAAGCGCTTTCACGTTCGCTTCACACCGACGTCGGCTTCATGGCTGAACATGATCGAAAGGTTCTTCCGCGATCTGACCACAAACCAGATTCGCCGCGGCATCTTCCAAGACCTGGAGCAACTCATCACAGCCATCGGCAACTACATCGACCACCACAACAAAAACCCGAAGCCCTTCATCTGGACCGCAAAGGCAAACGACATCCTCGAAAAGGTCTCCCGCGCTCAGACCACGCTCAATAAAAGACGATCTGCATGAGACGCTACACTAGATCACAAATTCGGGTAGAGTGAATTCCCTTTAGAACATCAAGAAAATGGCGTGATCGGAGGCGCGTTTTTCCCTTCGTGCCCATGAAGCTGTCCCTTACCGCGAGAGACTTCTGGAGCGCTATTGTTTCGGAAGGGACCGACGTTACTAAGTGCCACGCGGCAGCCCCGGCCGTGGTGGAATGGTTCGCACTAAAGACTTTTTGAATGGTGATCGGTGATTCGAGCCCCTGAACTTATCTGCTTTCGCCGGCGATGAAGAGGAGCGCGAACGTTGGCGGCTGGCTCACCATCGGCTCCGTCAATGACTTTCCCGTGGGAGAGACGAGACTCGTCGACTTCCAAAGCCCCGTAGCTGGCCTTGGAGATGGGCAGACCGGAAAGGTTGCCTGCTGGGTGCGTCATGTTTCCGCGCAGCAGTTTCAGGTCTTCGCCATCAACTGCGCTCATCTCGGTTGCCCGGTGCGCTGGTTTGCGCAGTCGAAGCTTTTCCTTTGCCCGTGCCATGGCGGCGCTTACTACGAGGATGGTTCCAGAGCATCGGGCCCGCCGGAACGCGGGCTCTTCGAATACCGATACAAGCTCCAAGGCGACTCACTTCTCATTCACGCGGGCGATATGCCGACGCTGGCTACGCAGGCATCCTGCAAGGAAAAGCCATTGATCGGGATTCAACCGGCTGTTTCACGTGGCGATTCAATGCCCGAAAGGTCAACGTCATGGCAGGGCTAAGGGACCGTGTCATCGCCGCTGGACTAAAGAGCTATCAATGGCTCGAGTATCGCCTTGGGCTAATCAAGCCGATGGCTCATGCGGCTGCCCATCGCACGCCTTCGAACAGTGCAAGCTGGATGTACGTCTTCGGCAGTGCCGCCACCGTTCTGTTGATGCTGCAGGTCGTCACCGGCATTCTGCTTGCGCTCGTCTACAGTCCATCGGCGAACGAAACCTGGGGCAGCCTTCAGTTCCTCAATCACAATATCGCACTCGGCTGGTATCTGCGCGCCCTGCACGGATGGGGTTCGAACTTCATGGTTGCCATCGTGCTCATCCACATGGTGCAGGTGTTTCTCTTCGGCGCTTACAAATTTCCGCGGGAGCTCACATGGATGGTGGGCGTGGTTCTTCTTCTGCTCACGTTGGGGATGGCCTTTACCGGCCAGGTTATGCGATTCGATGGCGACGCCTACTGGGGCCTGGGCATCGGCGCTTCGATTGCGAGCCGCGTGCCGATTATCGGCGCACCGCTTGTCCATCTGGTGCTCGGCGGACCGATTATTGGGGCAGCAACTCTGTCGCGCTTTTTCACCCTGCACGTCTTCCTCATTCCCGGCCTGCTGCTTGCCGGAGCCGGTGTCCATATCTGGATGGTGCTGCTGCACGGCGTGAGCGACTGGCCCATGCCCGGCCGCATTGTTACCAGGTCTACATACGAGCGGGAATACCAGGAACTGACCGCGAAGACCGGCATTCCCTTTGTTCCGGACGCTGCATGGAAGGACGCGGTCTTTGCCGCTGCGATCCTGTTTGCCGTCATGGCCTGCGCATTCTTCTTTGGCCCATTTGGCCCCAGCGGGCAGCCGGACCCAACCATCATTCAAACAGCGCCCAAGCCCGACATGCCCTTTCTGTGGATTTACGCGGTGCTTGCCTTTCTGCCGCCCTCCATCGAGACCCCGATCATGCTTATCGTTCCCGTGCTTGCAATCGCGGTCATGCTGCTGCTTCCGCTGGTGGCAGGCGAGGGCGAGCGGCATTGGGCGCGCCGTCCCGTCGCAGTGCTGATGGTCGCGGTCATTGCGGTTTCGCTGGCCATCTTCACAAGGCTCGGGACTCAAACGCCATGGAGTCCAGTGATGACCGCATGGACAAGCGACTCGGTCCCGCCAAAATACCTGCTCAATCGTTCACCGCTCGAGCGGCAAGGCGCGCTGGTGCTGCAGAATAAGCAGTGCCGCAACTGCCACTCGCTCAATGGAGTTGGCGGTCAGCGCGGCCCAGCCCTTGATGCTATCGCGTCGCGCATGACTGAAGATCAAATGATCCGCCAGGTGCTGCAGGGCGGCGGCAATATGCCGGCGTATGGCAACGCCTTGAACCCCGCGGAGACAAAAGCGCTGGTTAGCTTTCTAATGACGCTGCGCGGAAACAATCTTGCGCCGGCGGCTGATGCTTCAAGCAAGCTGGTTAACTCAAGTGAAGTGCATTTACCGCCGGCTTATCCTCCATCGCCAACGCGGCAGGCACGGTAGCGTATGTCCGATGCTGTGCAGCAAATCTTTGCGGATTGGTCGATCCCTGTCTGGCTAACGCTGACAATTCTTGTCACCGCGGCGGTTTATCTGCGGGGTTGGCTGGCAATACGAAAGACAAGGGCGGCGCAGTTCTCCGGCCTCCGGCTCGTGTCTTTCCTTGCGGGTCTCTGTGTTCTATGGCTGGCAATCGGCTCACCGATGGATGGGTTTGCCGACGCTCTGCTTAGCGCCCACATGGTTGAACACCTGCTGCTCATGTCGGCAGTTCCGCCGCTGATCTTGTGGGGGCTGCCCGTTGTGCCGCTGCTGCGTGGACTGCCGGCATTGCTACTGCGTTTCGTCTTTGGTCCTATTCTGCGCGTATCGCTGCTGCGCCGATTTGTGCGCTGGCTCGTAACTCCAGTCGTGGCGTGGCTGGTGATGAACCTCACCTTTCTGGCCTGGCATATTCCCGCGGCGTATGACTTTGCGCTCGAACATGAGAATTGGCATGCGGTGGAGCACATCTGTTTTCTTGGCTCGTCAATGTTGTTCTGGTTGTGCATCCTGCGCCCCTGGCCCGCATCCCGGCAACCGAGAACCTGGGGAATTCTTCTCTATCTTGTGTCCGCGGATATCGTCAACACTGTGTTGTCAGCGCTTCTGGCGTTCTGCGGCCGGCCTGTTTACACATATTATCTCGATCATCCAAATCCGTTCCAGGTTTCCCCGCTCGACGATCAGGTGCTTGGAGCGGTGATCATGTGGGTGATTGGATCGCTGGTGTTCCTTGTGCCTGCAATGCTGATCGCGCTTGAGCTGGCGGGACTGGGGGCGGGAAAGCTGAGCGGAGAGAACCTATATACGCCTGCCGACAGCGGTAAGCCGGCCTCATAGCCGCCTATAAGCTGCCGGCGTTTCTCAACATGCCGCCATCGATGAAGTGAGTGCTGCCTGTAATATAGGCGGCGTCATCCGACGCAAGATAGACCGCGAGTTGCGCTACTTCTTCCGGCTTGCCCCAACGCCCCAGCGGAATTTCGGCAAGGATCCGATCGTCGAGCTTGGCATCGATCTCGACGTCTTTGTCGATCGGGGTATAGATTGCGCCGGGGCCAATATTATTCACCGTGATCTGATGCGGCGCCAGTTCAACGGCGATGGTGCGCATCAGCATGCGAAGGCCGCCCTTGGTCGCGCTATAAGGCGCATTGAGCGGAAACGCGAGATCTTCGTGGATGGATGAAATGTTGATGATGCGGCCACCGGCGCCTTGCTGGATCATTTGCCTGGCGGCGGCCTGCGAGCAGAGAAACGGCCCTGTGAGATTCACTGCGACGATCTTCTGCCATTCTTCCAGAGGGTAGTCAACGAAGGCAAATTTCTTCTCAATGCCGGCATTGTTTACAAAGATATCGAGCTTGCCAAAGGCCGCAACCGTCTTCTGCACAAGTGCATTGACGTCGTCCGGGATCGATATGTCCGCATCGACCCCTAGCACTTTTCCACCCATCGCATTGATCTTGTCGATCGTCTCCTCGGAGACAGACGCGTTACCGACGTAGTCCACGACGACCGCCCCTCCGGCTTGGGCAAATGCCACTGCGATGGCCTGGCCGATCCCTGTTCCCGCACCGGTAACGACGGCGACTTTGCCTTGCAATCTCATGGATCACCTCTTCCGAATTGGATGCTCCGTTGCTCTGTAAAGCTGTACTCCCGCAGCCCGCACGGTCCTCGCGTTACAAGCCGCCTGCAAAAGGGGAAACGAAGCAGAGTCACGGTAGATGTCGCCACAAGCGCGGAATCCGTTTGCAACGGCAGCCGGACTGACCAAAATTTGCATCCTAATCTGCATAGGGATCAGGAGCAGAAATGCAGGAGATTGCAGGCAAGGAAGCATTTGGAAAGCCCGGAATTAAGCCCCGTTGGACGCACAGCAACAAAGACGGTGTCGGCACGGCATATTCCGCATCCAGCCACCTCTGGTTCACGATCTGGAACGGCATTGTCACGGAGACCTACTACCCAACCGTTGATCGGCCACAGCTTCGCGATCTGCAGTTCCTAGTCACGGATGGCAAGACCTTCTTCCACGAGGAAAAGCGGGATCTTACTATACGCATGGAGCGCATTTCGGACCATGCACTTGGATATCGCTGCACCAATGCCGATCGCAACGGCCGGTACACGATCACCAAAGAGGTTATCGGCGATCCGCATCTGCCGTGTCTTCTCATGCGCACCAGAATCACCGCCAAGGAGAGCGCTTTTCTCGCCGGCCTCAAAATATTTGCCCTTTGCGCCCCGCATCTCGAAATCGGCGGCGCCGGCAACAATGGCTACGTCACCATTGCCAACGGCCTGCGAATCCTGATGGCGCAGAAAGACGATAAGTGGATGGCGATGGGAGCGACCGTCCCCTTTTCCCATCTCTCCTGCGGCTACGTTGGCGCCAGCGACGGCTGGACCGACCTCCACGAAGACTTCAAGATGGATTGGGAGTTTGCGCGGGCCAGCGACGGAAACATCGCCTTGACCGGCCAACTGGACCTTAGCCAGACGCAGGAGTTCACGCTCGGTCTTGCTTTCGGAAACAGCCAGCATCGAGCTATTGCCAATTTACTGCAATCTCTCGGAGTCCCGTTTGACGAGCACCTGGCGAAATACAAGAAGCAATGGGATGAGACTGCCGCGCATTTAAGGCCGCTTGAGAGCGCGTCGTTCGATAAGGGCAATCTCTATCACAGCAGCTACAGTCTACTGCTGGCGCACGAGGACAAATCGTTCGCGGGCGCACTCATTGCGTCGCTCGCAATTCCCTGGGGAGAGGCCAAAGGCGACAACGACCAAGGCGGTTATCACCTGGTGTGGACCCGCGACATGGTCAACAGCGCAACGGCACTGCTGGCTGCCGGCGATACCGCGACACCGCTGCGCGCGCTTATCTATCTTGCCGTCTCGCAGTATGCCGACGGCGGCTTCCCGCAAAACTTCTGGGTCGATGGAGACGCATACTGGAGCGGAGTTCAACTGGACGAAGTCGCCTTCCCGATCATGCTCGCCTGGCGTCTACACTGCGAGAAAGGGCTGGCCGACTTCAACCCTTTCAATCTCGTTCGCAAGGGCGCTGCCTACCTCATCCGCAATGGACCGGTTACTCAACAGGAGCGCTGGGAAGAGGCTTCCGGGTACTCTCCGTCGACGCTTGCCTCCAACATTGCAGCTCTCATCTGCGCCTCGGTGTTCTTGCGTAAACGTGGCGATGCGGAGACCGCGGCCTTTATTGAAGAGTATGCCGACTACCTGGAAGCTCATGTTGAAGAATGGACTGTGACCGGGACTGGAACGTTGGCCGGGGGCACGTCAAAATACTTTATGCGCATCCTGCCCGAGAAGATCGGCCAGGAGCATCCTGCCGAAGACAAAGACTCCCGGTTGCTGCATATCGCCAATCATGCGCCCGGCGAGCAAAGTGATTTTCCCGCACGGGATGTTGTCGATGGTGGCTTTCTGGAACTGGTCCGCTATGGTATCCGGAATGCGGACGATGCAACGATCGTATCCACCATCAAGGTCATCGATGCGGTGATTAAAACAGACACGCCTGCCGGGCCAACCTGGCACCGCTACAACCACGACGGCTACGGCCAGCAGGCGGACGGCGGTCCCTTCACGCAATTTGGAGTGGGCCGGGTGTGGCCGCTGCTCACGGGCGAACGCGGCCATTACGAACTTGCCGCCGGCCGGAGTACTGAAACCTGCATCCGCGCCATGGAGGGTCTTGCCTCGACGACGGGCCTTCTTCCCGAGCAGGCCTGGGACCAGGCGGACGAACCCAAGATTTACATGTTTCTCGGACAGCCCACTGGCTCCGCCATGCCGCTGATGTGGGCACATGCCGAGTACATCAAACTGCTTCGCTCCACCGCGGACGGCAAAGTCTACGATATGATTCCCGAGGTCGCCGAGCGCTACCTGTCCAGGAGCGGCGAGAGAAAGCAGCTTGAAGTGTGGAAGCAGAATCGTCAGGTGCGTTTTATGCACGCGGGCGAGGTTCTTCGCGTGCAAGGGGATGCTCCCTTCACGCTCCGCTGGTCGAGCGACGACTGGAAATCGGAGCAAGACGCCAAATCGACTCGAAACGCCCTCGAGATCGATTACGTCGATTTGACGGATGCGCCTAAGTCGCTTGGCGTTTGCATTCGCTTCACCTTTTTGTGGACTGAAGGTAGCCGCTGGGAAGGGAAGAACTACGACGTCACAGTGCGTTAGCGAGCTTTGCTCCGGGGCACTCAGCGACGGAACCATGCGGCTGCTGCATCAATGGCTGCCAAGCGCGGGGGAACTGTCCTTTGAGACCCACCTCAAGCAAAACCAATCCGCACGCCTGGTTCATGACGGCTCGAGAGGCATTCAAATGTCACTGGCGTCTTTATGTCTTTGAAGGAATAGAACTCGCAATCTTCATGATTTCGGCGTGTTTCGCTACCGTCTATCTTTTCGATCCTTCTTACCCGGCGCTGCACCTCATACCCTCTGCAGCCATCCGCCGTCTGCTGATGGGAATCGCCATGGGGGCTACCGCGGTTCTTATCATTCATTCCCCCATGGGCAAGCGATCCGGGGCCCACTTCAATCCCGCAATCAGCTTGTCCTATCTTCGGCTCGGCAAAATCGCCCGATGGGATGCCATGTTCTATGTCGTGTTTCAATTTATCGGCGGAGTATTCGGAGTGGGCGTTTCTGCGCTCGTTCTGGGCAGCAGCCTCGCTGCTCCCACGACGGATTACGCTGTTACAATACCTGGACGGTATGGAACAGCAGCAGCTTTCTTCGCGGAACTCTTCATGTCGACGCTTCTGATGGGAGTGGTTCTCTGGTTTACGAATCGTCCTTCGCTGGCGAACTACACGGGCTACATGGTCGGGATCCTGATCTCGCTCTACGTCCTCTTCTTCGCGCCTGTGTCCGGGTTTAGCATCAACCCCGCCCGCACCACCGGATCGGCTGTCTTTGCCAACGTCTGGACTGCCTGGTGGCTCTACTTCACCGCGCCTCTGCTTGGCATGATGGGCGCATCGGAGTTCTACCTACGCATCTTCGGGCCGGCTGGCATCTTCTGCGCGAAGCTGCATCCCGACCCTGCATATCCATGCCCATTCCTCTGCCATAATCCACTTCACCGTCACCGGATTGAGCCTGTTGCGGAAAGCTGATTTGCGGATGGTTGCGGATCAGCATCTTACTCTTCATGACTACGGAATACGACGCGATCATCATCGGCAGTGGTGCGGGCGGGGGAACCGTGGCCCTCGAACTCGCCAAGGCCGGCAAGAAGATCCTCATCCTGGAGCGCGGACCGTTCATGCCGCAAGAGAAACTCAACTGGGATACATCGGCCGTGTTCCTGGATAACCGGTACCATACCAGGGAAACATGGCAGGACAAGGACGGCAAAGACCTTCACCCCCAGCAGTCGTACTTCGTCGGCGGGCAGACAAAGGTCTACGGCGCTGCCATGTTTCGCATGAGGGCTGAGGACTTCGGCGTCATCCAGCACCAGGGTGGCATGTCCCCAGCGTGGCCTATCTCGTACTCCGATTTGGAGCCTTACTACACCCGTGCCGAAGAACTCTTCCACGTCCACGGCGACCTTGGCGCGGCGCCTCCGGTTCCCGGCGGTTTCGGCTCTTCTTTCGACCCCACTGAACCGTTCCATTCGAAAAAATATCCTTATCCCTCCCTGGCCAACGAACCGCGCATGCAGTCCATCGAGGACGATGTTCGCAAACTCGGAATCCATACCTTTCCAATTCCCCTCGGTCTCAAGCGCAACGAGGCTGACCCTCTTGCCTCGAAGTGCGTGCGCTGCGATACATGCGACGGGTATCCCTGTCTCGTTCACGCCAAATCGGATGCCGATATCAACTGCATTCGGCAGATTTTGCATCTGCCTAACGTGACGCTGATGACAAATTCACGCGTGATGCGCCTGCTCACAAATAGCACCGGCACTGCCGTCACAGCTGTCGAGGTCATCCACTCCGGCCCTGGCCAGCCATACGGCTCCGCTGCCGGCCCAACTGAAACCAACGCGCCGCCTCCATCGAAGGCCGGGAGCGCCGCAGTCTACACAGCGGGGCTGTTTGCCGTTTGCGCGGGTGCCATCAACTCCGCAGTGATCCTGCTTGCATCAGCCAACGACAAACATCCCGCCGGTCTGGGCAACAGCTCCGATCAGGTTGGGCGCAACTTCATGTACCATCAGGCCGACGCACTTCTCGCACTTTCTACGGAGCGCAATGAAGATAGTTACACCAAGACCTGGGGCACCAACGATTTCTACATCAAGGATTCCGACCCGGATTATCCTTTTCCTCTAGGCCAGGTGCAGCCAGTCGGAAGCTTTCACTTCGAGATGATGAAGGGCGACGCTCCGCCGCTTACTCCTGGCTTTGTCCTGGAGGGAATGAAACACCACGCTGTTCCGTGGTGGCTTACGACGGAGGATTTGCCCGACCCGGAAAATCGGGTGACACTCCACAACGCTACCCCACTCTCCGTTGAGGCCTGGCAACCAAGTCTTGTTGGAGCACACCCGTCTGGAGACACTGGCCGCACGAATGAGTCCGAGCCCGTGACAAACGCCCCGCCCGGGAGGATTCAGCTCTCCTACACTCCGAACAACGTCGAGTCCTTCGAGCGACTCAAGGACCGTTGGGTTGACATTCTCAAGCGGGCCGGCCACGCAAGCGCCTCGGTCCCACTGCACGCATACTTCAAGAAGCGCATCCCTCTTGAGGGTGTCGGTCATCAGAACGGCACTTGCCGCATGGGCAACGATCCATCAACGAGCGTCCTCGACCCATACTGCAAGGCCCATGACCTCGACAACCTTTACGTCGTTGACGCCTCCTGCTTCGTCTCCGCAAGCGCCGTCAATCCGTCGCTGACCATCATTGCCAACGCGATACGAATTGCGGATCATTTGCTGGCTGAGCGCTTTCACACGGCCGAAAGCTCTTCGACCCAATATCCTTCTCGATTGTAGTAACCATGCAGGCCCGTTTCGTAATCCCGCGTGAGCAGGGACTCGTCGGTGTATTCTGGCGAATCCTTAATGGTCTCGCGAGTCAGTCCGATCACAACTTCCCTGGCGTCCCAACTCACGCTCTCAATCCACTTTGGTGAAATGAGGACTTTTTTCCCAGGCCACCAGTTCTTTGTCGCCACTACAAGATAGCGAATCGCCCAAGTCTCATCGTCGATGATGAAGTCATCGACATGGCCAATTTCGCCGTCAATCGCCAAGAGATGGTAGCCTATCACCTCGTGAGTGCTGCGAAGATGGGGATCCCATCCCATTGCTTCCGAGGCAGGGCTGCCCCGTCTGGTGCGATCCAACTCAAGATGCGCATAGCTTCCCCACATGTATGGTCCGCCCCAATAGTTCGGAAGGTCATAGTATCCGTTGTAGGAGGTCTCATATTGACGGGAGACCGGCTCGTCCATGTCGATGGAGGGACTATCTTCGATCTCCTTCTTGGTTAATTGAAGGGAGACCTGCTTCTCCGTTTTATCGACACCGTTCAGAGAGTATGGCGAGATCAAAACCTTCCTGCCGGTAAGCCAGCCTGCTGTATTTGCGACAAGGTACCGAATCGCCCAATACCGGTCGTCGAAGAAGAACTCACTCGCCGAGCCGATGTCCCCATCGAGGCTCTTGAGCGAATAACCTTTCAGTGCGTTTGCTTTGATTAACATGACGTCTCCTTTTCCATGCGGCTGGAGTCGAACCCGTCATCGGCACTGAAGACGCTCAAGTTACTGATACGGAGAATGCCTGAAAATTGCAGAATTCCACGATTGCCATGTTTGCGCACAAATCGCGTAGAAAACATCTCAGAACCTGTTTAAAAACTAGGTACCCGGAACCAAGGAAGCCATAGTCGTGGTCAGATTGCGCGGTTGAGTTCGCTATTCCGGCGTGGCCCACTTTGATCATCTGATTTGGCCCACCTGGGTAGTGATATTGTGCATCATTGCTCGGGTCTTGGTTTCTCGGGTTTGAGAGATATTCATGCTCGTCGTAGTCGTGGCGGTGGTAATGTGGGAATCGCCGCAGCGATTTCCAAGGGCTGGGGGAAGGGTGGGAAAACAGTTTTATCGTTTTCCCATGCTTTCCACAGACCGTCATTTCCACGGCCCTGTTTTTGGCGCGCGCGATTTTTGTTCAGCGTTTTTTGCTCCTTTCTAGTGTTCGCCGGAAGCGAAATGACTCTGTTCCGGTGTCGATGATGTGGGCTCGATCCGTGATCCGATCCAATAGCGCCTTGCAGAGCCTGGGATTCGGAAACACGGTTGTCCATTCGGAGAACGGCAAATTCGTGGTGACTATAATCGCCGCTCGCTCGGCTCTGTCTGAGATCACCTGAAAGAGAAACTCCGCGCCGATATCTGCCAGCGGAACGTATCCGACCTCATCCAGGACGATTAGTTCGTACTTCTGCCATCGCATCATCAGCTTGCGAACCTGGTTGTTCTGCTTGGCTTCGACCAGTTCGTTAACCAGCGCCGCTGCCGTGGTGAAGCGCACGCGCCGCTTCTGCCGGCAGGCGGCCAGGCAGAGGCCGGTGGCGAGGTGAGTCTTTCCAGTGCCGCTGTCGCCGATTAACACGAGGGGCTCCTTTCGGTCGATATATCCGCCTTCGGCCAACTCGCGGATGCGCGCCGCTGAAATCTGCTGCGCTTGGGCGAAATCAAACTCTTCGAGCGTTTTCAAGCGCGGCAGTTGCGCATCGCGAATGCGGTTATCGATGGCATGCCGGTCGCGCTCTTCGCACTCGATGGCCAACAGCGCTTCCAGATAGCGGATGTGGCTGTGATTTTCCTTTACTGCCTGTTCGGCAAGCGGTACGAAGTTGGCGCCGACGGTAGGCAGCCTGACCGCTTTGCAGTACTGAACCACACTGGCGTATTCCAAGGCATGTGTCTGGTTTTTCATTGGATAGCCCCCGTAGTGTTGGCCAGCAACAGGTCGTAGTTATCCATCACGGGCATGGGGCGTTCGAACTGAAGCAGCTCTTCGGCCAAAGCCACCGCATGTTGGCGGCGTTGTTCTGGATCGGGCGTACGCAGCAGATGCATCACCGCGGCTGAATCGCTGATCCCCAGGCGCAAAGCTTCATCGACGGCGACGATGAGCTTGTCCCATCCATCGGTGGAGCCAGCACGGACCAGGGCGATCATCTCGCGGGTTCCCTTGGCCTTGCCATGACGCTGCTCAAGCTGTTGCCAGATGGCATCCAGACAAGCAGGCCAGCGGCCTGCGCGACGCCACTGCTCGAGAGGCGTCGACCCCTTCATGGCCCCCGGCTTCCGTTCCAGCACATCCAGGTAGTGTTCGAGGTCAAGGATCTCGTGGCCGCGCCCATAGCATCGTGGGTGCCGTGCAGTCACCTTGTTGTCATACATGATCTCTACGGTTAACGGACCAACCACCGCTGATGCGCGAAGTCCTGGCCAGAGCGGAGTCGAGTACCAGTTGGTCTTCACCTTCACGCGGCCCTTGCCGTCCACAAGCAGCGGATAAAGCGACTCATGAATCGGAAAACCTTCTTCGGCCAGCGGCGACAAATGCTCGCGCTCCAGTTCACTGGCCTGACCGACCGTCATGGATCGGCCAATGATGGTGCGGCTTCGGTTCTCCAGGCAGGCATCCAGGATGTGTTCGTTGAACGTGTCTAACGCAGTGGCCTCCGGCACGGGCACAAGCCAGTTGCGTCGGAACCAGCCCAACTCGCCTTCGACGCCGCCCTTTTCGTTGCCGCTGGCCGGGTTGCAGTACTCGCTCTGATAGCCCCAGTGCGACCGGAACGCTATGATCCGTTCCGTCTCTACACGCTGGTATCCGCGCAGAATCTTCTTCACCACCGAGGTCATGTTGTCGTACCGCAGGGTCTTGAAAACACCCCCAAAGTAGTTGAACGCATGCTCGTGGGCCTCAAGCAGAGCTTGCTGCGTGGCGTGGGGATAGGCTCGATGGAAGGCATCGCCACTGCCCATGCTGCGCATGGCGAAGAACTGCAGCTTGCGCACTTCGCCACCCAGTATGGCCATGCCCTCAAACCAGTCCACCTGAGCTTCCTGGCCCAACTTGTAGCTCTGTGGCACGAACACTTCCCGGCCGCTGAGCCCCAGTTCCCGCTTCCGCTGCCGCACATAACGCCGCACCGTAGCTTCACCGACGGGATGATCCGGATGCTCGCGGCATAGGCGCATCCAGATCCGATGCGCGGTGTGACGCTGCTTGCGTGGCGCTTGAAGGTCCACGGCCAGCATACCGTCGATCAGTTCCTTGACCGGACCGAGGCGGGGTGCTTCCTTTACAACCGTTTTTCGCTCGGGAGGGATAGCGTTCCCGATCGCTTGCCGCACCATCCGCCGGTGCACCCCATGCTTCTTGGATAATCCCTGGATCGTCTCTCCGGCTGCATAACCCAGCCGGATCACTTCGAAAAGTTCCACCTTGTGCCTCCTGTCCATCCCCGAATCCTTACATCCGGGCTTGTACAGGTGGGCCAATTTAGATGAGCGAAGTGGGCCAATTCAGATGAGCGAACTCAGCGGTTAGCGTTTGGGTATGTATCCCAGTGATTTGACGGATGCGCAGTGGGCGAAGCTGGAAGTGTTGTTGCGCGAGTCAGAGGGAAAGCACCATGCTGGTGGCAGGCCACGCAAGTATCCGCTGCGGCGCGTGACTGACGCCGTGCTGTACGTGGCGAAGACGGGCTGCCAGTGGCGGCAGTTGCCGGTCAATTTTCCTCCCTGGCAGACGGTCTATCAGCAGTTTCGGGCTTGGCGGCTGCAGGGGCGTTGGGAACGCGTTACCCAATCGTTGCGGGAGCAGGGCCGCAAAACCGGCGGACGCAGTCCAACTCCTACGGTGGCGATCATCGATTCGCAGTCGGCCAAGACGACCGGAAAAGGGGGGCGCGCGGCTACGACGCAGGCAAAAAGATCAAGGGCCGCAAGCGCCACATCGCCGTCGATACGCAAGGCAACCTGCTAGCGGCGGTGGTGCATTCGGCGGGGATTCAAGACCGCGTGGGCGCCCGCGCCGTGCTGATGCGCTTGTTCTGCCGCTTCGACACCTTAGTCAAGGTATTCGCCGACGGCGGCTACACGGGCACACTGATCGACTGGGCCAAGGCCATGTTTGGCTACGATGTCGAGGTGGTCAAGCGAAACGAGATGCACACCTTCAAGGTGCTGCCCAAACGCTGGATCGTGGAGAGGAACTTCGCCTGGATGGGATGGTCCAGAAGGCTGAGCAAAGACTACGAACTCTGCCCTACCTCCTCGGAAACTATGATCTGGATCAGCTTCGCACACACCCTGCTGAAACGCTATGTGTAGTTATTAAACAGGTTCTCAGGAACTGCCAGAACCCCCAGCAGTTGTTTCTTCCGATCCATTCCGCGGACGA
>CAZMWL010000028.1:0-52061 GCA_964569985.1 uncultured Occallatibacter sp.
GGCTGCATCTTTTCAGCACCGCTGCACAAAGTCTGTGAGTTTCGTAACAGCCTGTAAAGCCGTGCCCTTGTTACAAAGCACATTACGCAGAGGCTGTTGCGGCACGCGCTACCCGCGGAGTGAGTTCACCTGTCGTTCCCTTTTACAAAACTGTTTTTTTTGAGACACGATCTACGCTGCCTCCACAAGCGTCGCGCGGATTTCGTTCTTCGTAAGGGCTGTGGCCGGGCCCGCTTCCTTTTCCACATTTGAATTCCCTCATTGTGCAATCGCGCGATGAAGTTATGACGCGTCAGGCCGATGCAGGAGTGTGAACGGCATGTGCGGCGGTGCGCTTGCGCGACAGTTAATCTGGTGCACATGGCGGCGGAAGCAGCAGTGCCAGGGAGGGAAGTTTCGATGACGGATCGGACTGAGCTGCTCGAAGCCGCCTTCGACAACGTTCCTGAGGGCGTGAGCCTTTTTGACAGGGAAGGCGCAGTGATGTTCTGGAACCAGGCGGCGCAAGGCATCACCGGTTATACGGCGATGGAATTGCAGGGGCGGCCGCTCCCCGAGTGGCTGGAGCCGCTGCTTGCGGCGGGAAGCGGCAAGGAGGGGTCGCGCGCGCCGGCGGCTGCGGCAGAGGGGAAGCGGTCACTGGCGCAGGCGCGGCATAAGCTGGGCCATGCGGTGCCGGTGATTGCGCGGGTTCTGGTTTTGCGCAACGGGTTGGGCGAACGCATCGGCACGGCTTTGTTGTTTCATCCCGCGGAGAGCCTTGACGCTTTGCCTCACGGAGAATTGGACGAAGGGCCGGGAGCGGCGGAAAGCCGGGCCGAGCTGGAAGAGCGGCTGCAAACGGAGTTTGACGACTTCGCTCGCGGCGGGCCTCCTCTGGGAGTTCTGTGGGTCAGCGTCGATCAAGCAGAGGAATTGCGCAAGACGCATGGTGTTGCGGCGTGCAATGCGATGCTCGAAAAGATTGGCCACGCCTTGGCGCAAGGCCTGCGCCCGTCAGAGGAGATGGGCCGCTGGGGCGACGATGAATTCCTGATCGTGGCGCATGAGCGCAACGAAGGCATGTTGGCGGCGCACTCACAGATGCTGGCCGGCCTGGCCCGCACCGCCGACTTCCGCTGGTGGGGTGACCGGGTTTCGCTCACGGTGAGCATCGGCGCGGCGCAGGCCTGCAACGATTCCACAGAAACCTTGGCGCAACTGCTGCTGCGGGCCCGCGAGGCCATGGAAACCAGCAACCGCGAAGGCGGCAATCGCGCGACGGTCACAGCGTGCAACAGCGCCTCATCCGGCGCGCAGGGGGATACGCCATGTTTGCCATCATAGGCATCTTCCTTGTTTTCGCAGCCATTATCGGCGGCTTCCTTATGGAGAAGGGGCACATGGCCGTGCTGGTTCAGCCCGCCGAGCTGCTGATTATCGCCGGAGCGGCCGCGGGAACGCTGCTGGTCGCCAATCCGACGCGCATTCTCAAGGCGATCGCAGCCGGCCTTGCCGGCACGCTCAAAGGTTCGCCCTTCACGAAGGAGCGCTACCTGAGCACGCTGAAGATGATGTACCAATTCCTGAATAAAGTGCGCAAAGAGGGCCTGCTGGCCGTGGAGATGGACGTGGAAAAGCCGGAGGAAAGCGCGATCTTCAAGAATTATCCGGAGTTTGTCAACGACCATCACGCGCGCGACTTTGTTTGCGATACGCTTCGCACGGCCATCACCGGCGGCGTGGAGCCGTTCGATATGGATCAAATGATGGAACTGGACATGGAAGTGCATCATCATGAAGCCGTGCAGCCGGTAGACTCGCTGACCACGGTGGCGGACTCGCTGCCCGGCCTGGGGATTGTGGCCGCGGTGCTTGGCGTGGTGATCACCATGGGGGCGCTGGGCGGACCGCCGGAAGAAATCGGTAAACACGTGGCGGCGGCGCTGGTGGGCACGTTTCTCGGCATTCTTCTTTGTTACGGCGTGGTGGGGCCACTGGCCGCCAACATGGGCAAGCTGGCCGCCGAGCACGACGAGTACCTGCATGTGTTGCGTGTGCTCTTGCTGGCTTTTCTGAAAGGCTCCGCGCCCATGATCGCCATCGAAATGGGACGGCGCGCGATTCCGGCTCACGCACGGCCGGGATTCGACGAGATGGAGAAGCACTGCAAGAACAAGGCTGAGCCGGTGGAAGCGGCGGCTGCCGCAGCAGCGTAGAAGCCGGGGGAATCTGATGGCAGGCAAGGGCCAACCGATCATCGTGATCAAGAAGACGGGCGGCCACGGAGGCCACCACGGTGGCGCATGGAAGGTGGCTTATGCCGACTTTGTGACCGCGATGATGGCGCTGTTCATCGTGCTCTGGCTGATGAGCCAGAGCGACGCGGTGAAAAAGGCCGTGGCCGGCTACTTCAACGACCCCAAGGGGACTGCGACGCTGATGGGCACGACCATGACGGGCACGGGCAGCGGCGACACACCGGCACCAGAGCAGAACCAGAAGCAATTGCAGGACCTGAAAGAAAAACTGGAGCACGAAATCCAGGCGCGCAAGGAACTGGAAAAACTGAACAAGCAAATTGAGATGACAATTACGTCGGAGGGCCTGCGCATCGAGCTGCTGGAAGACAAGAACGGCACCTTCTACCAGAGCGGCAGCGCGAAATTGAGTCCCAGCGGCCAGGAGCTGCTGGCGTTGCTGGCCAAGGAGCTAAAGACGCTGCCGAACCAACTGCAGATCGAGGGCCACACCGACGCCGCGCAATACTCGAGCGACGCCAACTACAGCAACTGGGAGCTCTCGGCCGACCGCGCCAACTCCGCGCGCCGCCTGCTGCAGCGGGATGGTGTGCGCGCCGACCAGGTAACGCAGGTGCGCGGGTACGCCGACCAACTGCTGCGCGTGAAGAGCAATCCCTACGACCCTTCGAACCGCCGCATCTCCATTCTGGTGAAAAACAACGATAATGCGCCGTCGCCTCGTCTGGAGCACGCGCGCGTGGTAGGTGGCGCTGCCGGGGCTGCGCCTTCGACGTCGGCTCCCGGCAATTCTGCGTCGCAAACGACGCCGGCTGCTGCAGCGAAACCGCCGGCTACTCCCGCAAGTCCGCCGGTCTTGACGCCGGCCAAACCCGGCATGTTCAGCAAGCTCACGGGGCTGCTGCCCGGAGCGAAGAAGTAAGTCCAAATCTCGGGCCGCGTGAATTCGCGCCGGTGAAGTCTGTGCAGTCCCACCCTTTTGCCCAAAAACCGGGCGAAAGGATGGGGTACGGAGGCAGCACTTTGTTGCCGAAACCATGGTGGTGGCTAACTGAGAGATCGGTCTCTCACAAACGGACGCTCTTTGCCGGCATGGTGTAGTCTGATCAGCGGATCAGCAAACGTTTACCGGAGGAAAAGTTCCATGGCAATCGTCGCCGGCGTGGATTTCGGCACACTCAGCGTTCGCGTCACTCTCGTCGACAGCAAGAAAGGCCCGATCGGTACCGGGTCGGCGTCTTATCCGCTCCATCGCCGCCGCGACGATCCCAACTACGCGACGCAATCGCACGCCGACCAGATGACGGCGCTGGCCGCAGCCACAAAGGACGCGCTGAAGGTCACCGGCGTGAACGGAGCAGAGGTTGCCGCTATTGCGCTCGACACCACCGGTTCCAGCGTGATTCCGGTGAGCGAGGGATTGGAGCCGCTGGACGAATACTACCTGTGGTGCGACCATCGCGCCTTTGCCGAGGCCGAGGAGATTACCCGCAAGGCGCACGAACTGGGTTTTGAAGGCATTGCATGGTGCGGCGGCGTCTACTCGCACGAATGGGGCTTCGCCAAACTCTTGCATTGGCTGCGCTCGAATCCAAAACAAAGAGAAAAATTTGTGACGGCGCTGGAACACTGCGACATGGTTGCGGCCACGCTCTCGGGCGTGACCGAGGTGAGCGCGCTCAAGCGCAGCGTTTGCGCCATGGGCCACAAATGGATGTGGAATCCCAAGTGGGGCGGTCTGCCGCCGGAGGAGTTTCTGGCCGCTGTGGACCCGCTGCTGGCCGGCGTGCGCGCCAAGATGGGCGGCGAATACCTGACCAGCGACAGAATCGCCGGGCATCTCTCGGCAAAGTGGGCCGCGGGGCTGGGGTTTCGCGCCGGAATTCCCATTTCGGTTGGTGCGTTCGATGCGCACTGGGACGCGATCGGCTCGAATATCCGCGAAGGCGACGTGGTGAACGTGGTCGGCACTTCAACTTGCATTATTGCTATCGCGCCCAAGGCGGAGCTGATTCCCGGCGTGTGCGGCGTAGTGCCGGGCAGCGTGCATCCGCAGTACACGGGCATCGAAGCGGGGCTGTCGGCGGTGGGCGACATCTTCGACGCTATTGCCAAGCGCGCCCAGACCACGGTAGCCGCACTCTCCGAGGGCCTGGATGCGTGGAAGGCCGGCCAGACGGGACTTCTGCGGCTGAGCTGGGACAATGGCGATCGCACCGTGCTGGTAAATCCCGAGCTGGGCGGCGTGACGCTGGGCTGGAACCTGGTGCACACCGCGCAGGACGAGCTTTTCGCCGCGATTGAAGGCACCGCATTCCACACGCGCATCATTCTGGAGCGCATGGCCGAACACGGGGTGCGCATTGATCGCATCATCAATGCGGGCGGCATTCCGCAGAAGAACGAAATCCTGAACCAGGTCTACGCCAACGTACTGAACAAGCCGGTGCTGGTGCCGGCGGGTATTCCCACGAGCCTCGGCTCGGGGATTTTTGCATTGCTGGCTGCCGGAACGTACAAGACCATTGAAGAAGCGCAGGCCGCGGTCTGCCTGCCGTTCCGTACCGTCGAGCCGGATGCAAAGGCCGCCGCAGTGTACGAGCAGCTTTACCCGCTCTATCGCGATTTGTACTTTGCGCTGGGCAAACGCGATGCCGCGCCGGCCGCGTTGGGCAACGTGCTGCCCGAACTGAGAAAGATTGCGGCGCGGGTGCAAAAGGCGGGCTAGGGGCCGTGGTTTCCCACCCTTTCGCAAAAAGCGCGAAAGGATGGGCCCCTGCTGACAGGGAGCGATTGGGTTTAGAATGCAGGGTGGCTGGAGAACGTCATGAAAGTTATTGGAATCTTTCTCCGCTTTGCCTTCGTTGCAACCACGTCCATGGCCATCCTTCTGCCGGTTTGCGGCGCGCCTGCCGCATCGGCGCAGGCTCCGGCTGTGTCCAACGACATGAATGGAACCTGGATCAACGTCGATCCCGCAACGCGCAACCTTGTGCGTATCGAGATCAAAGGCAATAAGATCCATCCCTATGGCGCGTGTCATCCGGACCCGTGCGACTGGGGCACGCTGAAGGCCAAGAGCTTCGCGCAGAATGTCGATTCGGGCTCTGCCGTGGCATTGGTCGCCAAGCAGAGCATAAGCTTCAAACGCTTCGAGATTACGCTCTCGCTGGAGCGCGATGGAAGGCTGCGGGCCGAGGTGTTTACGCACTTTACTGACGGCAGCGGGCGGGCGGACTATCGTTCTGTTGATTTCCTTACGCGCTCCCGGCCCGCGTACGCTCCCTAAGGCTGAATTTGCTGCCGAATCCGGACGGCGCGGCTCGCCGTAGAGCCGCAGGAGGGTGGCACACGGCTCTCCGCTTGCTCATCCCTGCCAAGCGGTTTAGTGTGGTTTTCACAACCTAAATCGCCGGGTGCCCTGTGCCTTCTTCGTTTCTGCGTATACATTTGCCTTGCCTACTTGCGGCGCTGATTGCAACTACACTGTGTGCGGCCGCGACCGCGCAGGGGTTGCCGGAAGCTCCGTATGCCGCGCCGTCGGCCGAGCCGTGGAGCGCGCCGCACTTTTCCATTGCCCCCAAGACCCTGTACCAGGCCGCATCCGATGTGCCCGCGCCGGATGGCGTGAACGTGACAGAGCTCTGCGAGGACGAGAGCTACACCTTCGACGAGGCCGGGCGGCAGGTGCACGTCGGCCACCTCATTTATAAGGTGCTCACGCAGAAGGGCGCCGAAGGCTGGGATTCGCTCTCCGTAGGTTGGGAACCCTGGCACGAAGCCCGGCCCGTGATCCGCGCGCGTGTGATTGCGCCGGACTTCACGGTGCATACGCTCGATGCCAGCACCATCACCGAAGCGCCGGCACGCGGCGGCGACTACAAGACCTACAGCGACGGCAAGCGCCTGCGTGCGCCGCTGCCGGCCATTGCGCCGGGCGTGGTGGTGGAAGAGGAATACACGGAGACGGAAACCGAGCCGCTGTATGTAGCAGGTCGCGTGGGGCGTGTTGTGCTGGGCCAGGAAGATGTGCCTGTGGCGCACAGCCGCGTGGTTTTCGACGCCCCCGCGGCGTTGCCGCTGCGCACCCATCTTCTACTGCTGTCCGGCATCAAGCCGGTGCGCGCCGACTCCGGAGATCGCGTCACTATCACGTTCGACGTCGGCCCGCTGGATGGGATCGATAACCGGGAGCCGTATCTACCTCCCGAGGCGGTGTTCTTCCCGATGATCGAATATTCCACCGGCGCATCGTGGCAGAGCATCGCGACGGAGTATGGCGGGGTGGTCGATAGCCGCGTCCATTCGCCTGAAGTGCAAGCCGTCGTGACCCCGCTGATCGCCGGCAAGAAAACGGCCGCCGAAAAAGAGGCTGCGATTCTCGACTATCTCGATCGCGAAGTCCGGTATACGGGCATCGAATTCGGCGAAGCCGCGATCTTGCCTCACGATCCGGCAGAGACATTGGCGAAGGGATATGGCGACTGCAAGGACAAAGCCACGCTGCTGGTGGCGATGCTGCGCGCGGCGGGCATTCCCGCGTACGTTGCGCTTCTCGATGTGGAAGCGCGCATCGATGTGCCCGTGGATTTGCCGGGCATGGGGCTTTTCGATCACGCGATTGTTTACATGCCCGGCAAGAATCCGATGTGGATTGACGCCACAGACCGGTACGCGCAACTGGGCCAGTTGCCGATGGGCGACCAGGGCCGCTTGGCGCTGGTTACCAGCGAGGCCACCACGGCCCTGGTCAAGACTCCTGAAGCCTCGGCGCAGGAAAACGGGATCGTGGAGACGCGCGAGTTTACGCTGGCGGACAACGGGCCCGCGAACGTGGTCGAGATTACGGAGCCCAGGGGCATTCTGGAATCGGGCTACCGCGGCTTTTATGCCGACAAGCCCGACAAAGACACGCGCGAGGAGCTTCGCGGCTACATTAAATCCGAGTACCTCTGCGACGATCTCAGCAAGGTCGAGCGCACCGATCCCGACGATCTGTCACAGCCGTTCAAGCTGACCATCGCCTGCGAAAAGGCGAAGCGCGGATATACGGAACTCGAAAGCGCGCAGGCCGCCATCCGCCTCGACCGAATCTTCCAGTTCCTGCCCGATGAGCTGAAACAGAAAGACGATTCCGACGAGAAGAAAACCACTGGTCCCGATAAACCAAAGAAGCCGCGCACCGAAGACTGGTGGCTGAATGCCGCCTTTACCACGGAGTGGAACTATCGCTTCATTCCGCCCGCGGGATTTGTGCCCAAGGAACTGCCCAAGGACGCGACCATTGCGCTGGGTCCCGCGCAACTGACGGAGACGTTCACCACCGGCAAGGACGGAGTGGTGCTGGCGCATCTGGTCTTCGATTCGGTGAAACGCCGCTACACCGTGGCCGAGGCCACTGGGCTGCGCAATGAAGTGGCCGATCTTACCAATGGCCCCGCCATCCTCATTGACTTTGAGCCGCAAGGCGAGGCGCTGCTGCGCGACGGCAAGGTGAAGGAGGCGCTGGCCAGCTATCGCGCGCTGGTGGCGCTGAACCCCAATGCGGCCGTGCACCATTTGCAGGTAGCCAATGTGTTGCTTCAGGCTGGCATGGGCGAAGCTGCGCGTTCCGAGGCGCGGCTTGCCGTGAAGCTCGATCCCAGCTCGGCGCTCGCCGAGCGTGTGCTGGCGGAGATCCTGAAGCACGACCTGGTGGGCCGCGAACTGCGCCCAGGAAGCGACCTGACCGGCGCGGCCGACGCGTACCGCGCCGCCATCAAGCTCGATCCCGACGATCACACCGCGCAAGCCGATCTGGCGATCCTTCTCGAATACGACTCGGTGGGACGCCGCTACAGCGGCCAGGCGCACATGAAGGAGGCGGTCGCCGAATACGAGAAGCTGGGCCAGGACAAACTGGCCGATCTCGGGCTCACCGACAATCTTGCTTTCGCGATTTTCTATAGCGGCGATTACGCGGGCGCATACAAGGCAGCTCAGGCGCTGAATCCCGAACCCAAGGCGCTGATGTCGGCGTCGATGGCCATGCTGCAGAGCAGCAAGGCGGGTTTGGACGAAGCCAATAAGCGTGCCACGGACGACAACGGCTTCAAGGAAACCGCGCGCACCGCGGGCGAAATGCTGATGAACATGCGGCAATATGCGCAGGCAGCAGACTTTTACCAGGCGGGCGCTGCTGGCGACGACGCCGCGCGGACATTAGGTCTGGCGAATATGCTGCGCGGCGCGCCCCACCACGAAGACGTGCAGTTCGCGAACACTCCGGCCGACGTCGTGAAGCACTTCTCCATGGTGCCCTTCGATCCCGATCTGACCAAGGACCGCTTTGCCACGATGCTCAGCCGTAACGCCATCAAGGTGCTGAACGCCATGGACGCCGACGATCTGAAGGAAGAGCTCGAGAGCGGCAAAAAAATGAACACCGAGCTGGCGCGCGAAGGGAGCTCGCTCGATGTGACGGAAGACATCGTGCTGCACATGCTCGACCCCAAGGGCGATGGCGATGACGCGACCGGTTATCGCGAAAAGGTAGAAGTGCTGGGTGGAAATACGATGACGGTCTACATCGTGAAGGAAAACGGGCAATACAAATTGCTCGACACCGGAGAAAAGCCGAACGCCATCGCCCTGGAAATGCTGGACCGCATTCAGAGCGGCGACTTGCGGGGCGCGAAGGCGCTGCTGGACTGGATGCGCGAGGACGTGCACCTGGAGGGCGGCGACGATCCACTGGGCGGGCCGGTGTTTCCGCGCTTCTGGACGAAGGGCGAAGCGCCGGACGCGCGGCGGATGAAGCTGGCTGCGGCGGCGATTCTGGTGGGGTCGAAGCCCACCGTGGCCGAGGGCGTGCCGATTTTGGAGACAGCGCTGAAGGACGCAACCGGCGATCGCGAGCGCACCAACATTCGCATCGCGCTGGCTGTCGGGTACCTAATCCAAGACAACTTCGCGGGCCTGCTCGAGGTTTCATCGCCGTTGCTGAAAGACGAACCGGAATCAAAGACGGCCTTCATCGACAACGTGCTGGCGCTGATGGGCCTGGGCCGGTACGACGACGCGCTGGCGCTGGCCGACGATCGGCTGAAGCTGCTGGAGAACGACAGCGACGCGTATGAGATGAAGATGGAAATCGAAGCCGACCGCGGCAACTTTGCCGCAGCGCGGGGCTGGGCGCAAAAACTTGCCGACCTGGGCAAGGAAGACGCCATGCTGCTGAACAACGAGACATGGTACGGGCTCTTCACCGGCAAAGTGGAGCAGACCGATATCGCCAAAGCGATTCGCGCCACCGAAATGCAGAAGGACGCGCCGTACATTCTGCACACTTTGGCGTGTCTCTACGCGGAAGTGGGCAACACCAAGGACGCGCGTGAGGTTTTGCTGCGCGCCATGGACGACTGGAATCTCGATGAGCCGAATGACGATGTGTGGTACGTGCTGGGCCGGATTGCGGAGCAGTATGGCGAGCGCGAGATCGCTATTGCCGACTATCGCAAGATGGAGAAGCCGAAGGAGCCGCTCTCGATTCCTACTTCGACGTGGCGGCTGGCGCAGATGCGGTTGAAAGCCATGGGGGCGGACGAGACGGCGGCGAAGTAGAACCGGGGAGACTTGGTAACCACGGAGTTGCATGTGCGGGTCTGGAGACCGGCGCTACAAAAGACAAAGACCGGCGCTACGCAGACAGGGATCGGCACTACGGAAAGCGACTCACTGCTGTTGCTGCTGCATCTGCTGCATATCGATGAAGGGGACGGCGGGCTCGGGCGGCTGTTGCGCGCGCTCCACCAGCACGCTCCAGTCTTCAGGGATGGGCAGCTTGCGATCGAGCGGCGGCGGATGGTCGCCGGCCTCGACGTGCACGGCCACGTACAATTCGCTCGCGGTGCTGCCGCGAAAGACGCCATGGGTGGGCGGAACGTCAGCATAATCGCGGCCCACGGCAGTGCGGATGTGGCGATGATGCGCGATGAGGTTGTTGGTGGGATCGATGCCCACCCATCCGAGTTGGGGCATTAACGCCTCGACCCAGGCATGCGTGGCGTCGGGCGTGGAGCGGTCGTGATCCTCGCGCCCGCGATATAAATAACCGGACACATAGCGCGCGGGAATGCGCACATGGCGCAGCAGCGCGATCATGGTGTGCGCAAAGTCCTGGCACACGCCCTTGCCGCTGACGATGGCCTCGTCGATGGGTGAGTCGACGCGCGTGTGACTGGGCACGTATTCAAAGTAGTTGAAGAGGCGCTGATTCAGTTCCAATACGAGCATCAGGGGATCGTCGCGACGGGTCACGCCCATTTGTTGGGCGAGCAAGGTTACGGCCGGGGTTTCAACGGCAAAGGTGCTGGGCAGCAACATCTCCCAATAATCGCCTGAGGCGATGAGTTCATCGAGCTCGCTCCACGCCTCGGGCGCGAGGAAAGAGGGAACATCGGGCAGGGACTGCTGTTCGACGACGGATTCGGCCACGATGACGAGCTGGTTGTGTTCGCCGGGAATATCGAAGTGCTGAATGTTGTTGCCCAGGTGGTCGCGGTAACTGAAGACGCGGCACCGCGGGCTCACGGAGAGCGAGAAGGTGAGGCAGTGCTGGCTGGCGTCGGAGCGCGGGTGCATGCGCGTCTCCATGATGCTCTCTTTGATGGGGCTCGAGTAGCGAAAACGCGTGAGGTGCCGGATCGAATAGAAGTTCATAAATGCAGCTTTCAGCTGTCAGCTATCAGCTTTCAGCAGTTCACTCCTTCATTGAATCTAGACAGTGAGCGCGGATTGAATGGAATAGTGCACATAAAAGCGGTAAATGAGTTCATGGATGTGCAAGCACTGTCCGCGGATGTTGTGCAGAAAGCCAGCCGTATCGCCGGCGAGGATTTCGTTGATCGACGTGTAGCCCAGCATGGCGCAGAGCTTGCCGATGGCGGCCTTCAGCTCCTCGGGCGGGCGTCGGCCGCCAGTTTGCTGAATGCCCTCGACTGCCTGGCGCGTGCCTTCGACGCAGTAATGGATGGCGTGGGGAAAGTCGCGGTTGAGCACCAGGAATTCGAGCATGCGCTCTGGCGAGAGGTCAGCCGTGTACACCTGGCAGTACGCTTCGAATGCCGTGCAACTGCGCAGCAGGCCCACCAGTTCCAGATGGAGATATCCGGACGACTCCCGCTCTTGCGGGGGAAAGAGTTCGGACTGGTAGACCTCGAGCAACGTAGCCGTGGCGTAGGCGCGCTCGAGATAGCGGCCGAGGCGGATGAACTGCCATCCCTGGCCGTGGATCATGCTGGTGTCGGTGGTGCCTTTGAAGAGGTAGATGCCGTCAATGACGGTGGAGAGCTGGTCGCCGATGTTGGCGGAGAACTGCGATTGCGCGCGCGGCAAGTGCATCTGATGGTAAAGACGGTTGAGGCGCTGCCACATCTCAGTGGAGATTTCTTCGCGCACCTGGCGGGCGTTCTCGCGGGCCCCATTGAGGCAGTAAATGACGGAGGCAGGGCTGAGATGGTCGTAGACCAGCTTCTGCGCCATTTCCTCGATGCTGCCGTTCCAATCCATCTCCGCAGGCTTGCCCAGCGCGGCCACCATGCGTTGCCAGCGCATTTCCAGGTTAGAGCCTCCGGCATCGAGCATCAGGCTCATGGTCACGTCGAGCAGGCGCACGGTATTCTCGGCCCGCTCCAGGTAGCGGCTCATCCAGTAGAGGCTGTCGGCAACGCGCGATAGCATGTTGTGTCTCTCTCTTCTGGTCCGATTTTCTTCCATGCGAACTATTCCAGAATCCATGTGTCCTTACTACCGCCGCCTTGCGAGGAGTTAACGACGAGCGAGCCTTTTTCGAGGGCCACGCGGGTCAAACCGCCGGGCACGATGTTCACCTTATCGCCAAAGAGGATGTAGGGCCGCAGATCGACGTGGCGCGGCTCCAGCCGGTCGTCGACAAGGCAGGGAGCGCGCGAGAAATCGAGCGTGGGCTGGGCAATGTAGTTGCGCGGGTTGGCCTCGATCTGCCGCGCAAACTCTTCGCGCTGCAGAGTCGTGGAGCGGGGGCCGATCAACATGCCGTAGCCGCCGCTTTCGCCCACGGCTTTGACCACCAGCTTGTCGAGGTTGGCGAGCACATACTTGCGTTCCTTGTTCTCGCTGAGCAGAAAGGTTTCCACGTTGGGCAGGATGGGATCTTCGTTCAGGTAGTAGCGGATCATGCGCGGCACGTAGGCGTAGACGGCCTTGTCGTCGGCGAGGCCGGTGCCGAAGGCGTTGGATACGGTGACGTTGCCGGCGCGATAAGCATTGAACAGGCCAGCGCAGCCGAGCGCGGAGTCGGAGCGGAAGACGAGGGGATCGCTGAAGTCGTCGTCGACGCGACGGTAGATGACATCGACGCGCTTAAGGCCGTCGGTGGTGCGCATGTAGACGATGTTGTCGTGCGTCACCAGGTCGCGGCCCTCCACGAGGTCGATGCCCATTTGGCGCGCGAGGTAGGTGTGCTCGAAGTAAGCGGAGTTGAAGACGCCCGGCGTGAGCAGCACGATGTTCGGCTCGGGGCGGCCTTCGGGGGCGAGGGAGCGCAATGTGGCCAGCAGCAACTGCGGATAGTGCTCGATGGGCCGCACGCCATAGCGCGCGAAGAGTTGCGGGAAGGTCCGCTTCATCACGCGGCGGTTGGTGAGCATATAGCTGACGCCGGAAGGAACGCGGAGGTTATCCTCGAGCACCACGAACTCGCCGGAGTTGAGGCGCAACAGATCGCTGCCGACGACGGCGATATAGACGTTGCGCGGCACCTGCAAGCCGCGCATCTGCCGCCGGTAATGCCTGCAACTGTAGACGAGCTCGCGCGGGATGATGCGGTCGGCGAGGATTTTTGCATCGGAATAGACGTCGCGCAGGAAGAGGTTGAGCGCGGTGATGCGCTGCGTGAGGCCGCGCTCGATGCGGTCCCACTCCTGGGCAGTGATAAGGCGGGGCAGCAGATCGTAAGGGAAGATACGCTCGGTGCCCTCTTCGCGGCCGTAGACGGTGAAGGTGATGCCCTGGGTGAGGAAGGCGAGGTCGACCGATTGCTTGCGCCGCTGCAATTCGCCGGCGGGAAGGCTGGCTAGCGTCTCGGCCAGGGCGCGGTATTGCGGCCGCACCTCGCCGCCGGGCTGGCGCATCTCGTCGAAGGCCTGGTCGAGCGGGTAATCGCCGTAGAGAGGTTCGAGTTCCACTGGATGGCCTGCGTTCATGATCGGGAACCTTCCTCCCAGCGGAATTAGCGTAGTCGCGGCGGGCAACTTTACACGGGCCTTGCCGGAATGGCGCCCTCGCTATCCCACCTTAGGCGCAAAAACAAAAACGCGCCGAATCTCCACCCCACGGACGAAGACCCATCCGCGGGGACCCCGGGGTGGGGCACCCGCTCTCGATTTTCAAGCAAGCTTCGCCGACGCCCTATTCTTTTGGTTCTAACACGCGAGAGCTAAAGGAGCCATCAGGAAACACGGGACCGGCAAGGAAGGGCGGAAAGGCCAGGGGCGCGACCGATTGGCCGCGCCTCTGCTCTTGCTTAATGCCGCCGGGCCGGAACCTGGAGCCGGCGGTGGGTATCAACTACTTGATCGGTACCTCGGCGGTCGTCTTCACAATCTGAGCAACGATCTGGTAGGGATCGGCTTCCGAGTTGGGACGGCGATCTTCAAGGTAGCCCTTGTAGCCGTGCTTGATGAAATTGACAGGCAGACGGACGGAAGCGCCGCGATCCGAGAGGCCGTAGCTGAACTTGTCGATGGCCTGGGTCTCATGGAGGCCGGTGAGGCGCAAGTGATTGTCCGGGCCGTACACCGCGATGTGATCGGGAATGTTCTTCTCGAATGCGGCCATCAAGGCCTCTAAGTATTCTTTGCCGCCCACTTCGCGCAGGTGCTTGGAGGAGAAGTTGGTGTGCATGCCGGAGCCGTTCCAGTCGCCCTTGATGGGCTTGCAATGCAACTGCACGTCGACTTCGTACTTTTCACAGAGGCGAGCCATCAGATAGCGCGCGGTCCACAGGTCATCGGCGGCCTTGTGCGAGCCCTTGCCGAAGATCTGGTATTCCCACTGGCCCTTGGCCACTTCGGCGTTGATGCCTTCGTGGTTGATGCCGGCGTGAAGGCAAAGATCGAGGTGCTCCTCGACTATGGTGCGGGCGATCGAGCCCATGTACTTGTAGCCGACGCCGCAGTAGTAGGGGCCTTGAGGAGTGCTGGGGTAGCCGTCTTTGGGGAAGCCGAGCGGACGGCCATCCTTATAGAGGAAGTACTCCTGCTCAAAGCCGAACCAGAGATCCGGATCATCGGGGGCCGTGGCGCGCATGTTGGTCGGGTGCGGCGTGCCGTCAGGGAGCATGACTTCGCTGAGCACGATGAAGGCGTCTTTGCGGGCGGCATCGGGATAGAGAGCCACCGGCTTGAGAACGCAATCGGACTTGTGGCCCGCAGCCTGCATGGTGGAGCTGCCATCAAATCCCCACAGAGGCAGATCGGCCAGGGTGGGAGTTTTGTCGAATTCCTTGATATTGGTTTTGCCGCGGAGTTCGGGGATGGGCTTCTTTCCATCGAGCCAGATGTACTCAAGTTTGTATTTTGACATGGTTCTCCTTAATCGTCGGGAATTGTGTATCAGCCCCGGCGAAGCTGCAGTTCGCCGATGTGGGTGGGTTAACTACCAGCATAAAATGAGGTCTGCCGAATCGTATAAGGATGGTATAAAGAACTTGCAGAAAGCGGCACAACGCAACACGAATATGCCGCGATGTGCAACGGCGTGGGGCGTGCGGCCAGGAAAACATCTACCGAGGCCCGGCCCCTGTGCGCTACCCTGAACGCTCAGGAGTACCGACTCATGCGCATCTTTCCACGCATCTTGCAAGCCGGGTTGTCCCTGCTTGTTTTGTTCTTTGCGCTGCCTGCTGCGGGCGCGCAAAAAACGGCCATCCAGATCACGGCCGATCTTAGCGATGCACCGCGCAAGCTGCTTCACGCCGAGGTCGACCTGCCGGTGACGCCCGGCCCGCTGGCGCTGACGACGCCGCAGTGGATTCCCGGCCATCACATGCCCAGTGGGCCGGTGGAAGAGATCACAGGCGTGGTGTTTACCGCCAACGGCCAAACCCTTGCATGGCGGCGGGATGACGTGGACTTGTATCAGTTCCATCTCACGATTCCCGCGGGCGTAACCACGCTGCACGCGCACTTGGACTGCATCGTCACGTCGCGGATTTCGCAAAAACTTGCGGCATTTGAGTGGGAATCGCTGCTGCTCTATCCGGCCAACACGCCGGTGCGCGATATTCCCATTCAGCCCTCGGTAAAAGTTCCCGCGGGCTGGGGCATCGGCACCGCGCTCACGCCGGTCAGCTCCGGCTCGTATCCGGTTCCCGCGGCCGGCGCGGTGACGCAGTTTGCAGCAACGAATGTGGAGCAACTGCAGGACTCGCCCATCATCACCGGCCAGTACTTCCACGAGTTTCCGCTGGCGCCCGAGATCACGCCCAAACACTATATTGACGTGGTTTCGGATTCGCCGGAGGACTCAAACCTGCGTCCGGCGGTGCTGGCCTCGATGAACAACCTGGTGCGCGAGGCAGATGCGCTCTACGGATCGCATCATTACCACGTCTACCACTTTCTGCTGACGCTGTCGGATGTAGCCGGAGGCGGGGGATTGGAGCACGGCCAGTCGTCGGACAACGGCACGGGCGAGAAGGGATTTGCCGACGACGCGCACGAACTGCGCGAGTCCGATCTGCTGCCGCACGAGTTTACGCACTCGTGGAATGGGAAGTATCGCCGTCCCGTGGGACTGTACCAGCCGGACTTCGCGACGCCGCAGCAGGGCGCGCTGCTGTGGGTGTACGAGGGCATGACGCAGTATCTGGGCAACGTGCTGGCCGCGCGCGCGGCCTTCGAAACGCAGGCGCAATATCGCGACCGGCTGGCAGAGACCGCGGCGACCCTGGACTACACGCCAGGGCGCGAGTGGCGTTCCACTGAGGACACTGCCATCGCAGCCAGCGTGGTGCGTTTCTATACGCCGTGGATGAACTGGAGGCGCGGGCAGGATTACTACCCGGAGGGGCAGTTGTTGTGGCTGGATGCCGACACGCTCATCCGCAAATTGACGCAAAATCAGAAATCGCTGAACGACTTTGAGAGGATCTTCCTCGGCAAGGGCGGAAATACCGGTCCGCTCATCGTACCTTACGATTTCAACGAATTGGTGCAGGACTTGAATGCGGTCGTTCCCTACGATTGGGCAAGCTTCCTGCATGACCGCATCGACAAAATCAATCCCCATGTGGACCTGGCTGGCATTGAGCAGGGCGGCTACAAGCTGGTGTACAAGGACAAGCCGAGCGCTACGCAGAACATGATGGCCGGGATGCCGGGCGCGCGCCGTGGAGGCATGGGCTGCTGGTTCTCGATCGGCCTGAGCGTAGGCGGCGATGGCAGCATCTCCGATGTGCGCTGGAACGGCCCCGCCGACAAGGCGAACCTGGCGCCCGGCGAGAAGATCATTGCTGTCAACGGGCAAATCTTCTCGGCAGAGGCATTGCGCGCAGCCATTCAAGCGGCCAAAGGAAACGCCGAGCCGATCCATCTAATCGTGCAGGCCGACGCCTTCGTCTCTATGGCCGACATCGACTACCACGATGGTGAGCGCTTCCCGGTGCTGGAGCGCATAGAGGGCACGCCGGATTATCTCGACGACATTACCAAGCCGCTGACGATGCCCGAGAAGGCGCCGGCTGAGGAGAAGAAGGCAGAGGAATAGGGTGCGCTCGACGGCGGGCAAGACCCGCCGGGCGCACCGTATTTCGGGTTCCGGCTGCGTTACTCTCAAACTCAGGAGATTTTGTCCAACGATGTTTGCCGCGCAGCGCTTTGCTCTCGCCCTTTTCGCCACGCAGAATGTCGCCCTGTCTTTGGTGCGCGCGCAGCAACCTGCGCCGCAGCCGGCAAGCGATCAATACGTCCGCGTGCACTACACCAAATATGAGTACCGCATTCTCCCATGCGCGACGGCGTGCGGCTGTTTACCGCCGTCTACGTACCCAAGGCTTCGGCATTTCCGGCCGATCCGGGGCCGTCCCGTTTTTGATGGACCGGACGCCGTACAGCGTCGCTCCTTATGGCGAAGACCGCTATCCCGCACGTCTCGGACCCTCGGATGAATTCGAGAAATCCGGCTACATCTTTGTCTACCAGGATGTGCGGGGCCGCTGGATGAGCGAGGGGACGTTTGTGGAAATGCATCCGGCCATCGACGAGAAGAAATCTGTGAAGGATGTGGACGAATCTTCCGATACGTACGACACCATCGAGTTTCTGCTGAAGCACGTGTCCAACAACAACGGCAAGGTGGGCATCTGGGGCATTTCGTATCCGGGATTCTACACATCGGCATCGATCATCGACTCGCATCCGGCCATTGCCGCGGCCAGCCCGCAAGCGCCCATGACCGATCTTTTTCTGGGCGACGACTCCTACCACGGCGGGGCGTTCATGCTTTCGGCCGGCTATGGATTCTACGCGCCCTTCTTCCACGCGCAACAGAATCCAGTGGCCTCGCCCGACGACGCCTCCTTCAGCTTCGGCACGACGGACAGCTATAAGTTCTATCTTGAGGCCGGCAACGTCGCCAATCTCGACAAGTTCATGAAGAGCCCGACCGGGTTGTGGGACGACCAGTACAAGCACGACACCTACGACGACTACTGGCAGGTACGCGACCTGTCGCGGCACCTGAAGAACGTGAAGTGCGCAGTGCTGGTGGTCGGCGGCTGGTATGACGCCGAAGATCTCGAGGGCCCGTACCGTACATTTAACGCGATCCGCAAACTCAATCCAGATACGCCGATCACTTTGGTGGAAGGCCCGTGGGTGCATGGCGGATGGGCGCGCAGCGATGGCGATCATCTGGGCGATGTGCAGTTCAATGCGAAGACTTCGGAATACTTCCGCGCCAAATTCCGGACCAGCTGGGAGAAGCCCGAGCCGCTCACGCCCGGCAAGGAAACCGCCATCGACTTTACGATGCCCGATCTCTACCACACGTTCCGCCGCGGCCATCGCATCATGGTGCAGGTCGAAAGTTCGTGGTTCCCGCTTACCGATCGCAATCCGCAAACCTTTACCGACATACCCTATGCCAAGCCGGAGGATTTCTGGAAGGCGACGGAAGAGATTTTCCATCAGAGGGATGCAGCCTCCCGCGTGGAGGTGATGGTACTGCCGCAGCCGTAACCGCGAAGCGCCGCGCCCGGGCTTTTCTGGCCGCGGGCAATCTGGACGTGGCGGGCCGGATGCGATGGGCTGGATGCGGCGCTGCCGATTCCAGCGACGAGCACGATTCGACGTACAATCTAAGAGGACCGGGACACTGCGGAGAGGTGGCCGAGCGGTTGATGGCTCCGGTCTTGAAAACCGGCATACCCGAAAGGGTATCGGGGGTTCGAATCCCTCCCTCTCCGCCATAAAGTCTTTAAAATCAACGATTCTTCGTTTACTGTTCTGCCACGGCCGCATTTCCGGCCGAATTTCTGGATGTTTGCGCGTAAAGGATGCCGGAGAGAATTCTCTGCCTGCTTCAGTTTCCCGATAATTCCCCCCGATTCTCTGATTTCGAATCCGACGGATCCCTTTCGATCGATGAGTCGAACCTTCATAGGGGCTACCCAGCAGGTCTTATCTTCCGCGAGGAGGGATTTGTACCCGGCATCACCTTTACCCATCGACGCGAGGTGAGACCGGTGCGCCGGCGGGAAATTCAGACTACTTCTGGCGGCTTCCCAACACCTACTATGGCGATTACTTGGAAGTGTCCTCTTCCGCCACCGAGCCCGATTCCTTCGTCTTTTGGCGCGATCATGAGTTTCAGGTGGAGAATCCCGAAGGAGAACAATCTGACTGGGTCTTGTTCTCCTTGGGAGCAGGCACGGAGAGAAGCACAGTTGGCGGGCCTAAGGTTTCGCAAAGGGGACAGGTTGCAAGTGCACGACGGGCCGCATGTCGGCAAAAGCGGTGTGGTTGAACAGATTCTCTTCGGGCACCATCATGCCTATCTGATTCAACCTGCGGAGGGAGAGGCTTTCCAGGCATCCGATGCGCAGGTGGAACCTGCCCCTCAGAACAGCTCTTCATAGCGTTCTTTTGACCAATGTCCGATTGGTCGAACAATCTCTTGGATGGCGTCTCCTTTTTGCGTTTTGAGCGCTTTGCAGCTTTCTCACGTTTCAGGGCCCCGTTCGGAACGGGTTCGATCAACTCGCCCCAATTGTTTCCTGTATTTCTACCTTTGTCGCTCACGCGCCACGTTTTCATATCCTCTTCTGAATACGGCCGCGACAAATCAATGGGTATACTATGAAGCAAACGATTAAGGCGCATTATCCGTTGTCAGGCCACCCGCGATGTGAAAGATGAAGCCAAAGATCTGCAAAACCAGAAGGTTGACGAAAACTGTCCACAGCGTAATGAATAGACCTCTCCTGGTTGCGAACGCCTGAGGCGAGATCTCGAGCAAGACGGGCGGCTATTCGGATGCGACCTCGGGGCTTGGATTATGCCAACTGCCGTCTGGAGCAATGAGTGCGTCAGCCTCTTTCGGCCCCCAGGTGCCGCGTTTATAACGGCGAACCGGGTGATGGATCCTGAGGACCCGATTGACCACCTCCCATGCGGCTTCAACCGCGTCTTCGCGAGTGAAGAGAGCCCCATCGCCCTTCATGGCATCGCCCAACAGCCGTTCATAGGGTGTTTCCTCTCCCGGTTGTTCATCTGACAGAAAAAGCTCTCGCTCCTCTCCGATGAATTCCTGCCCCGCGAGCTTGACGCGGGCAGCCAGAGCGATGGCCGAGTTGGGAGAAAGCCGGAAGCGCAGATAGTTCGACCGCACGTGCGGCTTTACTGCATCGGCAAAGAGTTTCTGCGGAGGCGGCTTAAGCGCAACGAGGATTTCGGTCGCGGTGGTTGGCAGATACTTGCCCGAGCGCAAGTACCACGGCACTCCGTCCCAGCGCCATGAGTCGATGAAGAGCCGCAGGGCGCAATAGGTTTCGACGTCGGAATTCTTCGCCACATCCGACTCATCACGGTAGCCGGCATACTGGCCGCGCACCAGATCGTCGGGCTTCAGTGGACACATCGCTTTGAAGACTTTGGCCTTCTCGGTTTGCACATCTCCAAAGTCCCGGCCCGCGGGCGGTTCCATGGCAAGCAATGCCACGATCTGAAAAAGATGGTTCTGGATCACGTCGCGCAGACAACCTGCGGTCTCGTAAAACGCGCCGCGCTTACCCACTCCGAAACTTTCCGATAGTGTGATCTGAACGCTGGCCACGTAGTTGCGATTCCAGATCGGCTCCAGAAATGAATTGGCGAAACGAAAGTAAAGAATATTCATGATCGCTTCCTTGCCAAGGAAGTGATCGATGCGGAAGATCGAGTCCTCAGGAAACACCGCGTGCGCAACCTGGTTGAGTTCACGCGCCGACGCCAAGTCGCGTCCAAACGGCTTTTCGACAATCACGCGCGCATTCCTGGCCAGACCTGCGGCTCCCAGTCCTTTAATCACCGTTTCGAAGAGCGCAGGCGGGATTGCGAGGTAGTGCGCGGGGCGCCGTGCATTTCCCAGCACTTGTTTAATCGCAGTGAAGGTATAGCTGTCTGTATAGTCTCCGCTCACATACTTCAAGAGAGACAAAAGGCGTTCGAGGGCGCGCTTATCGTCGATTCCGCCGGCTTGCTTGATGCTGTCCGTCGCGCGCCGGTGCAGCCGCTCCAGGCTCCATTTCGGAAAAGCCACACCGATGACCGGAACCTTGAGTGCGCCGCTTTTTACCATGGCGTAGAGCGCCGGGAAGATCATTTTGTGGGCTAGATCGCCCGTCACGCCAAAGACCACCAGAGCGTCGGATTGGGAATTTGCCATCAGGCGCCCTCTTTCTGGTCGGCCGTTTTTTCCTCATGGCCGCCAAATTGGAATCGCAGCGCGGATAAGAGCTTGTCCGCGAAAGTGTCCTCGCCGCGCGAACTGAAGCGCTCATACAGCGCGGCGCTCAGTACGGGAGCTGGAACCGACTCGTCGATCGCAGCAGTGATCGTCCAGCGTCCCTCACCGGAGTCCGACACGCGGCCGGTGAATTTCGCCAGATCCGGGCTGTCAAGCAGAGAGATGGCGGTCAGATCCAGGAGCCACGATGCGATCACGCTGCCGCGGCGCCAAACCTCGGCGATGTCGGCGAGATTCAGGTCGTATTGATACAACTCGGGGTTGCGCAGAGGCGTAGTCTCGGCGTCCACAGTTTGCCGTTGCTTGCCGATATTGGCATGTTGAAGAATATTCAACCCCTCTGCGTACGAGGCCATGATTCCATACTCGATGCCGTTGTGAATCATCTTCACAAAGTGTCCGGCGCCGTTGGGGCCGCAGTGGAGATAGCCGTGCTCAGCCGTGCCGCCCACTTTTTCCCTGCCGGGAGTACGCGGCGCGGAATCGATGCTTGGCGCCAATGCAGAAAAAATAGGGTCGAGCCGCTGAACCACGTCTTTTTCGCCGCCGATCATCAGGCAATAGCCGCGTTCGGCTCCCCACACTCCGCCGCTGGTTCCCGCGTCGACATAATGAATGCCCTTGGGTTTCAATTCCGCGGCGCGGCGAATGTCGTCGTGATAATAAGAGTTTCCGCCATCGATGACTACGTCGTCCGCTTCGAGCAGCGGGGTCAGATCCTTGAGTGTCGCATCCACTACGCCAGCCGGCACCATCATCCAGATGGCGCGGGGCGTTTTCAATTTCCTCACGAAGTCTTCCAGCGAACCGGCGCCAACCGCGCCTTCTTTGGCAAGCGATTGCACGGCTTCCGAATGAATATCGTACACAACGCATTGGTGGCCGGCCCGCATGAGACGCCGCACCATATTGGTTCCCATCCTGCCCAAGCCGATCATGCCCAATTCCATAGAAACCTCCCGATACGACATTTGATGCGAGCGCGGCAACAATTGCGCACGAGTACGAGATATTTTATCCAAAGCTCCGCCGATGCCGGCTGGACGAAGGAAACGTCAAGGATTTTGCTGTATTGTCGCGCGCCCTCACGCACCATGCGTTATGGTTTTTGAGTTGTCGCGGCAGTGACCTGCACAGGCTTGTCGGCCTCAGGTGCGGAAGGCGTTACCGCCAGCGCCGGCTTGTCGGCCGGTATCTCAGTTCCTGCGGGATAAATGAGAATCTGGATCGAGCCCCAATCCGCTTCGAGGTTTGCGCCTTCTTGTTTGCCCATGCCCAAGGTCCTGAGCTGAGTGTCGTCAAATCCGAAGTTCTCGACCAGATACTCGCGGATGACCATGGCCCTGGCTTCGGTGAGAACGAGATCCTTCTGGGTATCGCCATCCATGCCAGTGGAAACCACGATGACCGCAAGTCCGAATGGAGTTTGCGCCAGGAAATCGCCGGCGGCGTTGAGGGTTTTCCGATCCGTCATTTTTGCCGAAGCGCGGCCATCAAAAAGCTGCCTTGCTGTGTAAGTAAACATCTTTACAGGGGTACTCTGCGGGAGACCGCCGATCTTGTTCGCCGCCAAGTCGGAGGAGTCTTGGTATCCGCGCTTCTTGAAGTACCCGCTCAAGAAGAAATTATGCTTCAGCGCTTCCATGTTTTCCTGGAAGTCTGTTACGCCGGTTTGCGCCTGCAGCATCGTGTCATGCAGTGTGGTCGTGGTTTGCTCCAGGTTGATATAGAGCTGCTTGTCGTTCACCAGAGCTCCCACGGTTCCCTGGCCCGAATCGATCTTGGCGCTCACCGAGTTCAGATGGGCCGTGGCCGCAGTTGTGTTGAGGATGGCCTGTTGGCTGCTATCGAGGATCGCGTTCGACTTTGCGAGCAGTGCACCCAACTCCAGCGGGGGTACACTCTGGAGGGTCTCGCCATCCCTCACCTCGGCTTGCCCGGCAGATCCAAACGAAATGGCCACGAACTGATCGCCCAACACTCCCTCGGTTTCGATCGAGGCTACAGAGTCACGCTTGATGATCTCCTTTGTCGATCTGTTGAGATCCATGACTACCATGACCTTATCGCCCGGTTTGTGAGGCAGCGTGATGCTATGCACAGTTCCGCTGTGAACGCCGCCCACCTGCACGTCGGCTCCTACGGTCAGGCCCGCAACATTGTCGAACTGCGTCTTCAGTTGATAGGTGGAGCGAAACAGATATTCCTGGCTTCCGATGATGAAGACACCGGCAGCCAGAACTGCCAGCGTCGCCACGATAAATACTCCCAACCTTGCAATTCGCGACATAAGTCCTCCTACGATTGCTGAAGAAATTCCTTCACAAAACCGATGTCGCTTTGTTGAAGGCGTTCAAAAGTACCCTCGATCACTACGTTGCCCTCATTCAGCAGGGCGAGACGGCCGGCGATCGTTTTCGCGCTATGCAGATCGTGCGTCACGACGATTGACGCCATGCGACGTTCCCTCTGAAGCTTGAGAATCAATTCGTCGATTTCGCCGGAACTGATGGGGTCGAGGCCGGCTGTCGGCTCGTCGAGCAGCAGAATCTCCGGCTCAAGCGCCAGCGCACGCGCCAGGCCCACGCGCTTTTGCATTCCGCCTGAAATGTCCGACGGCATCTTATTGAGAGCGCCCTCCAAGCCCACCTCGGCCAGCAACTGCCTGACGCGGTCGTCCCGCTCGGATTTCGACATGTCTCTGCGATGGTGTTCAAGAGGGAAGGCCACGTTCTCTCTGATCGTGAGCGAGTCGTAAAGCGCTGCCTGCTGAAACAGGAATCCCATTTTCTTGCGGATTTCCCCCATGCGGTCGAGAGCCAGACCTGCAATGTTCTGGCCGCGAATGCAAACCGTGCCCGAGTCAGGCGTAGCGAGGCCAATGATCAGCCGCAGCAGCACGCTTTTCCCCGTGCCGCTGCGTCCCAGCACGGCCAGAGTTTCTCCCTGGTTCACGCGCAAAGTAACCCCGCTTAAGACCTTGTGGCCCGCGAAGGATTTGTACACGTTCTCAACAGCAACGAAAGGCACAGAATTGCCTTGCTTCGGTTCCGCTGGCTTGGTCGCGATGTCATAAGCTGTGGCCATACTTGTTTCACGCGTGCTTCAAACAACGGTTAAGGGAAAAAGACAAGGATGAATTTGACCATGACAACGTCGGCCAGGATAAGGAAGAGCGAAGCGAGCACGACGGAATTGGTGGCCGCGCGGCCCACCCCCGCCGCTCCACCGCGCGTGCGCATTCCCTGAAAGCACGCGATGAGCCCAATGATCAGGCCATAGACGGCGGTCTTGAACGTCTGTGGCAGGAATGCATTGAAAGTGGCGCCATTAAAACCGCTTGTAATGAACTGATGAAACGAGAGCGGTTCAACCAGAGCCTGCGCAAACCAGCCAGTGAGCAAGGCGCATGCGTCGGTGGCAAGGGTCAGCAGCGGCAGCATCAGGATGCAGGCCAGTATGCGTGTCGCCGCCAGCAGCCTGTAAGGATTGATCGCGGATGCCTCGATGGCGTCGATTTGCTCAGTCACTTTCATCGATGCCAACTCCGCGCCCATACCCGCGCCCACGCGCCCGCTTACCACCAGGCCGGTAATGACAGGCCCCATGACCTGGACGACGGAGTACACGAGAGTGGCGGGAAACATGGATTTGGCGCCGAATCGAGTGAGACTATAGCGGGCTTCCAGCGAGATGATGACGCCAATTGCGGCGCCAGCCATGGCGACCAGCGGCAGAGATTTCGACCCCACTTCGTCGAGCTGCCGAATCAGTTCGCGACCTTCATACGGGGCCGTTACCGCAGCCCTCAGAACTCGCCAGGAAAAGATCCCCAGTTCCCCGAACCACTCAAAAAAGCCGTTGAACAGGCTTGTGGCAGGGCTTGCAACGGAGGACACAAGGTCGGTCCGCCGCACCGGAAGAGGCGGGTTTATCTCTGCAACGGCTGTGAACCCGTGATCGCTCAATGATTTGGTCCGGGCTCTGGCGAGCCATGCGCATTGTTCAGGTGCATGCGTAAAATTAGGGCGTGAGGTCCGCTATAGAAGAACTCCAGAGCAATGTTGCCGCCCATATATCCCAGCAGACTGTAGTTGCCCATGCGAAACGCATCCTTCATGTCGAAGCGATCGGGATACCACAGGTGTACCGCAATCATGGAGCCAGCATAGGGCGCGGCCAGCGCTGAGACAGAGAAGACGCGATGGCCGTCCTGGCCGCGGCGCCCTGTCAAGGTGGAGATCACTGCGTGGCGCAACCGCGGAAGGGGACCCGCACATTGGCAGCGGTAGTACAACGTATCTTCCCTGAAAGCTTCGGCCAGCCCGTAACGCGTGGTCGTCCCGATCGCCGCGATCCCAAAGTCGGACCCCAACCGCTTGCCGAAGCCCTCGGCTCCCTGGCCCCACTCCGGTGGGGAATTTGTCCACTGGTTGATTCCCGCAGTAAACGCGGCGCCGGCAATTGGATAGGGACCGAATGCGTCGAAAGCGTAGTTGCTCACCTTTGTTCTTTCAGTGGGCCGGACATAGGTCAGGTCTAGTGTCCCTCTCGCTGAGGGCGTGATTCCTGAACTTGCCGGGGGATCCACAGTAGAGAGCAGTGATTGCGATGTTGCCGGCGCCGGCATTCCGGCAAGGGCTGCAGTGACCAACATCAGGAGCATTGCCCGACGAATCTCCGTACCGAGACGATTTTTGTACGATCGGCCAACGCGCCTTCCCGCCAGACCTGCCCGGCAGGCCAACATGAATTGCGACTCCGCGATCCACCTGGATGACCTCATCGATTCTCCTTTGATCGGCATCGCCCATCTCGGGCGCGGCATGAGCCGCCCACGAATCGTCGCGTCGCTAGCTACATCCAATGAGATGGTTTCAGAGTGGAGGGCTCCAAGAATGGTCATATTTGCACGCCATCGCAGGTTGTTTGCTTTTGCGATGGCCGCACCGGACAATCGAGGCGAAATCGCAAGGCGAAATCGACCCCATTAGGAGCAAATGGCCCACGAAGCAAGTGTCCAAAAGAGTACAGTCTTGGCTGTTGTGACGAGATGACAATTCAGGAAACCAAGTGTTTCCACGGTTCGGCGAGGTGTCTGCAATGTCCAAGGTTCATGCATTTCCTTCCATCCCCACCAGGATCTTGTTGCCTATCGATTTCAGCCCGTCCTCACAGGCGGCTTTGGAGATGGCATCCGACCTTGCGAAGCACTTTCACGCGGAACTCCATCTTGTGCATGTAATCCCGATGTTTCCCACCTCAACACTTCCTGACTTTGTCCCGGAAACCAATTTTCTTCAGGATGCGAGATCACTCGCGGAGCGGCATCTGGCCAAGTGCCATGCGGCTTTTGCAGCCAGGGGAGTGAAGTCGACTTCCAGTGTCGAAGTTGGAAATGACATCGCCGGAAGCATCATGGAAGTGGCGGAGCGCGAGCATATCGACATGGTGGTCATCTCCACGCATGGCATCTCCGGCTGGCATCCGCTGGTCTTCGGATCGATTGCCGAAAAGGTTGTAAAGCTCGTGCAATGTCCCCTCCTGCTTCTGCGGTCCTCGAAGCCTGACGAGAGTTCGAAGACTCGGTCCGAGGATTCAGGGGAATGGTGGTAGTGAGTACGGGGCTCCGTCTCGCCGCGCTCACCTGTGCCGGGCCTCCAGCGCATTTCTCTCAGTGAGCAAAATTGACCATACGCGATACCTGCATCCGGGCGATGATGGACAGATATTGATGGTCGTTGCGGCAATCCTCCGGCAGAATGTCCCCTATGTCGCACCGGCTATTCTTGCTCTATTCGCCATAAATCCTACAGACTGCACACCGCGACGAAGCCCTTCTGGGCATGAAGAGGCCAGCGGATAGATGGATTGAAACGAGGTAGCATTTTGATGACCGCTAATGGCAAAACGTTCGATTCCGCCGCTTTTCTTGCCAACGCCGGGCTCGGGCGAAAAATTATCGACTTAAAGCCAAAAGAGACATTTTTTTGCCAAGGCGAGCTCGCGGACTCTGTGTACTATCTGCAACAGGGCCGTGCGAGAGTCACAGTGGTTTCGCAGGCGGGCAAGGAAGCCACGATCACCCTTCTATCCGATGGTGACTTTGTTGGAGAGGAGTCTCTGGCAGCAATCGCCGGATTGCATCTGGCAACCGCAACCGCCGTCAACACCTGTACCGCGCTCAAGATCAGCAGAAATGCAATGATTCGCGTGATGCATGACGAGCCTGCATTCGCCGACATATTTCTCAAGTTTCTGCTGGCCCGCAGCATGCGTACCCAGGCGGATCTTGTCGATCAGTTGTTCAACTCCAGCGAGAAGCGCCTGGCGCGGATCCTCCTTTTGATGGCCGAATTCGGCAAACCGGGCGAACCGGAAACGTTCATCCCGCCCATAACACAAGAAACGCTGGCAGATATGATCGGCACTACCCGGTCGCGCGTCAGCTTCTTTATGAATCGTTTTCGCGAGCTCGGTTTTATCAGCTACAACGGTCGCATCCAGGTACATAAGTCGCTGCTCAATGTGGTCCTGCTTGATCAATTGCCTGAGCGAAACTCCGAGAAGCCTCCCGTCGCATTCGCGCGGCAAGAAACTCTAAGCGCACCGAATGGGAAGCTTCAGGCGTGAGGGCAATGAAGTGGCCTGTTGATCGGCGTTAGGAAAGGGCTTGCCCCGGATTGCTCTACCGGAAAAGTCCCAACAGGTAGCACACCAGCAGAATTGCAAGCACGGTGCCGAGCCCTATGCCGGCGCCTCCGCCCCCGCCCCAGCGGTTGTAGCCGTAGTATCCTCCGCCCCCGCCGAAGACCAGCAGCAGAACAATGATGAGAATGATTAGCATTTCACTTCCCCCTTTACTCCGGGCATGCCGGGTTGTGACTCACGTTCGATTGCGCCGAGCATTTCGCGCTTAACTGTTCACCCATGAGCATGCGGCGCTATGCGTGCATAGACTGCGGGGCGCTTTTCGCGATCTCTTCCGCATGTCTCACGGCTTCCACGGAGCAAACCAGAGCGGCCCTGGCCAGCTCCTGGGCGGATGCGTGATCGCCGGTGCTATGTTCATGGGCCGCGGCTTCATGTGCGTAGGCCGCCTTGGTGTGGAGCTCCGCCAAATGCAAATCCTTGCTCCCTGTCATTGTCTTCTCCTGGTTTTTGCTGGATCCTGCGATCCTCTGCATCTGCAGTTTGATCCGCTGGACCCGGAAAAAACCGACCCATTCGATACACATTTGCCGGCGACGATTGTGCCGCCAAGAACACGACGCGGCAACAAGATCGGCCGATGTGCGCACGCCGCAAGCCAACAGGACATCCACCTTATCCGGACGCAATGCGCGCTCTAAAACTTCGCATTATGCGGCGGACTTCCTCTCTTGAGGGCTTTGGGCCTGAACGATCTCATCGAAGATGGCACGGTATTGGATCAACGCGGTGCGGAGCTTTTCAGTGTCGGCTTCGCCTCGGTAGGGCTGCACTGCGGTAGCGTGCGCCGCGCGGTAGTTTTCCATCATGCCGGGGTAAAGGACGGAGACATCCGCGGCGCGCTGTTCAAACCTGTCCTTGGGATAGCCGCGGGCTTCGAGGAGCGCAGCGATCAGGTCGTCGGCTTCAGTGACCGCGGCCGCAGGGTGATCGAGGAACCGGGATTGCACGATTTGCCACTCGGTGATGAATCGCTCCCGCTCGGTGGGGCCGAGGTCGCGAATCTTCAGCGCGTGCACGCGGGCTTCACGATCGGCCAGTTTTTCCTCGGCCGCATCCAAAGAGCCATGCTCCAGGACAGCGCGATCGTACTCCGATCCGAAGCGATCGCGGAAGGCCGCGGTCCTGGCTTTGCGGCGCCTGACATATTCGGCCACGGCAATGGTCACCACGACCAGTAAAGTGACGGCAATGATGAGCTGCGTATTCGTGAGGTGATAGAGCACTGTGTTCTCCTATGCGAGATTTCCGCGGCCGCAATGAGTGAGGGGGAGGGCCTTTGCGGGCGGGGACAGAATCTATGCAGAATCCATCATGGGCGGCCATGCACGTAAATGCTGGCCACAATTGCTCATCGTGGTGTTGAGCGGGATGGTTAAGAAACCGGGGAGAATGCCTTTCGCCGTTGCAGCATAAAGGGCTCCCAGATCAATCCAGGTCGCGATTCCGCCAGGTTCTGCCGCCGCCACTTGAATACCGCTCGGTGACGCCCCGCTCGCGAATGTTTACGGCGTAGCGAGTGCGAAGGCCATAGAGGTTCTCGTCGTCGCTCCAGGAGCTCTGCCGGAGGAGGTCACGGTCGTACTCGGGCCCGGAATAATTACGAAAAGGCGCTATTTCTTCAACGCGGTTATCAAGGGAAGCCCTGATGGCCCTCACCGCGCCGAGAATGAAGGCGAAGGAGGCCACGATCAGGAGGACAATCGTCAAGTGGGACATCACGTTCTCCTTTGCAGAGAATGACCGCGACAACTGGAGGGACGCGGCCGGGCAGGCTGACAGCCCGTGTCAACTGTGAAGCAGGCCGGGGCGGGTGGGCTGGTCAAAATTGCTCATTTAGGAGCAATGTCGAGGCGCATAGCGATCCTCGCGGGCAGGCCATCGCTGCTGTTCTTTCTCGGGGATGGAAGATGTCTCAGATGGATGGGATTGCCGCCGGGGACGGCCCTGGGCGGGATCTCGATGCGAACATCGGAACGGCCTTCACGGTTCCCCGCTCGTCCACGTATTCGAGAGGGTTTCCTCGTCGATTTTCCGGCGCGCGCCGGTTGCATTTTTTTGCCGATTCAATCGGGGGGAGCAAAACTGACCAGAAATTCATAGGAAGAGGAGCGATGGTGACAACAGGAGAGTTTTATCATGCCGGAACAAACTGAGGATCAAGAATCGACAGCGTTGGTGGACGAGATCGTTTCAGAGGTAGCAGAGAACAGGATTGAACGCGTAGCCGAGGAAGCTGCGGAAAAATCCTCAAAAACGGAACAACGATACGACACAGATCACTCAATCTTTACAAAATGACTGTCCCATCGGGACACTCAGCCTGGGATTGACGCCGCGTAGCCGTTGAGCCCCACGCGGCTATGGCTACGCGAAGCTGCGAATAGAATTCTTAAGACGGCCCTGCGCACCGCGGTAACCCAACACGCAACAAGTATTTTGTCCAGTAGGGGTTTGCGCAGACCGTGCCGGCAGCACAGAAGGTTTCGTATCATGGGGCACGCTGGGTATGCTGCAACCCGGCTGCGCAATGGGGCGAGCAGGGCTGTAATGGAGTGGAGATGACCGGAAGCAAACACAACCATGAAGGAAACAGTCGGGACAGCGGCGAGCCCGAACCCGGACCTTACTGGAAGCGGATGCATCGTGACTGGCGCTTCTGGATCGGTGCGCTGTTCATGGCGGCTGCCCTCGCGGTGTACGTTCTCAGCGGCGACCTGGCTTGGGTTCCGCATGGCCACCGGCTTCCCTAAGTTGAGAGTTGATGAACAACCATATTACGGGTGCGCCAACCCATGGCAGTGCCGGTGATTCTGGCCTTGAGACCTCTGATCCCCTGCGGCGTCCCGTTTACCATTGCAAGTGACATGAGGATTCGTTGTACGTTGACATAAACGAAGTAAGCCGCCCGTCTGCTGGGCGCAGCCAAGGAACTGGCAGGATCATCGAGATGCAACTTCAATCGCCTCTTAGTCCCCAATATGATGAGAATCCTGCTCTTGCTGCCGACAGCGAGACCATGCTTTACACGCAGACGATGGGAAATGGCGTCAACTGGACCTTTGCGATTACCCTTGCAGCCTTTCATCTTGGCGCGCTGGCCGCCCTGTTTTGTTTTCGATGGTCGGCTCTTGTGGTGTTTGTGGTGATGTGGGTGCTGGCGCAGAATGTCGGGATCGGGATGGGCTACCACCGCCTGCTGACGCACCGGGGATACTCGACACCAAAGTGGTTGGAGTATTGCATCGCTACCTGCGCAACGCTTGCCCTCCAGGGCGGGCCCATCTACTGGGTCGGCGTGCATCGCATACACCACAGATATTCCGACAAGGGGGGAGACCCACACTCGCCGCGCGACGGGAAGTGGTGGTCCCACATGGGATGGATTGTGAGCGGCTCTCTTCGCAATAAATCGGAAGCGCTCAAACGCTATACCCCGGATCTGGCGCGGGACAGCTACTATGTCTGGCTCAGCAAGTACCACTGGATTCCGTTGACGGTGGCTGGCATTACGCTTTTCGCGTTCGGTGGATGGTCCTGGCTCCTGTGGGGCGCAGTTCTGCCTGTAACCATCGGATTCCACGTCACCTGGATGGTCAATTCCATCACGCATATGTGGGGTTCACGGCGCTTTGCAACGAGTGACGACTCGCGGAACAATTTTTGGGTTGCGCTCGTGACCGGTGGAGAAGGATGGCACAACAACCATCACGCATATCCGGTATCTGCCCGTCACGGGCTGGCCTGGTATGAAATCGACGTCAATTACTATGGCATTCGCCTCCTGGAAAAACTTGGCCTGGCAAGGCACGTCAAGATTGCCAGCCTGAAGTCTGCGGCAGAGCAGCGATCTTCGCCGGTATCGCGAAATGCAGTTGGTGCCTCGATGGAAGATCACTCTGGCAGTCTGATGTCATAGTCCGCAGCTAGCTTCCGCGCCTCAATCCAACAAACAAAACTCCACAGACATTCCGTCGCGGCGGTCGGCCCTGCCGGGCATTAGGATAATGAGCGGAGGCAGGTTCCAATGCTCATTGTTCATGTGCACGTGCACGTCACCCCTGAGTCCGTAGAGGAGTTCAGGCAGGCCACCATCGAGAACGCCCGCGCGAGCGTGCAGGAGCCCGGCATCGCGCGATTTGACGTGATGCAACTCGAGGACGATGCAACACGGTTTGTGCTCACCGAGGTCTACCGCACCCCGGAAGCGCCGGCCGCGCACAGGGAGACGGCGCACTACGCGAAGTGGCGCGATACCGTGGCGCCCATGATGGCCGAGCCCCGCCAAAGAGCGCAGTACAAGGCTGTTTTTCCAGATCCGCAGGGCTGGTAGAACCATGCGCTTCGAATTCGCGACCGCAACGCGCATTGTCTTCGGCGAGGGAACGGCTGCCACACTCCCCGAACTGACGCGCAGCTTTGGCGTCCGGCCGCTGGTGGTTACCGGCACCTCGATGGAGCGCGCGGCATGGCTTGTCTCGGCGCTCGAAGCCGAGACTTTCATGGCGCCTGGCGAGCCGACGGTGGAACTGGTGCGCGCGGGGGCGCGGCGCGCGCAGGACGCCGGCTGCGACGTTGTTCTCGCCATGGGCGGGGGCAGCGCCATCGACGCGGGCAAAGCAATTGCCGCCATCGCCACCAACGGCGGCGAGCCGCTGGAATTTCTGGAGGTGGTGGGAAACGGGCGCACGATCGCGGTGCGGCCGCTGCCGTTTATTGCCGTGCCGACGACCGCCGGCACGGGGAGCGAGGTGACGCGCAATGCCGTGCTGGGATCGGCAGAGCACGGTGTGAAAGCGAGCTTGCGGAGTCCCATGATGCTGCCGCGCGTTGCGCTGGTGGATCCCGAGCTGACCTACGGGCTGCCGCCCGCGGTCACCGCACAAACCGGACTGGACGCACTGACGCAACTGATCGAGCCGTATGTCAGCGCGCGCGCCAATCCATTGGCAGATGCAATTTGTGTCGATGGGATGGGGCGCGTGGCCAGGGCGCTCGGCCGCGCGTACCACGATGGTGGCGATAAAGAGGCGCGCCGCGACATGGCGCTGGCAAGCCTGTTCGGCGGCCTGGCGCTGGCCAACGCCGGACTGGGCGTGGTACATGGCTTTGCGGCTCCGCTGGGAGGACAGTGGAAGGCGCCGCACGGAGCACTGTGTGCGGCGCTGCTGCCGCACTGCATGGCGGCCAACGTTGCCGCGTTGCGGGCGCGCGCACCGCAAAATCCCGCATTGGAACGCTACGCCACGATCGCGCGTCTGCTGACCGGCCGGAAGGAAGCCAGTGCGGAGGAAGGCATCGACTGGGTACGCGCGCTTTGCGCCGAGCTCGACATTCCCGGGCTGCGCGCCTGGGGGATTGCGGAAGCCGATTTGCCCGCGGTTGTGGAGAAGGCGGCCCGCGCCAGCAGTATGCAGGCCAATGCGCTGCCCCTGACCGGCGAGGAGTTGCTGGCGGTGGTCAAGGCCGCGCGATAAGCACGGGACGCGCGGAAACATTCTCGCGCCGAAGGCAATAGCGCGAGGATAATGACCGATAGGGAGTTCGATCGATGAAGGCATTGGTCAAAAGCAAAGCCGAGCGCGGATTGTGGCTCGAAGACATCGCCGAACCGGAAATCGGCATCAACGATGTTCTGGTGCGCGTGCACTACACCGGCATCTGCGGCACCGACGTGCACATCTACGAGTGGGACGAGTGGGCGCAAAAGACCATCCCCGTGCCCATGGCCATCGGACACGAGTTTGTAGGCGAGGTGGTTACGGTGGGCGCGAATGTGAACGACTTTTTCGCAGGCAACATCGTGAGCGGGGAAGGGCACGTGGTGTGCGGCCGATGCCGGAATTGCCTTGCCGGGAGGCGGCATCTTTGCGCTTCGACGCGGGGCGTGGGCGTGAACCGGCCGGGAGCATTTGCCGAGTTCATTGCGTTGCCCATGACGAACATCTGGAAGCACAGCGCAAGCGTGCCGGAAGAGGTTGCCGCGATCTTCGATCCCTTTGGCAACGCGGTACACACGGCGCTCTCGTTTCCGGTTCTGGGCGAGGATGTGCTGATTACGGGCGCGGGGCCCATCGGGCTTATGGCGATTCCGGTGGTGAAACATGCGGGCGCGCGGCACGTGGTGGTGACCGACCTGAACCCCAATCGATTGCAGTTGGCGCGCAAGATGGGCGCGACCCTGGCCGTACATGCCGGCGAAACGCCGCTCGCAGAGGCGCAGAAGCAACTGGGAATGTTGGAAGGGTTCGATGTGGGTCTCGAGATGTCGGGCAATGCGCAAGCCCTGCGCGACATGATCGCCAACATGAGTCACGGCGGCAAGATCGCCCTTCTCGGCATTCCGGCCCAAGAGATGCCGATGGACTGGCGAGAAGTGATTTTCAACATGCTGACGATCAAGGGCATTTACGGCCGCGAGATGTACGAGACCTGGTACAAGATGACGGTCATGCTGGAGTCGGGTGTCGATATCTCGGGGGTGATTACCCACCGCTTCCCGTGGAATGAATACGAAGCGGCGTTTGCGGCCATGCGGTCCGGCAACGCAGGCAAGGTCATTCTGGACTGGCGGAATGTGCGGTAAGCTCGGGATTCTTTCGGCGGCTGCGAGCTGAAGGTGGCACATAGCAAAAGCTCCTCAACTACATGACAAAAAGTCCCTGCTGCGGCTTGCCGGGCTCCGCCAGACTTGGTGCAAGAGATGTGAAAAGCGGGCATTCTAATTGCGAGGCGGGGCCTTTGCGACTGCGAAAGACGAAGCACTCGCGAGGCACCCCCCCCGGGGGGGTGCCCCCGCCGGATGTTTTGGCTAAAGTCCTCGTACCATAAAGGTCAGGCAGGGGCGGTCCGCTAACGTCCCCCAGTTCAGTGGGATACGGGGAAGATCGTCCAAACAAATGGGTTAGGGCGAGTACGTCCGGCTTTCGCGCGGTGAGGCGCGAACCCTGAACTCCTTCTCTTACGATTCATGCCCTTATTGTGAGCCGGAAGAAGGGAATTATCTGCAAATTGGCGGGGAAAACTCTTCGGAGCGAGTTCGGTGTGGAATCGGCGTTTATTAGGACCTTTCGCCCATTCACACGATGGAGCGGTAATGAATCGGAAATTGCTGAGCGATTCGGAACTCAGATCTTTGCTGGGCATATATGCTCGCTGTAGAGAATCCTCGTGATGGGCGAAAAGACCTTCAGCGTAAGAGATTTCATAATGCCTCCCTATAAGACGTGTCCGAAGTGTGGGCACGATACCTTCGGTGTCTTAGCTATAGACGGGGATAGATATTCACGACGTTGCCGGGACTGTCTGCATTTGGTGGATCGGTTTCCTCTTCCCACGCTGCGAAAAAAGATTATCTATCTGGATCAATTTGTCGTTAGCAACTTGATGAAGCTGGAGAATCCGGCCCATCAACGAAACGACAAGTTGAAAACAGACCCGTTCTGGCACGAACTGCGTGCTCTCTTAATGGAGCTGCGCCGGTTACAACTTATCGTGTGTCCAGATTCAGCCTCTCATGTTTCCGAGTCACGTATATCGCCGTTCAATGCCGAACTGAAGAAGATGTACGAACATCTGTCGGGTGGCGTAACCTTCGATTCCTTCGAAGCGATCCAGTCGCGCCAAATCGGCGAATTGGCGCATGCTTGGTCAGAAGGCCAGGAGCCAGAATTCGATTTCAACGCACGTAAGGTCCTCTCTGAGGACCCTAACAAATGGGGCAAGAGGTATTACATAACGTTTCAGGATAATCCTTTCGTCATTCCCGCCAACATTAAGGCGGCGCGTGCAACGATGCATGCGCACATTACCCATCTGTTTCGTGATGTTTGGTCCAAAGAAAAGCGCAGCTTTCAGTACTGGTACGATCTGGAACGCAACGGTTTTCAGGGGTATTTGGGGCGGGCAGTATTAAAAGCGAGGCGCGAACGGTTGGAGACAATGCTGGCGTTCCGCCCCGGCGTGGAGCCGTCTCTGGAGGTGCTGGGCAAAGTCCTTGGCTCGCCCGAAGAAGCGTTGTGTGAGGGATTACGCCACATCATGCAGTTCCCACGGACGGGCGGTCAGCGGACGCCAAAGGAAGTTGCTGCTCTGGAGAAGAGTTTCGGCGAGGCGAACCGTATCGCCGACGCACCGTTCGTAAAGCTTCAAGCAATCATGTTTGCGGCTATTGCGATGTCGGCAGCCGGCGGCAAAAAGGAGCCACCGAACGAAGGGATGACGACGGACATTGAGACGGTGGCGTACCTTCTGCCATATTGCGACGCAATGTTTATGGATAATGAGTGCAGGTCCCTGCTAAATGTTCCATTGGCATTGCGTCCGCCGGAAGCGTCACGGGTTTACTCGCTGAACAGCCGTGCTGAGTTCCTGGAGTGTTTGCGCTCATTGCGCGCGGGCCTTACGCCAGAACATATTCAGGCGCTCCGGGATGTTTATGGCGAAGATCGCGTGGCTGAGTAGGCTCTGCTTGCCGGGAGCGGCGACGTTTGTGATTTTTGGCGTGCGCCACCCAATGTCGGGTGAAATTGTGTGCTTCCTGACGGGCGCCGAGTCGCCAATGTCCCCGTCGAGGAGATCAGTAACGATAAGTCGGCTTGTGGCGACCTTTGCGCGGGTGAAGGGTGCGGGGGATGAGCGATTGCGGACGCGCCTGTGTTTGGGCGCGGCTTCGCCGCGGACTTTGCTTTCGAAAAGAACGGGTCCGGGTTCCCAGGGTTTCACCCTGGGCTATTTTCTTTCCCTCCCTCCGGGAGGGATGAGGTGTGCCTGTGTTTGGGCGCGGCTTCGCCGCGGACTTTGTTTTCGAAAAGAACGGGTCCGGGTTCCCAGGGTTTCACCCTGGGCTATTTTCCTTCCCTCCCTCCGGGAGGGATGAGGTGCGCCTGTGTTTGGGCGCGGCTTCGCTGCGGATTTGATTATTTGAAGGACGGGTGGGCGGGTTGTGACTGTCGGGGATGAATCCCCGACTGCCCCGGTCCTCTTGGCTGAACGAGATTCCGCTTCCCCGGTCCCCAAATGCGAGTAACCGGGGGCACCCTCGGCGGTGGTTTTTGGGGCGTCGAGACCGAGGCCACCCGCCGGCCCACTCATCGCGATAAAGCCGCGATGAATGGGGCACAGACTTATCTGTTCGCGAAGTACAGACTGTTGGCTCGATCGGTGAGTGGGCCACCTGCCCTGGGGCACCCTCGGCTGAGCGAAGTTCGCCTTAAATCAAGGCCACCGGGCCCAGGACTGGCCCGGCCGCGTGAGCAGAACTTATCGCCGTCCGGGGAACTCGCCATCGGTGCCTTCTTGCCTGATCCAGTCTTCGGTGATTGAAACCACCTTGATGGTTTGGCGGCGATAGGTGAAGGCCACGAGGATTTCTCCGTCACGAGTTTCGAGGATGCTGGGGTACGAGTATTCCTCCCGGCCGGGCTCTTTGGGAGTCTGTTCAGCGAGGCCATAGCCGTGGCGACCCTCTTCAACGTCTCTCACATAAGGCCAGGTGCTTCCGCCATCCAGGGAAAGCGCGACGGAAAGGGGCTTGCGCAAGCCGCCGCCTGCCGAGCTTTTACTGGAATTGTTGAATGCCATCACCACATGGCCGTCGTGCAATCGAAAAGCCTGAATGGAGGCATTATTGTTGGGCAGGACGGTGGCGGTTGCCGGGCTCCAGACGCACCCGTCCGATGACGCGCTGCTGAAAATAAAATCGCTTGCCCGGCTGCGGAAGAAGGCAATCAGCCGGCCGGGGGCAAGGGCGACGACGCTGGGTTGGATCTTCCCCTCACTGCCGGCCATGACGCATTCCTTCCAGGTTGCGCCGTGGTCGTTGCTGATCTCCGTTGCGGAATAGTTCGTTTCCGAACCTGCGCCGATCCCCGCGCTTGTGATGTACGACAACGGCAGCATCCACGCCCCATCTTTGAGAATGACCACCGGATGTCGCGTGAAAGCGCCGGGTTTTCCGAACAGAAGCGTCGGCTTGGTCCAGGTGACGCCGTCGTCATTCGAGACGAGGTGCAGCACATGCGCATTGGCCTCGCCGGCATCGGCCTGCTGCGTGCTGTGGTAAAGGTCGAGGGTTCCGTCCGGCTCCTGAAAGAGCACTGGATTCTGATAGGACGCGCCCGCCTGCCGATCGATCAGCACTGGAGATCCCCAGTTCCGCGATCCATGGGGTCGGCGCGCCATCACGATCCCCACGCCGGATTGGCCTTCCCAGGCGCCGGAGAACCATACGCAGAGAACATCGCCGTTTTTGAGCTCGAGCAGGTTGGCGGCGTGAGAACTGGGATCGAGAATGGGCAGGTAGGTTTCGGCAGCCTGCAAACTCGCGTTGGGGCGCTCCACGCCATCGGCGAGGCGGGCAACCGCGGGGTCGATAAGCGGCAACCGCGGTGCCGCATTTTGCGCAGGCGAACTTCCACTCGCCGCTAAAATCGGAAGAAGCAGGAATCCACGCAACAGCGCGCGATGTCTGGTCATGGTGGCTCGCCGGAAACGGCTTCAGGAACCGGCCAAGGTTGCGGCCGCGTCCTTTTCGCTGTCGAAGACCTCAAAGAGATCGAGGACGCCCACCATTTTGAGCATTTTCTGGACAAAACCGGCAGGTTTGACCAGTTTCACGGTCCCTCCGGCCTTGGAGGACGTGCGCAGCGAGTTCACAATGGAACCGATACCAGATGAGTCCACAAAAGGCACGTCCTCGAGATCGAGAATGAGAAAAATATGGCCGCCGGAGAGCGCGTTGAGAAAGGCGCTTTCGAATTGGCTTACCGGCTCGCCGCCAACGAGCTTGCCCTTCAGTTTCAGGGTGCAGACGTTTCCGTTCTCTTTGATGTCCAAATCCACAAGAAATCCCTCAGCCAGATTCCACTTTACTGCGGAAGTCGGGCTTGTTAAGCTCGTGACAATCTTCGCGTCGATGCAAACCCTTGTCAAGCGGGGTGGGGAAGATCGGGTAAGATTCACAAATTGGCAAGCCCCCAGGCCGACGCATCGCATGTAGAGAATGGGCCCGTTTCCGCGATGCGCCAGATGCAGTTCGCAGTGACAGATTTCAGGGTAACGGCCTGAAAGGTTGAGCTTCAGCATTCCCGCTTTTCATGGGAGATGACCGCTCGCAGAGCGGAATTTGCGCGAATGGTTTCGAATGCCGCCGGGGAGCGGACCTCTGCAGCCGAAGACGCGCGGAACGGATGTTTCCGGAGAAACAACGCCCATGGATGACGTGAAAACCGCGATACCCTCCGTAAACGAGACCGCCATCGAGACGGCGGCGCAGCTGTTGAGCGCCTTCGATAGCGCATCCCGGGCGACCGTGATCGCCTCTGCCATTGTCAGCCTGATCCCCGATAGCGCCTGTATAGTCCACCTCTATCAGCCGCAAAACGATCCTGCGCCGTGGACGGTTGCGGGCGTGGCGGGTGAAATTTCGCTCGACTACGCGCAACACGCGGGCAGCTGGCTGTTTGCGATGCCGGAAGCGTTTCCGGCCGAAGGGCAGATCTATGACAAGGACCGCCTGAGCCGCGAAGACTACGCGCACTTCAATGCGTCGCGCTCGGTGGGGGCCATTGCCTACCAGGCTGTGGAACAGGATGGGCAATTGGCAGCGGTGCTCGAGATCGTGGTCTTTTCCGGCGCCATCCAGCAAAAGCAGTTAAGAGACCTCGCCCCCATTGTGCGACTGACTGCGCCCGCGCTGCTGTCGGGAGAACAATTTGACCAGCAGCGCCAAACGCTGCTGGATTCCGTGCACCGCATGTCGCAAATGTACGACCTGGAGAAATCGCTGAACGCGACACTGGAGCTGGACGCGGTAATCGCCATGGTCCCGGCAAAAGCGATTGCCATGCTGCCGTGCCAGGCGATGAATTTGTGGCTGTTCGACGGGCCGGAGCTGCGGATGGTTGCAAGCGAAGGAGCCGATGACACGGTGGAGTTGGGCTCAATCGAGACTCCGGGAAGTGGCTACGTGGCGGATATGGCGGAAGAAGGCGAGCCGCTGCTGATCGACGACCCGGACGACGAACGCCTGCGTGCGCGCAATGCACGGCAAGCCGAAGGGAGCCAGTGCCCCCCGGTGAGCAATGTGCTGCTGGTGCCTCTCATGCAGGACGAGGCGGAGGTGGGGGTTCTTGAGGGCATCAATCGCGAGGACCATGCCTTCGACGACGACGACCTGTTCCTGCTTTCCTCGATGGCCGAGACCGTTTCCAATGCTCTGAAAAACGCCAGCCTGATGCTGGCGGAACGGAAGCTGGAGATCCTGAAGGTTCTGGTGCAGGTAAGCGCGGAGATTACCTCCACGCTGCGGCTCGACCATCTGCTACAGATCATAGTGAACAGCCCGCAGAGCGTGCTGCCCTACGAGCTGTGCGCCATTGCGCTGGACAACCGCGGAAAGCTGCAATTGAAAGCGGTGTCGGGCATGACCAGCCTGCCTTTGGGAGATGCGGCGGTGGAGCGCGTAAAGGCGCTGGTGCATTGGCTATCTTCGCAGCCTGACGCCTTGCAACTGCGGTGGCATGAAGCATCCGATGCGGACGAGAGCACGAGCCTGCCGCCGGAGATCTTGCGCAATTTTGAAGCATCAGGCTATCGTGCCCTGTACACTCTGCCGCTGAGCGACGATCAGGGCCGCGTGGGCGTGCTGATTTACGAAAGCACCGATCCGGACTTTCTGGATCCGGCGCAGATGGAGATGACGAAGATACTCGGCAGCCAGGCGACGGTGGCCATTCGCAACGCCATGCTCTACCGCGAGGTGCCGATGATCAGCCTGCTGGAGCCGCTGATGCGGAAGCGTGCGGCCCTGCTGCGCACTACGCGCCGGCGCCGCGTTGTTTATGCCTCTGTAGCCGCCGTCGTACTCCTGTTTCTGCTACTCTGCCCCCTGCCGATGCGCGTGGCCGGCAATGCGGTGGTGGTGCCGCAGAATGTTGTCACCGTGGCGGCGCCAATGGAAGGCAATGTGGACAAGGTGTATGCCCATGAGGGACAGCGGGTGGGGGCAGGAGAGATTCTGGGAACCCTCAACGATTGGCAATGGCGGGCGAACCTGGCCGCCGCCGAAGCGAAGTATCAGCAAGCGATGCTGGCAATGGAAAGCGATCTGGCGCACGGCAGCGCTCAGGCCGGCGCCGACCGCGCCAATACCGACTATCTCCGCTCCGAAGTGGCACAAGCCCGTACCCGCCTTGAGAGCGCGCAATTGCGCTCGCCCATTGCGGGCATTGTCGTAACACCGAACCTGCAGAATGCCGCGGGCGAACATCTGGATGCCGGCAGCCCCTTTGCGCAGGTGCTGGATCTCAACTCAGCTGTGGTGGAGGTTGCCGTTCCTGAGCAGGACGCTGCGCTGCTGACTTCTGGCGAAGCCGCCGCTATCAAACTTGACAGCTATCCGCAGAGGACCTGGCACGACGCGGTTACTGTGGTCAGCCCGCAGGCAGTGGCTGGCGACGGTGAGCGAACCTTCTCTGCCGAGGTGCAGGTGCCGAACCATGACGGGGTACTTCGCGCCGGAATGAGCGGAAAGGGAAAGATCTACATCGGCTTGAGGCCGGCAGGGTATGTGCTCCTGCGCCGACCGTCGTTGTGGATCTGGCAGACGTTGTGGAACTGGATTGGCTGGTGAACTATGCAACTTCGCTTGAATCGCTGGAACCTTCTTCTCGTCGCGGCGGCAGCCGCGCTGTTCAGCACAGGCTGCGAAACCAGCTCTGCGCCGCCGACGGTCGCCGCATCGACGGCGCCGCCGAGTAGTTCCGCGCCCGCAGCCGCGCCGGCGCCGAGCGCGCAGGATGCGAAATTCTTCACGACCAGCGGCCCGCTTGTGGCCGAACAACAGGCCGACGTGGGCGCGGAGCGCGATGGCCGGATTGTCGAGATCGATGCGCAGATCGGCGATCACGTGCGGGCCGGCCAGCTCCTGGCCAAGCTTGACGACCGGTTGCTGCGCGCGGCGTGCGACGCGCAGAATGCCCGCCTCGCCTCGGCCAAGGCGCAGGAAAGCGAGTGGCAATCCGAAGAGCAGACCGCCAGAGCCGATCTGCGTCGCGCCGACCAGATGCGCGACGACAAGATCATCAGCGAGGAAATCTGGGAACACGCCAAGTACCGGGTAGATGAGACAGTTGCGGAAGTTGAGCGCTACCGCAGCGATGAGAGCGCGGCCGAGGCGGACCTGGCCGCAGCGAACCTGCAACTGGCGCAATCGCGCATTGTGGCTCCGTTTGGAGGCGTGGTGGGCCGCAGCACGGTGCGCGCCGACCAGCAGGTGAAAGCGGGTGATGTGCTCTTCTGGATTACCGCGGAGGCCCCGCTGCATGTGCTGTTCACCGTGCCCGAGACGCTGATGGCTTCATTTACTGCCGGCAAGCCCCTTGAACTGACCACCGCGGATTATCCGGGCTTGCACCAGGCGGGCCGCATCCTTCGCGTGAGCCCGGTGGTCGATCCGGCCAGCGGCAGCGTGCAGGTAATCGGCGCGGTCGAGCACGCATCGCCGCTACTGAAGCCGGGAATGACCATTCAGGTGCGGCTGGCGCCATGAATCTGACTGAAGTTTTCGACGCCGTACTTCCTGAGATTCCGCAGACACGTTTGGCGCGCAGCCGGCCGCCCTGTCTCGATCCGGATCTCCTCGTGCGCGAGGATATTCTTGACGGCGAGCCTGTCGTTGGCGTCCTGAAGCGCGATAAGGCGCTGTTCTTCCGGTTCCCGCCTGCGCAATGGGCGCTCTTCCAGTTTTTCGATGGCGTTCGTTCCTACGAAGAGATTGCCGACGATTTCAATGCGCAATCAGGAGAGAGCGTCAGACCGGAGGACGTGCGGGCGTTTGCCGATGCCCTGGAAGAAGCCGGTTTCTGGTACAAAAGCCCGCAGGAGAAGAACGTCGCCCTGAGCCAAAAGCTAACCACCCAGCGAGGGCGCAAAGCCGAACGCAAATCCCAATTCAACGTGGCAAACATCTACTTTTCCGCATGGGATCCCGATGGCTATCTCGGATGGCTGGACAGCAAAATTGGAAAGTACATTTACAACCCCTGGACCGTACTGTGTGCCGTTGCCCTCTTTGCGTTTGAAGCCACGGTCTTCATCAGCAAGTGGAACTTCATGGGGCCGGATATAGAAACCTTTTACAGCTATACCAATAAAACCGGATGGAATTTTGTTGAGTTCTGGCTGCTGATCATGGTTCTCGGCTTCATCCATGAAACGTCCCATGGACTCACCTGCAAGCACTACGGCGGGCAGGTTCACAGCATGGGCTTCATGTTTCTGTATCTCTTGCCTGCCTTTTATGTCGACATCACCGAAGTCTGGGTTTATTCCACTAAGCTGCAGCGGCTCGCCGCCATCATCGCCGGCATCTGGATCGAACTGACCATCTGCGGATTGTCCATGATCGTGTGGCTGAATACCCAGCCGGGGAATTGGATCCACGATTTTTCCTATATTCTGATTCTTCTTACCGGAGTCGCAGTCGTTGTTCTCAACGTCAATCCGCTCATCAAGCTTGACGGCTATTACTTTCTAACTGAAGCGATGGGCATTCCCGAGCTGAAGGAGCGCTCCACGGCGTTTCTGACCGGATGGGTTCAGAGCCGCGTTCTGGGCCTGCCGGTGGAGCCCATCGTTGTTCCGCGCAGGCGTGTCGTGTTCTTTGTCATCTACGCGATTGTCTCGGGAGCTTACAGCTATCTTCTGTTGGTCCTGATTGTGCGCCTCTCTTACAACATTTTTTCCCACTGGCTTGCCGAGTGGGCTCTCATTCCAGCCGCCTGGGTGGCCTTCGTAATGTTCAAATCGCGCCTACGTTCTCTTTGGAAAGTAGTTAAGGAGGTATGGGAGTTGAAATTCGCTCGAGGCCGTCTCTGGCTCACACGTCCAACCCCTCTCGTCGCGGCCGCTTTGTTGGTTGTACTTCTGTTCGTGCCGCTTTGGCGCGTTCGCGAAGACGCATATTATGTCGTGGAACCGATGCGATCGGAAGCGCTTCATGCAGCCGTTCCCGGGAGAGTGGTTGAAGTACTGACTCACGAAGGTGAGAAAGTGCGTGCCGGGCAGCCGCTGCTCACCATGACCAGTCCCCTGTCGGCTTCAATGGTTGAGTCGGCCAGGGCGCAAACCCGCAACGCGAGCTTTCAGGCGTTTAATGCTGAGTTGCGCGGGCAAAGCATCGGACCGGCCGCCGCGGATCAAGACTCTTCGCAGCGATTCACCCGGCTCGCAACCGAGGCTCAGTCGTCGTTGGTTGTGGTTGCGCCGGCAGATGGAATCGTGCTCACCGCGGATCCCGACGCGCTTGTCGGTCAGCAGGTGGGATCCGGGCAGGCGTTGCTCGATCTCGCCGACGATGGGCCGCGTGTCGTGCGAATTTACATTCCCGTAGCAGCCCTTCAGAACATTCCCGCCGGCGCTGAAGTCGCGATCGAGCTTCCCGGCCGCTTTTCACCTGTTCATCTGAGACTGGCTCAGCCGGGTGGCGACGCTCAAAACCTTGCTCAGGGCCTGGTAGCCAAGCAGGATTACCAGGGCGTCACGCTCCCGGTCTTCTACACAGCACGCATGAAGCTGCCCCTGTCCGTGGGCAGCCTGCGCCTGGGCGAAGCGGGCCCCGCGAAGATCTTTGGAGTCAGACGCAGCCTCGCCGGGCGTATGTTCACGGTCGGGGTCAACCTGGTAAAAGCCCACGTCTGGTGAACCGAAAGAACGGCAACCGCTTGCGCGGTTGCCGTTCTTGTCCTCAGAGAATCAAGGGTAAAGTGAAGCGCAAGGAACTGTGGGAGGGCCATTCGAACGGATTGCCGTAAACGGAAATCTTGATCGATCTCAGGCTACCGGCCGCTTGCTTCAAAAAGAACGACTCAGTTTCTCGCAGTCGACCTCCGTGGCAGCGGCAACCCCGGTTAACGCTTATGGCGCTGCCAGGCTTCAGGTCGCTACCCCTGACGGAGGGCGCTTCCGGGCTTCAGGGCATTTCCAGGCTTCAGAGCGTTGCCAGGCTTCAGGGCGTTGCCGGGCTTCAGAGCGTTGCCGGGCTTCAGCGCGTTGCCGGGCTTCAGAGCGTTGCCGGGCTTCAGGGCGTTGCCGGGCTTCAGAGCGTTGCCGGGCTTCAGAGCGTTGCCGGGCTTCAGCGCGTTGCCGGGCTTCAGGGCGTTGCCAGGCTTCAGGGCGTTGCCGGGCTTCAGAGCGTTGCCGGGCTTCAGGGCGTTGCCCGGAAGAATCTTGTTCGCCGCGTACATCTTGCTGGCTGCCGCAGGGTTGTAAAGATCGGGTTTCTTCGTGGTGGTGATTCCGCTGCTGATCAGTGATTTCTTTGCGATTGCCATTTTCGTTTTCCTCCCTCAGATTTTCCTGAACTGCTTGACGCCATACCTTATTGCATCCGGCGTGCCAAACCAGCACCGGGATGCGGGGAGATCTGCAAGTATTTGACCTGTCGTTATTTACACGCGGAAGGCTATTTTCCATTCAGCGGAGGGGGATTCCCGATTGGGTTAAAAATTAATCGATCGTAGGTTAATTTTTAACCCACGGGAGTTCTACAGCGCGTATTTGCGGCACAGGTACTTGATGCGCTGGCCATCGATATTCAGTAAGCGCGCGGCGGCCGCTTTGCTGCCTCCGGTGCGGCGCAAAGCCGTGGTCAGCAAGGCCACCTCGAGCCGGGAAATCTCGCCGTCGAAGTCAGTACCTTCCGGGGGAAGCAGTATGGCTTCCTGGGCGGTGACGCTTTCGCGCACTACGCGTGGCGGCAGATCGCTCACGTCAATCGCGTCTCTTCGCACCGTAACCACCAGGCGCTGAATCAAGTTTTCCAGTTCGCGCACGTTTCCCGGCCAGGCATGCTCCTCGAAGGTCGCCAGCGCCTCCTCGGTGAGATACTTCTCGCCCTTGCCGTTCGCCGCGCAGTGGACGGCAAGAAAATGCCGGCAAAGCAGGGAAATGTCGCCCTCGCGTTCACGCAAAGGGGGCAACTGGATGGGCACGACGTTGACCCGATAGTAGAGATCTTCGCGGAACCGTCCTGTGCGAACCATTTCCTCAAGCGGCTCATGGGTTGCGCAAATCAGGCGGAAATCGATCTTGCGATAGGTGCGGCCGCCCAGACGCTGCACCTGGCGGTCCTCCAGGACGCGCAGCAGCTTGGTCTGCAGGTCCACGGCCAGAGTGGCGATCTCGTCAAGAAAAAGCGTGCCTTTGTCGGCCAACTCAATTTGGCCAGGGCGCGATTCGGTGGCTCCGGTAAACGCGCCGCGTTCGCTGCCGAAGAGTTCCGACTCGATCAGGTTTTCCGGCAGCGCCGCGCAGTTCAGTCGAATGAAGGGCTTGTCTGCCCGCTGGCTCAGAGCGACAATAGCGCGCGCGGCCAATTCCTTGCCGGTTCCGCTTTCGCCGCGGATGAGCACGTTGACATTGCTGCCGGCGACCTGCCGGATGGCGTCGTAAGCGTTGCGCATGGGTACGCTGGAGCCGATGAAATCCTGGAATCGGCTGGCTTCCAACACCTGGTTGCGCTTGGCCAATTCCGCGCGGAAGTGGAGCAGCTCGACCAAGGTCGTCCGCAACTCGCCCACGTCCACCGGCGCACGGAAATGCGCATCCGCTCCGGCTTCGAGCGACTGCTTTTCAACGGAGCGGGCCGCGGCACGGCTGACGGAAATGAGCGTCAGATTGGCGTCGAGCCGCCGCAACTCGTTCAGGACCGGAAGGCCGCCGAGCGGGTCTTTGCCCTCGGTGTCGATGTCGAGGACGATGGCGCAGACGCTGTCCTGGCGTTGGGTCCATTGCGCCAGCCCGTCATATTCGGCGCGCCGGGTTACGCGGCACCAGGGCTCAACTTCGAGAGCCACAAGCTCAAGGAAGTCTTCGTCGGCTGAAACCAGGCAGACGGGCAACAAGGTTCGCTGCCTGCTTGCAGCCGCTTCCTGCGGCGGTCGTGTCTGAGCCATTGGTATTGAGCTCCTGTTGCCGAGGTGCTACGCACGCTCGAACGCGTGAACTTCCTGCTGCATGCAGCACTAGGAAGCGAAGATCATTGCATAAAACGCCTCAGTTTACCACGCTCTGTGATTGATCTCTGCGATTGCGCTCTCGTGCGCTCGAGAATGCTATAAAGAGATTGCATGAAACATGCTCCGGCGCAGCGCCTGCCCCTGGTTCGTCTGGGGCTCCTCACGGCTGCGGCCCTTGCCATTCACGGCTATCATCTCGGCGTTGAGGACGCCGAAATCTACATCCCCGCCGCCATCAAGCTACTGCATCCCGATCTCTACCCTTACGGTACAGAGTTCTTTCTGTCGCACGAGCACTTGTCGCTTTTTGCGCCCATTCTGGCGTGGACTGCGCGCATCACGCATCTCTCCATGGACTGGACCGTATTCCTCTGGTACGTGGCCACGCTTTTCGCCACGCTGGTAGCGTGCTGGATGTTGGCGGCAACGTGCTTCGATTCCGGGCGCGCGCGCTGGGCCGCGATGCTGGCCGTCACCGTGGCGCTCATGATGCCGGCCGCCAACACCGGCCTGCTGCTGATGGACCCATACATCACGGCGCGTTCCTTTTCCACGCCGCTCACGGTCTTTGCGCTGTCGGTCTTTCTCGCGCGCCGCTTTGTATGGGCGACCGTCGCGGCCGCGCTCACCGTGCTCATCCATCCCCAGATGGCGGTGTATCTCGTGCTGCTCGGCTTCATGCTCTGGATCGTGGAGCGAGTGGCTCCCGCAGTTCCGCGTCCAACGGGGGCAGCGGCCCTTGGGCTGTTCATGCCCATCGATTTCCGTCTCGGCGCCGCGCAGGATCCCTATCGCGAAGCTCTCTATGCGCGCGACTTCTACTTTCTCTTCACCTGGACATGGTACGACTGGCTGGGATTGCTTGCGCCGCTGGCTTTTCTGGCCTGGTTCTGGAAGGCCAAGCCGCGCGGTGCCACACCGGCCTTCGCGCGGCTCAGCCTGGCCCTGATTCCTTTCGGCCTGCTCTCGATTCTGGCTGCCGCCATCATCTCCAGCTCGCACCTTTTCGACATGTTCGCGCGCGTGCAGCCGTTGCGTTGCTTTCACCTGATCACTCTGGTCTTTCTCATTTTTCTGGGAGGCGTGGTGGGTGAGTACGCCGGCGGAATCCACAGCAAGATTCGCGCATGCATCCTTCCGGCGCTCTGCCTTTGCGTGGCCGCGCTCATGTTCGCAGTGGAGCGCAGCACCTACCCGAACAGCCCGCACATCGAATGGCCCTGGATGAAAACCAGCTCCAACGCATGGGTCAACACGCTGCTGTGGGTGCGGTCGAACACGCCGCGCGATGCCGTGTTTGCCGTCGATTCCCGCTACTTCAAGGATGCGGGCGTGGACGATCACGGATTTCGCGCCATCAGCCGCCGCTCCGAGCTCGCCGACTACTACAAGGATGGCGGCGCCGTAGCAATCTTTCCCAAGCTGGCTGTGGAGTGGAAGCAAATGAGCGACGCCACTTATGGCCTGAACCACTTCACGGCCGCGGATTTTACGCGGCTGGCCCACTCCTGGCCCGTCACGTGGGCCGTCATCCACGGTTCCGCGCCCTTCGGCATGGATTGCCCCTACCAGCAGCAGGGCTACGCGGTGTGCAGGATTCCCGACGCGCCAGGACTCGCCGCCTTCGGACCGGCTTCGCAAAAGCAGTAACGCGCTCCTGCCCTCAGGCCCCAGTCTTCAATCCTCGATCGTCACCCATTTCGCGTTCTTCTGCGCATTGATCACCAGCTCCGCGGCCAGCAGCGCCTCGTCAGGATTTTGCGCCAGGTGCGTGCGATTCACGATGTCGGCCACAAATTGCGGGCCGAAGGGCAGCGGCATGGCATTGCAGTCAATAAACCGCGCCTGCTTGCTGTCGACCACGAACAGATTATTGCCCTGGTGGTTTACGGCGACGTTGGCGTACTTGCGCACTTCAATGTACCCATCGGTGCCCAAAATGAACAGGCGCCCGTCGCCCCAGGCTCCGAGGCCATCGGGCGTGAACCAATCCAGCCGCACGTAGCCCAGCCCGCGATTGCCGCGCAACACCATGTCGCCAAAATCCTGAAAGCGCGGACGATCGGGATGACGCACGTTGGCGATTTGCGACTCCACCACCTCGGCCTCGCTCGATCCCGTGTAGAACAGGAACTGATCGACCTGATGAGAACCGATGTCGCACAGGATTCCGCCGTTTTGATCGGGGTTCCAGAACCAGTCTGGCCGGCCTGCGCCGCCGCCTGCATCTCCCCCGTGCTGGAAGATCTGATGCGGTGCAATATTGATCGTCTGAATCACTTTGCCGATCGCGCCCTGCCGCACCAGAACCCCGGCGTACACCGACGCCTTCACCTCCAGCAGTTCGCTGTAGAGAATTGCGTAAACCCGCTTAGTCTCGGCAATGGTTTTGCGCACATCGGCCAATTGCTCTAGGGTCGTCATTCCGGGCTTGTCAGAAAGAAAATCTTTGCCGCGCTTCATGGCGCGCACGGCGATCGCGGCGCGCTCACTGGTAATCTGCGAGGTCAGCACCAGTTGCACTGCGGGATCGTCGAGAATCTCATCCTGCGTCCTGGCGATCTTCACATCGGGATAGCGCTTGCGGAACGCGGCCAGCTTGTCCTGTTCGCCGCCCCACGCGGCCACCAGCTCGCCGCCCCCGCGGATCACGGCGCCAATCATTCCGTAAATGTGGTCGTGGCTCATGCCGCACACGGCAAACCGGATGTGGTACTTTGGCGCGTCCTCATTTCCGGAGGGGGCCTGCACGGGCACAGCCGCTTCTTCCACAACGCGGGCCGCTCCGCCGCCGAAGGCCAAGGCGCTCTCAGGCAATCCCGCCATCATCGCCGCCGACCCCAGCGATCCCATCAATCCCGCTTGCTTCAAAAACTCGCGCCGGTGCGTGAAGCTCGTGCTCATGTTCCCTCCGCATTCCGCAATTTGGACCAGGTCCGCCGCCGTTCGCATCAATGCACACTGATCATAACTGTCTTTGCGTGCAGGGCGGAATTTGTGATGGGAAGCGCTGCGCGACGGGGCTACTATATTGAATTCAATCGCAGAAGGCTGCGTTCGAAGATGGCTCAGGCAAGGCAGGATGCGTTGCAGCCGAAGCGCGGCCGGAGCAAGGAAGACAGCAAAATGGAGAGAAGCGAAAACTGCCTCAAGAAGCTCGAACGAATGAACAAGGCGTTGCATCACCAAGAGCCGGATCGCGTGCCCATCAGCGACTTTTTCTGGGGCGGTTTTTTGAGCCGCTGGCGCAGTGAGCTGGGCCTGGCAGCCGATACCGATATCTACCGGTATTACGATCTCGACTGGCGCGTCGTGGCGCCGAACATGGACCCTCATATCCGCGAGTTTGACATCCTTCGCGACGACGAGACGGAAGTTACAGTCCACACCGGCTTCGGCGCGACCATCCGCAAGAAATTCGACTTTCCCATGCCGGCCTTCGTCGCCTTCGACACCGACACCATCGAAAAAATGGAAGCTTTCGAATTCGACGACCCCTTCGACGAACGCCGTTTCTTTCGCGCCGGCGACGATCAGATCAACGGAGTGGGCGATGGCTTCGAGCGCAACCTTGCGCCCTTTGTCGATCGCGTTGCCGCCGAGTACGCCGATTTCCCGGTCTACGGCGGCGCGTGCGAGGCGCACGAGATGATCTGGCGCATCGTGGGCACGGAAAACGTGATGATGTGGATGGGCGAATACCCCGACGCCATCGCCCGATTCGTCGAGCGGCTGCACGCGTTCAATTTGGACATTATCCGCGCGCAGATCAAGGCCGCGCAGGGCCGCCTGGCCGGAATGATTATCTGGGGCGACGTGGCCTACAAGAAAGGCATGCTTTTCTCGCCCGCTTTTTGGCGCCAGCACTTCAAGCCCGGAGTGAAGGCCATGATCGACGAGTGTCACAGCCACGGGCTGCCGGTGATCTATCACGGCTGCGGCAACGTGAGCCGTATCTTCGAGGACTTCATCGAAATCGGTGTCGACGGATACAATCCGCTCGAATACAAGGCCGGCCTGGATGCGGTCGATCTGCGCCGGCGGCTTGGCCACCGGCTGGGATTCTGCGGCAATATGGACGTGCAACTATGGGCCGCGGGCACGAAAGAAGAGCTGCGCGCCGCGGTGCTCACCAAGCTGAATGCGGCCAAGGGCGGTGGATTCATCTTTCAGTCCGACCACTCGGTGCCTTCGAACGTCTCCGGCGAGAGCTACGACTACGTGGTGCGGCTAGTGCGCGAACACGGCGTCTACCCGCTCCGGCTCGGAGAGTTCGATTTGCCCGACCTGGGCTGAGGATTTTTCCGGGAGGTCAGATGAAACGTTATGGAATGGTGATCGGCCTCAAGCCCGAGGCCGAGCAAGAATACAAGGAGCATCACGCCGCGGTCTGGCCCGCGGTGCTCAAGACGATTCACGCCTCGAACATCCGCAACTATTCCATCTACCTGCGCGATCACACCCTCTTCAGCTATTTCGAATATCACGGCACTGATTTCGCCGCCGACATGGCGCGGATGGCTGCAGACAAAACCACGCAGGAGTGGTGGGCCCTGATGACGCCCATGCAAAATCCTCTGCCCGACCGCGGCGAGGGCGAGTGGTGGGCAGCGATGGAGGAGGTCTTTCACCTCGATTAGAGGCGTCCACGCCGCATCATTTCGCCCCGCGCCCTTCCGGCGCATTCACCGGATTGCATCGCGCGGCCACATTTCCGGGCAGAGCCACGAAATAGTGGCCGTCCCAGCGCGCGGGCTCGCTCGCCGGATAATCCGTGCTCAGAATCTGCGCCCCGCTCGCAATCATCGCATCGCGTCTTCTTGTATCGTTCGCGCGCGCTTCGCGGGTGCTGTCATCGGTGCGCGTACGCACCAAATACCCTTGGCGCACCAGTTTGTCGATCTCACTGGCCGGCCCGTCGTTCAATTCGGTGAACGCGGCGTCGGGCTCGCCAGGCACGGCATTGGTAAACAGCACGCGTCCGCGCAGCGAGGGGTGTCCCGCGAGATACACCGGGCCCACGGGCCGCTGATCCATCAGGAAGATCACCTTGCCGCGCGCGCTC
>CAZMWL010000029.1:0-51210 GCA_964569985.1 uncultured Occallatibacter sp.
GTAGCCCTCTGGCGGAGGGCGAAGGTTGGTGGAGGCGGCGGGAGTCGAACCCGCGTCCGAAATCGCTGTCAGCCGGGAGAGTCCATGCTGTGTCCGATTCGATTGAGTTCGCCGCCGGCGCTTAAGAACGGACAAGATGCGCCGGAAACTAGTCCGATGATCTCGTGGCTACAACACGGACCGAGCCGCAACCACCAGCCCGCTGTGCGACGCCCGCTCGCGGCCCACAGGCAAAGCCGCGGAGGACGGCTGCTTATTTAATTAAGCAGCAAGTGCCAGATTATCGTTGGCAACTTTAGTTTTGCAGGCGATTACGGGTGCCCACACCCCGACATGCCTCCCATGCCGCAATCGATCCCGTCGAAACCGTGACGCCCCCACAGAACGACGCTCCCTATTGGATGAAACAGGAGCGCCGATGGGTGCGAGCTCGGGCCGAATGGCTCGTGCTGCATCTACTTATGATTCTACGCTGAATCTTGATCCCAAACCGGCAGACACCTGTTAGCGTGACAGAATGCCGGTCGAATCGGCGTGGACGAAGGAGGCGGAAATGGAGAAGCAGGTGGTTCGGCTGACGGTGGGCTTTGTGGTGAGCAGCGAGCATCTTGAGGAGTTCAAAAGCATTGCACAGGCGATGACCGCAGTGAGCGCGGGGGAGCCTGGCACGCTGGGATACGAGTGGTTCGCGGGCGCCGATGGCAGGCGGTTCCGGCTGGTCGAAACTTATGCGGATGCGCGCGCCATGGAGGCGCACTTTATGGGCCCGGCCGTGCAGCAATGGGTGCCCAAGCTGGTGCCAATCTGCAAAGTGGATGGATTCGAAATCTACGGCGATCCGGGGCCAATGGTGGCACAGATGGCTGGAGGGTTGGGCGCGGTCTTCTTCCAGTACTGGCAGGGAATCGATCGCTAACGACTCATCACTGTTTGTCTAAATCGATGGACTCGTAGTCGTGGCGGGCGATGCCGGCGCGGATCTGCGCGGGGGTCCAGCCGGCCTTGGTTTTGTAATAGGCGTAGAAGCCTTCCTGGGCGCAGGTGGAGCACTGGGTGGAGTGGGTGTTTTCGTAGCAACTGTGCAGGCTGGTGTGGCCAAGGGCGCGGTCGCAGCGGCAGTTGCAGGGCAACTGGTAGATAACGCCGGGGACCTGCGCGGCCAACTGATAGGCGCGCACCTGCCAGTGATAGCGGAAATCGGGTCCGGTGAGCTGAGCGCCGTGCAGGATGGGCGGAATGGACTTGAGGTTGAGCGGGGCCGAGGGGTGATAGGCCGGAACGTCTTCGGCGGGGTTCGACCACTGCGCGTAGCTGGCGGCGGTGAGGGTGAAAACGGCCAATCCAAAGGCCCAGCGAGTTACCATCGGATGCTTCATCGGGTCCCCTTATCCATATAGTACGGCAAAGTCCGAAATAAGTAGTCAGTGGTCAGTGGTCAGGGAACAGGGAACAGAGATCAGGGGTCAGAGATCAGAGAGGTGCCGGGTGGCCCCGGTCATCCTGAGCGCGGGTCACCGTCCGCACGTGGACGGTGACCGAGTCGAAGGACCTGCATTTGCATTTGTCGCCAGGGTAGGGAACTGTTCACGGCCCCCTGTACCCTGGTCCCTAGGTCCATCGGTGCCTGCCCTACCCCCCTGCCCTTTTCAGGTAAAGTCGTCATTCCAGGCGGGTTAGCGCATTGGGGGATGGTCCAGGTAAGCAACTGAAAGCAAACGAGTTAGCGTAAAGTCGCTCATCTAAACGAGTTGCGGGCCGAGAGCCCGTGGTTCGTGAATCGCGTTTCGTGGGCCACAGCCTCGGTCCGCTGATCCCTGTTCCCTGTTTTTTACATTCTGCGACGGGAGGGGGAAATAATCTGCAAAGCGGCGGGAAGAAATTTTAGGGACAGGGATTGGGTGCGGGTGCGTTCAACGTGGAATGGATCGGCGTTTCGTAGCACCTACCCCGGAGTAGAACGCGGCGATAAATTGTGAATCCGCCCGCAACAGTGCAAGAAGAGAAGGACACAAGGGAGGCACCCACCCGTTCAGTGTGCATCACCGAAGGGGTGGGGGCCAGGTTTTCTGGACTCGTGGCGGCTGCAGGTTAGTTTTCACCCGGGTTTTATTCCGGCGTAATTTTGAAGACTACGCCGCAGTTGCAGGTTGGGTCTCCTCCGGCGGTTGTTGTGCCGTAGATGTCTCCGTGTTGGTCCATATAGAGGTTGGCCCAGGGGTCGGCCCCGTCCGTGCCTTTGAAAGTATGCAGCACGGTGTAGTGGCCCTGGGGGTCGAAGCGAAAGACCACGCCGCAGCCGCCGATTGCGCTGCAGGCGGGATCGGTGGTGTTGCCGCCAAAGGAGGCAGCCCCGTAGAGATTGCCAAACCTATCGAAGATGACGCTGCCGTTGGAAGTGAACCCATCTGCGCCTCCGGCGAAGTTGTAAAGAACGGATTCTTTACCGCTTTGGTCGACTTTGAAGATGGTTCCGTCCCCGAGATTCGCGCTGCTCACCGCATTGCCGCCATTGCCTGTGATGCCGTAGAGGTTGCCCCAGGGGTCTGTGGTGAGCCAGCCGTCGGCAAATGGGCCGCCGTCTTTTCCTTCGAAGGTGTGAATCACAGAGAAACTGCCGGCGTGACTGATCTTGAAGACGGTCCCGCAGCCGAGCGCGCCGGCAAGAGCCGAGACCGTCTCGTTGCAGAAGGCGCTCGATATGTTTCCGCCATTGGCGCCGACACCGAAGAGGTTTCCCTGCAAGTCAAGCAGGAGGCTGCCGTAGGGGGCGTATCCGTCTGAGCCTCCGGTGAAGGCGTGGAGCACGGTCTGGTTGCCTCTAGGGTCCAGTTTGTAGACGACGCCGCAGGATCCGGAAGGTCCGTCTCCGTTGCAGGCTGGGTTGGAGATTCCGCCCCCCAATGTAGTGCCGTAAAAGTTGCCGGCCGGGTCGCGAACCAGACCAGAAGCGACACCGTAGCCGTCCGATCCACCTTTAAAGGAGTAGAGGACGGACTCGTCGCCGTCGCGATCGAGCTTGAATACGACCCCGCAACCCGAAATAAATCCGCACGGCGAATCGGCTGTCAGGATCCCGCCGCCCCGAGCGGTGCCGTAGAGATTGCCGGCGTTGTCGAGTAGCAGTTCGGTGCCGGGAAAAGCGCCGTCAGTGCCGCCTTTGAACTGATACAGGACGGATTCGGCGCCGTCGCGGTCGATTTTGTAGACGACTCCGCAACCGGTGGAGAACGGATTGTTTTGGCACGCGGTGTTTGTCATGTTGCCGCCGCCAATGGTGGTGCCGTAGAGATTGCCGTTTTGGTCGCTGATAAGGCTGCCGTATGGGTTCGCCCCGTCGGCGCCTTTGAACGTGTGGAGCACTGTGTATTGGGCAGCGTCCTGCGCTGCAACGGGTGATGGCATTGCCAGCAGCATGAAGAGACTGGCAGCGGCTATGGATGCGAAAGCTCTGTGTGACATATTCGATCTCCTTGGGAATTCAGAGTTGGGTGCGCTTTCGGCTGCTGGTAACAACTGACATTCAGTCCAGGCCAGCAGGTAAGACAAAAGGGGTCGAATCAATCGCCCGACATGGGAGATGCTTCACAGCAATTCCCACGTCAGGTGATTGCGATGGCAGACTCACCGGGCAGGCGCGCTGAATGCGATGAGCGCCTCCCGGCCCGTGGGCTTCAGTTTGGCCAGCTCCCTCTTTTCGAACTTGCTGGGGACCAGCTTCAGCTCGCGACCGTTGACCGCCACCCGCTGCAAAATCCAGGTGTTGCCGACAAGCCGGAGTTCAATAGCGTCCTGTCCGTTCCCCTGGCCGTCGCGGAAGGTGATCATGGATGCCACAGGACCAGCGGAGTTGAGCAGCACGATTGCTCCCGAATCGATATTGAACTCGACACGATATTCGCCGGCAGGGAAGGTGTTTTCTCCCGCCATAAATGCGACGGGCACTTTCATCGGATTGGTTTTCGTGTTTTGGGCGGAAGCTGAGGCTGCGGCAAGCAGGGCCAGCCCGAGGATGGCTGCGATTTGAGTTTTCATGAGATTTCTCCTTTTGAGTTGGGGTTAGATGGTTGAGGTGTTTCGTATGCGTGCAAGCAGGGAGTTGAGACAGATCAGAGGCGAGCCTTCGTCGCCCTGCAGCCGGTGCAGTTCGCCTGAGTTGATCCACTCCTCGAAGCTCTGGCGGTCGAGGTTGGAGACGACCTGAAGGTTTCCGAGCACGATCATTTCGGATTCGGCGCTGCAAAGAGGGCAGTAAGCGCGAGTGCCATTGCGACCACGGAGCAGCAGGAGGGAATCGGTTTCGGTAGTGATTTTTGTCTGTTTTGTCATTACGTCCTCATTTACTGCCGGGCCCACGAAGAGGAACGACTGCAGGTTGCACCGGCCATCAGCGGAAAGTCCTTGCGAACTGTCTGATAACTTCTGACAACTTCTCGCAGGCCGGTAAGGTATTGAAGACATAAGGGTTGCGTGGGAGGAGAAAATGCAGAAATATTAGGGCTACGCTGGATTCCGTGCTACATTGGCTTGCACAGCGCAAAGGCAGCGGTGGAGGAGTTCCCCTGGCAGAGGTCCCGAGGCTCAAAGAGTTTTACGAGTTTGGCCCTTTTCGGGTGGATGCCGAGAAGGAGACTTTGCTGCGCGCAGGCGAAGCGGTTGCGCTGACTCCGAAGAACTTCCAGATTCTGCTGGTTCTGGTGCGCCACAGCCAGGAGATTGTGACCAAGGACGACCTGCTGAAGGCGGTCTGGCCCGACACATTTGTGGAGGAGGCAAACCTGAGCCGCAACATATTCATGTTGCGCAAGGCTCTGGGTGAGAGCCCGCAGGACCACAAGTACATATTGACCGTTCCCGGCAGAGGCTACCGGCTGGCGGAGAATGTGCGGCTGGTTGCGGACCAGGAGTTCAGCCTGGTCGCTGCGCATCACCAGAAGGTCGAGATACAGGTCACCGAGAAGAGATCGCTGAAGCTGGCGACTGCGGTGGCTGCGTTTCTGGTAATTGCAGCCGCTCTCGGCGCATGGCGGTTTTTCCCGCATCGGCCGGTATTGGGCGCAAAGGACACGGTTGTGCTGGCGGAGTTTGCGAATTCAACGGGCGATAAGGTTTTTGATGACACGCTGCGGGAGGGCATGGCGATTCAATTGGAGCAGTCGCCGTATCTGAGTCTGGTTTCGGATCAACGGATACGGCATACGCTTGAGCTGATGGGGGCGTCAGCCGACGCGAAACTGACACCGGAGCTGGCGCGGCAGGTGTGCGCCAGGACGGGAAGTGCAGTTGTGCTGGAGGGTTCGATCGCGAGCCTGGGAAGCCAGTACGTGGTGAGTCTGAACGCGAAGAGTTGCAGCACCGGTGAGACGCTGGATGACGAGATGGAGCAAGCCACGCGGAAGGAGAATGTGCTGAATGCACTGAGCCTGGTTGCGAGCAGGTTCAGACGCCGCGTGGGAGAGTCTCTTGAAACGATCGATCGGCACAATACGCCGCTTGCCGAGGCAACAACATCGTCACTCGAGGCGCTGGAGTCGTATACAACCGGATGGAAAGTCCACTTCACGAGTGGCGCCACGGCGTCGATGCCGTTCTTCAAGCGCGCTGTGGAGATCGATCCGAATTTTGCGATGGCGCATGCGGCTCTGGGGCGAATCTATTCGGATGTCGATGAGCCCGATCTATCCGCCGAGAGCCTGAGCAGAGCCTGGCAACTGCGTGGACGGACGAGCGACCGCGAGAAGTTCTTCATCACAGCGAATTACCAGGCGCTGGTGACGGGAAACATGGAAGAAGCCCGGCAAACGTGCGAGACCTGGGCCAGGATCTATCCGCGCGATCCGATTCCGACGACGATGCTGTCGGGATACGTGAATCGGGTAGCTGGCCGATACGATGTTGCGCTCAACTGGGCGCAGAAGTCGGTCGCACTCGATCCCGACTTCGGCATCGCCTATTACAACCTCGGGGCAAACAACATGTACCTCGACCACCTGGACGAAGCCGGGAATGCATTGCGGCTCGCGGCGGGACGAGGACTGGAGTGGGATGAGTTCCTGATGCTGGCCTACGATGTCGCCTTTCTGAAGGGAGACCGCGCGGGGATGGAGCAGGCATCGGCGCAGGCCCGTCAACGAACTGGCGGCGAAGGTTGGATTTCGAACAAGGAATCATTCGCGCTGGCGTATTACGGACGGCTCGCGGAGGCGCGGCTTGCAACGGATCGTGCAGTGCGGTCTGGCGAGCAGGCGGACCAACAGGAGCGCGCCGGACTGTGGGAGGCAGGCGCTGCCGTGCGCGAGGCGCTGTATGGGAATGCGGCGGAAGCGCGCCGACGCGCAGGAGCGGCGCTGAAGCTGTCGCGGGATCGCGAAGTGGAGTATGGAGCGGCGTTTGCATTCGCATGGTCAGGGGATTTTACGCAGGCCGAGGCGCTGGCGGATGACATTCAAAAGCGCTTTCCCGAGGACACTACGGTCCAGTTCAGCTATCTGCCGACGCTGAAAGCGATGTTTGCATTGCAGCGCGGCGACGCGGCAAAGGCCGTTGAGGAGCTTCAGAGCGCAACGCCGTATCAGACTGGGGTGCCGCGATTGCTCATTGGCGCGATGTATCCGGTATACGTGCGCGGTGAAGCTTTTCTAGCGGAAGGCCGGGGTGCGGAAGCGGCATCGGAGTTCCAGAAGATTCTCGATCGTCGCGCGGTAGTGGCAAGCGATCCGGTAGGTGCATTGGCGCGGCTGGAACTCGGCCGGGCATACAGGCTGTCTGGAGATAACGCCAAGGCGAAGGCGGCATATGAAGATTTCTTCAAACTTTGGAAAGATGCAGATGCAAATGTTCCGGTGCTGATGAAGGCCAGGAGCGAATACATAGCGATCGGAGATCAATCCCGATAGGTCGGCTTGGGGAAATAGGGGGACATGCCACCTATTCCCTATTCCCCGAAGGGCTGGGGATGGAGGAGTTGGCGGGGAGTGCCCGGGAAAAAAAAGACGGCACGAACGGTCTAGCTGTTCGTGCCGGGAGGCCAGTGACGCAAACTACTTCCGGTTTGGAGAACCTTCTCCACAACCGGAATAAATACACGATAGCATAGATCGGGATAAATGCAAATACAAAATACAAAATTTATTTTTGGCAGTCATGCAGGCCTATTTTTCAAAAGCGCATCCAATTTCAGACCGCGAAACGGGGAAGATTGGGGGCTGGTACGCGGCCGACGGGGCGTAGTCCGCGGTCATGGATTGCCTGGTTCCCTGGGAAATCCATTTAAAGTCAACTTGATGGATGGAGAATCCGGGAAGCTTTCCAATGCGTTCTGGGCGGCGGAGGTGGGGGGATTCGCGCTCGGACTGGGGCGGCACGGGAGCCCTTGCCGCCGACCGGAGCGAAGAAAAGCGCACCCGGATCGAGAAATCGGTGCAAATCCAGATTTACGGAGAAAATAGCGACCCCTCTTTTGTCACGTCAATTTCCCACATTGTGAGAAATGGGACGGGTTTGCTAGTCGGCGCGCTCTTGCGCCTGGACGGCAAGGTCGAAGTCTTTCTGGGTGAGGCCGCCGGCATCGTGGGTGATGAGAGCAAGACGGACACGGTTGTAGCGGATATCGATGTCAGGATGGTGACCGGCCTTCTCGGCCAGCTCGCCGACCCCGTTCACGAAGCGCAGGGAAGCGACGAAGTCCTTGAATGTAAAGGTTTTTACCAGTTCTCCGGCTTCGATTTTCCAGCCTGAGAGGGCGGCCAGGCGCGTTTGAGCTTCATGTGGGGAAAGTGGCGGCATGGATTGGGTCTCCTTTATCAGAGGATAGATCAAACTGGGGGATTTGCGGCAGCCGGGCACCGTCCCTACGGACTCCCGACCGATGTTTGGTTTCGATACCCCACTCTGAAGAGCGGGGCTAACAACCACTGCGCCTCCGGCGCGGGTTGGCGCGTAGGCGTTCGCCCTAGGCTGATGCGATCCCGGGCCCCAGGATGCGAGGAATCTTTCGGCTACTTTCAGGACGTGCCCCGGGGTCCCCGGTCGTGGTCGGTTTGCATTCTGAAGATTCGGAGCGCTCGCGGGTGCGGGTCAGGAGACCCGCACGACAGCCGGTCTCCCACCCCAGCAAGCCAAAAGCGGGCTTGCCGGGGACCCCGGACTGGAGTCCGGCGCTACAGATGTCGAGTTGGGGATGGGTTACGTGCCGGAGGTTTTGGCGATGTCGAAGGTGGAATAGCGCTTGTTCTGGCCGCTGATCTCGGAGCGCAGCTCCTGCCAGAGCTCGTTGGGAATCTTCAAAAAGACTTCAACGACGGCGGGATCGAACTGGGTTCCGGAGCAGCGCAGAATCTCTTCGCGGGCGGAATCGAAGTCGCTGGCCTGACGATAGGGGCGGTCGCTGGTAATGGCGTCGAGGGTGTCGGCGACGGCGAAGATGCGGGCTCCGATGGGGATCTCGCGTCCGCGGAGGCCGTTGGGATAGCCGGAGCCGTCGTAATGTTCCTGGTGGCAAAAGACGATTTCGGCTGCGCCGGTGAGGAAGGGGATCTTGCGCAGCATTTGATAGCCGCGCGCACAGTGTTCGCGCATGAGCTCGCGCTCTCTTTCGGAGAGCTTGCCGGGCTTGCGCAGAATCTCGTCGGGGATGGCCATTTTGCCGACGTCGTGAAGGAAAGCGCCGCGGGCAATGATCTTGATTTCTTCAGGAGGGATGGCCATGGCGCGGGCCAGGGCAATGGCATAGGCAGTAACGCGCTTGGAGTGGCCTTCGGTTTCAGAGTCCTTGAGGTCGAGGGCGTCGCCGAGCGCCTCGAGGGTGACGTCGTAGGAATGCTCGAGATCCTCCATAGCGTGGCGCAGCATTTCGGTGCGGGCGCGGACCATTTCTTCGAGGCTCTGGTGGTAGCTCTCAGTTTCCTCAAGGGCGCGCCGGTGGTTGATGGCGCGCTCCACGGTCGAGAGCAGTTGTTCGCGCTCGAAGGGTTTGAGGAGATAGTCGTAGGCGCCGCGGCGCATGGAATCGATGGCCACGCTGATGTCGTGCACGGCCGTGACCATGACGACGGGAAGGTTGGGCTGGAGAGCGTGAATGCGCTCGAGCAGGGCGATGCCGTTGACATCCTCCATCACGATGTCGGTGAGCACCAGGTTGAAGGTGTTGAGCTCGAGGGCCTGGAGGGCTTCGCGCCCACCGGCGGCGAGCTCGAGGGTGTATCCCTGGCGTTCGAGCGCGGCAGCGATCATGGTGCGCACAGGGGATTCGTCATCAACCACAAGAATCCGCACGGGCTTGCGTGCAACCTGACCCGCGCTGGAAGCGGCCGCGGGGTCCGGCCTCTTTGCCTCTGCCAACTTGGGTCCCAAACGCCTGCCTCCATCCTTATCGCGCACCTTTTACCCCTGACCGACTGGTTGAACCCCGGCGTTTTAGCCCGGCAGCGATGAGTGTCCTGTTACCGGACAAAAGGCCCGCTGAAATCGTTATCAGCCGCAGGCGTTCTGCGCGGTCCCCTTGTACCTACGCGCGACACGCTCCCGATGTTCCAGGAAATGCTGAGCCGGAAAGCAGAGGCCGACGCAGTTGCGCATCCTATGAGAGACATCTTTTGGCGAAAACAGCTAAGACTGGCCTGAAGGTCGGCATAGAACCACGATGAAACGTACGCCCGGACAATGCCATGGGTGCAAGGGGGAGCGGCATTCCAGGTCTTTCTGCTTACCAGAGGTTACCATTTCCGCAACGCGTGCTCAATGTGCCCAACGTAACCTGCGTAGACGGGTATCTACTGCGTCACTTCCATTCATGAGGAAGAGCGCCGGCGGGCTGGTGCTGGGTGATTTCCGCGTAAATGATGGCAACATCGGTGCTGAGGTCGTTGGGAATCCAGTTGCGATCGTGCGCGGGGAGAACGGGGGCGATTTGCGCGAGAGATTTGCCGGCGTCGACCTGCTGCTTGACCGCGACGAAAAGGTCCTGAAGAAACGTCTGCTGGCCGGAGAGAATTTCAGGGCCGCCCGCGTCTCCGTGACCAGGCAAAACATACAGGGGCTGGAAGGCGAGAGCAGCAGCGAGGACGCGCGGCCAGTTCTCAATGTTCGCATCCCAGAGTTTGTTGTGCGGGCCGTTGACGGCGGCGTCGCCGGTGCACAGGATGCGCTCTTTGGGGAGCCAGACAAAGCCGTCGCCGCGGGTGTGCGCCCAGCCGAGAAAGTAGAAGCGGACCTCGCGGGTGGAGTCTTTGAGGATGAAGGGGCTTTGGCGGAAGAGGAGCTGAGGGCGGGGAGCATCGGTGAGGTTGAGGGAACGAACGTCGTCGCGTTCTTTCGCGGTCGCGAGCCAGCGTTTGGGTTCGTAGCGATCCATCTCGTCGGCGACGCCCTGGTAGGCGAAAGTGGTGGCGCCGGCCTCGGTCCACACAATGTTGCCGTAGGCGTGATCGCGGTGCGCGTGGGTATCGAAGACGAAGCGCACCGGCTTGGGCGATAGCTGGGAGATTTGGCTGACGAGTTCGCGCGCGCGGCCGGGATAATTGGCGTCGACCACGATGAGGTAGTCCTGCATTTCGATGACGATGTTGTTGCAATAGCCTTTGGAAGCGTCGCCGGGGAGAAACCAGACGCCGTCGGCGATTTTTTGCGCGACGAGCCGGTTGGGCTGGGCCGGGGCGGAGACGGAAAGGAAAAGCGTGAAGACGATCGGGAGGAAAGTGTTTGCGTTCCCACCCATCGCGCGAAGAAGCCGCGCGATGGATGGGGCACGGAAAGATCTGCGTGGGGTCATGATTTTTTCGGCGGGCGCCGGGCACGGCGCGAGGCGGCCCAGCCTTCGATGTTGGCCTGCTTGGCGCGGCTGACCGCGAGCGCGTCGGCGGGGACGTCTTTGGTGATGCAGGAGCCTGCGCCGATGTATGCGCCGTCGCCGACGGTGACGGGCGCGACGAGCGTGGAGTCGCTGCCGATGAATGCGTTCTTGCCGATGGTGGTCTTGGTTTTGTTCACGCCGTCGTAATTGCAGGTGATGGTTCCCGCGCCGATGTTCGTGCCTTCGCCGATCTCCGCGTCGCCGAGATAGGTGAGGTGGTTGGCCTTGGCGCCTTTGCCGAGCCGCGCCTTTTTGGTTTCGACAAAGTTGCCCACGTGCGCGTTCTCGCCGATCTCGCTGCCGGGCCTGAGGTGCGCGAAGGGGCCGATCTGCGCGCCATCGGCGATGGTGGAGTCTTCAAGCACACAATGTTGGCGGATGAGAACGCCGTTGCCGAGTGTGCAGTTTTCAATTACGGAGAAAGACCGGATGCGGCAACCCGAGCCTACGCGCGTGCGGCCGAGAAGTTGCACGTAGGGCTCGATGACGGTTTCCGCGCCGACCTCGACTTCAGGATCGATCACACAGGTTTCGGGGCGGTCGATTTTGACTCCGGCGGCGATCAGTTGTTGTGTCTTCATCGCACCATCTCTTGCAGTTCGGTTATTGCTTCTCGCCCGGTGCTCCTTGCGGACCGTGTGCGGGTCTGGAGACCCGCACTACAGCCAATCTACCACCCCAGCGAGCACGATTCGCTCGCCGGGGGCCCCGGTCTGGACAGGCTGCGGAAAAAATCCGGAGAAAGAGCGAATTCGGCAAGGGAGAGATTGGCAGGGGCTGAAGCCCGACTCATTCTGCGGACTTTATCGGCCCGGCTGAAGCCGTGCCCTTGTTACAAAGCCCCTGAGTCGAGTTTTTCCGCAGCCTGTGGAGACCGGCGCTACATTGGACCGGCGCTACACTTACTGGTCCGGGCCCGGCGCTCCGTGCGGACCGGGGGCGCCCGGGATCGTGATGTCGATGACCTGGGGCGCGCCCATGCCGAGAGCGTCGACCGGGGGTTTGATCTCAGTGCTGTTGCCGACCACGAGCACGGCAAGTTTTTCAGGGTGAATGTACTTTTTGGCGACCGCGGTTACGTCTTCGAGCGTGACTTTTTCAAGGGCGGCGCGATAGGTTTCGAGATAATCGGCCGGATAGCCGTAGAACTCGAGCCTCTCGCGCTCGGCGAGGATTTTGTCGCGCGTATCGTAGCGGAAAAGGAACGAGTTGAGTATGTCGTCCTTGGCGCGCTGCAGCTCGGCTTGGGTGAACGGCTTTGTGTTGAGGCCAGCAATCTCGGCTTCAGCGGCCTTGGTTGCGTCCACAGTAGAAACGCTCTTGGTGAGCACTTCAACGCGGAAGGTTCCGGGGTGGTCGTAGGGCAGATCGAAGCCGCCGCCCACTGCGTAAGCCAGAGCCAACTGGGTGCGCACTTTTTGAAAGAGCCGGCTGCCAAATCCGCCGCTGAGAATTTCGTCCATGATGACGATGGCGGGCACATCGGGGTTGTGACGATCGATGCCGAGAGCCACGATCTGCACGTTGGATTGATTCACGTCTTCCTTGTCGATGAAATATGCGCCGGGCTTGGGTCCGGCGAACGCATCGTGACGCGGCGGCAAGGGAGTGACGGGCGGCAGGGGCTCGAAGACGGCGCGGACTTTGGCTTCCATGGCGGCGGCATCGAAGTCGCCGCTGATGCCGATGATCAGCTTGCCTTTGAGGGTGCGATCGTGCCAGGCCTGAAGATCGGCAAGAGTGATTTTGGAGATGGTGGCGAGCTCGGGCTGGCGCGTGTACGGACTGTTCGCGCCGTAGACCAGCTTGGCGGCTTCGCGCTCGGCAATTCCGTCTTCGTCGTCGTTGCGGCGCACGATGCCGGTGTCCTCCTGCTGCTGCGCCAAGTGCAGTTTCTCCGCACTGAATTTGGGATGGAAGAGGAGATCCATGGCGAGGGAAAACACCTGCCCGGCATCGCTTTTGAGCGAATCCCAGGAGAGCGCGGTGGAGTCGTCGTCGCCTTCGGTTTCAATGTGCGCGGCTTTGGCTTCGAGCAGATCATCCATGGCGTCGCCGTCCATCTTCACGGATCCGCTGGTGCGCCACGCCTGCTGATAGAGGCCGATGAGGCCGGCCTTGGAGGGATCGACGTCGCGCGCGCCGCCGGGAATGAGCACACTACCGGAGACGAAGGGGAGCTCGTGATCTTCCTGAAGGAAGATCACGATGCCGTTTTTGAGCTCGATGCGTTTGGGCTGCTGAGGATGAAATTCGTGCAGCGTGGGAATGGGGATTTGCTCCCAGGGCTTGGATTGCTGGGCGGGGAGCGCACATGGAAGAAGAGCCAGAGCTGCGGCGAAGAGTGCCCGACACAAAATTGAAGCACCGTCCCTACGGGACTCCGGCGACTGATTTGCGTGATTCACCCCACGCTGAAGCGCGGGGCTAACAACCTTTGCGCCTCCGGCGCGGGCAGCGAGTTGGACATCAAACTTTTCACTAATTACTGACCATTGATCGCTAATTAGTAACCACTGATCACTAATCATTGGTTCCTGTTCCCTAACTCCTGTTTTCTTGTTCCCTTGCTCCCTTGTTCCCTTGTTCCCTGTCGTTATCATTGCGCGCCTCCATCCTTCTTTGCGTCCGCGGGTTTCTTTTCATCCGGCGGGGGTTCGGTGTCGATTTCGGCGCTGGTGCGGTTGGATTCCAAGAATACTTTGTTGGCTACGCGGCGGATGTCGGCCTTGGTCACCTTGTCGACTTCGTCGAGTTGGAGGAAAAGCTGCCGCCAATCGCCGTAACGGGTCTGGTACTCGGCCAGGGAGGTGGCGAGTCCCTGGTTGTCGGCCAGGCCGCGGAGCAGATCGGCGCGGGTGCGGGTCTTGTACATCGCGAGCTCCGCATCGGTGACGTCGGTGGTTTTGAGCTTGTCGATTTCCTTGTGGATAGCGTCGCGCATCTCGGCCGGCGTGTGGCCGGGGAGGGGGACGGCATAAAACGCGAAGAGGCTCGGGTATTTGTCATCGGGGAGGGGGCTGAAACCCGCGGCCTCGGCCGCGATCTGCTGCTGCTCCACCAGGCTGCGATAGAGGCGCGAGACGCGGCCGTTCGACATGATGTCGCTGATGGCGTCGTAGACGGCGTCGTCGGGATCGCGATAGCTGGGCCTGTGATAGCCCTCAATATAGAAGGGCTGCGTCTGCTCGCGGATGATGACGGACTTCTCAGCAAACTGCCGCGGCTCGACGGTGGTCATCTCTTCCGGCTTGGGCCCGCCGGGCACGCGGCTGAAATATTTTTCCAGCATGGGCATCGCGGTTTTGGCGTCCACATCGCCCACAATGGCGACCACGACGTCGCCGCCGACGTAATACTTTTTGTGGAAGGCCATGGCCTCGGTGGCGTTAATCTGGCTGACTTCGCTGGGCCAGCCGATCTCACTGCGGCCGTAGTTGTGGGCCACATAGGCCGTGGCGACAAACTGCTCCACAAGCCGCCCGATGGGATCGGAGTCGACGCGCATGCGCCGCTCTTCCAGCACCACATCACGCTCCTTGTAGAACTCGCGGGGCACGGTATCGGCCAGACGGCTCGACTCCATCCACGCCCACAGCTCGAGGCGATTTTCCGGCATCGACCAGAAGAATTGCGTGTCGTCGAGGCCAGTTTCAGCGTTCAGACCGTCGGCGCCGTTCTCTTCAGCAACCTCAGTGAACTGGTTGGGGATGACGTATTTTTCGGCCTCGGCCTGGGCATCGAGAAAGGCCTGATGCAGCGCCTTCAGCTTTTCCTCGCTGCGGCCGATGGGCTTCAGGTATTCGGCCTCGTAGGCGTCGTTGGCGGCTTCCACTTTTTCGAGGGCGACTTTTTCGGCCGCGTAATCTTTGGTTCCGATCTGCGTGGTTCCCTTGAAGGCCAGGTGCTCGAACATGTGCGCGAGGCCGCTCTCGCCGGAGGGATCGTCGACGTCGCCGGCATCGATGAAGGTGGTGTAACTGAAGACCGGCGCCTCATGGCGCTCGCAAACGATGAGGGTGAGCCCGTTGGGAAGCACCTTGACGGTGGTGCGCTGCTCAAAACTTTTCAGATCCTGGGCGCGGGCGCCGGAAATGGCCAGGCTCACACCGAGACAGGCCATCCAAAGCCAGGAAAAAATCCAAAGCGGGGAAAGAGACCTCGACTGCATCCAACCTCCTCGAACGAACGACGGCGATTTACGCGCAATCGTTCTCTTCCAAGCTATTGCCCGCGGGCGGGGAGGGTCAATCGGAAAGAGGGAGAGCCTGGAGACCAGATGTCGTGCGGGCCTTCGGGCCCGCGCCCGTGAGACCTGTTCAGTTGCAAAATCCGGCGGCGTGGACGCCGCCGGTACAGCCGGTCTGGAGACCGGCGCTACCCTATAATCGGAGGCATGGCGGCGAGCGCGAAAACCCGGGAGCGAGGGAGCGAGGGAGCAAGCCACCCCAGCGAGCAAGAATCGCCCGCCGGGGGCCCCGGCTGGGAACCAGCAGACACGGCAGCCAAGCTGCGCGCGCTTGAAGCGCGGCTCAGGGAACGGGGAAGCGTGATGGTGGCTTACTCGGGGGGCGTGGATTCGGCGTTTCTCGCGGCCACGGCGCATCGCGTGCTGGGCTCCCGGATGCTGGCGGTGCTGGCCGATTCGCCGTCATTGGCGCGGCGCGACATGGAGCAGGCGTGCGCTTTTGCGCAAGCGCTGGCGATGCCGCTGGAAGTGATTGCCACAGAAGAACTCGAGCGGCCGGAGTACGCGCGCAACGACGCCAACCGCTGCTTCCACTGCAAGGACGAACTGTTTCGGGTAATGGAAAAGCTGGGCGCAAAGCTGGGGTTCGCGCACATCGCCTACGGGATGAATGCCGACGACACGCGGGACTTCCGGCCCGGGCAGCGCGCGGCGGAACAACACGCGGTGCTGGCGCCGCTGGCGGATGCGGGATTGACCAAGCTGGAAGTGCGGACGCTGGCAAAGGTGGCAGGCTATGCGGTGTGGGACCGTCCGGCGGCGCCGTGCCTTTCGTCACGCGTGGAATACGGACGCACGGTGACGCGCGAGGTGCTGGAACAAGTGGAACGCGGCGAGGAGAGCCTGCGGCAACTGGGCTTCCGCGAACTGCGCGTGCGGCACCACGGCGAGCTGGCCCGCGTGGAGATTGCGCGCGAGGAACTGCCGCGCGCGCTGACCATGGAGATGATGGATGCGATTACGGCGGCGCTGAAGCAGGCGGGGTTCAAGTACGTGACGCTGGATTGCTCCGGCTTTCGATCGGGGTCAATGAATGCGGTTCTGCCCGCGGAAGTGCTGATGCGGAAGGGCGCGTAGCGCGATCAGCAAGTCAGCGAGTTGGCGAGTCAGCAAGTCAGCGGAAAAATCCCCAGCCCAGGCCGATATTTTCCTTCCTATCCCTCCGGCGATTTAGAATCACAAAGCGATGCGAATCGGGTATCTGGAGTGCTTTTCCGGGATCAGCGGCGACATGCTGCTAGGCGCGCTTGTGGATGCGGGCGCGCCTTTCGACGTGCTTGCCGGCACGGCGGCGGCGCTGGGCGTGGGCGCGCGCCTGGAGATGCGCAAAGTGGACCGTGGCGGACTGGCGGGGATCAAGATTGACGTGGTGACTGACGAGGGATCAGAGATCAGAGATCAGAGATCAGAAGGCAAGTGCGAGGACTCGCACTCACACGCATACTCGCACGAATCCCACGATCACGAGCATCTCGCACACGGGCACCACTCGCATGAGGCGGAGCCGGCGCATTCCGGCCACGAGCACGCGCATCGATCGTTGTCGACGATTCTCGCGATCATTCAGGGTGCGCCGCTGAAGGAGACGGTGAAGCAGCGCGCGGCGCGCGCATTTCAATTGCTGGGCGAAGCAGAGGCGGCGATTCACTCTATTCCGATCGAGAAGGTGCATTTTCACGAAGTGGGCGCGGTGGACACGATCGTTGACATCGTGTGCGCGGCGGCAGGATGCGAGGCGCTGGGTGTCGATCGCTGGATGTCGTCGCCGTTGAACGTGGGCAGCGGGACGGTGAAGTGCCAGCACGGCACGCTGCCGGTGCCCGCGCCGGCCACGTTGTCGCTGCTGGGCGATGCGCCGGTGTACGCGGCCGGGTCGCCGATGGAGCGGGTGACGCCGACGGGCGCAGCTCTGTTGCGCATGCTCGATGTTACGTATGGCCCGCTGCCTGCGATGCGCGTGGCGGCGCGCGGCTATGGAGCCGGAGGGCGCGACACGCCGGGCGAGCCGAACCTGCTGCGGCTGCTGGTGGGCGAAGCGGGCGAGGCGGCGGGCGCGGAGCCGATCGCGGTGATTGAGGCGGTGATTGACGACTCCACGCCGCAGTTGCTGGCCTACGTGAGCGAGTTGCTGCTGGAGGCGGGCGCGTGGGATGTGTACCGCGCGGCGGTGCAGATGAAAAAGGGACGCACGGGTGTGCAGATGACCGTGCTGTCGAGCCCCGAGAAATCGCCGGCGCTGCGCGATCTGCTGCTGCGCGAGACCACGTCGATCGGCTTGCGCTGGCGCCTCGAAAATAAAATGGCTTTGGACCGCGAGTTCGCCGATGTGGAAACGGAGTGGGGCAAGGTGCGGATTAAGATTGCCCGGTGGACTTCGGGCGAGGTGGCGAATGCTTCGCCGGAGTACGAGGTTTGCCGCAATCTGGCGCGCGCGAACAAGGTTCCGCTGAAGCAAGTGATGCAGGAGGCGATGCGGGCCTGGGCGGGATCGGGATTGGCCATGAAGAAGAAAGGCTGCTGATGGATCGCAAGCAAATTGAAGCGCTGTTGAACGAAGTGCATGCGGGATCGACCAGTGTGGGCGACGCGCTGGAGCGGCTGCGCAATTTGCCTTTTGAAGACTTGGGATTCGCCAAGGTGGACCATCACCGGGCGTTGCGCACCGGCATGCCGGAGGTGATCTTTTCTGAAAGAAAGACGCCGGCGCAGGTGGCGGCGATTTTTGCGCGCATGGCAAGGGCGGGCGGCAACGTGCTGGCCACGCGCGCGTCGCGCGAAGTGTTTGCAGCGGTGCGGGCAGCCGAGGCCCACGATCCGGGGCCGCGCGCGGAATTCCACGAAGCGGCGCGTGCCATTACGCTCAAGCAGACCGAGGCGCCCGCGGGCAAGGGAACCGTGGGCGTAATTTGCGCCGGGACCAGCGACCTGCCTGTGGCCGAAGAGGCCGTGGTGACGGCGCGGCTGATGGGTAACACAGTGGAACTGGTGGCCGACGTGGGCGTGGCGGGCATTCATCGGCTGCTGGCGCAGCAGCACACGCTGCAATCGGCGCGCGTGCTTGTGGTGTGCGCGGGCATGGAAGGCGCATTGCCCACCGTGGTCGGCGGCCTGGTGAACGCGCCGGTGATCGCGGTTCCCACCAGCGTGGGCTATGGCGCGTCGCTGGGCGGGATCGCGGCGCTGCTGGGCATGTTGAACACCTGCGCGCCCAACGTCTCCGTAGTCAATATAGATAACGGATTCGGCGCGGCCTGCATTGCTTCACTCATCAATCATCTGTAAATGTGCGGGCTCACCGCCCGCTTCCAAGCCGGCTCCAGGATTGGTATACCCGACCTTTTTGCTTTCCCACCCTTTTCGCAAAAAGCGCGAAGAGGATGGGGCACGGAGGTAATGGGTACAGCCATCCTGGAATTGCTTCAAGCAAACTCAAGAACCTGTTCGCGCTACTGTGCCAACTGCACCACCAGGTCGTCTGCCAGCTTGAAGCGCACCACCGACTCCGCCGGTATGTCGAGATCGCGGTTGCCCGTTAATCCCGCGAGGGCGGTTCCGCCGCCGCCACCCACCAGGCCGCCTACCACCAGCCCAACCCCGCCGCTGGCCACGCCGCCCACGATCATTCCCAGCCCTGCGCCTCCGCCGATCAAGGCCGCCGAACGTCTTCCCTTGCCCCTCTTGCTTTCCGCAAGGTCCCGCGTGGTCAGCGGATACTGCGTCCCATTCAACGTGAGCGAAGTCAAACTCAACTCCAGCAGCGATCTGCCTTTGAAATGTCCGCGCCGATGCGACACATCCACCACGCCACCCACCAACGTACCCTTCGGCAGCAGCACACTGTTGTCGGGGGCGAGCACCGGTTCCACCAACTCGCCGGTAAACGCGTCTCCCGCGCGGCTGGTTTTTACGCTGATGCGCTGATCGACCCGGATGGTCAGCATGGTGCCCGCCGAAATGGTCACGTTGACCGGTTGCGGCACCGCGGAGACCGTCGGTCCCGAAGGCGCTGGAACCGGCACCCCAGCCGCGGGCGGTGTCTGCGTCGTCGTGATCACTTCGCTTGTCTGCCCGGCCGCGGGAGGCTGCACCACTGTCGTCGTCGTGGTCCCGGTTTTGTCGACTGAAACCACCTGCTGCGCCTGGCCGGTTTTAGCCGCCTGCGCCTTGGCCTGATCCAGCGCCTTTTGCTGCTTAGATTCGCATCCCGAAAGAATGCCCGCTACCAGCACCAAAAGCAGAAGCGGCATCCGCCCCGTGCGAACCAGTGAACCTGAATTGAACATGATCGATCCTCTTTCGCTGTGTTTCTCGTCAACGCAGCCCGAGGCACCAGTCTGCACTCAGCGGCCAGGGAAGTCTGTATAAACTTGCACTCTTTAGGATGAGCATTCTGCCGGCAGGGCTGCCTCAGCTGCCTGCGAAAACCAAGTTTGCCGCCTGCGCTCCTTTCCCCTGTACGTGACCCTGATCACTGTTCGACCCTCCCCTGAACCTTGATGATTGCGGCCTAGGCTCAATTCCACGGGCGGCGTGCGGAGGAATGAGTGACGGGTTCCCGATGGCAGTTGTGGCGCAGGATTTCGCAGATCTTCTTTCTTCTGCTATTCCTTATGCTGCTGGTGTTTACCGCGCTGCGCGCCATGCCGGGGACGACCAGCGATATTCACCTGCGCGGGCCGGTGCGCCTGTTCTTTGAGTGGGATCCGCTGGTGGCGCTGACCAATGCGCTGGCGAGCCACGCGCTCTATCGCGGCCTGCTATGGAGCTTGATCATCCTGGCGCCCACGATATTTTTCGGCCGCTTTTTCTGCGGCTGGATTTGCCCCATGGGCACGTTGCAGCACTTTGTGGGCGACATGCCGTCGGAGTCGAAGCGCGGCAAGCAGCGCATCGAAGCGAATCGTTACAAACGCTGGCAGACGGTCAAATATGTGGTGCTCCTGGCGGGCCTGGTGGCCGCGGCGTTCGGGTCGATGGTGATTGGCTGGATTGATCCATTCAGTTTGTTGGTGCGGTCAATCGGGCTGTCTTTGTTGCCGGCATTCAACTACGTGATGCGCGCGGCGCTGACGCCGCTGGAGACGAGTCACATTGCCGCCATCAAAGCCACCGGCGGGTTGATTCACGCGGTGCTAGGCGCGTTTCTGCTGGAGTTCCGGCAAGCGCACTTTACGCAGGGGCTTTTCCTGGGTGTTTTGTTTCTCGCGATTCTGGCAATGAGTCTGCGCGTCACGCGCTTCTGGTGCCGCTCGATTTGTCCGCTGGGGGCGCTGCTGGGCGCGATGTCGCGGTGGTCGGTACTGGGACTTCATAAGGATGCGGAAGCGTGCAACAACTGCAACCGCTGCCTGCTCGACTGCCAGGGCGGCGACGATCCCATCGGCAGTGCGCCTTGGCGCAAATCAGAGTGCCTGATGTGCATGAACTGCGTGGGCAGCTGCCCCGATCATGCGCTCGCGTTCCGCTTTTTCAGAAAAGAAAAAGAAGTGACGTCGCCCGACCTGGGGCGGCGGCGGACGCTTACAGGTCTGGTGGCGGGCGCGGCCGCAGTGCCGTTGATGCGCGCGAATACCGGCCTGGGCAAGAGCCGCAACGAACGCCTGCTGCGGCCGCCCGGCGCGCTCGATGAGCCGGATTTTCTGGGGCGCTGCATCCGCTGCGGGGAATGCATGAAGGTGTGCCCCAATAATGCGCTGCAACCGGCGCTCGTCGAAGCCGGCCTGGAAGGGCTTTGGACGCCGACTCTGGTGCCGCGCATCGGTTACTGCGAACCGAGTTGCGTGCTTTGCTCGGAGGTTTGCCCGACCGGCGCCATCTGGCAGATTACGCCCAAGGAAAAAGGCTGGGTGGAGGGCGTGGGCGCGGCGCAGAATCAGCCGATCCGATTGGGCACCGCATTTTACGATCGCGGGCGCTGCCTGCCATGGGCCATGGCCACAGATTGCATTGTGTGCGAGGAGTGGTGCCCGGTGTCGCCCAAGGCGATTTATGTAGAAGAGGCCGAGGTGGTGGATGCGGCAGGCAAGACGAAAACGCTGCAGCAGCCGCGCGTGGATCCCAGCCGGTGCGTGGGTTGCGGCGCCTGCGAATACGCCTGCCCGCTGCAAGAACATCCTGCCGTGTACGTGACAAGCATTGGCGAAAGCCGCTCCCCCAGCAGCCAGATTCTGCTAACTCGCAAGTGAAGGAGACCGATAAAAGCATGTTTGGGCCAGAAAGATGGAAGTCAGGGATTGCGTTGATTGCGATTGCGGCACTGGCCGTGAGCGTGGGATGCAAGAAGAAAGCTGTCGACCCGATGCCGCCGTCGAGTGCAGTGGCGGGGTGGGAGAAATCGAGCGACACGCGCGTCTATGAGGCCAAGGACCTTTGGCAGTACATTGACGGCGACGCCGAGCAATACATCGCGGCCGGCGTGGTTTCCACCTCGACGTCCGACTACAAGTACCAGAACCAGTTGGACGCGGTGGTGGACGTTTACACTATGGGAGATTCCGCGGGGGCGCGCAAGGTTCTGGAGGCGGGAGATTCGAGCGGTGCCAAAACCGTACAAGTGGGAGACGCCGGGCTGGCGTACGCGCAGAGCGTGATCTTCCGCAAGGGCCCGTACCTGGTGCGCATTGTGGCTTATGACGCGACACCGGGCACCGAGCGAGCGTTACTGGCGCTGGCGCACGGCGTGGAAGCCAGGCTGTAGCGGTCTGGCTAAGTGATTGCGTAATGGCCCCGGACGAGCGCGGGTCAGGAGACCCGCACTACAGCCGGTCTGGAGACCGGCGCTACAAGCGGCCTGAAGACCGGCGGTACAAACGGATTGGAGTGGTAGAGGCCCATGGCGCATTGTCCGATGAAATTCCGCATGGTGCGCGCGCGGCTGACTGCGCCTGCACCGCGCATTCTCGACATCGGCTGCGGCAACGGGTCGCCCACGGTGACGAAGCGCTGGTTTCCCGGCTGCCACTACGCAGGCGCGGACATCCAGCGGTACAAGTTGAGCAACGCAGACGTGGCGGCGATGGACGCGTTCTTTCCGCTGGGCGCGGACGGATCGTGCTACGACGCGATTCCCGAAGCCAGTTACGACTTGGTGATTCTGAATCACGTGGTAGAGCACATGCGCGATCCAACGCCGGTGGTGGCGGCGCTGTGCGCCAAGCTCAAGCCTGGCGGATACATGTGGATTGCGTTTCCTTCGTTGCGCAGTTTGTCGCTGCCGCATTCGGAGGACGAGACGCTGCAGTTTTCTGACGATCCTACGCATGTGTATGTGCCGGATGTGCGGGAGATGGCGAATGTTTTGCTGGCCAATGGAGTCGCGGTATTGCATGCGGGACGTTAGCGCGAGGGATTTTTTACGGCGATTGCCGACGTGGTGAAACTTTGCAAGCGATGCGTGGTGCGAGTGTTTACGGGGAAGTTTTCCGGACGCGGGATGTGGTATGTGCTGGGTTTTGAGGATCACGTGTTTGGGCAGCGCAGGATGAACGAAGGCAGTTAGGGAAGTTTGGGGATCGTTCCCCGGTCCCCAAATGCGAGGGACCGGGGGCACCCGACCGGTTGCGAGAACGAAGGCAAGGGGAACGATGAAAAGCCGCAGGGAGTTTTTGAAAGAGGCAGCGACGGGAGCGGTTCTGCTGGGTTCGTCGGCTGCTGTGGACAGGCTGGCATTTGCCGGCACAACGGCGGGCAAATCGAAAGTGGTGATTGCGCGCGATGCTTCGCTGCATGGCGCAGGAGCGCAACCCGGCGAGCAGCGGGTGCTGAATCTGCTGGACAGGGCGATGGCCGCCTACACCGGACGACAGAAACCGGTGGATGCGTGGAAGAGCATCATTCCCGCCAGCATTCTTGCGGGCAAAACCATTGGACTGAAGGTGAACGGGCTGGGCGGACGCGGGATTTCGACGCATGCGGCGCTGACCCTGGCGATTACCGAACGCCTGCAACAGGCCGGCGTGCGTGCGGGAAACATTCTGGTGTGGGAGCGCGATGCGCGCAGCCTCGCGGCATGCGGCATGACGGTGAACACCGATGCCAGCCGCGTGCGCTGCTACGGCAACGACGTGGGCGGCTATGAAGATGCGCCGGTGGAATGCGGCCCAGTGCAGGTTCGCCTGGCAAAGATTCTGACGCGCGAGTGCGCGATGGTGATCAACCTGCCCATTCTCAAAGACCACGAGATGGCGGGCATTACGTTCTCGATGAAAAACATGTATGGGGTGGTGGACAAGCCGTTCGTGCTGCACGGCAACCACTGCAATCCCGGCGTGGCCGATGTGAATGCGATTCCGGCGGTGCGCGAGAAGGTGTGGTTCACAATCGGCGATGCGATTTCGTCGGTGTACGATGGCGGACCGGGGTTCCATCCGGAGCGGCTATGGTATCCGAACGCGCTGGTGGTGGGCGAGGACCGCGTGGCGCTGGATCAGACGGCGTGGCAGATGATCGAACGCAAGCGCGCGGAAGCGGGAGCGCCAACGCTCGAGGTATCGGGACGCAGGCCCGATTACATTCGCACGGCGGCGGATGCGGCGCATCGGCTGGGGACGAATGATCCGGGGCGCATCCGGCTTGTGGAAGTGTGATGAGGAATCGGCATGGCGGTTGAAGACGAAAGAATCGTAAAGCTCGACGCAGGCGCGGAGAAGCACGGGCCGGGCATGACGCGGCGCGAAGCCATGCTGCAACTGCTGCGCGTGGGCGGCGTGGCGGCGGGCGCGGCGGGCCTGGGCGTTTGGCTGAGCGAGCGCAGCAGCCGTCCTGTTGCGGAACAGGCCGAGCAGGCGCGGCGCGATCATCGCGTGGCTGCCGATGCGGCGTGGCCGCAGATGACGGTTATTCAAGGCGGCGAGCCACGGGCGCTGGCCGCGCAGGCGATTGCGAACCTTGGCGGCATGGGCCGGTTCATCCGCAAGCAGGACGTGGTGGTGCTGAAACCGAACATTGCCTGGGATCGCACGCCGGAGCAGGCGGCGAATACCAATCCCGACCTGGTTGCGGAAGTTGTCCGGCAGTGCTGGCAGGCGGGGGCGAAGCGCGTGATCGTGACCGACGTGAGCTGCAACGATCCGCAGCGTTGCTTTCATCGCTCAGGGATCCAGGCTGCGGCGCGAGCCGAGGGCGCAGAGGTGATTTTGCCCGATCCCGATCGCTTCCGTGAGGTCGACATGGGCGGGGTGGTGCTGAAAAGTTGGCCCGTGTTCGCGCCGTTTCTCGAAGCGGACAAGGTGATCAACCTGCCCATCGCGAAACATCACGCGTTGACGGGCGCAACGCTGGGCATGAAGAACTGGTACGGGATTCTGGGCGGGGAGCGCAACCGGCTGCACCAGCAGATTCACCAGAGCCTGGCGGATCTGGCGAATTTCATGTTGCCCACGCTCACATTCCTGGACTGCTACCGCGTGCTGGTGCGCAACGGGCCGACGGGCGGAAATCCCGAGGACGTGGCGCTGAAGAAGACGCTGGTGGCGGGCACCGATCCGGTGGCGATCGACGCGTATGTGGCCAAGGCGTACTGGAATCTGGACGCGGAGAAGTTGCCGTATCTGGCGATGGCGGCGGCGCGCGGCCTGGGGACCGTGGATTTTGCGTCGCTCGACGTGAAGGTGAGCCTGCTGGGCTGAACACAGATCATTGCCTTCGCAAGTTTCTTCATCCGAATGGGAACGGCTTTACATTGCCGATGGGGAATGATATTTTGCAGAGACCCCCGCTGGACACCCATTTCAGGATAGGAGAATCGCAATGTTTTGCCCTTCTTGTGGCACACAGTCCCTTCCGGATAGCAAATTTTGCAAGAATTGCGGAGCAACTTTGCCAGCTTCCGGTGACGCGCAAACCGTTCCTCCGGTCGCAGCGGCCCCAGCGCCGCAAGCCGTTCCGCCGCCGGCGCCTGTGCCGCCACAATATTTGGCTCAGTCAGCGCCAGCGGTTTATCCGCCGCCGGCGTCGGCGCAATATGCGCCTCCGCCGATGCCGCCAGGGTATCCGCCGCCTCCACCTGGGTATGCAGCGTATCCACCGATGGCGCCTGCGGCTCCTAAAAGTGCGGGCCTTCGCAACGTCGTTAGGATTGTGGTCGCTCTTGTTGCATTGGGTTCCGCTGCCTATTACTTCTATGAGAAAGCCCACACGGTGACGATTGGAACCAAGGACCAGGTCATCTACTCCGGTACGGCCACCAAGGACCAGGCCACGGCGCTGGGGAACGCACTGAAGAGCGACGGATACTTCACGGACCAGGGGGTGACCGTGCTTCTCGATAAGGAGAGCAGCGGCACCACGATTTCCTACGTGGTAAAGGACGGTACCTGGAACCAGGCGGGGATTGTTGCAAAGTTCGACGAGGTTACGCGCGAAGTGGCGTCGTCGGTGGGCGGGCTGCCTCTTAATGTGCAGCTTGTGAACACCGACAAGACCGTGGAAAAAACTTCGACCGTGGGCAGCGTGGCATTCGGCAACGACACGGTGGTTTACGAGGGCACGGCCACGCAGGCCGATGCGCAGGCGCTGGGGCAAAAATTGCAATCGCTCGATTACTTTTCGGGCAAGGGCGCAGATGTGTTCCTGGGCAAGCACGCCGACGGTACGGCGATCGCATTCGTTGTAAGCGATGGCGTGTGGAACGACGCGAGCGCGGTGACTGGCTTTGAGGGCCTGGTGCGTGATGTCGCTCCAGCGGTCGGCGGATTGCCGATCAAGATGCTGCTGTTGAGCACGACGCAACAAATGGAAAAGAACGAGACGATCACCGCGCAGACAGATACGAGTTCCACGCCGGCAAATGCCAGCTCCACGGTGACGATCGGAACCAAGGACGAGGTGATCTACTCCGGCGAGGCCACGCAGGACCAGGCCACAGCGTTGGGCAATGCGCTGAAACAAGCTGGATACTTCCAGGATCGCGGTGTGACGGTGCTGTTGAGCAAGGGAGCCACCGGCACAGTGGTTTCATACGTAGTCCAGGATGGGGTGTGGAACAACGCTGCCATGGTGACGGACTTTGAAACGATCACCAAGGGCGTTGCCTCGAGCGTGGGTGGATTGCCGATCGACATGCGCCTGGTGAACGCCACAGAGGTCGTGGAGAAGGATGTAGTGGTTCAGTAGCCGGGAAAGTCAAGCGGCGCATGCCGGATAAGATCGAGCCTTCCGGGCTGAGGCAACCGTCCATCGCTAACTAGAGAACGAAGACCAACCAACCGACTGCCCAGGTCTCCGTATGGAGACCTGGGTACTCCCACCGAAAACAATCGAGACCATCCTTACGCTTGCGGTTGCGACGCAGCCGGGGCCTGGCGGTGCTGGTGCGCGCGGCGCTCGGCCAGCATCTGCTCGAATTGCTGCTTCTGCGTGTCGCTCAGGACGGCTTCGATCTTGCTGTTCGAATCCTGCATCAGGGCCCGGACCTTGGCGTGGCGATCCTGCTGGGAGAGCGAGGTGTCGGCGCGCAGGTTCTGCATTTGTTGGAAGCGATCGGCGAGGATGGGCTTGATCTGCGCAACCTGGTCGTCGCTCAAGCCCAGCCGCTTGCCGAGATGCGCGGCCTGCCGGTCGGGGTCGAAATTGCGGTGAAAGTTGCCGGGCTGCGCAGGCGCGGCTTTCGGCGCATTAGCAGCGGGGGTTTGGTTGGTACCGGGCGCCTGTGCGAGCACCAGGCCCGCGGAGAGCAGCGCGCCCAGAATGAGGGTGGCTTTTTTTGCATTGCGTGTTGCGTTCATCGGTTCAATTCTCCTTGTGGCTGTCGTGGTGCTGACCGGCCGCTGCGAATGTAGACACCGCATGAGGGCGCGAGTTGCGCGAAAAAAGCTGCGTCTATCGCAAAGGAAATGCAGGATTTATTGAAACTTTTTGGGGTGAGACTAAAGCGGAAAATGGTTCGTCTAATGCGCGGTGCGCGCAGGGGAAGTGGGCTGACATAGCGTGCGAGATTTGGAAGGTCAAGCGCGGAGTCCAGCAGCGCGGTTGCCACGCGGTTTTTCCGCCGCCTTCAGTGCCTGCCGCGCCAACTCCCGGAACGTCTTCCTTAGCTCCTGGGGACTGTGGACCACGATGCGCCGGCCCATGCTGAGCAGCATGGCGGCAATCATCTCCAGCCGGTCGCGCCCGCAACGCACGCGCGTTCCGCCGTTCTCCTCCTTGAGCGCCACGCGCAACGGCATCAAGCTCTGCCGCGCCTCTTCTACGGCCAAGTCGATCCACACGTCAATTTGATATTGCGACTGAACGAACGGCATGCTGGCACGCAAGTGCTGCCGCGCATCGAATCCGACGGGCCGGCGGAAACTTCCGGCGCCGGACTCAAGGCTCGACACGCGATCCAGCCGGAACGTGCGCAGTGCGCGTCGCGTGAGACAGTGGCCGATCAAATACCAGCGCCCGTCGGTGTGCACCACTGCGTAGGGTTCGATGTGTCGGCGCGTGGCGTTTCCATCATGCGACCGATAGTCAAAGCGGATGCGCTTTCCGGTGCGGATGGCCGACGCGGCGCGAATCAGGCATTCCACCGATGTGGTCACGACCCAGGGGCCGGGTTCGATGGCAACCACGTCCTCGACCGTCCGGATGCTCTCGCGCAGCGCTTCGGGCAGCACGCGCTGCAATTTTGTGAGCGCGCCTTCTGTGGCCGGGGCAAATGCCGAAAGGCCCACCTGGCGCAGCGAATGCAACCCCAATGAGAGCGCAAACGCCTCCTCGTTGGTAAGCAGCAACGGAGGCAGCCGATAGCCGGGCCGCAAGCGATACGCGCCGCCCACGCCCCGCGATGATTCGACGGGGATCTTGAGATCCTTGAGGCGCACGATGTAGCGCTGCACCGTGCGCAGGTCGACTTCAAGCCGCTCAGCCAGCTCCGCTCCGGTCACATGGTCGCGGGCCTGCAGCACCTCCAGCACGGTGAGCACGCGCATGATCGGGTCATACATTGGGAATCCAGGGCAACGCAGTTTTTATCCTCTAATCAATTTACGACACATTCTGTCGGGAATTGCGACTACTTTCAAGGATGAGCCCTGAAGGGCCACATGGAGGTTTGCTATGACAACGGCGACAGCAACGGTCAACGTAATTTCTGCAGAAGATCTGCTCAAGTACTGGCAAGGGCATCGCGCGCTGACGCGCAGGACGATCGAGGCCTTCCCTGAAGACGATCTCTTCAACTTCTCTCTGGGCGGGATGCGTCCCTTCGCGGAGATGGTGACGGAGTTCATCGGCATGGCTGTGCCTATTGTCGATGGCGTGGCCACCGGCAAGTGGGTTAAGTACGGTGATGGCCCCAAGCCGGTCTCGAAGGCCGAGGTTCTTGCGCTGTGGGATCGGCAGACGAAAGAGCTCGACGCGAAATTCCCCACCATTCCGCCGCACCGTTTTGCAGAAGTGGACACGGCCTTCGGTCAGTGGACGATGCCGGGAATCGCGACGATTCAATACGCCATCGACAACGAGATTCACCATCGCGGCCAGGGGTTTGTCTACCTGCGCGCTCTGGGCATTGAGCCGCCGCATTTTTGGGAGCGGTGAGTTTTTCTATGCGCAAGGCGCAGTAGCGATCAGCGCGAAGCCCAGCGACGAGTCGCTGGGCTTTGTTTTTGGATTCGTGACGGCCCAACGGGACGAGGCAGCCTGAGCGAAGATGAGGTCCTCGCCGATTTCGCCCCTGGCGGAAGACGAAGCGCCAAACAACCGAGTCCCTCAACTGGCGTAACCCAGATCACAGGTTGGTGAATGACTTAACTGCTTAGATTGGTGCGCCTTCTTTGCGCGTGGGAAGCGGCAGCTGAAAGATCGGCTCAGAAGATCGAGTCGTCGGTCCGCAGGCCGCTACAACGACCTGCGGGCCGTTTGCCGTAAAGGAGGTGAGGACATGGATGAGAAATCGTCCTGGGTTCGATTCGCCCTTACAGTCGCCATTGACTGGCGGTTTGTATTGGCGGTCGTAATCCTCGTCCTGGCGCTACTGATGAGGTAGCCAACTCCCGGCAGGGGACCCACCTATGCCGGGACTACTTAAGTATAGCGCGGTTTTGGATCGGCGCAGGGCGGGTGTCGAGGGGGGCGGCTCCCGTTTCAGCGTCGCTGGAAGTCCGGTAGAGCTCGCGATCCCGAGTCCGAGAATCCGGGCCTGGGATGCCCGACCGGACTCAACACTCCGCTAATTGGTTGGGTTGTAAATTAACTTGCCCGTTTTGTCGATGTAGCCAGTCTTCGCCTCTTTGCCGGTGCCGACGGTGACTTCGGCCACGCCGCCGGACATCGGGCCTGCATCGTCATATTGGGGGTTGATAACGAAATGGCCAGCCTTGTCGATATATCCCCATTTCCCATTCGGGCTCGCACCGCCGCACGCGGTTCCAATGCAAACCGGCGCCAGGCCCTCGCTGAAAGACCCGACTCTTCCGAATTGGAGGGGAATCACAAGATTACCTTTACGATCCACAAATCCCCATTTTGAGTCCACGCCTTCCCAGGGGACGCACTTTCCAATGCAAACTGGGATTAATTCGCCCTCGCTGCCGCCGATGTCGTCGTAGACCGGATTCACGACAAACTGCCCTGAAGTATTAATTAGCCCGTGCTTTCCCGGCTTGTCGTATGTGCATTCGCCAACGCAAATCTCTGCGAGTTCGTACAGAAACCCGTACGCCCGATCGTATTGTGGCGTGATCTTGATCACTCCATCGGGTCCGATATATCCCCACTTGCCACCAACCTGAACAGGCAGCAGGTCGCGGTTCACCTCCCGAGCCGACAGCGAGCTTTCGTCGACCCACGTATGAACTCCCGGCGGGACGCCGGCCGAGGCCGATCCAGGAGCGGCTGAGGATTGATTGGACGTACGACAACCCGCTAAGCAGAGAATCGCTGCAGCGTAAAAAACAATGATCTTTTGCATGGCAATAGTGATAGCACCAAATCTGCGGCCGCGCAAGACGGTGTGAAGCGACCGCCCGATCCCTTGAGACAGCCAAGGGAGGGGGCTTCAGTCGCCGACGAGCAATTCGCCTTCCTGACGCCGGTTGATGTGCGAGGTGGCGTTGTTCGATGCGGGACGGGTCGAGTCCAGCGGGACCAAGACTTCGGCGGGCTTCTCGCCGGGGGGCGCGCCTCGGCTGCTATGCTCTCGATGTGCGAAACATCTACGAGTTTCTCGCTGAGCGCCCGACTGGCACCCTCTATCACTATACGGATGCCGCTGCGTTGGTCAGCATCATTACGAAGAGGGAGCTGTGGGCGACGAATGCGCACCACCTCAACGACGCAGGTGAGTTTCGCTATGGGCTAACGTTGTTGAGGGCTGAAGTCGAGAAACGACTAGCTGCATCGGATCTCGATGCAGACGCAGCAAGTTACTGGACCGAGATGGTTAAGGAGTGGGAAAAGGACACGCCGAGAACCGACAGTTGCGTGATCTCATTTTCAACTAACGGGAACCAGCTCAGTCAATGGCGGGCCTATTGTCCCGGCGGGAACGGCTATTCAGTCGGTTTCTCATTGGCCGATCTTCAAGGGGCACGCAGGGCCACTCGGGCGTTGATGGTCAAATGCATTTACGAGCCGGAGGAGCAGAGGGATTTAATTCTAGCGGTTGCAAGTTATATCGAGAATGCCTCTCGCAGAGCCCAGAGGCTTCGGGAGTGGAAGGGCCTTTCTTTTTACGCGCGCATTTCTTTTAGGGCCGCTGCGGCGATGCTCGCGATTAAGGACAGGGGATTCAAGGAGGAGAGCGAGTGGCGGCTCGTAGTTGGCGCAGGCGACAGGAGTCCCTTGCGTTTTAGGTCCGGTAGGTATGGTGTCCTGCCATATTGCGTGGTGCCGCTTTGCGATCCATCTGAGAAGGTTGCGTTGTCGGAGATTTGTATTGGGCCGAACCCTGAGCCAAATGTGGCCAGGGACGCGCTCATGCAGCTGCTCAACGGTAATGCACTTATTCCAGTGCGGACATCTGGAAACACCGCCTCGCTCCGGATCGAGAACTCTGGTATCCCGTTCAGGTATTAAGCGGCTCCAACGTACAAAGGCCGTCCTTGCGGACGGCCTTTGTGCTTCGTGATGCAGTAGAGGAGGGTTGCTTGTACGGTTAGTCGCCGGCGACGAGTTCGCCTTCCTGCTGATGGCGATTGACGGGCGAGGCGGCGTTGTTCGAGGCGGGGCGGATGGAGTCAAGCGAGACCAGGCCTTCGACGGGCTTCTCGCCGAGCACGTGCTCGCGGTAGAGCTTGGCCATGCGGGCGTTCTCGGCTTCCGTCTTGACCTTCTCGTCGCGCGCGCGGATCTTCTCTTCGCGTGCGTTCTTGGCGATGCCGAGATTGTCGAGGGTGTGGTTGGCTTCGGCGTTCACGTGCTCCATGTTGAGCACCAGCTCGTGGCCCACGTCGGTCATGCCGACTTTCTTGCCGCCGGCGAAAATCTCGTGGCGGCCGTGCTCTTCGTACCACTTGGTCAGCGTGGCCGTCATGTGCATCTTCTCAATAATGTTGCGCCAGCCCACGCCGGTATTGTAGGCGCAGAAGCTGATTTCGCCTTCCTGCGTGGCGTAGGGGATGATGCACTGCTCGGTGCGGCGGAAGTCGTAGTTGAACAGATCCTGGAACCACATGCCGGCGATGAAGAGGAAGTTCCAGCGGTCCTGGCGGCGCAGCTTGATGTCCTCGATGGTGCGATCGCCCTTGACGCTGCCGTAGTTCTTGCCGGAGGCGTTGAAGGTTTTGTCCATCTTCTTCATCATGTCGGTGATGCGGAAGTGCGTGGGCGCCTGGAAAGGATCGTAGTTGCGCATGAGCGAGAGGCCGAAGCCGATGACCGAGAGCCACTTGCCGCGGGCGGCATCGTTGACCTTGGCCAGATCCTTGGCCACCTGGCCCATGTTGAGGAAGGCGGTGACGGGAGCGGACTCCTTGGTTTCCTTGTCGATCATGACAGCCATGCCGATGCCGCAGTTGGGATGGCAACCGCAGGAGAGCTGGCCCCACTCTGCGGTGGGCCCGTGCACGAGATCGGCCCAGTCAGAGAAGGTGGACATGAAAGAGATCGGGAACCAATCGCGCGCGGGCTCGCCCATGCCGACCTGCGCCTTGACGTCGTGCGCCATGTGCGAAAGGGTGTAGCGCTGGGCTACGCGGCGCTCCTCGGTGATGTCTTCGTCGCGGCCCGTGAAACTGACCGGCTGGAAGCTGAGGAAGCTGATCTTTTTGGGATTGTCGAGCGCAAATTCGATGATGCGGCCCACCTGCTCGTTGTTGATGCCGTTGACGATGGTGGTGACGGGCACAATCTCGACGCCGGCTTCGTGCAGATTGTTGATGGCCTGGAGCTTGACGTCGAAGAGGTTGCCGACCTTGCGGTGCGAGTTGGCGGCGTTGCCGATACCGTCGAATTGGAGATAAACGTAACGCAGACCGGCTTCGGCAGCGGCACGGCAGAGTTCCTTCGATTTGGCGAACTCAATGCCGTTGGACGCGGCCTGGACGGAGTTGAAACCAACCTTGCGCGAGTAGGCGACAGCGTCAAGGAAGTAGGGCGAGAGCGTAGGCTCGCCGCCGGAGAACTGCACGCTCATCTGCCGCTTGGGCTTCATGGTGATGGCGTTGTCGAGCATGGTCTTGATTTCGTCCCAGGTGAGCTCGTGGACGAAGCCGACCTGATTGGCGTCCATGAAGCAGGGATCGCACATCATGTTGCAGCGGTTGGTCAGATCGATGGTGAGTACCGAGCCGCGGCCGTGAGTGACCGTGGAGGTGCCGTGATGGTGCAGATTCTTGTCGCCTTCGCCGTGGGCGCGCATGTCGCGGCCGGGGAAGCTCTCTTCAAGGTGCTTGAAGAAGACGGGGTCGATGGACATCACGTCTTCGAAATGGCCGTGCTTGGGGCAGTCCTTGACCATCAGGATTTTGCCGTCGCGCTCAATGATCTGGGCCTTGATTTCGCCCACTTTCTCGTTCAGCAGAACTTCGTGGGGCAGCTTGCCGTCGAGAATCTGCTTGCGAATCTCGGGCACGCACTTGGGGCAGAGCGAGTCCGTGGTGCGCGGCCAGCCGAGCGGAGGCTTTTCCTTCTGCCACGACTTCTGCAGGGGCTTGTCGGACCACTTGGGAGTGAACGAGGGGTTGGGGCTGATGCGATTCAGGCGCTCAAAGACAACCCAGGCTCCCTTGGCAGCGTAAACAGCGGCCTTCTCAGCGTACTTGACGGCTTTGGACATGATTGCGGTCTCCTGATTTCGATAATGGGACTTAGAATCGATTCAAAAAAGAACCGCCGGGAGTTCAATCTGGCCCGGCTTCGTAGCTAGAATTCGCGGCCTCGCGGTTTCCCTGGTTGGGGTTCCCGGAGGCTGGTAGGTCATTACGAGGGTAATGCTCCAGGGCGATCCACCCAAGCAGTGTGCAGCGAATGGCGGAAAAGGAGGGTGAATGGGGATTTGGGGGCGGCGAGCGGAAGGGCGATAAAAGAGGCGAATCTTGCTGGGCAACTGATTGTGGCTACGAGGGTTATCGTGTTGATTCCGGAAACAACGGCGCCTCGCCAATCCGCCACCAGCCTACAAGTATTCATCCTACAGGCGGGTCATTTCGGCGTACAATACCTGTCAATTCATAGGTGCTCGATGCACGGATCGCAAGAAATGCCATGAATCCTTATTTGCTTTCATTTTCATCAAGTTTTCAAAAAAAACCGAGTGCTGCAACAGGGATATTGGATTCGATCCGCCGAGCAAGTGACATGGCGATAATCTGCGTTGCCCTTTGTGCAGGCGGATTTTTGTGTCCGCTTGCGCGGGCACAAACGAATGAGTGGACATGGATTAGGGGCGGGGACAGTGCCCCATCGTACGGCGCATTGGGAACCACTGCGGCTACAAATACACCAGGCAACCGCAGCAATGCCGTCACCTGGACAGACAGCAAAGGCAATTTCTGGTTCTTCGGCGGCTATTACGGCGATAACTTCAACGACCTCTGGGAATTTGTTCCCTCAACTGGCGAGTGGACCTGGATGAGCGGGAGCAGCGTGATTACTGGCTTTTGGGGCCAGGCTGGAGTGTATGGCACATTGGGCCAACCGGCTGCGGGAAATGTCCCTGGGGGCCGCTTTGGGGCGAACGGCTGGACCGATAGCAAAGGCAACCTATGGCTATTTGGTGGATGGGGCTGCGAGTCGGATGCCACAAACGGTTTTCCCGAATCTTGTTCTTACAACGATCTTTGGGAGTTCAATCCCTCCACCAGTGAATGGGCATGGATGGGAGGGAGCGACAGTACCGACCAGCCGGGAGTGTACGGCGCCCTCGGAACACCGTCCGCGGCGAATGTTCCGGGAGGCCGCGAAAACGCCGCGAGTTGGACCGATAGCAAGGGCAATTTCTGGCTCTTTGGCGGCTATGGCTACGACTTGAACGGCTCACGGGTCTATCTGAACGATCTCTGGGAGTTCAACCCTGTTTCGGGCGAATGGGCGTGGGTGAGTGGCAGTGACGCGGCCGATGTTGTCGCGGGGTTGAGCCCATACTACGGCTTCAACAACGGGCAACCCGGAGTGTACGGCGCACTCGGATCGCCAGCTAGCGAAAACACCCCTGGAGGCCGAGCAGATCCGGTCGCCTGGACCGATGCCAAGGGAATTCTGTGGCTCTTCGGAGGATATGGAGCCGATTCCGCCGGTGTAATGGGCTACCTCAACGACCTTTGGAAGTTCGATCCCTCCACGAGCAAATGGACGTGGATGGGCGGTAGCAGCACGATTGGAAACTACAGTGGCCCGCTGGGTGCGTACGAAACCTGGATGACGCCCGCCGCCGGGAACCAGCCTGGGGGACGACAGTCCGCGGCCGGCTGGACCGATAGCACCGGCAACTTCTGGCTCTACGGCGGCCGCGGCATGGACTCGTCCGGGACAGCGGGCGAACTCGACGACCTTTGGGAGTTCAACCCTTCCACAAACCAGTGGGCATGGATGGGCGGGGATAGTACGCTTATCCCTCGCGGAAACGGTGAAATAGGTCAACCTCCTGTATACGGCGTGGCGCTAGCGCCAGGTTTTGTAAACACGCCGGGTGGCCGAGACAGCGCCATGAGCTGGACTGACAAGAGCGGCAACCTCTGGTTCTTTGGGGGGTATGGTTTCGATGCGAACGGCTTGGCGCGTCAGTTCAACGATGTCTGGGAGTATCAGCCAAACGCCGGGAACCTGCCGGCAGCCGCCACGCCTTCTCTCTCAATCAACACGGGCAGTTACGCAGCTGGGCAGACGCTGTCCATCTCCGACACGACGCCCGGAGCAACTATCTATTACATCAACGGAGCCGGGACAGCGACGCAGTACACCGAAACATTGACGATTTCCTCGACGGAGACAGTCCAGGCGCTCGCCGTTGCCTCGGGATACGCAAACAGTGCGGTAGCGTCTGCGACATATACTGTGCCCGTTACTGCCACGCCAACGTTCGGCTTACCCGCAGGCAGTTACTCCACAAGCCAGCGGGTTACTATCGCCGACACGACGCCGGGAGCAATCGTCTACTATGCAATCAATGCAGCGCCGACGACCAGCTCCAATGTTTATGGCGGAGCGATCACGGTCTCGGGAACAGAGACTGTCGAAGCCATAGCCGTTGCCCCTGGATACGCGGACAGCGCGATAGCTGCCGCGTCGTACACGATCTGGCCGGCGTCGGCGGTCAACGAATGGGCCTGGATGGGCGGACTCAATACCGGCGCTGAGAACCAGGTGTATGGCACATTGGGAATGCCTGCCGCAGGAAACATTCCCGGAGCCCGCTATCAAGCCTCGACCTGGATTGACAGTAGTGGCAACTTCTGGTTATTTGCAGGCTTTAACGCGACACAGCAGAATGACTTGTGGAAGTTCAATCCCTCGACGAGCGAATGGGCGTGGATAAACGGCAGCATCGCTACGAATTACTGGGTGAACCCGGCCCCATTTGTGGGCCAGAATCAGTCCCAGTCCGGGTCCTACGGCACGCTCGGAACATTTTCTGTCGCAAACGTGCCCGGCGACCGCGAAGGCGCTGCGAGCTGGACGGATAGCAGCGGCAACTTCTGGATCTTTGGAGGTGAGGGCCTGGATGCCACCGGAACTCTTGGAATTCTTAATGACGTTTGGGAATTCAATCCTTCGACGAGCGAATGGGCGTGGATGGGCGGGAGCAGCGCGATCAACGACAGTTGCTTTCTTTATTACTCCAGCGAGTACGCGAATTGTGCACAACCCGGAGTATATGGCACGTCGGGAACACCAGCTACGGGAAACATCCCAGGGAGCCGGGTGGGAGCTACAACCTGGGCCGACAGTAAAGGCAATATCTGGCTCTTTGGAGGCTGGGGCTACGATATTTCGCAACAGCTTCAGTACTTCTTCAACGACCTTTGGGAATTCAATCCCTCGACGAACAAATGGGCGTGGATGGGCGGAAACGGCGCTACTCTAGGGGGCTACTGTTTCATTGATCCCGATCTTATGTACTGGCCGGATTGTGGCCAAGCGGGGGTTTATGGGGCGATGGGAACACCTTCCGCCAGCAGCGTTCCCGGTGGTCGGAGCAACGCCACAGGCTGGGTCGATAACAATGGAAACCTTTGGCTTTATGGCGGCTGGGGCTTCGACGCCAACGGCAATTTTGGCAACGAAGGCTATCCTGACGATCTCTGGGAGTACAACACCTCCACCAACAAATGGACCTGGATGGGCGGCAACAGCACGATTCCCATCGGCTGCACATATCTTAACGACGAATGCGTTTTCTCCACTATCACGGGCACGTTGGGGACACCCGCCGCGGGGAATTTTCCCGGGCCAAGATTTCAGAACTCCAGTTGGAAAGACAGCAGCGGGAACTTCTGGCTCTTCAGCGGCGCTGCGAACGATCTATGGGAGTTCAATCCCTCTGCAAATGAGTGGGCGTGGATGGGAGGAAGCACCACGCTGGCTTCAACAGGAGTCTTCGGCACATTGGGAGAGCCCGCTTCCGGAAACAACCCTGGGAAACGAATTGCGGCTGCAGATTGGATCGACAGTAGTGGCAATCTCTGGCTCTTCGGAGGCGAAACCGCCTCTAGTGAATATGACAATGATCTTTGGAAGTTTGTTCCCTCAGCACCTGCGCCCGTACCAGGGTTTGCGGTAGAGGATTTGAATTATCAGGGATTTAACAACGTAGCGACGTTCACTATTCAGGCAGGAACGACCGGCACTACCACCATCAACACGATAGTAGCCGGTGGGTTTAATAGTCCAATCACCTTGAGCGCCGTCGGATTGCCGAGCGGCATCACGGCAAGCTTTAGCCCGAGTTCGATTACGGGGTTTGGCACATCGACCGTGACATTTTCAGTGGGTCTGGGCGTTGCGCAAGGAAACTACACGCTTACCGTGGCCGGATCGAGCGGCAATGTTACAGAAACGACGACAGTAACATTGACTGTAACGGCCGCGCCTCCGGCAACCTATACCTTTGCTGCTTCACCGACTTCGCTGACCATCTACTCCGGCGCGCAAGGAACCTCGACCCTCACGGTGACGCCGCAGTACGGGTTCAACTCCGCGGTCAGTTTTGCGTGCTCGGGACTGCCGGCCAATGCATCCTGCTCTTTCAGTCCCACGACAGTGACGCCTTCAGGCGCAGCCGCGACGACGCAACTCACGATTGCGGTGAGCGCGCAGGCGATGGCTGTTCAGCCCCGCCCGGGTCCGTTCTTTCCTGCAACCGCAATTGCGGCTGCGGTTTGCATGTTCGCCTTCAGACGGCGGCGCGCCGTGCAGTTTGGATTGGCGCTGGCCGTTATCTTCGCCGGTATGGGCTTGCTCTCCGGTTGCGGCGGAGGCGGAACTGGCGGCGGCGGCGGCGGTGGTGGGGGCGGATCAACGCCGGTCACCTCGACGGTGACCGTTACCGCTACGTCAGGGTCAATCCAGCAGATTGCCACGTTGACCCTCACGGTGAATTAACGCGCACGCCGCCTGTCGTCGGGTCGCGCGCTCAATGCAATGTGTTGTCAGCGTGAGGGTCTGGGTTTTCGACGCGCGGCCGCTGGCTAATTCCCCGACTTGTAGAACGCTTCTCCATCGACCGTTATGGTCGTCTGGTTGACGTAGATCACGCTCCAACGAATGTGCCCGGGCTGGAGAGGCATGGGGTATTGCAGATCCAGAATCCCGCCTTTGGCCGAGGGGGTCTCCCACTTGCAGGTGCCGGACCACTTGGCCTTGCCGTTGACGAGGAAGCCACAGACACCGTTCTGCTCTACCACCAGGCTATTGGTCTTGCCCTGATTGACCCAGTTGCCGATCGGCGGCGGAGCGGCTTGTGCCCTGGCGGATTGGATGCTCATCACGCCCAGCAGCATGCATGTCAAAGCCAGGCAAAGCGTACTCAAAGAGAAGGACCTGCGAACGCGTTTCATTTTCTCGAATAACCTCCGTTGCGCCTGATGAAACCTGCATGGGTTGAAACCTGCATGGCTGGGGGACGGGCACTTGTGATGTGAATTTACCACGACCATGCGGCCGAACGACGCCCATGTGCTGCCGCGCTGCCCGCCGGTTGTCAGTTCACCGTGAGCGAGAACGAGGTGGAGTGCTGGAGGGAGCCGGAGATTGCATTTACGGTGATGGTGTACGTGGCCGACTGCGGAGTCGATGAGACGCCGCCGGAAGTTTCGCCACTGCATCCGTTGAGGAGGCTGAGCCCGATCGCGCCGACCGCGATCAGCGGAAGGATCTGGAAAAGCCGGCGTCTCTTCCAGCCGATGCAGCAAACCAGAGCCGCAAGCGCAGTGATGGGAAACAGCGGACTCGCGGGGCGCCGGACGACTGCCATCGATACGCTCGTGGTGACATCCAGCGCGGTGGAGGCCACACCGGCCGACGGCGTCACGGTTTGCGGAGAGAAGACGCAGGTGGCCCCGGAAGGCAGCCCCGAGCAACTGAAAGAGACCGTGGAATTAAAACCATTCGCGGGCGTGACCGAGATCGAAGTGGATCCGTATTGCCCGGCGGTTACGGTGGACGATGCCGGAGTTGCCGCGATGGAGAAGTCCGGCGCCGGTTGGGCGACCGCGCTGCCTGGCTGATATTCCCACAGGTCGTTGAGAATCCCATAATCTCCCTTGCCGTCGAAGCCCTCGCCGCCAAAGAGCCAAAGGTCTCCGCTGTTGTCGGCCCAACTGACTGCCCCAGCTCGGCCTCCGGGATTGTTCCCGGCGCCGGGTGTCCCCAATGTGCCGTAAACACCGGGCTGTCCGTAGACGCACCCGCCATCACCCGTGAAGCAGCTCCCCACTGTGCTGCTTCCACCCATCCATGCCCAAAAGCCGGTGGAAGGACTGAATTCCCAAAGGTCATTGAGGAAGCCGCTCATGCGTTGAGCGTCGATGCCCTCACCTGCAAAGAGCCAGAAGTTGCCTTGCCGGTCAGTCCAACTCGAAGCACCCAGGCGCCCTCCGGGGATGACTCCGGCCGCGGGCGTCTCAAGAGCGCCATACACGCCGGGCTGGTCAATGGCGCTGCCTCCGCCCATCCATGTCCATTCATTTGAGGAAGGGTTGAATTTCCAAAGGTCGTTGAACGGGCCGGTGGTGACTCCGGCTGGAGGGTAACCCTCACCTCCGAAGAGCCATAAATTGCCGCTCGCGTCGGTCCAACCCGCAGCGTAGCTACGGGCACCGGGAATGTTGGCGGCGGCGGGGCTTCCTAAAGTTCCATACACTCCAGGGGCGGCGGGGCTGTTCCCAGGCGGCGCGCTGCTACCGCCCATCCATGTCCATTCGTTGGTGGCAGGGCTGAATTCCCAAAGGTCGTTGAGCGGGTTCTGGTTTCCGTTGGCGTCGTAACCCCCGCCCCCGAATAGCCAAAGATTGCCGCCCGCGTCGGTCCAGGTGACTGCCCCAGTTCGGGCTCCGGGAAGGTTGCCGGGGGCGGGTGTTCCCAGCGTTCCGTAAATGCCGCCGCGGACATTAAAACAACTTCCGGTACCGCCCGGAGTGTCGTCGCAGTAGGTGGCGATGTTGCTTCCGCCCATCCAGGTCCACTCATTTGTGGAAGGATTGAATTGCCAGAGATCGTTAAGGAAGCCATTGTTGCCGCTGGCGTCGGCTCCGGTGCCACTAAAGAGCCAAAGATTGCCGCTCTTGCCGGTCCATGTCTCCGCAGAGGCGCGAGCTCCGGGAAAGTTTGCAGCGGCAGGTGTTCCCAGTGTGCCGTAAACGCCGGGCTGGCTCGCATTAACGGTTCCGCCCATCCAGGTCCATTCATCCGTCGAAGGACTCAACTCCCATAAGCCGTTTGAGACGCCGTTGCCGACCGTGTTGCCATCGCCGCCAAAGAGCCAGAAATTGCCGTTGCGGTCGGTCCAACTCGAGGCCCAAAAGGTCGATCCGGGGATGTTTCCGGCCGCGGGTGTTCCCAGCGTGCCGTCAACTCCGAACTGCCCGGCGCTGTTGCTGGCAGAATTGCTTCCGCCCATCCAGGTCCACTCGTCAAGGGCCGTGGTCTGCGCACGGGCGGACGGCAAGACGGTTGCAAGTCCAAAGACGAATCCACACAGCGGTCCCGGCAGCAAACAGAACTTTCTGGTTCGCATAGGAGCACCCCCAGGCGCTGGTTTTACGAGAAATGATACGCTTGATTGAAAGCTTGTGGATGTGAAACTTAGTGCGCCGGCGCAGCGGGAATTTTTGCGGCCGCGCGCAGCGTGTTTCAAAAAAATACTTGTGTATATCCCTGTTGTAATCCCTCAGGGGCTAAAGCCCACCTCTATCTTTTGGGGCTTTTTCGGCCCGACTGAAGTCGTGCCCTTGTTACAAAACTGATTCCTGAAACACGCTCCAGGAAGACAGCCGCCGCTCACTGCGCCGAGTTGTCGGTGCGCGCCACCTGATTGATGACGCGCTGGATGATGACCACCTGGACGTGGACGTGGCGGGCTACGTCGGGCAGGAACTCGGTGACAAAGTTGTCGATGGGAGCCGTGGCGAGGCCGATGGCGTAGCGCTCGGTGCTGGCGCTGAGCCGGGTTTGCTGGCCGGGGACATAGAGATTGCCGATGGCGTCGTCGATGGCGAAGCCGGCGAGATCGGCGAAGTTGATCATGCCGCGGCCGTTGTCGCCCTGCGTCCAGGCAATTTGCGCGATGCAATGGAAGATGCGGCGGGGAATGCCGGCGTTGGGCATGCGGTGGTAATGCGGGTCCTGGTGGACGAGAGAGGGAATGAGAAAGGTGCCGAAGAATTCGCCGGTCAAGTCCTGGGTGAAGCTGACACCGACGTAGCGGCCCCAGCCGGGAAAGCCGGGGCCGTAGGGCGAATGCGAGTTGGCGGCGACGGAGATGCCGGCTTCACCGGCGATGGTGAGCAGGTTGAAGGGGTCGAGCAGGTTGTGTCCCGCGAGCAATGCTTTTTCCTCGGGCGTGAGGGGTTTGACTTCAGGGCCGTTGAGGAATCGGGCGTACCAGTAACTCATGGGCAGGAAAGGCACGCAGACCTTGGTTTCGACGGCGGTTGCACCCGCGGAGCGATCGACACCGGTCAATCCGTAAACGGCCATGGCGCGCATGGAGGCGGTGGCGATCATGGTTGCGCCGGTGTTCTTGATGAGGCAGGGTTCGGCGAATTGCTCAGCGAGTTGATGCAGAGCCGCGGCTGGGTTCGGTGCAGAGGAAGTTTGCGGCGGGGCTTGCGGCGTGGATTGCGCGGAAGTGTCGAGTGAAGCAGTGGGACTAGCCGCTTGCGCAACCGCGGAATGGGTCGCGATCGGGGCAAGCGCCAGAGCGAGCAGGGGGAGAAGCAAGAGACATGAGTGGCCTGCGCGCGAGGGACGGTCGTGGTTCGCGATTCCGATGTGAAGTGAACCTCGGCCTGCCATGCGCTGGACCTTCTTCATGGAATTCACAAGGCAATGCGGCCCGAAGCCGGGAGGATCGACCGGCAATCGACAGCATAAAGACACAAGAATACTGCGTGCTCTGACTTTTAGGACGCAAATCGAGGGCAAAGGTTGCATGGCCGGACGATGCCGGCAAGTCAAGTTGCAACCCCTGGTCTCCAAATGCGAGGGACCAGGTTGGCCCAATGTTTGTCTTGAGTGGAAGGCGGCAGGGCAATTACGGCGGATTCTTGGCCACCTGGTTGATGACGCGCTGCACAAAGATCACGTGCGTGTGGATGTGGCTGGCGATCGAGGGCACGAACTCAGTGATGAAGTTGTCGATGGGCGCCGTGGCGAGGCCAACGACATACCGCTCGGCATCGGCGCTGAAACGCGTCTGCAAGCCGGGCACATAGAGATTGGAGATGGCGATGTCGAAGACGGGCGCGACGATCTGAGAGTAGTTGAAGGTGTTGCGGCCACTGTCGTCATTCTGCCAGAAGGTCTCGTCGATGCAATGGAGAATGCGGCGCGGGATGCTGAGATCGGGCCGGCGGTGGTAGTGCGGATCGGTGTGGGTGATGGAAGGAACGAGGAAGGTGCCGAAGAACTGATCCGTCATGTCCTGCGTGAGGTTGGTTCCGGACAGCTTGGCCCAGCCGTCGACGCCGGGGCCGTAGGGCGTGTGCGAATTGACGGCGACTTCGAAGCCGGCTTCACCCACGATGGTGCCGAGATTGAAGGGGTTAACGATGTTAGTCACGGCGAGGCGAAACTTTTGCTCGGTCGAGAAGCGCATCACGTTGGGGCCGGTCACAAAGCGGTCGTACCAGTCGATGGCCTTGAAACGGGTGCAGACCGTGGACTCCACCGCGGTGGAGCCTGCGGTGCGCTCGGTTTCTCCCACGCCGAGCACGGAGACCGCGCGCAAGCCGCCCGTGGCGATCATGGACGCGCCGGAGTTCTTGATATCGCAGGGGTCAAGCGGCTTTTCCGCTTTGGCGGGTTTTTGGGACGTGGGAGCTGGGGCTGCGGGCTGCGCCGGTTCGGCTGCGGGCGCGGGTGGAGTTTGCGCGACTGCGCAGTGGCTGGCGCTCAGAGCCAGCCCAAAAACGAGTATCGCGCCGAGCAGAATGTGGCCGCAGCCAAGTCTGCCACGTGCCCACGAGCCGCATCCAATTCCTAAGTGGAACGCATGGTCTTTCAAGGGATTCGGAACCTCGCTGACTGAAGTACCTTCGATTCGCTAAACCCGAGAGCACAACGACCGGCTGGCTGACGATGGGAATGAAGGAGGACGCCAATGGAACAGCCGGAACATGGACCCGGAAATCCCGGAGGCCGAATGGCGGCGCAAGAGGAAAGCGGCAAATAACGAACGCCGCGGCCCAGAAGGTTCGCCGCATTGGGGTCTGCCGACCCTTCCCCAGACGGCGGGTGAGTGGGGGATTATGACTCTAGGCAATCATGCGGAATGGACCTGCATGCGTCAATAGTAATTTTCACGGTTCCCGCACAATTTTTGAGGCATTGACTCAATCCGGGCGGTCAAGCAGACTTTGGACAGGTCAGATGTTATAGTTCACCGGCGAGGAGAGGCTGCCATGAGCACCAACAACACACCCAACGGGGGCGGGCCCAGTATCGGCCAGCGCATTGACGAAGCGATCGAACTGATTGAGATGGAGCTGCGCCACGCAGTTACCTATGTGAATGACGCAGTGATCCCGCAGGTGCGGCGCGAGTCCATTTCGGCCATGCGGACGGCCGCCGATACGCTGCGTACTCTGGCCGACCGGTTTGAACAGCGCAGCAGCACGGCTGGCGGCGGACGCAGCAAGCCGCCGGAAGAATCTCCACGGGGCCCTTCCGGAGAATCGCGCAGTTGAAGAACCCCATGCCTGTTTTGCAACGACGCCGGGGCCCGGCGGAATGGGCGGCGCGGACGCGCGCGTCGCTGGGGCCGGTTTTGCTGGGGTCGGCGTTTCTAATCCCCACATCGCTGATATTGACCGGCTGCCACCATAAAAACGCGGCGCAGATTGCGCCGCCGCAGGCGCTGCCGCCCCACGCCCAGCAGCCGCCCGCACCCGCAACCAGCCAACCGAGCACGAAGATTCCCATGACGCCGGTGCCACCGGGAGGGGTGAGCGAAGAGGATCTGCAGTTTGTGGCCACGCACCAGCCCATCCTGAGCGAGGTGGGCCTGGCCACGTGGTACACCGCGCCCTACAAGGGCCGCAAGGCCGCCAACGGCGAGGTCTTTGACGACAACGCGCTGACGGCGGCGCATCGCACGCTGCCCATGGGGTCGCTGATTGTGGTGACGAATTTGAAGACGGGCCAGTCGAGCGCCATGCGCATCAGCGATCGCGGCCCGTTTGTGGCCGATCGCATGATTGACCTGACGATTGCTTCGGCGAAAGCAGTGGGTGTTTACCGCGCCGGCCTGGCGCAGGTGCGACTGGATGTGTACCAGACGCCGAAGCCGATCAATACCGGCGGTCGCTGGTGCGTGCAGATCGGCGCTTTCCACAATGAGAGCGATGCACTCGATCTGAAGCAGCAACTGATCGAGCTTTATCCGGGCGCGAATGTGATCGAATTTCCCGGCGAGAACAGCTTTTGGGTGCGCATCCGGCCGCAGGGCGACGACCGCGCCATGGCCGCTTACATTGCGCGGCACGTGCAGCCGGTGGAAGGCGATGCGTATTTGACGAGGCTGGATTGAGACAGCGGGTCAGCGAGTCAGCAAGTCAGCGGGTCAGCAAGGCAGCGGGTCAGCGAGTCAGCGGGCGGTTGCGCGACTGATGCGCCCGTGCGTCGGCCTATACTTGGGCGGAAGTGCGGAGAGCGACGCTCCTCGTTGCTGACTTTCGGGCTCGCCGACTTGCTACCTGAGCAATTCCGACGCCGCCCACAGAATCGGTTCCTGGCCGTGGAAGTCTCCGGTGCGACGCTTGCGCTCGAGGTAATACTCGAGATCGTTCTTCTTATTCGTGCCCTCGCAAATATTGGTCACGTCGTTGTTCTGATCGATGAAGCCGGTGACTGCGATCCAGGCGCGGCGCGCGGCGGGGCCGTAAGTGGGCCCGTCGAGCCAGCCGTTCTTGACGCCGGTGATGAGCGCGAAGGTGAACATACCGGAGCTCGAGCTCTCTTCCCACGCTTCGTCGTGATCGATGAGTTGACGCCACATGCCGTCCGAGGTCTGGTACTTGAGCAGGGCGGCCATCATGAGCTTGTAATCGGCCATGATGCGCGCGCGTTGCGGATGATCGGCGGGCAGTGTGCGCAGCATTTCGGTCATGCCGGCGGCTACCCATCCATCGCCGCGGCCCCAAAAGAAAGGCACATCGGGCGCGTGATAGAAGAGGCCGTTGGGCTGCTGCAGCTTGTCGAGATAGGCCACCATTTCGTGGGCGTCGCGGTCGAGATATTTTTTGTCGCCCGTGGCGCGGTAGGCCTCTAACTGCAGGATCGTGAGCATGTACATATCGTCGATCCAGTAGCGGGTTTCATGCGAGAGGCCGTCGGGCTGGGGATCGATCCATTGCTTGTCGGCGAAGGAGAGCCCGTATTCGAGATACCTCTTGTCCCTGGTCTGGATGGCGATTTCGAGGGGCACGATGCCGAAGATGGCGTCGTCGACGTGATCGCGCATGGGAATCAGCGCCTCTTCCGAGCCGCCGGGGAAGAGGGGATTGAATTTCTTGATCAGCTTGTCGCGCAGATCGGTGTCGTGGGTGAGATCAGCAAAGGTGAGCGCGCCGTACCAGGTTCCGACTTCGCCGTAGAAGATAGTGCCCGGGCTGTGCTGATGCGGGCTGGTGACGAAGTGCTCGGCGAGCGCCTTGCCCACTTCCTGCGGCGAGCGCCCCGCGGGCCAGTTGCTGAAGTAATCCTGTTGCGCGGGGAGGGCAGCGGCAGGCAAAAGCAACACAAAAGCTGCAATTTTCAAAACGGCGTTCATGCGCATTCCTCGAAGTTTGGGTGATGAGTTGAAGCTCAAAAATAGTGCATGACGATGATAGCGCCCGGGGCGCAGGCCCAAATGGGAAGGATGGAGTTTCGGCGATGAAGTATTGGCAGATTCTCCCACCCTTTTCCGCAAAAGGCGCGGAAAAAGGATGGGGCACGGATGCAATATTCAGCGACTCCCGGTTTGCGCGGCGACGTAGGCGGGATCAATCGACGCGCGCACGGCTGCCGAGAATCCCTCCCAGGTGCAGGAAAGGTCCTGACGGCTGCAGCCGGGAACGAAGATGGGCGCGATGGCGGGCGGATTGGCGGGGGTGAGGGCATCCGCGTTGCGCATCTGCTCGAGAGTTTGCGCAATGTATTCGAGGCGCACAAAAGGCTTGCCGCCAACGGGCGGACGCCAGAGCTCGAAGAGCAATGCGCCGCCGGGAGGCGTATCGTTGGCACGGCCGTCAGAAACCCAATCGATGTGGAGAGCGCCAGCCACGGTGACGATGTTGGTGTCGTGGCCGACCAGGATCACGAGGCGGTCGCCAGGCTTGCCGAGCGCGCCGGGAACGGCGGCGTCCCCGCCGTTCACACTTTGCTGCATGGTTTTGAGGATGCGGTCAAGAAGCGTTGAGGCATAGATGCGCGCGATCGCCGGCGTGCGTTTGGTATAGTCCCAGTTTGCACTGTTGACCTGCATGATGGCGCGCAGGGTTGCGCTGTCGAGGCAGCCCCAGCCGGTATCGGCGTGGCTCATGCCCTGCGTGTATTCGAGGAGCAGATTTTCGGCCATGGTGGCGGCGGAGGAGACCGGACCGTGCAGAGCGGCGGGACTGTCTCCGGAGCCGGGCGCGAGCGTGGCGGGAATGGCGAAGATCGAAGTGCGTTGCGCGTTTGCGGGGGCGTGGCCGCAACCCGCCAACACGCGGTCGATCAGGGTCAACTGGGGACGAAACAGTTCGGTGAGGTTGTTGGGATTGCCACCGATGCGGCCGGCGACGGCCGCGGTAGCCAAAGCCGCGTCGGGATGGGCGGCGCCGGACTCGATGGGCCGGAAGAGCGGATCGTTTTTGCCCTCGGACTGCGCGTGCACTGCGATGGTGCAGCCGGGAAACATGCCTTCAGCGAGGGCTTTGCCGGTTTCGCGCGTGCGCTGGTCGGAATCGGCGACGATGGAGACGTGGGCTGCGCCGGCGCAGCCGGTGGGGGCGAAGAGGTTCTGGCTCGCGAACCGGGCGCGGTCCCAGGCCCCGAAGAGTTTCATTAATTGATAGCCGTGGGCAGTGAGATCACCGGGGGGCACATCCCACGCGGGCCAGGGCGCGGCGGCGAATGGGCCGTACTGTGCGGAGTTGGCCATGGGCGCGCGGACGCCGTGGCGGCTGAGCACGACGACAAGTTGCAGGTCGGCATCGCGAGTTAGGGCCGGGGGCACAGCAGATTGTGCCGCAGCCAGCGGGAAGAGCGGAAAAGAAGCCAGGGCGAAGACGAAAACTCGAACGGCGGCGCGCATGTGATCGTGAAGAACTCCCAGAGAAAAGTGTAGCGGGCGCAGGCCGTGGTGCGATGCCTGCGGGATGAATTCTGCGCGAAATGCGGCGCCATCTTCGACGCACGAAGCATGGCCATGCCAGCCGGGCGCTTGCAGGCAGACGAAAGACGACTCGATGCTTATGGCCTCTGAGATGATGCTCAAGAGCTGTAAGAATGCGTTCAATCGGGTTGAGTCAAGCTGTTTATTGGCGAAACCATCAACAACGTCGCCAACTACCCGGCGGTCAGCGCCACCGGCTTGCCTTCTGTATGCTATCTTTTCGGATGGCGAGGCGATTGATGCCAATTTGCGCGGTGTTCTGCTTTTGCCGCAGCCGGAGATTTTCTTTGTGACAAATCACTCCTGGTCTCAACAGGCCTTTTTTCCCGCTTGGCGGCTTGGCGAATGCTCTCTCTGGATTCTTCGTCAGATCCCGCGCTTCAGGCTCGTTGCCGCTGCGTGCTGCATGGCTGGGGTTTTCCTTGCCGGTATCCTGTTCGTCCAAGGCGTCCCGGCGCAATCGACGCCACACCTGACGCATGAGCACGGGGCCACTCAGATCGTTGTCGACGGGAAACCGTTTCTGGTCAGGGGCGGTGAATTGGAGAACTCCTCGGCCTCGAGCGTGGCTTATCTCGACACGATCTGGCCCAACGTCGTGGCCATGCAATTCAATACCGTCCTGGCCCCGGTCTACTGGCAGTTGATTGAGCCGCAGGAGGGGGACTTTGACTTCAGCACCGTCGATGGCCTGGTGCGCGGCGCGCGAGCGCACAATGTGAAGTTGGTTCTGCTCTGGTTTGGCACCTGGAAAAACAGCATGTCGTGCTATGTCCCCGGCTGGGTCAAGCGCGACGAGAAGCGTTTTCCCCGCGCAACGCGATCGGATGGGAGCAGTCTCGAGATTCTCTCCGCGCTCGGCCCCGACACATTGAAGTCCGATTCCGCGGCATTTGCTGCCCTGATGAAGCATCTGAAAGACATCGATTCCGTGAACCAAACGGTCATCATGGTCCAGGTTGAGAACGAGGTCGGAATGATTCCCGAGGCGCGGGAACATAGCGCTTTGGCGAACGCGGCTTTTCTGTCTCCGGTTCCGGCAGGGTTAACGGACTATCTCGCGAAAAACCGCGATTCGCTTGCGCCGCAACTCAGGGATGCGTGGGCAAGCCACGGATTCAAGACGGGCGCCAGCTGGCCGGATACATTCGGCCAGGGGATCATGACGGACGAGTTATTTACCGCCTGGACCGAAGGGCGCTTCACCGGGCAGGTAGCGGCTCGCGGAAAAGCTGTCTATCCACTTCCCATGAACGTGAACGCTGCGCTGGTGCGGCCCGGAAAATTGCCCGGGCAGTATCCGAGCGGCGGACCTCTGCCGCATTTGTTCGACATCTGGCATGCCGCAGCGCCCGCCATCGATTTACTCTCTCCCGACTTGTACTTTCCGAATTTTGTGGAGTGGGCCAAGCAGTATGTTCGGCCCGACAATCCCCTCTTTATCCCCGAGACGGGCCGGGTTGACGCTGCCGAGATGTCAGCCAATGCGTTTTACGCGTACAGCGGGCTCAATGCCATGGGATTTTCGGTGTATGCGCCGGAATTCATGAAAGCCCCGGAACAACAAGCTCTGGGTGACGCCTACGCGATCATCGACCAGCTCACGCCGCTGATTCTCGCGAATCAGGGAACGGGGCGAATGATGGGCATTCGCGCGCCCGCGCAATTCGACGGAACCGTGGATCTGACACCGCAGCAGTTCACGCTGGGTGATTACACATTCCGTGTCGACTTCAGAGAGCCGGCGCCGATATCGGTGGGAGCCAAGGTCGAGACAGATTCGCCTGGAGCCCACGGCGGTTTGATCATCCAGCTCGACGCAGACGATTTTCTGGTTGCGGGCACGGGAATGATCGTCACGTTTGGAGTCAGCGGCGGAGAGAAACCTGTTGCGGGGATCGATGCGATATGGGAAGGGAACTTTGTGCAGGGAGTTTGGACGGCGGGACGGAATCTGAATGGCGATGACGACAATCAGGGGCGCTACCTTCGCATGCCGAGAGATAAGTTCACAATCCGGCGCGTTCGCCTCTATCGTTACTAAAGAAGGATTCAGCAGAGGAAACGGCTCTGCCCGCATCAGGATCATCTGGGCTGCGCAGGAATCCGAAGTCAGCCCGATTTCGAAGGTCGCGATCGATGGGCGAAACTGAAACGTCAACCCGACCCCGCCGCGCCGTGGCCTCCAGCGAGACCGCGCGCGAGATCAATCGCGACATTCTTCTGCATGCCATCCATCTGCACCAGCCAGTGAGCCGGGCCGACCTGGCGCGGCTGACCGGGCTGCAGCCCAGCACGGTATCGGTGATTATCGGGCAGCTTATCGACGAGGGATGGGTGCTGCCGGGGACGCTGGGCCGGTTGCCGCGCGGGCGACGGCCCACCTATGTAACGCTCAACGACCGGCATGTGACGCTGGCCATCGATCTGCGGCCGGGAAAGGCCAACCTGGCTGTCGTGGACATTAACGGCAAGATTCTGGGCCGGGAAGCGGTCCCCTACGAGATCAAGGCCGGCTCCACGGCCGATGAGGCCAGGGCGGCCATTGCGCAGATCGCCCAGGCGGCGCGCTCGTTGAAAGCGGCCTTCGAGGACCGCGTCTTCCAAGGGTTGGGCGTGAGCGTTTCAGGCCGCGTGGACCAGAAGACGCATCGCCTGGTGTTTTCGCCGAACGTGCCCTGGGGCCAGATCGATCTGCATGCAGAGCTGCAGAGAGTTCTGGAAACGCCAATCGAGATGGAGAATGCCGCCAACGCCTGCCTGTTCTCGGAGCGCTGGTTCGGGAACTTTTACGCCGCCGCCAACATGCTGGTGGTTTCAGTGTCAGAAGGCATTGGCACGGGAATGCTGGTGGATGGGAGCGTGGTGCGAGGCCGCAACGACATGGCGGGCGAGTTCGGCCACATGACGATCGAGGAGACAGGACCCGTGTGCGGCTGCGGCAACGTGGGCTGCTGGGAGGTCTTGGCCTCAAATAGCGCGGGGTTGCGCTACTATCATGAGCTGGCGCCGGAGACCACGCTTGCGAGCTTTCAGGAGTTGCTGAACCTGGCCCTGGCGGGCGACCTGCGCGCGCTGCGCGCCATCGACAAGATGATGACCTACCTGGCGCGGGGATTGACCATGCTGGTTGCCGGCCTGGCTCCGGAGGCGATCATCATTGTGGGCGACTGCACGGCGCTGTGGCCGCGCATCTGCCCGCTGCTGGAGAGCCAGCTGATTGCCAAGTCGATTACGCCGCACACGCCGCGCGTGGTGGCGGCCATGGATGGCGATGCTGCGCGCCTGCGCGGCGCCGCAGCTCTGGTGCTGCACAAGGTTCTCTTCGGACAGGCCGACTTCGCTCCGCAACCGATGCGCGGCGGCGTGCGTCCCAAGGCAGAGCCCGAGCCCATGCCCGCGTAGAACTTTGCTTCGCCCCGTATCATAGCTGACGGGAAACCTACGGGAGAAAAGCAACCATGAGAGTTGGAGTGATCGGGACAGGCGCCATTGCCTGGAAACACGCGCAGGCCTACAAGAACATCGGCTACCAGATTGCGGCGTGCACCGACCGCACCGAAGACAAAGGGCGGAAGTTTGCCACGGCGTGGGACGCGGAGTTTGTGGCCACTCCGGAACAACTGAGCCAGCGCGCGGACGTGGATTTTCTCGATCTCTGCACCTTTCCCGGCT
>CAZMWL010000030.1:0-48931 GCA_964569985.1 uncultured Occallatibacter sp.
ACGGCATCGGATGTCAGCCAACGCTGATCTCGGCGACGACCGAGGAAGTGCTTGAGTGGATCGGGGAAGGCTTGAAGAATCAGACGCTCAGCCTTCCAAAGACAAATGGCCCAATCATATGGCCAAGCCGCGCATGAAAACAGATCGTGAGCACTGAGTTACTAGCCGCCTGACATCTCATCTCTTTCTACAAACCCCCCAGAACAATCTCATCAAGACTCCGCGAGGCATCTCTATGGAGACTACATTCGACTATTTGCGCACCCACGCGGTCGAACTCGGCAGCCGCATTCTCGAAACCTATCCGCCTCTTCAGAGTACGAAGGACCCTGTTGCGCCGCGCATTGCAACGCTTCTGCGAAAGGCGCTCCCCGCTCAGGCACTCGCCATTACCGGTACTGCGAAGTACCTGCGCAAAGCCAAGGCAGCGCGAATCGTTGCCGAGTGTGGAGCCGGCAAGACCTATATGGCGCTGGGCGCGATCCATGTGCTGGCGGAGGGGAGGCCGAGCACAACGTTGGTGATGTGCCCTTCGCACATCACGCACAAGTGGGCGCGTGAAGCGCTGCTGACTGTGCCACGCGCCAGAACCTTTCTCATCGAGGATATGCGCAACGGTGGCGATCCCAAGAAGCCGCACGGCATCTGCGAAGTCAAGCTGCGCAAGGGCAAGATCGTGTACGAGGGGTTGCGCTTGTCGCTCGCCGAGTTGAGGCGCATGGGTCGCAAGGAGTGGGGCAAGCGTTGCTCCGGCGCTGCCTTCTTTATCACAGGCAAGGACAAGGGGAAGCTGGGCTATTACTGGGAGCACGTTTACCTCAAGGCAAAATCCGGGCCTAACCTCGGCGGCATCATCAATCCCGACACAGGCGCAGCGATTCTGGACTCGGAGCGGCAGAAGCTTACCCATCTCGACTTCGTTGACAAGATCAAGCTCTTTGAATCGCTGACTCTGCCACATGGGGGAACGACGCGCTATTCAGCACTCTGGCAAGCGGACCGCGAGCGCATTCAACGCATGGCGCCAATTGAGTACATCGGGCGGTACATGGGCGGATGGTTCGACTTCGCCATCGCGGATGAACTGCACCAGTTGGCCGGCGACACGGCGCAGGGCAATGGCCTTGGTGTGCTTGGACGTGCGGCAAAGAGGCTGATCGCTCTCACAGGCACCTTGATGGGCGGCTATGCGGACGATCTGTTCAACATCTTTTACCGCATGGAGCCGCGCACGATGGCTGGCGAGGGCTTTGCCTACGGCGGGCAGGGCCGGCGCGACTTTCAGCAGCAGTACGGCGTGCTCGAAACCATTGAGAAGGTGCGGGACACGGACAATGCCTGCTCGCGGGCGACGAAGAAGACGATCCAGGTTCTGAAGAAACCGGGCGCGTCGCCGATGCTGTTCGGCAAGTTCCTGATGACCACGACGGCGTTTCTGTCGCTCGAAGACATCGCGGACAACCTGCCGCGATACGACGAGAGTGTGCTCTCGGTTGAGATGGACGAGGAACTCGCGAAAGCCTACGAAGAGCTTGAAGAGGACATCCGGGCTGCGATGCGGGCGCATCGGGGCAACAAGAGCCTGATGAGCATTCTGCTCAACACGCTCCTACTCTATCCTGACCATCCTTACGGCTTTGAGGACATCTGGGCGCGTGCCTTTGACCCACAGACCAAAGAGTACGTGCGATTTCTGGTGACGACGCCGCAGAACCTGAAGGAGGACGGTCTCTACGCGAAGGAACGTGCGCTCGTCGCCGACATCCGGGAGGAACTGCGGCAGGGGCGGCGTTGCCAGGTCTATGCGACTTATACAGTCGAGAAGGATGTCACGCTCCGCCTGGAGTCTGTGCTCAGGCAGGCTGGATTTCGGGTTGCCGTGCTGCGCTCTTCGGTTGCAACAGACAAGCGCGAGGAGTGGTACGAGCGGCAACTGAAGGCTGGCGTCGAAGTCGTGATCTGCCACCCGAAACTGGTGGAGACGGGCCTCGACCTGTTGGCCTTTCCGACGCTCTATTTCTACGAGACCGGCTACTCGCTGCATACGTTGCGGCAGGCGAGCCGCCGCTCCTGGCGCATCGGCCAGCGGCACGCGGTGCGCGTAAAGTTCGTCACCTATACGGGCACGATGCAGGAGACCTGCCTCCGTTTGATGGGCAAGAAGATGCTCGTTGCGCTGATGATGGAGGGCAAGTTCTCTGGTGAAGGACTGCAATCTCTCGACACCGACGAAGACCTGATGAGCGCCATGGCGCGCGAGTTGGTTGAGAAGGCTGGAGTCGGGGCAAGCGCCGATCAAATGTGGCGTGAGTTAGAGAGAGAACGGGAGCGGGTGTTGCCGCAGCCGCCTGCGTTGAAGGCAGAGGAAGACGACAATCCTGTCTTCGACTTGTCTGTCACCGAACCGATTGGTCCAGCATCCGAACGCGCTGGCATTCATCTTGTCGATCCTCCGGCAGGTGCAAAAGTACGCAAGAAGTCTTCGCCATGGTCCACGGGCTCAGAACCAGCCGTGCAGCTCTCCCTCTTCGGCTGAGGTTGTCTCCCTGGTTTCTATTGATCAAAATACTTTCCAATGGCTGCAAATGGTGGTAGCGTAGCCAATGGGAGAATCGTTCCAGCGATACCGGCGTTTGCCGGTGCGCATTCAAAGGCAAGAAAAAGGGTCGGCGCGAGCTGGCCCTTTGTTTTGCACGGAGACTCCTTATGCCGAAAGGACCGTTTCTTCCCTCGGAGTTTGTGCCGACGAAGTTCTCGACGGCGCAGGACAAGGCCGACTTCGGCAATGCGTTCTTGCACTTCATCGAGTCAGAGTGGGCGCGGACAGCCTTTTCCAAGAGCTTCTATAACCGCCTCTCGATGTGCTTTTCACACATTGCCCATAACGATGCCGCGGGCTTCTATGCGACTTGGTTCACGTCGGATGCTGACCGTCTTTCATTCTTGCGCCACGCGCTCTCCTGTCCGTGCTGGGGCGATCCAGAGTTCACCTTTTGCGACGTTGAACGCGCCATCCAGCAAGAGATTCGCAAGCGCAACTACCTTGCTCGATATGAACTGCGCGCTGCCGAGGCTGTGCGTTCCGGCGAGATGGAGACGCTCAAGCGGCTTGAAGCGAAGTATCGAACGGTTGCCAGCCATCAGCCAGATGCGGATTCGGCACCGTCCATTCCATCATCAGCCGCGCAGGAAGTAGCCAGGGCAAGAATGCCCGTGCAAGCCAGCCTCTTCTAACCACAACATCGATTCATCTCGAAATCCGCAGACAAGGAGACAAACTGCAATGGCCAAACTCCAAGCAGAAGTGTTGTTGCGAGAGTTCAACTACAACGGTGTTCGCATTCCCGATCCGGCGCCGCAGATGAGCGTCGAGGAAGTACGCGATTTGCTGGTTCCTTCATATCCGGAACTTGCGACCGCGACTCTCACCGGCCCGGAGGACACCGGGACCACGCTGCGTTACACCTTCAATCGCGCGATCGGATCGAAGGGGTGAGCCGTGCCCACGTCCGCATTATCGCAAGAAGACCTGGTGGCATTGTTTCTCAAGAAGGCTGCGGAACCGCCGCCAGAAGCCAACCTGATTCTGGCGAGGCACCTCCAATGCAAAGAATCCTGCGATCTCGCACAAGCCGTCTCAGAGGCAATCAGGAAATATGTGGCATCGGGAAGTTATCGAATCCCAACACCGTCGGAACTGCTTCCACCTCTGGGGTAGGGGCACTTGCACCGGCCTTCGGACAGGCATTGCCTTCGCTCGAAGATGTTCGCGCCGAGTATAACCATGAGGTCAACGCAGAACTTGTCTATGAACTTTGCGCCGCATTGGTGCGCGAGGGATTGGGCACTGCGGAGACCTGGAAGAAATCTGGCGGCAACGCGCTCGCATTCGCCCAGCACGCCATGATGAGCGCGATTGGCACCGAGCGCGGCGACCTGCTGCAACGCAATGTCGAGTATCACCTTGAAGTGAGCGATCAACTCGGCCGCGCTGGGAGCGATGCGGAACTTGAAAGCGGGCAACTGGTTGTCACCGTCGAGTGTGGCGGATCAGGGTACTTCAGGATTGGGCCGGCGCTCGATGCACTGGAGGCGGAGGCCGAGGGGCTGGGTGCGGCATTCTATTGGGCGCTGACCTTCGCACTCTATCGCGTGATGTGGATCTACAACCACGACAATGCACTGATGTACGAAGAGCGGATGCGCGACTATGCCGCCGAAGACGACGCAGAGAACCAAGGGCAGTATGAGTTCCCCGAAGTAGAGAAGGCGCTGCCGGAGTGTATCCGAAGGACGCAGAAACGCGAATCTCCTGACTGGAAAGCGCGTGACCGCGATCTTTTGCGCAAGTTTCGCAACGGCAAATTCAGTTCGTGGTTCGAGAGATTGCGGCGCATTCAGTGCCTGTCACGGCTTCCACTCAAGCAGTCGCGGGAGTTCCTCGAACTTGGTTACTACGACGATCCACCTCTACCGTCTTTGCTTGTCGTTTTCAAAGAGCATGACGCCATTACCGCCTGCTTCGACGAAGAGGGCCAGTCCATGATGGAGGGCAGCGCAGAGCCGACGGTGTGTGTTGTCTTTTCGCCGCGCGAGCCGGAGCAGGTTCGGCAGGCGATGCGCATTGTGGATCGCTTCATCGCATTGAATTGCGAGTTATTTCGATTGATCGAGGAAATTCAGGAGAGTTATCATGCAGACGCACCTGTCAATCGGGGAGAACCATCGCTTCGAGCTGCATGAGGCGCTGCTGATTTATCGCGACCGCCAGAGCAGTTTCATTACACGCCACGACGTGACCACAAGCAAGGACGCGCCGCCCACGCTCGGCCCCGCGCAACCGCTCACCGTAGCATTCATCGAGTCTCTGACGCGATCCCTCAGTGGCAGCGTCCAGGCCGAAGTGCTGCCGGCCAACGTACTTGCCAGGGCGGACCGCATGATCGTCTGGTGGACTCCAGCGCGGCGTCGCCAGATGTTCTACGAGAACTCCGAAGGCAACGCCGCGGAGTTGAACGGCTGCATCTTTCCACAACCTCCATTGGTCTGGCGGGTCTCGAATGGAGAACTCAGCATTCGCGCGCTTGCTGGGAACAAGCGGCCCGATAGTTCAACAAAACTTGCAGTTGCGCCATACTGGAATCTCTCGGACGATGGGCGCGTATGCACCGGCACTATGCGACGACCGGACAGTGCGTCTGTTGCGTCGATTCCGGCCTGGGAGCGCGGCTTCTACGAGAGCGCCTTCACGCACGCCAACGTTGGCCGTCTGACACGCCATGAAGTTGGATTCGATGGACTGTGGAGTGGCCTGACTGACAAGCGCCAGAAGTTCCCAGTCGAAACGCTCATCGTCCTTCCGCAAACGCTCACGCAGTTCGTGCGTGGAGAGAGAGGCTAATATGCGCATCGAGCACACTATCCCAAGCGAACTTCTGGGCCAGAAACCGGTGCGCGTATTGGTCGTCGGCGCGGGCGGGACCGGCAGCGCCATCGTCATGGGCCTGCCCTATCTCGACCAGGCGATGCGGGTCTGGGGCCGGTCATCGGGGCTTGAAGTTGTCATGATGGATGCCGATACCGTCTCTGAGACGAACTGTGTGCGTCAGCCATTCTCGGTCTCTGACATCGGGCAGAACAAGGCGATCGTCCTTATCAATCGCATCAACCTGTTCTGGGGAACGCGGTGGCGGGCCGAGCCGACTTACTTCGACGAGCAGACATTCGATCGGATCAATGACAGGTCCATCGATCTACTGATTGGTTGCGTGGACACGCGTGCGGCGCGAAGCATCATTGCGCGCGCACTGACGAAGGCCAGGAATCGCACCGCGTATTGGCTTGACCTCGGCAACAACGCTGCCAGCGGCCAGTTCGTTCTCGGCCAGCCATTGAACGCGCGCAATCGCAGGAAGGCTGCACGATTGCGAACGGTCAGTGAACTGTATCCAGAGATCATCGACGCCGAGGCTGGTGAAGATCCGCTGCCCAGTTGTTCTGCCGTTGAGGCGCTGGACCGTCAGGAGCCGTACATCAACCAGACTCTCGCATCGGCCGCGCTGGCAATGCTGGCGCGGCTCTTCCGCTATGGCAAGCTCACGCACCACGGCGGCTTCTTTAATGCGCAGTCTGGACTTGTAAGTCCATTGCCCGTTGACCCGAAGCTTTGGTCGAAGACGATGCGCCGTTCTCGGCATGAGGAAAAATCATTCAAAGGACATCGATGCGTCATTCCTGCGGAGGATGTATGTTGGAGAGTATCGGAGGCTCTCTATGGAAATGACTCTCGACCATACTCTGGCGTTGGAAGCAAAAATGATGGTGGCGTTGGCCTTTCGCAACGGCCCAATTGAAGCATTGCACGAAGGGAAAGCCTGCGCTGTATGCACTGGCGATTCGACCTTCTCTCACATCTCAAACGAGGAGATGAAGGCCATCATGAAGTCGGCTGTAGATACGCTCTACCGCCTTCTGTGGCAACGAGAGAACGATTCAATGCACTACTTGGCAAATCTGGCGCTGGGGGAGCGTTACACCTCGCTCTGGGATGATCCAGAACTCAAGGAGCTACAAAGAACTGAAACTCACAATTCATGAGGAGGATTTTCAATGTTCGAAGAACTTCTACCAGTCCTGCGCGACCGCGCAGTGTTGCTCACAGTCACGCTGGTCGATGCAGATCAGATTCGGGTGAACATTGTGCCGAAGAAACTCAAAGACGGCGACAACGACGCTCTCACCACCCCGCTCAGCGTCACCGGCACCGCCGAAGATCTCGACGCCGAGTTGTCCACGACCATCATCAGCTTCGTCGGTTCCCATCTCCAGATGAAGAACACCCTGGAGAAGGCGAAGGCTGAGATGGATGCGGCTTCCAAGGTTGCCCAGGCCGAGGCGCGCGTGAAGTCGAAGACGCCTGCCAAGACAGCGCCGCCGAATACGGAAGTCACTCAGTATGCTCCGACCACCAAGCCTGCCGAACCAGCGAAGCCCGCTCCCCAGAAGCCCGCAAGCCTCTTCGATATGCCGACACCGGCTACCACAGCCACCGTCACGCCTGCCGAATCCGACGAAGACCCTGGATTTGCAGAGATCGATGATGACGATGCCCCCGAAGAATTCGAAGAACTAGATGACGCGGCATGACGGCCAGCATTCCACTCTTCAAGAGGGATTCGGATCGCTAGCCATGCGTCGGAACCTGTGGGGAAATGCCGATAGTGTTGATAATGAGCGAACGGGCTGTTAGCGGCTCACTCAATCTTCATCTTCTCGTCAATGGCTTCTCGCATGTACCTTTCTGTACATAGGGCCTTGAATCCCCAAACGGAGTCGGGCATTGCGTTTCGAGCGGACCAGGAAATAGGATCGCAGCGAGCGCAGCGGCCGACTCGACATCGACCACTGGACCACGCAACCAGAGGAGGTCGAAGCCCATGCTTTCATCATCGGCATCGTATGCCACACCTAATGCCTCAATCATTTTCGTGTCATGTTGCGCAGCCGGAAGAATCTTAGCGAGTGCGCGCAGCTTTTCAGTGCGACTCCACCCAGTAAACACGGCAAAGACGAACACGACTTCACCCAGCACCTGCTTATAGTGGAAGCAGCGGCATTCGCCATTTTGTCGAACGACCTCGATGCAGCTCTCAATTCGTCTGCCCAACCATGCCTTATTAGACATAGGGAGAGAATTCAGCCGTGCCGCCATACCGAGATAAGCTTGCCTCCTTTCTGCTGGTTCAATCATATGGCGGAACTCGGCGGGGACATACTGTTCAAAATCCCGGTGCCGCTCGTGTAACTGATGAACTACCGCATTGATGTAGCCAGCAAGACGATCTCGCTCACCATATTCTGGCAATTTGTCCAACATGAATAGTTGATGCATCTCCGCTAACTCGTTGGCATCTTCCGACTTGAAGCCGGAAAAATCCTCATGCGACTTGAAAGTGTAGTAACTCAGGAGTGGTCGCTCCATATTGAGTCCGGGAAGTAAATGGGCCACCGAATTGCGACGCTTAAAATAGTTGAAGACGTCCCAAATCGATCCAAGCAGCATTGCGATGTTCAAGAAGTCGTTGATGGACAGAGAATGAACGGGATAGCCCACGGAGCCGGCATTCTGTTTGGGAGCATTGATGGGAATCTCGCTAAACATTTCCTGAGAACATTCAACCAATCCTATTCCACAAACCGGAGTTAGCAACCCAGCGGGAAAGGTTTTCTCTTCACCCCACAGGTTTATCCCAGAGATCTCTAGTCGAGCGGTTCGCTGACATGCCACCCTTGCATTATTATTCGCTTCAGAAGCCTTCTTTTGCGCCCAGAGGTGAAAGCGCTCATATGTTTTATTCTCCCCGTCTGTGCCTTTCACGCTTACCAAAATACATTCCTGATTTAGGACTAACAACAGGTCCGTGACCTCACGCTTCTGGCGACCAGTAATATATGACGGCTTTCGAAATACGAAGTCGTTCAAGAAGAACATTGAGCTGAGGTCGGCGATAAACCGCTCCACATATTCTCCCCGCTGCTCTGTGGGTAAAAACATATGCGTCAACCTCCCTCCTTTCTGGTTCACTGCACAAAGCCGAATGTTTTCGGCCCTTGAAACATTGTCCGAGCATCCGGGAATATTTGCAATTCTCTCTGCGCCTAAGCTGCATTTTATAAACTGCTTACATCGCTTCTGTCGTCTCAGAAAACGATAAATCGCCGTACCGCTCGGGGAGCTACTCCTTGGTTTTGAGTTTGCCGTCGTTTTCGCGGATGAAAGCCTCGATCTCAGGTGTGCTGGCAAGTATGCGAAGCCACTGTTCCTTGTAAAGAGTGACGGGGAAACGGCCCATTCCGTAGAGGGATACGGCGCCTTTCTCGCTGACCTTGAGACTCAGCCCCGCTGCATCCTTGCTCTTGAGCTTTGTGTTTTCTGCCCGCAGGCGCTCCAACTCCGCTTTCATTTCCGCTTCGTTCATGCCGTCTCTCCCATTCTATTTTTCGCTTCAATCGTCTCACTGCGCACCGGTTGCGCCAATCCGTAGGGTTCCACCGCACTGGCCAAAAGCGCCTCAATCCGCTCGACTTCGAGCCACCTGAGTTTCGCGGTGCTGGACCACTGCTCCATCCGTTCAGGGTCAGTGGAGAAGTCGGCGGAGATTTCCATCCACCGGTTCTCGTTCTCACGGGCCGCCTTGAGCGCGGACTGAAGCGCCTCGATTTGCTGATCCCTGGATGAATTCATTCAGAAATCAGTTTATATCGTCGTCGCTGTTCCGCCTCAAAGCGACCGGCACCGCAATCCAACGCATCCCCAAACAGATGGCCGACCGGCCATTCTTTACACCTGAACCAGTATTCCGCCTGAGGTGAATCCAAATGAAACCATCCAAGCTTTACGAGGCGCTTCATGCGCTGATCGGCGAGCGTGTGCCTCTGCATATCTGGGGCGCGTGCGGCGTCGGCAAATCGCAGATCATCGCCCAGGTCGCGGACGATCTCGACTTTGAGTTCCTTGATGTTCGCGCCGTGCAACTCGATCCGGTCGATCTGCGCGGACTGCCACGGATCAAGGATGATCAGACTCAATGGGTGCCGCCCAAGTTCCTTCCCACAAGCGGAAAGGGCATCCTGTTTCTCGATGAACTGACGTCGGCTCCGCAAATGACGCAGGCCGGCTGCTACCAACTGGTTCTCGACCGCAAACTCGGAGAGTACGTTCTGCCTGACGGCTGGGTAGTCATTGCCGCGGGCAATCCTGCCTCCGAGCGCGGTGTGCATTTCTCGATGCCGCGTCCGCTGCGGAATCGTTTCGTCCATCTGGAACTCGAAGCCGACCTGAACGACTGGTGCAAGTGGGCCGTGGGCGCGAGCGTCCGGCCAGAGATCATCGCATTTCTGCGCTTCAAGCCAGACCTGCTGCATACCGCCGATGCGACCTCGGACGCCAATGCCTGGCCCACTCCCCGCTCCTGGGAGATGGCCTCCAATGTTCTGCGCGGCATTGCGAACCGTCAAAAGACCACGTTTCTTTCAGGCGCGAGCGAGTTCGAGGCGCAGTTACTCGACGGCACGGTAGGGCCTGCCGCTGCCGCTGAGTTGATTGCATTCTTGCGGCTTTTTCGGCAGTTGCCGTCGATCGACGAGATTCTGCTCAACCCGGAGACGGCTCCGCTCCCGGCGGAGACATCGGCGCAGATCGCAATCGCCACGGCCCTGGGGCGTGCCATGACCGACAACTCCGTGGCCAGAGGACTGAAGTATCTGGACCGTATGCCAACTGAAATGCGCGTCATGGCGATGCGCGATGCGGCGGCGCGGGACACCGCCATCACCCACACGCCGGAGTTTGTTCGCTTCGGTGTGCAACAGGAGGCCATTCGATGATTACTGAACGAGCCATGCTCGCCGCCGTCCACATCAGCATTTGGACGGCCATCAAACACGACCGCAAGATCAGCCGCGACGTTGCCGACCAGCACGGAGCGCACCAGGGCGCGGGCCGCTATAACAAGCAGTTGCTGCGCGGCGCCGACAAACTCGATGAACTGCGCACACTGGCTGGGCAGGTGCGGCAGTACTTCTACAAGATCACGTTGCCGTGGTCCGATGAGGGATTCCGCCTGCTGCCGTCGAACCTCTACTTCGATCTGACGGCCCGTATGCGCGAGTTCGAGGCCAGCTTCGAGCAGGGCGTGGAGGGCTTTCTTCAGGTCTATCCGCAGTACATCGAGCAGGTGCGTCCGGAGTTGAACGGCCTGTTTCGTGAGGAAGACTATCCCGTCGCCGACAAACTGCGCAAGAAGTTCGGCGTGAAGTTGGAGATCTTGCCTATCCCGACCGGCAATGACTTTCGTGTGCAAATGTCGGCCGAGGAGCAGGCGCGCGTGGCCCGCGAGATCGATGCCAACGTTCGCGAATCATTGACGCGCGGAACTGAGGATTTGTGGAAGCGACTCAGGGACGTGGTCTCGCACATGGTGGACCGTTTGAACGAGCCGGAGTCACGCTTCCACGCGACGATGGTCACGAATGTCTTCGACTTGGTGGAGTTGCTGCCTCGCCTGAACGTGAATGGCGACGCGGATCTGAACCGTTTCGCAGACCAGATCAGGCAACGGCTGTGCAGCTTTACGGCGCAGGATCTCAAGAAGCACGACCTATTGCGCGTGGCCACGGCAAATGATGCAGCGGAGATCGTAGCCGAGATCGACAGCGTTTTGCGGGATCGCGAAGCCAGCGTGCCGGAGGAGGCACCGGACGCTCCAACGGTCGATGACATCCTCTCCCGCATGTCTGCATACATGGAGGTGCCCGCGGCGGCATGAGACACGAGACACCAGCATCCATTCGCATTCAGAAGGCGCGGACTACTTTGTTACTCGATCATCCGTTCTTTGGCTCGCTTTTGTTTCGGTTGAAGGGGCGAGAGCAGCGATTGATTCCAACCATGGCGACTGATGGCGTGTCGCTCTACTATAACCCCGAGTTCGTCGATACGCTGAACTCGGCAACGCTGGCCGGGGTGCTGGCCCACGAGGTCATGCACCCCGCGCTCCAGCATCATGTGCGGCGTTCCGGGCGTGATCCAAAGCGGTGGAATGAAGCGTGCGATTACGCCATCAATCCGCTGCTGCTCGACGCTGGTCTCAGTTTGCCGGACGGCCTTCTTGTCGATCACCGCTTTCGTGGAATGAGCGCCGAACAGATCTACAACTTGCGCGATGCAGAAGCACTGCCGCAGTCCGGCGGCCAGAACAGTTCAGATGCCGGTGCCGGAACTGCCACCGGCGAAATGCCAGAAAAGCAAGACAGCACCAATGAGCCAACTGTGCCAGAGACGGAAGGCGGCATCGGCCAGGTTCTTGATGCACCTCAATCGGGCGAAGAGACACCCAGTCTTGACGAGCAGGCACGAGAGTGGAGTGTTGCCGTCAACCAGGCGGTCACACTCTCAAAGCAAGCCGGCAAGGCACCTGCGGGATTGGCGCGCACTCTTGAAGGAGCCGCAGAGGCAACGGTGGACTGGCGCGAACTGTTGCGCCGGCTCTGGTCCGACACCATCCCCGCCGATTCGAGTTGGATGCGGCCCAACCGCCGCCACATCTGGAATGGACTCTATCTGCCTGGAGTGGTGCGCGAGGGTGTCGACGAGATTGCCCTCGCTGTCGATTGCTCAGGCTCTGTGAATGGTCGCCTGTTGCGTCTCTTTGAGGCTGAGGTCTGCTCGATCCTCGAGGGCCAGCGGCCACAGTGCGTTCACGTCCTGTACTTCGACACCGAGGTACACAAAGTGGAAACCTATCAAGCCGGGGAACAAGTTCACCTTAATCCCGTCGGTGGCGGGGGCACAGACTTCGGTCCGTGCTTCTCTTGGCTGGCTGGGCATGGAATTCAGCCGCAGACGCTGGTCTTTCTGACCGACCTCTACGGGACGTTTCCCGACGACGCTCCAGACTATCCCGTGCTCTGGGCCTCGACTGGCAGTCGCCATGCGCCATTCGGCTGCGTTATCCCCATGCAAGCGGCGTAGCCAATGTGCGGTTCATTGGTAGTGGCGCGCTACGGAGCATTCCCATGAACAACCAATTCTTCATCTTTACCGATGGCTCGGCCATCGGCAACCCCGGCCCTGCCGGCTGGGCAGCTATCGTGATTCACGGGGCAAAGTGGCAGGAGATCGTAGGATCGGTTCCGTGGTCAACCGTCTCTGAAATGGAACTGCGCGCCGCAGTCGAGGCCCTGCGCCTAACGCCAACCGGCGCCCGAATCGAACTGCGCTCTGACTCGGAATTGCTGATCGACGGAATGCGATTCCTGGTTTTTCGATGGCAGCGGTTTGGCTGGCGCAACAGCCGTGGCTTTGAGTTGCAGCACCAGGAACTGTGGCTCGAACTCCTCGCACTTAGCGCACCACGAACGATTCGTTGGCGATGGATCAGAGGACACAACGGTCATCCCATCCAGTCCCGCGCCGATGCACTTGCCTACCGGGCGGCCAGAGGCGTTGCCGTACAGGAGCGAATTGCCGCCTGATGCTGCTGGCAGACCACAACTCCAGTGAAGGTGAAAACCATGTCAATAATTGCTGAAACGAATTCACTTTTTGAGATCGACGCAGAACTGGATGGCCTTCTCGATGAGATTGAGGAGCAAACTGCACAGGGCGGCGAACCTGCCGAGGAGATCGTCGCCCGTTTCCAGCAATTCTGTTCGGCCCACGGTGAAAAGGTGGACCGGATCGGGCGCTTCCTGCGCCGGATGGAAGCGCGTGAGCAGTTCTGCCGCGCCGAGGTTGTCCGACTTAGCGACCGGGCTCGTGCCGCCGCCGGCAAGGTGGAGCGAACGAAGAATATGGTGCTCTACTACCTGATGAGCCGCGAACTCAAAGCGATCGAGGGACGCGAGTTTACCCTGCGCGCCCAGAAGAACAGCCAGGACTCCGTGCGAATCACCGACGAGGCGGCGCTGCCATCTGCCTTTCGCAGGATCGATGCCCGCATCGGCGGGGTCCTTTGGGAAACGGTTCTTGCGAATCTTCCCGAAGAGCTTGGCAAAATGCTCGAAATCACAGTAGAAGAATCAAGGCCAGACACGGATTCGATCAAGGCAGCCATTCAGCGCGAAGAAGAAGTTCCCGGCGCTGAGTTGCGGCGAGGATGGCACCTTCGAATCAAGTAGCAATGAGACGCAGCCTTTTGAGAACATGACATTATCAGAGCCTGGCAAACCCAGAACCTACTGAGGGATTTGGGGACACATCGCGACTCGCCGGGACTGATCTGCGAACGCATAAAGACAGGAGCGCACAGATGCCGGTCAAGAAGCACAATGCTGCAGTATGGGAGTCGCCTGCGGCAAAAGAGATGTAGGAGCCCCAGACGCTTGTGCTTGAAATTCAATAGGCTAGAAGGCGTATCCTCTTTTCATCGGTGAGAGGTTCTATGAATGATCCTGGTTTGCAGATTCCTGCCCTTTACGAAGCTGTTACAAACAGTGAAATTGCGGCAGACGAGATAACCGAGAGCGAACGGCTAGCCGATACGGACGGGGAAACGCTTCCATTCACGCAGTTGGGTGGCGCACGCTTCGAGATATTGGCCTATCATCTGCTTTCCGGCGACCCTCTCAATCCTCAAGCAAAAGTGGTTCTTGTGAAGAGTTCCGGGGATCAGGGCCGGGATGTGCTTGTCTACGCTGATGGAAGTCTTCAGACCATCGTGCAATGCAAGAACCTTTCGGCTGCCGTAACGAAACCGCAAATTCTTCGGGAGCTTGTGAAGTTAATTCTGCATGACATCAATACCCCTTTCATTCCAGAAGAGGGCGTCAACTATGAGATCTGGGCCCCCGGCGGCCTCTTCGAACCTGCGGAACAGTTGCTGGCCGACTGGCCAAAGCAACTTCTTGAGGAGGACGTTCGCGCGGCCTTTGATGCGGTTACGACTGAGTACGAGAAGCTGAAAGATTTTACCTGGGACCAGTCAGACGAACGGCTCCTGGTAACGCTTCGCACGAAACTCAAGCCGTGGCGTAAGCTCAATCTCGACCTGGCTAGGCAAGTTCGCAACAATCACGACCTCCATGTTCGCTATTTCGCGGTAAACAGCGTCATGCCTACAAAGGCTGTGCAATCCTATTTCCGCCAGAGAGAAGCGAGCGATGACAGCACGCGTAGCGCTATGCTTTCGATGACGACACAGGCGAGCGAAGGTCTGAGTTCAATTCAGGAGAGCCTGTCGAAGCTGCACGGACATGATTCGGCCAGCGAAATCGATCGTGACATCGATCAGGCGCGTGATCGGATTCGGACAGGAGCGGCAGACGAGGCAAAGATACTTCTAAGGAGGGTGCAGGACAACTACAGTGGGCGAATGACGTCGTACCATCGTTTCCGCATCGCATCCAACCTGGCATTTGTAGCTTTACACGAGAGCAAGCTGCCAGAAGCTTCGCAGCTTTTCCTCCAAGCGGCACAGTACGAGCCGAACGACGAACACGCTCAGGTCAACGAGGTACTCGCATACTACCTCATGCGTGAGAATCGCCGCGCCTTCGACCTGGCGTCTACCCTTCGGAAGCAATATCCGGCATCTCCCCGGCTTGCTACCTTATGGGTTGCGACGGCTCCAGATGAGATGCAGATTAACGACATCGACGAGCAATTTGGCCCTATCCTCAGAGCAGATCCCGAGGTTTCCGCAGCCCTTGCACAACGCGCGGTCCAACAGGATCAACTGGATCTCGCCTCTGACTACGCTACATCGTCGAAGAAGCTTCGCCCCGAATGGTCTCAGCCTTGTCAGGTTCTGGCACAGATCGAGCTGCGACGCGCCCTGCCCGGTGTGGGGGGCCGAACGCTCAAGACAAAACAGCGGCTTCAGCACGCGGAGAATACGGTGGCAATTGCCACGGAAGCCCTGTCGCTTGCTCAGCGAGAGGGTGCGAAGCCATCCCAGGTCGAGATTCTTCTGATGAGATGTCGAGGATACCTGCTACAAGGCAAGGTGGTGGAAGGGAGCAGTGACGCCGCTTCTGCGATGGCATTATTGCCGCACCATCAGGACGCACTTCTCGCACTTGCGGAGAGTAAACTCGCCGAAGGAAAGCTCCAGGAGTCTGCGGACGCTGCTGAAAAGCTCAACGACATCGCTCTGGTGCTGCCGGTTCGGATGATGCAAGCGTATTCCTTGTCATCCACAGGAACTGACGCCAACCTCGACAAAGCGATTGCCATTCTTCTTGAAATCACGAATTTACTGCCGCAGCCCATGCGAGCGCCTGCGGCGATTCTGGCGGTCAAGGCGATGGTGCGTCGTAGAAAGATCGATGTCGCTGACTCGTATCTGCGCAGCCTTTCTGGACAAGTTGACGCCGCGACCGAGCTAGCACTGAAGAGTGCGGTCGAGCAGGACGCAAACCGGGCGGTTGAAATTGCTCTTGATGCTAAGTCTCGCTGCACGGGAGAGACCCATCTCGAAACCAAGGACTTTCTGGCCAGGACATTTATGCGCTTACAGCGCCCTGGAGATGCGTTGTCTCTCCTTCAAGAGCTTTACGCGAGCGAGTCCCCAGCCTTTGACCTGAGGTTGTTTGTCGATTGTGCGTTCAAGTTGGAACGCCACGACATCATCATGGAGGTGTTTGACAAGCTGTCCGAGCAACCCGGACGCCCATGGGAGGAGATCGAGTTCGAGGTTCAGTTCCTCGAAAAGTACAACATTCCCAAAGCCATTACCCGGTTGACGACGTTCCTAAGAGAGAATTCTGGCCACAAGGTCGCGCAATTGCGCCTTTCGACCATCGGCGTTTTGCATCGCAAACCTGATTTGGTCAAATCATCTATCGCTGACCTGCCCAACGTAGAAGAGCTTCCGAGTGAGTATATTCGGGTCGCGGTAGGGGTCCTGAGCCAAGGTCCAGACAAGGCCAAGACGGTCGATTATGCCTATCGCTACTTACGGGTCCATTTTGATGAACTGGATGCGTATAAGGCGATGATCCAAAGTGTACTTGCCACAGGCAGTATGGCGATCCCCGAGATTTCCCTCCCGGTGGTCGTCATGGATGCAGCGGTTCAATACCAACTGCAACCGAGCGGCGAACTTAAGTGGGTTGTTCTTGAGAAGACAGACCGCCCTGTCCGGGACTTCGATGAAATCTCGCCCGCCGATCCACGGACAGAGGAACTGCTTGGAAAGAGGGTCGGGGATGTTTTCGTTGAAGTGAAAGGAAGCATTCGTGACACCGAAGCTGTCATCAAGCAAATCATGCCGAAGTATCTCCGGATGCACCACTATTGCCTAGCGGAGCTACCGAGGAATTTCCCAGGTTCGCATGTTGTCGAGTCCGTTCCGATTGAACCGGCTGACCATCCCTTACAACTCGGACTGGCCGCCGTACTGGCTTCTGCGCAAACCAGATCCATGCAAGCCGAGCAGACAAGAAAGGTTTACCAGGCCATGCCGATGTCGCTACACCTGTATGGTGCGCATTTCGGCAAGAATGCTTACGAAGCGTTAATGAACATCGCATTGACCGATAAGCTGGGAGTGAAGTGCGCTGTCGGAACAAGCGAGGAATACCAGCGAGCCGTTGCAGCACTGGCGAATGCCACGACTATCATCTTGGATTTGTCGGCAATTGCCACCCTGCGACTCCTCGGCCTTACAAAGGTGCTGAAATCCAACGTTTACACATTCGCAATGTCGGATGCGACGGCGTTAGAGATCGACGAAACGCTGGGGCCAGATATGACCGAGGCCTCGGATGGCGGCATTCTTGCATTTGAAGATGGCGAGTACCGGATGTATCAGGAGACTACAGAGGAGAAAAAACGGCGGTTGGAGAGAGACGGAGAGTTTCTCAAGGAGCTTCACGAGGACGTCACAACGCTTTCTCCTATCCAGCTTGCGTCGTGGTCACCGGAAGAACGGAAGAGCATAACGGAATATGTTGGACTCTATGGTGCCGAAGCAATTGCTCTGGCGAGACAGAATAACACTGTGTTGTGGACGGACGATGTCATTCAGTCTCAGTTCGGCGCGGGACTGTTCGGTACGGTTGGCGCTTGGACGCAATGTGTCTTGGCACGGCTTGCCGACGTTGGCGGGCTGAGCCGTGAGGACTATGTCACAGCAACCACCAAGCTGGTGGGGTTTGAATATGCTGGAACGTACATGGATGCTGCCGTATTCATTGAGTGTGCAAGGCGGGCGCAATATGATCCCGAGGCCGCTCCGCTCCGGCAAGCGATCGACATCATCGCGTCACCGCAAGCGAACCCGCAAGTCCGATTCGGAATCTTCCGGCAGTTGCTGAATCATTTGTATTCCGCCGATGTCAGTCCGCTGAGAAGCTGCATGGTACTCCGAGCCTGTCTGGCTGCGCTGGCGCAGACGCCGATCCTGTGGCAACAGTTGATGATTTTGAGGCGGAATAGCCAAGTGTTGTTTGGATTGAATGTGATTGCGGAGCAGCAGTTCAACAGTTGTTTTGACGCATGGACGAGAGGGTACTAACCGTTAACACAAGTGCCAGTCCACGGACTTCCGCAATTGAAAGTCTTTGTTGCGTGTGCGCATCTACTCAACGGTAGGGCATTTTTTTGGATGACAACGCAATTGTCCGAAAAATCCATCTTCATTTGGCGTCCCGAATCAAAACCAGGGTTTCTCCTTTCAATTCCAGTCGCCCTTTATTGATAAGATTGTCCCTCTGTTCTTCAACAGTTGCGCGCATTTCTTCGGTGACTCGTGCAAATCCGAGGAGCCGGCAGGCGGCGACAGCAACGTCTTCTTCAGGCAGGCCAAAGCTCTGCTCGGCGGCCTGTTCGATGGCTGCGCAGATTTCTTCTGGAGCTACCAATTCGATCTTCTTCTGCTGCGGTGGGCAATCGGACCGATCGCGAATCTGTACAGGAGAAGATTCGATAGCCCAAAGAAACTCATTACGCTTTTCGAATTTCTTTCCCCGGTGTCCAAGAATACAGGCCGCCTGGAATGCCTTCTGAATGCGGTTACCAACGCGCTGAATACTGGCCGCATCCGCTATGCGCCGTGCCGCTTCAAGCCAGTGAATCGGACCTTCCACGGCCACTACCTGGGCAAGCCAGATTGCGAGTTGATCCCGTGACACTTCATGCAAATCCAGCGCCCCGAGATTGATCTTCAAATTGACAAAAGCGTACCCTTCAACACTCTGGCCAGCCTTAGCCAAAGGAGGCGGCTTATGTTTTACAACTTGCACTTTGGCGCTTGAATTCCCGGCAGATGCTTTTGAATGAGGAACTGGAACCTTGATTTGAGGCTTTGCGCTTTTTGCCTCTTCTATAGCGGCTTCCAGCGCTTTCAATTCCTTTTCCGGAGATCGGAACCACGCTGTAGACCAGATGCGATGAATTCGCCAGCCTAGAGATTCCAGCACAGCCTGGCGCAGCCGATCACGATCGCGGGCTGAACGGGCACTGTGGTATGCGGCACCGTCGCATTCGATTCCAAGCAGATAACGGCCGGTGGATTTCGGGTCGACTACCGCGAGGTCAAGAAAGAAACCCGCTGAGCCAATCTGGGTGTGAACCGTATAGCCACGCCGTTGCAATGCGCTGATAACCTCTTCTTCAAAGGGCGAATCCGGCGGCTTTCCCGTTGCAGTGGGAACATCCAAGTGGCCATGTTCGGCGTAGGTCAAGAACGTCTTCAGGGCATATACCCCCGCCCCGGTACTTCTTTCGGTGTCTATATCCTCTGCGCGGAGCGCCGTGAATACCTCACAGCGGATTCTTGCACGGCTAAAGAGCACGTTCAGGCGACGCTCGCCACCTGCTCGGTTGACCGGCCCAAAACTGTTTGCCCAGTATCCCTCGGCTGTTCTTGCATACCCAATGCTGATGAAGATTACATCGCGCTCGTCTCCCTGCACGTTTTCGAGGTTCTTCACAAAGAATGGCTCATGTGGAGTTGCCAGAAAGAATTCCTCTGTATTTGGAGAAAGGCGACGAAGTATTTCCAACTGGTCGAGGATGGCGTCCCGCTGGGCAACGCTGAGCGCGGCAACGCCAAGAGTAAGTCTGTGCTTTTCCGGCTTCTTCAGTTGTTCCGCGGCATGACGAATTACGGCTTCCGCAACTGTTTTGGCCTCAACCGGATTTGTTCTTGTTCTTGACCTGTCATAGTGGGCGTTTTCTACGCGGCGATAGACCAGCCCAACATTTTCTTTGTGGCGATCCGGACTCGGGAATACAACCAATCGATTGTCATAAAAGAGATGATTGGAAGCTGCGATCAGCGATTCGTGCTGACTCCGATAATGCCAGCGAAGCATGCGCTGATGAGCACGCCGGGAGCAGAACATCCCCAAAATGCTCTCAATATCAGAGGTGGCAACCGCATCGTCGTCTTCCGTGTCAGTGTCCTGGGCAACCATGGTTTCAAAGAAGCTGGTCGGTGGTAGTTGCTTGCTGTCGCCCACGACGACCGTTTGCTTGCCGCGAACAATTGCACCCAGCGCATCGGCCGGCTTAACCTGGCTGGCCTCATCGAAGATTACAAGATCGAAATCGACGGTCCCAGGCGGAAGGAAATTGGCCACAGAGAGGGGGCTCATCATAAAGACGGGCTTGATTGCCTGAATCACGTTGCCGGCCTTCAACATCAGCTTCCGCACCGGCATATGACGGCCCTTCTTTTCGAATTCGCGCCAAAGGACGCTGATCTGCCCACTGTCTGCACCATTCCGTGGCAAACCGCCGATATGGAGATTTGCGATCGTTTCGCGCTCCAACTCAATATGTCGTGTGTCTAGCTGCTGAAAAGCGTGAACGCTATTCCGATGCCGCAATACGTCAAAAGAAGCCAGCACAGGATCTGCCTGAAATGCCGCATCAAGAAGCGCCGAAACCCGGACATATTCAAAGAGGTCAACCAAGCTGGTCTGTGCCTCTTCCCATCTTTCCGCCAATTCCGCAACACTCTGGAGTCCTTCTGTGAGGCACTGGTCGCGATCCTGAGCGTATGCCACCAGGCCATCCAGTTCGTCCACTTTGGTGGTCAGATCATTCCAAAACGCGGCAGCCGCCTCGTGCCAGAGAGTTTTCATTGCTGTGCGAACATTTCCATCTGGAGCGCCATCCAGTTTCAGCACATCAACTACGCGATCAAGAGCGGTAGTGTATTCCTCAGTGAGCTTCTCTGATTGAACCAATCGACCACACAGTACATCCTGTTGATGGAAATCCGCAGCCTTTTCAATGCACCAACCAGCGAGACTTCCCGACTGAATACCTTTGAGCGTAGCAACTATCCATTCCAACTGGCGTTCCATGAGTTTGAAATCGGATTGATCGTCAGTCCAATTGTCACCGTAGAGTGTTTTGAGGAGAGGCGCCAATGCGTCGATTGCCGCTCGGTCTTTGGCTGAAGCGCGGATCGCCTGCAGAGGTTCAATTAGGTCTCTCGTAGAAGTCGGAAGCGGCGTCATAATAAGTTGGGAAATTTCCCGTTTCAATGCCTTCCAGCGAGGGGACAGGGATTTCCACCACTTCTGGCTTAACGCTACTGCCGTTGCTTCCAGCGAGGCGATATCCGTAGTCCATGCCTCAGACCGAATAGTGCCATCCCACTTTGAGCGCAACTCCACATAACGAGCGGCAGTGGAGATTGCGGTGCGAATATCCGAATGCCGGACCAGCCAATTCTGATCGGAGAGGTCCATTCCGGCGAGGGCCGGCGCCGCCGCAACCTGCTTCGCATTTCTGTGGAGGGATTCAAAGTCCTTGAACGAATCGGGAGGATTCTGGTCTAGTACTCCGGCAAGCTCTTTGCCTGCAGTTCCAAGTGCAAGCACTGCTGCCGCAGCCTGGCTAAAAGCATCTTGAACGGCATCCTTCGTGGACGGCAAAACCAAGCGTAGCTGGCTTCCCCAAAATACATGGTGGGATGGAATCCCAATGTCTGCAATCCGTTCTTGAAGTCTGGCCACGACTTCGCGGTGACGATGCACATCGACGGACATCCAGTTCAAACATCCAGTAAGTTGCAATGGAGGTCGCTTTTTACCGCCGAGACTGCTGAGCAAAGGCAACAATATCCCATAGAGATCGCGAATCCTCTCGCCAGAGTTTCCTGCAGTAGCATTCACGGCATTGCAGTAATTATTCAGCCGGGCTTTCACTTCTTCAAAAGAGGATTCATCAACTTCGTTGCCGTGGTTTTCTCTCGATTGCAGCCACGCTGTCCGTTTCAGTTCATCGATGACTTCCTTCTTTTTTACTTTGTTACTATGTAGCTCAAGGCAGGCAGCGCCCAAACGGATCCGGTCGAGCCTGCTCTTTACAACCTCCAACGCCGCCTTCTTTTCCGCAACAAAAAGAACCTTCTTACCAGAGGCCAAGGCGCCGGCGATCAGATTGACAATCGTTTGCGATTTCCCGGTCCCCGGTGGCCCCTGAACAACCATGTTGAGTCCACGCGCGACATCCAGAATCGCCAGAGATTGTGTGCTGTCTGCATCCACGACATGGGTGGCGGTGGACATGGGGATATGGTCATCAACGAAGGAATCGTCCGAAAAAGGAGAAGTGTCCCCAGAAAATGTGTTGGTGCCGAGGAGGCGGTCAAGGATGTCATGGTTCAGCAAAAGCGCTTCGTTTTCCCATGTCGCGGGATCCAGATCCCGGTACATGAGCATTTTGGCAAACGAAAAGAAGCCCAAGGCAATCGACTCAGGATCGACGCTCCAGCCATCCTGTTTCGAGACGGCCCTTCCAACGGAATAGAAATAGTCGTCAACATCAATCTCTTCGGAATCCATAAGGTCGTCGAGTTCGATTCCGACGGTTTGTTTAAGATATTCCAGCAGGCAGACATTCGGCGCAACATCGTCGCCCGAATACTTCAGGCGGAAGCCTTCCCCAGCGCTCCGGCGCTCCAATTCAACCGGAACTAACAATAATGGCGCACGATAAACCGCATCGGCATCCCGCAGATCGCGCCATAGGAGCATGCCTAATGCGACAAAGAGAGTGTTAACGCCCTGCTCCTCGATCGAACTTTTTGCGGTGTAATACGTTGCGAGGAGGCGCTTTTCCAATTCCTTCTCAGAAATGCCTGTCGGGAGTTCCCTCCGGCGTAGCCATTCACCAGATGTATCCTCTGGTTGATTTATGCGACCACGACGGGCCGGCACCAGAGATCGCTTTGGTCCCTGGGTATTTCCTTCCAAAGCGAAAAGAGATTCGGTGTGGCGCATTTCCTCTAAGCCAATAAACGACAACTCTGTCCCTTCGGTCACGAGCAAACGAAAGATTTCGGCGGGTTCCATGCCTGAAACTTCGACCCCACGGGTCTTCAGAAGCCGGTAGTTAAGCAGAGGATTTCGGAGACCGAGGTCCAGCAGGTCTTTTCGAACTTCTGCCAACGGCGAGCGCAATTCTTCGTTTACTGGTACCGGGGTCGAAGCCATAAGAGGGTAATCTTTCTGAGCTTGGCAGCACAGGTCAGTATACTTTCTTTGTGCTAATACGGATTGGCCAGACTACTGAAATGCAGGAAAACCCGCCAATTTGAAGGTTCTCGAACTGGCGCGGCTGGCCGTCGCGAGAGGCACCCTACCTGTTGGAAGAGGAACTGGCCAGTCACATCGCCATGATCGAGCCCCCGTCTGATGAATGAAGGCAGCCACGAAGCAACCGATAAACAGAAGACGACCTTGCTCATTGGATTCGATTCCGCGTGGACCGCTCAGAATTCAGGAGCGCTCATCGGTTTACTTCGCTCGGATGACGGGACATTCCGCGAACTCGGACCGCCTCAAATCGTGGACTATCGTCAAGCCCAAGCTGCCATTACCGAGTGGCAGGTCGAGTTTGCCCCTGAAAAGACAATTATCTTGCTTGACCAACCCACCATCGTGCCGAACACTACGGGGCAGCGGCCTGTCGAAAATATCGTTGGCGCTATCGTCGGTCTCCGTTATGGTGGGATGCAGCCGGCTAACACCTCCAAGATGGCGATGTTTGGTGCGAAGGCGCCTATCTGGCCATTCCTAAACTGGTTCGATGGGACGGCAAATCCACTCGAAGCCGGCGCAAGTACCCATGTGTTCGAAACCTACCCCGTACTGACGATGATCGCCCTCAACTGGACCCAGCCGGACCTGTCCCCACAGGGCCGCCCCACTGGCCGTTTGCCTAAGTACAACCCAGAGCGAAACAAGACCTTCTCGCTCTCTGACTGGCAGTATGTCTGCGGGCAGGCCTCGGCTGCTTTCAGCGACCGTGGATTAATAGAAATTGTCCAGTGGATCGACGGCAGCGCCTTGAAGGCTCCGCCACACAAGTGCGATCAGGACGGCCTCGATGCGTGTATATGCCTTCTGGTGGCGCTCCATTTGGCTGAAGGAAAGGACTGCCTGATGGTTGGCGATTTGCAAACCGGCTACATCGTCGCCCCGCACAGTGTCGAGCTTCATACAGAACTCGACATCCGATGTTACGAGACTGGCAGGGTACCTTCGGAGTGGGTGCAAAAGTTCCGCTTGGGAGCCATGCAGACACTCTTGGCCACCAAAGCGTGAAGCCTTTGCTCACTGAGACCGTTCACCCCCTTCTGAGCTAAATTGGCCAGCGAGCTTTTACTGCCGCATCATCTCTGAAACAGTCACCGAAGCTTGCATCCAGAAGGCAGCGTCTCACCGCCATTCGTAGAAGGCCCTCCATCTTCTCGTATAAATCGCTATGTTCGCTCTTGGGCAAGATGGTTTCAAAATTGTGTAGGAATCCTTCAGCGTGAACCAATTTCGAGCGCAGTTTCCATGCTTTCGAGATTTCATCGCCTGATAATTGGAGGCCGAATTCGTCGGCAAGTAGCCGAACTCGGCCCTTAAACTGAGGTCCAGAGTTTTGCTCCCCTACGTTGAGCAATGCTTCCAGACCTGAGACAACGATTGGCCAGCGGGTATCGAGATAGAACGAACGCATGGCGTATTCATGGTTCCAGAATGCTCGGTGCACCCGCTCGTGCATGAGTTTCCTCTTTGATACCCATGGCATCAACTGGCGAAGGCACTCCGCGTCTTCCACTGAGAGCCAATCACGCTGATTGCGGCTAAGGAGCACATCGGGGCTGATACCTCGGTACTGAACTGCTTTAATCTGTGATTCCGGCGCACCGTAGCGGAGAATCCAGGCTCAGTATCTGTCGCCGGTGCTGGTTGGATGGATTAGGCGAGACAGTGCAACCACCGCGTGAAGCTCATCCATCCCTTCGTACTGGCTTGCCTCGACTTCGGCGACCCGTCGAAGCAATGCGTAGAGATGCCTGTCTGTTGGGTCATTATTGATTCTGTAATGTGGGGGATCGCAAGCTTGCTGAATATGAATCGCAAGCTCTTCGTCGAGTTTCTCGATCCAGAAATCATCGTTCAATACAAAGCTGTTGGAACCCTCGACGACTACTGGCGGACACCTTTTCCATTCGACCGTTTGATCTGGAAGGACCGTTCCGATGTGCAGCATGGCGTAGCAGCTTCGCCGCATTGGATTCACCGTTTCGACGGATTCAGGCAGTGGGGCTTCCTTACCCAACACGGTTGCAGCAGCAAAAGTTGTAGATGTCATTCGCCCTCCGACTCAAATCCAGTGGCTACCGTCCATTCATCCGCAGAGGAGTCCGCTAGAATCTAGTTCTCTAATCCGGAAGCACCACCAAGGATGCGTTCTTATAGAACCAATCGGCATGGCGGTCATCTCCATTGCCAAGGCTCAGGCAAACTAGTTCGAGGATTTCACGAGACTGCAGAAGGCCATCCCGATCTTCGCTGACTGATAGGCGCTTAAGCTCTGATGGTCTAATTACCTTATCCACTTCGCACGGTCTTGAGGTAACCGTCACAGCAGGTTTCTTGTTGTCGAGGTAAACATAGTGATGGTTGGATTTGCGCCCTGTGTCTGGAACGGGGTTTGGAAGGTCTGCAACATCAACCAAAAATGAGTTGTCGATAAGATTCCCTGACTTATTTTGTAGATCGCTGAACGTTCCAACATCTGGAAAGAAATAGAAGCAAGCGTTCCGCGAACCTCCAAAGGTTTTAACTAGCTCAACCATTTGGCCATGCTGACACTGAAACAGCCTCTGCCCAGAATACTTGCCAGTCTTCAGAACTTTGGAGGACGCCTTGAACTGGAGGATAAAGGCTTTCCCTCCGAGGTTGGTCGCAGCATCATACGCGTGCTCACGTTCTTGCTTTTGAGTAAGCCCGAACCACACCATTCGTCTGCGAAGCAAATCGCCAAATTGGGCACATGTGGTTAGCTCGATGGTCTTCTCAGCAAGCCGCTTTGTCTCTTTTCCTTTCAGATTCGCCACTGCTAGGTTGTTGCCCGGCGCAGGAAGCTTTCGTCCGCTCAATGCAGAAGCTGTGATTGTGCTCATATCGTCACTTCCTCTGCCAGAACTTCACTTTGCACATATTTCTTGAACTCGGCGATGGACGCGAAGCACCTAAACCCTGCCTGACTTGCTACAGCAATTGTGTCGTTGTATTCGTTTAACAGCACAGCTACAGGCTGGCTCAACTCTTCCTGAATGCCACTGGGCCATGCCAGGTCGAACACGGCCTTCTGCTTTCCTGAGGCAGGATCGGCAAAGTCAAAGGACATCGTGCCGCGGGGAAGCCCCTGCGACTCCATCCATTCGTTCAGAGTTTCGAGCTGTGCCTCCTCCACTTCGTCGGTGACGCCCCCGACGACATCTGCGGCTCCCGGAAGGGCCGCAGCTGGACCCGCCAACCACTTCGTATCGCCATGCAGAAGCTCTTCCATTCGCAGATTCAACTCCGTTGCAAGCAGCTTCTTCCTGGCCTCCATGAAGCCGAGGAAGTTCTCTATCTTCCATAGCGCTGGGTCCATCGGAATCCATTGAGATTCGAGCGCACCTGGGTAGTCTCTCTCAACCTCCGGGAAGTATTCCTCCGGCAAGCGGTCGCTAATATGCAGGTTGGTCTCTTTTGTCAGGAAGCAGAAGTTTGCGAGTGCGTTAACCTCAGGGCGCTTGAACTTCCGCTTATAGAGCTGCGCCCTCGGAAAAATGTGATGAACCTCAAGTTGGTTCATTTTGCCAAGAAGATTGGCCTTCAGAGGAAGTCCACCGGTACCCCAATCGCGGGCCTGCCCCATCCGAGTCAGTAGGTAGAGAACGGGATAGAAGCGGGCAGCCAGGCTCCAACCAGTAAAGTGACCGGGTTCCACCTGTAGCCCACCGTGCCAAAGTCGCAACTGCCCCAGCAGCTTATCGAGTCCGCCATCCGCGCCTTCTAGTGCAGCCAGATCCTGGTCGATGAACGATTCCGTAGAGCCGGAAAACCGTCCCCACATGCCTGCCTGCGCAAACCAGAACAGCAGCTTGTCCCGCTCTTTCTCGGTCACCACACCACTGTGCCGGTCCAAGTATCTAACCATCACGGGCACGCCAAACTTCCCAAAGAAGACCTGACCGTGGTCCAGCCCCAAGCGGCCACTTATCATGTTCAGACTCGTGTCGATATGCTTCGATGCCCGCTTGAGTCCATCCTGGATCTCTTCCGCCGTCTTATCATGCAAGAACTGGAATTTTGCCTCACCCGTCAGTGCTGTGTTCAATGAGCGCAGGAGCCAGTCAAGGTTGAATTGGTAGCCGGCTTTCTCCCATCCCTTGAGTTTGACCTTCATGCTGTCTCGCGCCTCAGGCCAGTCTGCACAAATCTTTGCCAGAGCCAAGTCGCCTTTCGAGAGCTTCGTGCCGCCACTGTTGACTCGGTTGAAAATATCAACGACCACATCCAGGGTCTTGTCCATGCCGGTGACTTCCTCTACGTGCAGCTCGATGTCGGTCACGCTCAGCAGGCGATTGAGCCTCGATATGTATTCGCCGATCTTGGCAACCAGCGAAGGCTGGCCATTGAGTCGTGTAATATACTCGCCCAATCCTTTCTTCATCAAATCAGTAACATCGATCCAGAGCGGATCGTCCTGCATCTTGATTGCCTGGTAAAACGCGAAGTTCTGCTCTTCCAGGTGAAACCGGAGTCCAGAGAAGACCTGCGCGTTTCCGTCGAAGAACTCGGGAGGTTTGCCGCGCACGACTCCGTAGATTGTTGTCATCCGCTGTTGGCCATCCAAAAGCAGCTTCACTACGCCGGCAACCAGTGGTCCATCGCCACGATGCTCGGCGGTCGAGGCTTCTGTTGCCCACACCAACAATCCACCCACCGGATGGCGGCGATAGAGAGAGTCGAAAAGGCTGCGTACCTGATCGCGATTCCATACATAACCGCGTTGAAACTTGGGCAGAGCCATGTGGCCGCTGTCGATGTGGTCAAGAATGGTTGAGACTTTCATGCCTAGTGTTTCCTCTCTAAACTTGGCTGATTACTGCTTTGATTCGTCTGCAGCCCAACCGGCAACCAGCCGCCAATCGCCATTGGGTTGGCGGGCATAGAGCTGGCCTTTGCCCCCGCCGATGCCCGCGCCTCTATCGTTGAAGCAGTCTGCGCACATATTTGCCCACTTGAGACCTCCCCGAACCCGTCCATCAATCCAGAGTCCTCGCGCCTGAAGCTTGCAACCACAAATATCGCAATCGTTTGAGGGAACTCGAATGACTGGATACCTTGAGTTGATTTCTGCCGGGTTAGCGATTGTTGCCAACCGCGCCTCAAATTCATCCACCGGGCTGATCACCCAGGACACTTCCTGATTCTCCTGCTTCACTTCGTCGTGGGGGACCAAAACCTTTCCTCTGACGGGTTCGGGAATGTCGCCTTCCTTAATGAGCATGAGCGACGCAGGGTCTGTTAGACCGGACCTGACAACCCGTTGAGCCATTCTCCCGATCGATTCTTCAAAAACGTTCCTGACCAGCCTGCCATTGCCAAAGTTTTTGTCTCGCATGGAGTGAAGTCCGCTAAATAGAGACTCCAGCTTTATCCTCCCGCGAGCATCGATGGTATATTGATTCTCCTTACAGAGGCGTTGGAAGATCTCTACCAATTGATCGGGCGTGTAGTCGTGAAACCATAAAGTCTTTGTAAATCTGGACCGCAAGCCTGGGTTGGCATCCAAAAAACGCCCCATTTCTTCCGGATACCCGGCGACAATGACCACAAAATCATTTCTGTGGTTTTCCATCATCAGAAGGAGCTTTTGAATAGCTTCCTGGCCGAAGTCATTCCCACTGAATGGTGGCGCAAGCGAATATGCCTCATCAATGAAGAGCACACCGCCCAGTGAACTTTTGACAACCTTTTCAACTTTCAGTGCAGTATGACCAATATATTCCGCAATGAGCCCCGCGCGGTCGGTGCAGACAAGCTGGCCTTGGCTTAACACCCTGAGTTCATTGTAGATTCTGCCAATGAGCCTCGCAATCGTGGTTTTGCCTGTTCCGGGGTTGCCTACAAAAGCCATATGCAATGAACGATCAGGGATTTTCAGGTTGGCCGCGCGGCGCATCCGGTCCGTCTCAAGTGAGCTAACCAAGGTCTCGACGTCCTTCTTGATCGAATCGAGTCCGATGTAAGAGTTGAGCTCCGCCAGCAGCTGCACAAGGCCGTTTGAAGAACCTGAAGATGCAACTGGCTCCGATCTTGGCGCCTTTGTCTCCTCCAAACGGGCAGGCCTGTTCGCATTTGAGGGCAATACCTGAGAGACCTGCCAGCGCCTGGATGCCTTTTCATACACTTTGTTAAAATCAGGCAAACTTCCCTTGTAGTCACTTTCAATGATGTCTTCTGTGACCATTCGTACCCACATTCCGAAATCTGGAAGTCCATTCGCGTAGTGTGCAAACCCTAAGTCAGTGATTGCCGCTTCGGCTGCGGTCTGCCGCACAGCGTTTTGCAAAGCATCGATAGCAGCCGTACGGAGTAATTCATCTGTTTGGTTCATAATGCGCCTTCACCTACAACCTGACCATAGTAGCTCTGCATCTGCATCAACTCCACAAGTCGATTCGCATACGCAACTGAATTGCCTCATACTTTGACGCGACCCGCTAGGAGGGCCAGTCCAATCTTTGCTGGTTACCTCACCGGCGTTAGGTTTCCCAATATTCATCATCGTTGCATGCCGAGCCACTGAATTCCTCAAGCTCCAGATTATTCTTGTCGTACATTTCCAAGCCGTAGCCTTTTTCGAAGTAGTTGATGTTTTCTACCCCAGCCTGAAACGATTGCAGGTCTGGAACCATCCGGCAGTCCTCGCGATAGTCGCGGTAGTCAGCGTTCTGGCCAGGACAAGCATCCCACCTCATCGAAGTGAACGAATCGGAAACGGAAGTGTCCGTTCTGGCAAAGCCTCCCCCGCTTTCAAAGCAAAGGTACTCACCTTCCACACGGATTTCCCAAGAATGGGATGTTCGGATGCAATCGCCACAACTGCGGGTTGGGCTTGTAACCATGATGGAAGCATTCAATCCTCGCGGCACTTCGGGAAGGCTGAGCAAAGCTTGAAGCACCTTGGTCACGGTCTTCAACTGCCCGGGCTTCGTCATCGGAGCCGTCGCCAGTTTTCGCAGCAGTAGGATGCCAGCTTCAATCAAACTTTTATCGCGACTTGTAAACCGGTATCGTTCACTCATCAGGATTTGATCTCCAATTCTTTACGTGTTGGATGCCTGCAGCGCAGCTAGACGCGATCAGCAAAGGACATTTCTGCAACCGGTCAACTAAACCTCGCCAAAGTGAACCCACCTGTCTTCGGGCAAGGAGCGAAGGAAGGCCCCGACTTCTTCGAGCTGGTTATGGTCGGCGGCCCATTGGATATGCTCTTTGAACCGCAGATGCTTCTCGATGGGCATGGTGCAATGCCAAGCGGCCAATATCAGCGGAGCGGATGGTTCCCACCCTCCGCTTAACTTCTGCTGCCTATTTGCCAGCATACCGTGAAGATCAGCCCATTCTGGCGGCGCTGGTACCAATCGCTTGTTCTCCACACAGTATGCCCAAAGCGAATCAAAGGTTTCAGTGTTCTGGCTGTCGGGACTTTCCTCCACAGCTTGTTCTTCGTTGTCTTCAAGAAGGGCGTTGTCGCAGTCCGTAATTTCTACTGTGTATTCGCCAGATGCAAAGTCGATGTTGATATCGCGTTCAAGGTAGTAATTGAGGTCAGGCACCATCCACTGCTCATCCCAACGGTCGTCGTATTCAGTCCGCTCTCCTGGACTTGCGGACCACGACATCGATGTGTAGGATTCGCCGCCGATGTCTGGATTATGTTCATGGCCTCCGCATTCAATGCTCAAATTGCCTTCATCAACTGAAACTTTCCACCACGACAAAGTCATGATTTCGGCGTATTTCATTCGAGTCGAGATGGTAGCGGAAGCCGTGACCCCATAAGTGACTTGGGGCAGTGTCAAAAGCACATGGTGCAACTTGGCGACAGTGACCAATTGGGCTGGCCTGATCGTTCCGGGCACACTCAACTTTCGCAGTAGGAGTCGCGCGGCCTCGACGATGTTCCGGTCCGTGTCGTTGAACGTATAAGGTTCGGTCAATGGATTTTGCATCAATTCGTTCCTCCGCCAAGGTCTTGGCGCAGCAACCGCTCCTCTGCTTTTGATCCTTGAAGCTCCGCGATCAAGAACGGCAATTGGCAGTAATCATCTGGAGGCCGACTGGTTGTTGTGATGATGTACTGAAAAGGTGGATCATCTCCCAATCGCTCAAAGCTTCGGACCAGCTTAAAAAGACGGTGGTAGATAGCTTCTCCAAGGTCGGCTTCCCTTGGACTGTCATGAACGAGAAACGCTGGAAGCATAGACCGCCCTTCAATGCTCATCAGTAGCGTTGTTAGATCGAACGCGATTGCCTTCAACGATTCCATGGCCATGCCGCCAACTTCAACGTCGGCTTGCAGCCCCTGACCAGATAGCGTGAGAGACGCCTTCACCTGATTTCCCAGAAGTCCCTTACACACATACGAGAAAAGTTCTTGCATCCTTGCCAGAGTGTCACTATGTAGGCTCCGGTATTTTGCTTCTGAATTGGAAGCCTGCTCGTCAGACTTTGCGAGGCTCTTTAGCTCAGTATTTAACGCTTCAATTCTGTCCAGAATGCCTTGATATTCAGAGACCTTGAAAACGAGTCGTTGGGCAGATGACCACTCCAGACGCCTCTCCTTCCCGGCCTTCTTGCTCCTTTCTTCCAGTGCTGCAAGTTGAGCTGCAACTTTCTCTTCTTCCTTGCGCAAGTGCTTCAGGCGAAGTTCTCCCGCGGAGATCACAGCATTGAGCCGGTTGATTGTTTCGTTGGTCGCCGTGATCTGTTTGCCAATGTGTTGACTTTCCTCATGAGGTTTTGTGGGATCCCACATCTCTTGCGAAAGCCCGCAGCCTTCTCCCAACGCCTGATCAATAGGAACGATGCATACCGGGCATACCGGCCCGAGAATCGCTTTGATTTCTTTCGCGTCTACTGTGGATCGTTCTCCACGAAGCTGCTTCACTTGTTGCAATCTCAGGTCTCGATCCGCGCTGTGCCTCTTCACTTCGTCTTTGATTACTGCCTGCTCCGCTAAAACTTGGTCTCGCTCCTCGCGCAAGGACGTTATTGCCGCGTTGTCCCCGGTAGGAGCTTCATTTTCACATTCCTGGAAATTGCTCTCTGCAGCATTGCGAAGCAACGCAAGTCCAAGATCATCGCCAATCATCTGTTCACGATCAACACCAAGATCGCGAATCAGGTCTGCAGAGATTTGCTTGCTTTGCCTCTGGAGATATGCCAGTTCTCTTTCACTGGTACGCTTCGCCTCGGCAAACCCTTCCCGCTGGGCTTTGACATCCATCTCTTCCTGACGAATAAATCGAAGGAATGCCCGCACCACAATCAGAAGTTGTTCCTTGGTGGGATTTACCGCAATGGACCCGGAGTCAGCACGCCGATGACGCCAATCGAGGATATGATCAAATCGGCACTCCTGGTCTCTCGTAAGCCAGGCAAGGGCGAACAGCCACGGAGCATTCTGATGTTCTACAGGCAGATACTTTTCAATTCCATCTGAAAAAAGAGCTGCTCCCAGAGCATCAAGAAAGGGCTGGATGCCCTCTCCCGGATCTTTTACAGGAGAGATGGATTCCAGAGAAACACCTTCCCTCGCGAAGTGCTTCCGGGTCATTCCAATCGGCCGGATCACCGCCCATGACTTTCCCGCAACGATCACCTCTGCGCCTACAAGGCCAGCAGGCAGTTGCTGTGCAATGCTTCGCCGCTGATCATCATTCGAGAAGCTGTCTTCACCCAGGCAGTAGCGCAGCAACCGGCAGAACAGCGTCTTTCCGGCTCCATGACCGCTACCTGCATCCTGGCCAAGCTCCGCTTGATCTGCTCCTGGATCAGGCGACCAGATGATATTCAGGCCCCGACGAAGAGGAACTTCGCGTAGGATCTCGCCGGGCTTTTCCCAAATAACAAGCCTGCTCACCCACACGAGCGGTTCGCGTCGGGCGTCATCAGGTATTATCACTACCTCTGGCTCAGGAAACAGCTCTCCTTGCAGTGCCATCTTCCACGCTCCGAATGAAGGCAAGTACTTTTCGTTCCGCTACTACAGGTTCAATCGCAGACAAGAGTTGAACGGCGACCGCGGCGCGTCCCCGAATCCAGTCTTGCTCTGGAAGCAATTGGAGTTTGGAGCTTGCCGACCATTTTCCATTGGAATCCACCACAATGGCGCCAGATCCTTTGAGCTGTTTAACTGCATCCGCCCATGTAAGGTCTGGTGCCCCTTGTTGAAACTGCGAAATCTGAATCACATTGCTTGGGAGTGGCCGTGCATCTTGACCCACTACGCGCACCCATTCTGCTGCCTGAGCTTCATCCAAGAATGCGGCGGCTGTTGCCGGACTGCGAACGAGATTCACTGCAACGCGCACTCTTTCGGAATCGACAGGCCCACCAAGAATGCGCATGACTTCTATGAAAGTAAAGAGTGCAACATTGTCCGGTGATACTCCCAAAGGAGTTTCCCAGGCTGCATTCGCGACAGCACTCAATTCCTCCACTGGATTTGGAGGAGTAGGGGTTTGTTGCGGCATTTCGACTGGCCACGGATGAGCGACGGCGGCATCGGCGGGCGGCGGCGACAGGCGGGTCTGGTAGGGGATGCCGGTGCGGGCGGATTCGGCCATGGCGTCGTAGATTTCGAGGATGACGCGCTTGGTGCGGTACTCGCTGAACTGCTTCTCTTCCTTTCCCCGCGTGATGGGGAATGTGTCCATGATGTAGTTCAAATCGTCACGGGCAATATCGTAAAGCCGGAAATATAGGGCGTCGAGTTCGCATCTGAGCATGAAGCGTCGGTCGTCGTCCCAGCAGAAAGGCGCTCCCGAATACCCCAACATCCGGGCAAAGGGTGCTAAATCCCATGAGGTAAAAGTAAGCTCCAAGAAGAGATTCTTGATCTGCTCGGCATCGCGTCTTGAATACTGCCATTCAGCCAACAATGGCAATTGCTGGATGTAGAAATAGCTCATGTCGGTGCCAGCCACCTTCTGACGCGAAATGTAGTCAAGAACGAATGAATTGGCGTTACTGCAAAGCAACGCGCACCTTTCCGCAGATGGCCGAACAAAAGACACGACCTGGAACTTGTGAGGGACTGCGAATGCTGGTAGGACAGTGAACAGAGTCGTACGCTCGTTCGTGGCATTTGTTGTTGCCCTAAACCCAAAAAGCCACGTTGGAGTCCGTTTGTGGATGAGCCGTTCAGCAACTTCAAGATAAGTGGTCCCTTGTGTTTCCAAATGTAAGTCAGAATCGTCAAGGGGGTACTGCTCATGAAGCAGCATGGCCTCGAATCGCCGTCTGGCAGCATCGTCGATCAAATGCCTACTCCTCTGTTCAGGCAGAATCAGAGCGTACTTCTCGGGTTCTTTTTGAGTTATGGCACGTGTGTGACCTTCAAACCAAACTGATATGATCTGAAATGCCAACTCTTCAGACATTTCCTCGACCGCTCGGGTCAGAAGCCGTGGAACGTTAGACGTTGCCTTGATGACCTCCCATTCATCAACCCAATATCGCGGCTGAACTGCATAATACGGGTCAATTAATTTCGCGGCGGGAATACGGGGCAACTCCGTATCTAGGCTTCCCTTGGGACGCATCGCGTAGTCACCATAACGATGGGTAAACAGATACATCATCTTCGCCTCATAGAGAGGCACATGCTTTTTCTCATTTCGGTCGAATACATTTGCTAGAAGCCGATGGCCTTCCGCCTCCAGTTCCTCTCGTGTGCGGAACAGGTGGGAGTCGTTTGCCATGTCGAACATTCTTGAGAATTTGATGCCCCAAAGGTTCTCATCGGGAGGCCCTTCTTTAATCAGGACTGGAACTCGGCGATAGATTGCCTTTGTGATCTCAGCGTCTCGTTTAGAACGAAAGATCGGACAGGTCAGTGTGTTCGGGTTGATTAGTGCGATGTCATCGGCAGTTAGTGTAAAGTGCCGATCCTGATCTTCGAGGTCGGTGGCGTGCTGGGCAAAGAAGAAAAAATCTGGAGTGGTCCTCACAGTCTGGGAACTGCCGGCAACAGTTAAGAGGCAAAACTTGAACCGGCCGTGGCCGACTCCTTCGAAGAGGCCCACCGAGTTTTCAAAGTCATAGAGACTGAACAGGAGGTTCGAGTCGTTCAATGAAGCAAAGAATTCCTTGGTCGTATTGTCTGTTGCGATCCCAGAGGGCACAATACAGCCAGACCGACCGGAACGGCGCAAAATCGCTAGATTTGTCTCTGCAAACACCGCGTAGGTGTTGATGTCTCCCTTTCCGCACAACGGGAATCGTCCGGAATTCCTGAGGAGATGGCCCTCTCCCTCTGTCGCGCGAAGATCATTTCGAAAGGCTTGGAGAAGCATAGGGTTCTCGGTTTCCAATGCCAGGATTAGTTTTCGACGGGCAGCTGCATTAGGCGCGTTCGCAATTTTTGGACTCCTCTCTGAGAACCACTCCTTTTCCTGTAGTTTGACGCGCTCCCACGGCGGATTGCCAAGCACAGCATCAAACCCGCCGCTCCAGCCAGTCTGCTTGTTTTCGGCGTGGTCACCCAAAGACACATGAAAAACATCAGGGAACGCTAGATGCCAATGGAAGAACTGGTACTGACGGGCAAGTCGCTCAACTTCGACACGCATCCACGAATCACTTGCATGAGGGTTTTTCTCAATTCGACGAAAGACTTCCTCGGTGATGGGGTAGTTGAACTCCTGTGTCTTCTTCCACACAAACGCCGCGCACCATGTGTCAGCCCAGAACTGGCCATCAAGATAATTGCCGGAGCGGACCATGGCTTCATACATCCGCTCCTTGTTGCGTACGGCTTCGATGGAATCATCGGGGGCGTCGTCCACATGCGTCATACTGGCAGCCAAATCCCCAAGCCGCTCCCAGGGTTCGGTGGTTGCCGCAAAAAGACGCCTATACCCGGTTCTCTCTGTCTTGTTCACTTTTTTGAATTGGCTACAAATCTCCTTATCGTCGCCTTCGATGGGCGTGAATGCTTCATCGGGGATTCCCTTGGCAAGCAGAGCGGGCGTGGCGCCGAGCAGGCTGTTGCCGACGCGGATGTGATGATCGAGGAAGGAAAGCGGCTTGCCGGGTTCGATGGCCTCAAGCCACAGACTGACACGGCAAAGTTCAGCGGCCATGGGGTTAGCGTCCACTCCATAGAGGCAGTGACCGATGACGTCGCGCAGCGCGTGTTGGTAGTAAAGCGGCGACGGTTCGCTCTCACCCTGAGCCTGGGCACGGACATTGGCTAAATGCTTGGCCAGCCGGTGCGCGGCACCGACCAGAAAGTGGCCGGAGCCGACCGCTGGATCGCAAACCTTGAGAGCGAGGATTGCCTTTTCAGCTTCCGCGGGCGACCTGCCTTTGATGGCTTGTTCGACAACGGGGTCGAGCGCCGAGTCCAACAGGCACTGAACCAGAGAGTCCGGCGTGTAGTAAGAGCCAGAGGTCTTGCGCTGATTGCCGGCGACTGTGCCGAGGGTGAAGATGCCGGCGGGGAGTTCCATGGTGGGGTTGAGTTCGAGCAGGCTCTCGTAAACGCTGCCCAACTCCTCGCTGCCCAGGTTGCGGTAATCCACCAGCCGCCAACCGCTGCGATCCTTGACGAGGCCGAGATTGCGGATGGCGAGGAGCAGGTGCTCATTGGCGAGTTCGGCGGATTCCAGGTCGGGCATGGCCTGAGAGCCAAAGAGGAAGCCGCCGAGAGCCGGGAGACCAAGCTCTGGGCAACCGTAATCGTTGCCCAGCTTGGCAAAAACCAGGCGCAGTCCTACCCATAGATCAGCGTGGCGGCTGCCGCGAGTGCGCTCCGCCATCCGCCGCAGGCGCTGGCCGCTATAAAAGCGAGCATACCGTGACCGGGCATCATCGGATGAACCGGGAATGTGGAGCAAATCCCTGTCTTCGGCCACAAAGAGGAAGATCAGCCGGTAGACAAGCCGGAGCAACTGCCGGTAGAAGTCCTGCTTTTGCAACTCCCCAGCTTGCAGACGATCACGCAGAGTCTGGTTCGCCTTATGGGCAATGAATCCTGTGCCAAGATTCTCAAGCGCTTTTTGAACGCCGACACGCAGTTGATCGAGTGCGCGCCGCCCATCTGTCTGCGCCTGCTTGGACCATTGTTCGAGCCAGCAAGTTTCCGGGCGATCCTTGGCAGTACCTTCAACCCGCGACTGGTGGCAAACCATCCACAACAGGCGGAAGTCCGCATAGGCTTCGCCTTCAAATATTCCTTCGAGATCGAATTCGACGTAGGCTTGGCGCGTGAGGCTGGCGTTGTCGCGCAGGATGAGGAGCTTGAGGCCGTTCGAAACGAAGGCCCAAAGATCGTGCTCAGAGCGGTTGAGGAACTCCTGCACCATTCCGTGAGGACTGGCTTTGCTGGCACCCTGGATGCGCTGCTCGCTGCGCTTGTCGAGATCGGCGCGGAAGCTCACAAGATGGATGGGCAGCTTGTAGTGCTGACCTTGCCATACATGCGAAATGGGGTAGGTCTTTTCGTCGATCACGAAGGGGCTGGCACCGAGTAGGCGGCCGTACCCCAACTCCTGAAAGAGTTGAAGCAGCCACCGCTCGCGGGTCAGCGTGGTGCCGAGGTCCGATGCTGGCAAAGCCGCCTTAGCTTTGCGAAAGCCAAGCCACAGGGAGAGGAGGCGAGTCCAGGAGCGGCTGATGGCTTCGTTAAGTTTCTCACCAGCGCCGAGGTGGTAGTCCTCCGGTTTGAGGCCGGGCAGGTTCGTTCCCTCCACGAGCCGGCTGAGAAGGTCAGAGGGGAGCAGAGCGCCCTCGGTGCGGATGTTGAGGAAGGGCTGGCGATGGCTCATGTCAGATCCCCCTCACTGGCATCGGAAGCAGTACATAGATTCCCAAGATGTCTGGTGGATGTTGCGCCTCGACGCGAAGGGTGCCCCTCGCTCTGGCGGCGGTGCGAACGCGGCGGTGGGCGCTGAGCAGTTCCTCCGCCCGCTCGTCGCAGGCCAGGTCGAGCCGTGAGGACAGATGATGCATTCCGTCCAGTACTCCTTGCAGGAACATCCGAATTTGTTCAGGCAGCACATTGCCTGTGGGAGCGGCCAGCAACAGCCGCTCTGCCTGATCGCGGTCCAGCCACCGAGCCTGGTCTGGGGCGCCTTCAAAGGCAAGAAGGTCTGCATCCTCGGCCAGAAGAGGATAGTCCTGCCCGCCGCGGCTGATGATCAAATGCATGCGGTGGCGCAGGAGAAAGAGTGTGGTGCGCGTGGAGACGGCCTCTGTTCGAATGACGCCGCAGCGGCTGGCGACACTCTTGCCGAGCGGGTCAAGAGCGGTATCCAGCACATAGCCGGCGAGGCTTTCGACGAACGGATGAATGCGACTGAGTAGCAGACCCTTTTCCGGGGCAGGAGTCTGGAATCGGACAAGCAGATGTTCATCTTCGACGGGGAGGGCATCTTTCAATCCACGGACGCACTCCGATAGTTCGATGCGAATGCCCTTGCGCTCGCGGGTCCATCCTGCCCCAAGTCCTTCCAAGGCATCGTGGACAAAGGTCTCTACATCTACTCCCATGCCAATGGCCTGCCGGGCGGCCTCCAGTTCCTTATGAACCTCTTCAGTCTTCAGCCCATGCTGGGCAAAGATCGTGCGGGACTTCTTTTCGCGTTCTCCAGCCGCGTCCCACTGGGCATATAGGTCCTCGGTTTGCGGCTTGAAGTAGTCCTCAAAGCCGGGAAGCAATTGTTCCTGACTCGGGGGAGAATCCAAACCACGCAATACCAGCCCTTCGAAGACTGCTTCAAGAACTTCATCAGAAGTCGCCGGGACGGGAACCGAGATGCCCAGAGAGCTGCGAATCCTCTTGTGCTTGCGGAGCAACACGTCGAGCACAATGCCGTCGATCTGATTGTCCTTGCCAAAAAGAGTGAGAACCTTCACCGACTTGCTCTGCTGACCGAAGCGGTCAACTCGGCCTTCTCGTTGCTCATGACGAGTTGGATTCCAACTGAGGTCATAGTGCACGACCGCGTCAAACTGATCTTGCAAATTGATTCCTTCGCTGAGACAGTCAGTGGCCACCAGCACACGGCGGTTGGTTTTGCTTAGTTCATCAATTCTGTCTTCGCGGTCTGCGGGAGCCAAAAGGCCGGTGACAGCGGCGATCTCCACATCGGCGAACTGGCGCTTCAAATTTGAACGAAGATGGTCCGCAACGTATTCCGCTGTGGGGATAAAGCGGCAGAATACGATTGGGTTGAAGCCATCTTCCAATAATTTTTTGACCTGAACCGTTACCAGGTCGAGCTTGGTGTCCGGATTTCCGTAGAGTGACAGGGCCTCTTTTGCCATCGCCAACAGACGGCGACGTGTTCGCACGCCCTCATCGTCAACATCTCCCAGGTCGCTGCCGGGAACGATGTCCGAGACCGTCAGCGAGTCGCGGTCATCGCCAATATCCATTACCGCAGAGCGCCCTTGTTCGTCTGCTTCCCCTTCATTGTCTGCATCCAGGTTTGTAGCCCGCGTTGTAAGCGTGGCCGCAGCGGCGGCGGGACTGGATGCCATAGACCTCAAAAGAGCAAGAGCTGACCACCACCGGACACGCCGCCGGACCATTGTCCCCGTTTTATCCTGAACCGATTCGCGGACGAACGACAAAATCCTTTTAAAGAAGGCCCTATACTCAGGGCTGAGCGCATAGGATTGCTCGGCATCCTGGCGCTTGGGAAACGGTGTATCCGTGTTTAGGTAATGTTCGATGTCTCCGCGTTTACGTTGAACCAGATGGATTGCAAGGTGCTCCCGGTGTACCCGGTTGGCATCTCCACCCAAGTCTGCCGGCAGATTGGCCAGAGCTGGGTCAAGGACGGCAAGGAGGGAACGAAAGGCTTCTTCGTTGCCGGAATGGGGAGTCGCCGTAACCAGCATGAGATGACGATCTGCCTTTTCGGCCAGCTTCCGCAGTAACAGATGCCGTTGATGCTGGGCGCTGCTGACCCTGCCGGCGTAAGCGCAGGTGTGAGCTTCGTCAACAATGACGAGTTCGGGGCAGGTGCGAAGAAAGTCATCCCGGCGATGGTCTGATTTGATGTAGTCCATGGAGACGATTGTGAAGGGGTAACGATCGAAGAGGCTCTCGCCACCACGGCAATCGGATTCCAGACGGCGCGCTGTTCCTGCCAGCACCAATTCTGCCTCGATTTGAAATTTATCCTTCAACTCTCTCTGCCATTGTTCAGCGAGGTGAGGTGGGCAGAGGACGGCCATGCGTGTAACCTCGCCACGATCCAACAGTTCTTTGGCGAGGAGAGATGCTTCAATGGTCTTTCCGATACCCACATCGTCAGCAATCAAGAGGCGCACGGGGTCTTGCTTGAGTCCCATGAGCAAGGGGACCAACTGGTAGGGGCGCGGCTCGAAGTTCAGATGCCCAAAAGAACGGAAAGGACCGGCACTGGCGCGAAACCCAAGGCGCAGAGCATCGCGAAGCATCCGAGAGGAGCGGTAGTCTCCGGCTTGCTCTGGAATCGGAAACTCGAATTGGGCAGGGATGATTTCCTCAAGACCGCAGAGAATGCCGGTGACCTCCATGTCTCCGCCACCTAAAGGGCGAAGCATGGCCATTTCGTCAGAGCTTTCCGGCAGAACTACCCATTCACGGCCTCGGGCACGTACTAGACTGCCTACGGTAAAGCTCATGCCAGACTCCCGAACACGGAGGGAAATCTCTTTACGACATTCTCCCAGCTTTCCGCATGGTGAAATCGGATGACCTGATAACCAGCGTCTTCCATGCAGGTATTTTGGACATTATCCCGATTCTGCCGTTCGGGAAAGTCATGGGGTGGGCCGTCTACATAAACCACTGCTTGATGGTCATCATACGAGAAGTCAGGCCTGGTCATGCAGGGTTTGAAGAAGACCTGTGCCCGTGTGGGCAGGCGGAGGTTCTTTGTGTAGAGGAACCCCAGCCAATCCTTTTCCAGCTTGGATTCGCACTGCTTGATCAAATCCCGCAGGTGATCTTCACGGCTATTGGAACTGGACGAAACTTTGAGGGCTCCCCGGCTCATGGCGAGGAGGTAGTCGCGGACAAGATGGCGGTCCAGCAGTTCGTGATCCCACTGGTTGCCATACGACATTACGCAATCGTAACAAGCCGCCTCGCACGCTTCTTTTGACCCCTTGGGAAAACGAAGATCATCCCCAGTCTTAGGGTCGAAATGCAGAAGCTCCAATGCAGTCTTTGCCACCTCGATCAGAGCGGTCTGGCCATCCTCCACCAGCCGTCTCAGCACTCCGGCTCCTCCCTCGGCACTCTCGTAGATGAGTATCTGGTTGCGAGGTTCTGCAGAGGGGAGGGGTTCTGCAGCGAGTTCTGAGTCCTCCAGTTGAAAACAGACCTGAATTGCGTTCTTCAAAGCTGCTTGGAGGGTTGCCATAAATCTTTCATCTCGAACGGGTACCGGCTCAAAGAGCAGACAGTTGCGCCTATCTTCAACGTAGGGGATGACCCTAGCCACACTGTTGGACATCTCCTCGGTCTCAGTATTCTCCTGGTCTTCCAGATCCTGTTGAGAAGCCCAGTAGCCGCGTTCGGTATCCAGGATAAACCCGTCTGGCTTGGTCAGATCACGCCGCCGCATACCAAGGTTTACTCTCCAAATGGTGGCCGCGTCCCCGTAGTGCAAGACAGCTATGGGCGTTGTGCCCTCATACAGATCAGCCTTTCGAGGGCTCGGCTTCCCGCCCCTTTCTTCAAAGCGAATCGAGGTCTGGAGGTCAAAACCCTTGCGCAGGCGCTCCTCCTCATCTGAGTTGATCCGCTCCCTTCGACGGGTGGCGACATTTTGGAGCCGGAACATATTGGCACGGGCCATGCCGAGGCTCAAGCCACAGTGCTCACATACATCTGGTCCTGGTTGACCCTCCGGTGTTGTGTGCAGGTAGCCACATGCTGTACACCGCTTCATCTGGCCAAGAATCGGACCATCTCCTACAGGCAGAATCACCTTGTTGATTTCGTAACGGCTACCTTCGTGATAAACGATGGCTCTGGGGCCAAACTCCGAAATGGCCAGGAACCGTGGGCGGGACAGGAACTCTTCGCCAGATTTCTCGCGGACTTGACGCCGGCCTGGAATGAACGCAGACAGAGGAAGCCGGGGAAAGTTGTAGCCGGGTAGGAACCCTTCACTCGCGAAGTAGCGATAGCTGTAGAAGTCGGACTGCATCATGTTATCCGATTCACAGAGAAGTTTCAGTTGAGCCTCAGACTCCCGGCGAAGCCGCTTGGCCTTCTCGTGGTCTCTGGGCGCACGCGTGTGGTCAAGAATGATCTTATTTTGAAGCTCCTGCTGGTTCCGAGCGCTCCGATACATTGTTCGCCAACGCTCGCAGGCGACCTCGAATTGGTTCTCAAGCTGGAGTAGTACGCGGTCGAGCCATTCCGGCGTGAACCATGCGGCGCCCAACAGTTCATCCTTCAGCCCACCTAGAATTGCCTGAGCCTTTGTCCGTGTGGCGACCTTGAACAGTGGGTTCGCCATCTGGGTAGAAATGGACGGCAATAGCTTCAAGGTTGGGTTCTCCCCCTCAAGATCGAGGATGTCCCGAAGAGACCGCTTCAGATCGATTCTGGTCTCTGCAAGCCATAAAGCGTGGATGTGGGACCGAATCAGATCCTCGTTGGCCAAATCCAGTCGAGGTGTCGCCACACGCCCTGAGACCATGCGCTCGGGACGCTTGAAGAAGTATTGGTCGTGAGAACTTCCGATACTGCAGTAGGTGTATACCAGAGCCGGTTGGCCGCTTCGTCCTGCCCGTCCGCTCCGCTGGGAATAGTTCGCCGGAGTCGGTGGAACGTTTCGCAGGTTGACCACGTTGAGGTCGGCAATATCAACGCCCAGTTCCATCGTGGGGCTGCAATAGAGTATTCGCAGCCGCCCCTCACGGAATGCCTCTTCGCGTTCTTCTCGCTGCTTGGAGGGCACCTGAGCTGTATGCTCACGTGCCTCCAGTCCGCGCAGATGCTGAGCCGTTTCCTTGTAGAATGACACAAAGAATGGATTCGGTGTGCCCCCTGCCAGAGACTCCGTCGTTTGCAACAGAGGGTCATGGGGAACGACACCGTCTCCAACCTTCCAGACAATTGCATCAGCCGGGATCTGGTAGCCGGGGACTGCGCCGCCGTTTTCACGAATCTCCAACAGTCCGGCTATGCGAAGCAGTTCAAAGAGCTGTCGGATGATCGCGGCGAGGTCGTCCCCCGGCATGGGGACTCCTGGAAGGAGTCTGTTGGCTTCCCGCTTTAGGAACTGTCCGAAAGCGCTTCGCGGCCCTACAAAAGTCAGACTGCTCCGATATGTGTTGTCAGCTTCCTCGCTCTGTCGTGGATAGGCCAGCGTGGCCCGATCCATTTGTTCATCCTCATCTATGGACCACGGCTCTTTCAGGCGCTGGCTGCCGCGCTGTTTGAGCTGGTCCTGATAATCGGAACGCAGGTAGTCCACCTTGATGGCCAGTTCCCGGCGAAGCACATCCAAGAGTGTGCGGCACCATTTTGTCCGGTCTGCTGAAGTACCGTTCACGAGAAGTAAATGCTTCCCTGCCCACTCCTCCTCCGCTCCGCAGAGGTCTGTGAGGCTTTTGTAATCGAGGCTCAACAGACCCACCTGCTCCAGGTTGGGGAGATTGATTCGCCACCCACGCCGAAGGTCACGATAGAGCCTATAGGCGAGGAGATCCCGGAGCACTTGTTGAGTATCTTCTCTAGCCGCAAACCTCAAAGAAGGATCAATTGCATATTCTCCGAACGGCAGATTCAAAACCTCAAACACAGCATGGCTGAGTTTGTCGTGGGTTAGTCCCACGGAGCCAGCCTTGTTAACGGCCTGGTACAGTGCCGATCGAAGCAACCCGGTCTCCGAGAAGTCATTGAAGTGTCCGGCCTGCAAAGACGCATCCTGCCGGTTGTCGGTGAAGCTAAGAAGTTTGCGGGCCTTGTCTTCAATCCCCGGCACCGACTTCAAGTGGCGGATTGCGGAGAGGCTGAGAACCGTTGTGGCAGTGCTCCGGCCCTCGGAACTCAATGTCGCCAATTTGCCAAAATCTTTCCTCTGACGCGGACTGTACGTTACCCGGCAGTTCGGGCAGAAGCAGAATGGCGAAGACAGAAAGACCACTGGATGCCCGTCTGGAGCCTCGGTGCCATTCTTGAGAAGGGTATGGGGAATCGGACGCCTGCCTCGGCGATCTGCTCGGAGGCGAAGTGCTCCCCTGAAGGTCTCCTTCCATTCATCCGGTAGCAGTTCCAATTCGATTGCCGGATCGGTTGGCCAAGGCTCGTCCAACACCATCAGGTATCCTGCGTGGACTTGATCCACTTTGCTGTCGTCTTCCCCGGCAGGTCGCGGAACAACTTCAACACTCCCTACCTGTTCACGTATATAAACGCTGTAGAACTCTTGGCCACACGCGCGACAGAAGGCCAGGGGGTAAAGCCGCTCGTCCCGATGTTCCGGCCGGTAGAGCTGTGGCTGAAGCGTCATCCAACGATCTTCCCCTTTGCCGAGTGTGGCGTAGACCGCGTCCCCTTTGCTGATGAATTGGTGCAGGCGAAAAGCGAACGGGCGATTGCCGCTAATGAGGTCAGGCTCGCACTTGTATCCATGCAGTAGCCAACGTTGGATCGCCGCAGAGCAGGCAGCTTCATCCAGCCCGAGTTTGTCCGAGAGTTGCTTTCCCGCTTGCCTGATGGTTTTCGGGGTAGCCCGCTTCAAGTACTCGGTGCTATCTTCCTTTTCGAGGCCAAAGGTGGTTTCCACCCAGCTAGCCAGAGGGTCCAGACAAAATGCATCGAAAGAACTCGGAATCTGGAAGCTGGCGTCCATCACCCGGACGCTGAGTTGTTCAGCAATCCTCGGATCATCCACCTGGACGTCTGGCGTTATCCTGCGCAGCCTCTCGGCAATGACATGGTCCTCTGAGACCGGAGATCCAAACAGGCGCTTTGCCACACCCGCCACATCCCGCCTTATGTCTTCAAATGTGGCGCCGGTTCCCATTGTGGCAGAGGTGCCAACACAAATTACATCCTCAGCTTTGAGGGTCTCGCGGAGACGCCGGACCAACATGGATACGTCTGCACCCTGCCGGCCACGATAAGTGTGAAGCTCATCCAGCACCAGGAACTTCAAATCGCCAGCAGCTTTTATCAGATGTTCGCGTTCACGAGGCCGGGTAAGAATCAGTTCAAGCATGACGTAGTTGGTCAGCAAGACATCTGGAGGATTGTTGAGGATCGCATCCCGAGCCTCTTCATTCTCCTGGCCCGTGTACCGGGCAAAACGTACAGGCGGATCGTCGGTAGGAAATCCAGGACCGAGGAATTTCTCCATCTCCCCAAGCTGGCTGTTGGCCAGAGCGTTCATCGGGTAAACAACAATCGCCTTGATGCCGTGACCGCTCCCAGTCTTCAGGACGTGGTCAATGATAGGTATCAGGTAGGCGAGGCTCTTGCCTGAACCTGTGCCGGTGGTCAGCACATAATTGACGCCCTTCTGGGCGCACTCTATCGCTTTTTCTTGGTGCCGATGAAGCCGCAGTGGGACACCCAGAGGATGCTCAACTGTTTTGCCACGCCGGAAGATCTCCCGGCAGGTGGCATGAAGGCGCTTCTGGTCAACCAGATCGTCGATGGTCGGGCCTTGGACGAAGGCGGGGTTGAGCTGGACCAAGGGCTCAGGCCAAAGCACCCCGCCATCCAGGTGAGAGGTGATGAACTTCTCAACTTCTGGATCATGCACCTCCAGAAACCCTTTTACATAGGCGCTGTAATCCCCGATCAGGTCATCGCGATAGCTGAAGATGTCCATGGAATATCCTTTGCAGTCTTTCAAATAGTATGGCACTGACGCCCGACAAGACTCATCTCGGCTTGACAGAAAGCCCCCTGCAATCTGTTTCAGGGGGTCCAAACTGAGTCTGGATCGAATTGCAGAGTCAACTCTAACCGCAAAAAACTCCAATCAAGGTGATCACATCTCCCCTACATTCAGGACAATTTCCAGTGCATAACCGACACAGAGGCCAAGATCCGTTGAACCCTCGATCAATTTTGATCGGCCCGCACCAACGACTGCCGAGGCAATATTTTTTCCGTCCGTCGCTTTGCACCCTCGCCTTCCGTTCTGATGAATCTGGAACCAGGTTCACGTCAACCGAGTTTTCAAATCTGACTAAGGCCAAAGCGGGAGGAAACCATGAGACTCCGTCAGAACCAACTCTGCCCGATCCACCGCTCCCGTTTCTGCTGTGGAAGAGAGGAAATTCCAAGAGTAAAGCGCCAGCGCCAGATGGGCGTTCGGCGCATTGAAGATCAGCATCATCCCAGGGGATACCGGGAACTCCGATCCAACGGTGAAATGCGGAAACTGCTCGACCGAAAGATTGCCGCCCAGCGTGGCAAGTGCGCCCTCTGTAACGAACCATTCACTGATTATGGCGACATCGTACCCGACCATATCCATCCCCGCGGCATGGGCGGGGTATGGCGGGACGACCACCCGGAGAACATTCAGGCAGTCCACTGGTGGTGCAACGGGGAAAAGGGATCGAGCAGGGTGTGATCTTCGACTGATGCACCATTCATCTATATCTACTGCATTTACAAGCAGATGAAAACAGTGAGCTTGCCATGAGTACAGGATTATCGTATAAATATAACAATTTGTGTTATATTCGATACGTGACCGGAGACGAACTCAAAAACGCCCGCAAGGCGTCTGCATGGACGCAAGCCCAAGCCGCCGCGCGGCTCGGCGTGACCCAGGCCTATTTGTCGATGGTCGAGCGGGGAGAGCGGGCTGTCTCCTCAGAACTTGCCTCAAAAGCAGTGGAAGTCTTTGAGGTTCCGGCCACGGCATTGCCGCTCACGGAGTACCAGACACGCGCACGCGACGCCGGCTTCTTCCAATCCATGCTGGGTAGCCTGGGCTATCCGGGCTTTGCGTATTTGCGCAGTTCAGCCCGATTGAATCCGGTGGAAGTGCTGATGGAGGCACTGGACTCGGACGATCTGGACTCGCGGGTCACAGAGGCGCTGGCGTGGCTACCTCTGGCCTACCCGCATCTGAACTGGGACTGGCTGACGGCGAATGCAAAGTTGCGGGATCGCCAGAACCGGCTTGGGTTTGTGGTTGAGTTGGCGCGGCAGGCCGCAGAGAGAGAAGGACGCTCCCAGTTGGAAGAGGAGTTGGCCACACGCGTCGCCAAGCTGGAGTCCTCTCGTCTGGTGAAAGAAGATACTCTATGCAGAGAGTCGATGACACGCGCCGAGCGGGCTTGGCTGCGCGAGCATCGACCGAAGTTGGCCGAACACTGGAATCTGCTGACAGACCTTACCGTGGAGCAACTCGATCATGTCGTCCTCTAACCGGCCGCCGGAACCATGGAACTCCTTCTTCAGGGAGTTGGATGAGGCAGTCGATACGACCGTGCGCCTCGACTGCATTGGCGGTTTCGTCGTCACATTGCTCTACGGGCTGGAGCGGCCCACGACGGATGTCGATGTCATCGAGCTTGCTCCACGCGCCGCCGCCGAAACCATGATGAAACTTGGCATTCGCGGCGGCCTGCTACATCAGAAACACCACATCTATCTTGACCGTGTGGCTGTTGCCGCCATCCCGGAGAGCTATGAGGATCGCCTTGTCGAGATGTTCCCCGGCGCTTACCGCAACCTCCATCTGATGGCGCTTGACCCCTACGACCTGGCCCTATCGAAACTCGAAAGAAACAGCCAGAAAGACCGCGACGATGTGCGTTTCCTGGCGCGCAGAGTTCCCTTCGACCTCGACATCCTTCAAGAACGTTACACAACGGAATTGCGCTGGCAACTCGGTGTCCCCAAGAGAGAAGATCTGACCATGCAGTTGTGGCTCGACGCAATCCGCGAGGACCGCGGCATGGCCCCTGCGGCGAGAGAGCAGAACAGTCTCTGAAGCTTCCCAACCATGCCTTGCCCAACTGTGTGGTGCTCGATTCAGACTCGGCGATCATTCTCATTTCCGCCAATCTATTGCCAACATGATCCTCAATACCGATGAATTTTAACCCGACCGCCTGATTGTCACGCGCAACAAGGGGTTGACCTGCCTCCCACTTTCTGACAAACTAAACGTCCAAAGTAAACGAGGCGTTATGCGAATCGCTTTCTTCCCCTCCTTTCGCATTGCTGCCGGTTTGCTGCTGGTCGTCTTATTGGGTGTGGTCGGATCGCAAGTCCTCCGCTGGAGGAATCCTGTCTCTCCCGAGGCGCTCCTGGCGCGAGCCGACGAGATGTCGTGGCTCAATAACTGGATCGCGGCCGAACCACTTTACCGACAAGCTGAACTTCAATTTGCTCAGAGGCATCAGCTCTCGATGGCGCTCTACGCACGCGTCAGCGAGATGCCTGCGCATAGCGAGTCGTCAACCAGCGTCCCCGCGCAGATCGCGTTGCTGACGCATGATCTGGCGCTGCCTGAGGCGCAGGAGCCAGAGACCCGGCTTCGCGTGCTGACCATCCTCGGAATGCTCGAAGTAAATTATGACGCCGGGATGGCGCGTAAGACATGGGCTGATGTGGAAACACTCGCAATCCGCCAGCACCATTATCTGCTGGCGTCCAGGGCGATGGGCGAGCAAGGGATCGCTGCATTCTTGCTCGGCGACATTGCGACCGCGAAAAAGAATGTGGCCAAGGCATGGTTAGTTGCCAAGACTACAGACCCCGGCGCTCACATTCGATACGCCAGTATGTACGGTGCTGGCTTGGTGGAAATGCACAAGTACAAGGAAGCACTTGTGCCGCTCGACGAAGCCATCAAGGTTGCCGGGAAGACCCGCGGCGCTGCATATCCAACGATTGCCA
>CAZMWL010000031.1:0-47400 GCA_964569985.1 uncultured Occallatibacter sp.
GGCGCTGACCTTGAGCTCGTTGTCTTCAAGCTTCATGCGGATGGCGCCGGAGCGCTCGTCGGCGAACTGGGCGACGCGCTGAATGGCCGCGGACAGTTCGCTCGATCGGACCACGGCGAACTTGGTGTTGTCGCGCGGCATGACGGCTTCAAAGTTTGGAAATTGGCCGGTGAGCTTGCGGCTGGAGAGCGTGCGATGGCCGACGCGGAAGAAGAGCGTGTGCTCGTCGTCGGCGAATTCGATGCGTTCGGCATCGGAGTTGGCGAGCAGCGATTGCAGCTCCTGGAGAGCCTTGCGCGGAATGAGCACGCGCTTCTCGCCGCTGATGCCTTCGAGGGTTTCGTTGGGTTTTTCGACAAACGATAAACGATGCCCGTCGGTGGCGACCATGGCGAGCGACTCGGCCTTGAGGATGAGCAATGCGCCGTTGAGGGTGTAGCGCGACTCCTCGTTGGAGATGGCGAAGATGGTGCGCGCGATGAGCGTGCGCAGGGCGACGAGCGAGATGCTGGTGGCCGCGATGGTGGGGAACTCGGGAACCTGCGGGTAGTTGGCGCGCGCCATGCCGACCATCTTGGTGTTGGAGCGGCCGCTGCGAATTTGCACCCAGTGATTTTCAAGCAGCTTGATGGAGATGTCGCCGTCGGGCAGGAGCTTGATGTAGTCGTAGAGCTTGCGCGCGGGGATGGTGCAGGCGCCGGGCTTTTTGACTTTGACGGCGGCGCTGGTGCGGATGGCCTGGTCGAGATCGGTGGCGGTGATGTTGAGGCGATCGCCTTCAGCCTCGATGAGAAAGTTGGAGAGGATCGGGATCGTGGTTTTGCGCTCGACCACGCTTTGCGTTGCCGTGAGTTCCTTGACCAGATCCTGGCGGCTTACGGTAATTTCCATCGCTGCCCCCTGCGCGGCCGGCTTCTCAACTTCAGTTTCGACGCTTGGCATTTGAATCCCCCTGCCCCAGAAGCCGCGTCCTATGCCCCCACTGTACAACAGCTTGCGGGCAGCCGGAAGCGGCGGCGTTGCATGATCCCGATTGTAGCGATCTCAGAATGAAATGGCGCGTGGAAAAGTGGGGCGGAATGCTTAAAACCGGGGACTAAGGGACTGAGGGACTCGGGACTGTGGGTGCCATCGCGGCCTTTCGTCTGGAGCCGCGAAAGGATGGAGCAACACAACGCCGGACTCCGTCAATGCCTGACCGGCAAGTTGGCGACGGGAGGGGGTGGGTAAGTGTGTATAGAGATAAAGAAAAGACAGAAGCACCCGTAGGTGGGGTAGGAAAAGTGGGAATGAGGGCGAGATTGCGTGGGGACGCGGGGTTGAGAGGGGTGCGGGTTTTCTAAATCGTGGCTGTGGGAATGAGGGCAATTGGAAAACCAGTATGCGAAGGGTGAGATGCGACCGTGATTATCCGAGACTCCCACAGGGGCGCTGCGAATGGCTGTGGAAGGCGCGTGGTTTGTGTGGGAGTCGCGGCGAAGATGTATGTGTGGAGCGGGTTGCGATGAGAGGGTCTTGCACAGAGGGAGAAGGAATGGTGTAGATGCGGAGCGGGTGGGATGGTGTTGGGTCTGTTTGATTAATGGCGCCCCTCAGGGGCTGAAGCCCCATCGTTCTTTTGCTAAATTTACGTACGGGCTAAAGCCCGTACCCTTCATGCTTGCCCACTGCCGGAGAGAAGGGTGCGCGACGGCGCTCTTATACTGAACATTCCTATGTCCTATGCGGCAGCAATCGAGCAGTTGAGCGCCATGACGCCGGAGCTGTATGTAAAAGCCGGACAGGCGCGGCGTAAATTTTCGCTGGACGAGGTGCGGATTCTGCTGGGGGCGCTGGGCGATCCACAAGGTCGCTTGGCGGCGGTGCTGATTGCGGGGACAAATGGAAAAGGTTCGACCGCGGCGACGCTGGCGTCGATTTTGATAGAAGCGGGGCTGCGCACGGGACTGTATACGTCGCCGCATCTGGAGCGGCCGAATGAGCGGATTAGCGTGGACCGGACAGAGATTGCGGATGGGGATTTTGCGCGACTGTTTTTTATGGTCTCGGACACGGCCGAGCAGATGGTAAGAGAGCGGAAGCTGCCGCAGATGCCGAGTTTTTTTGAGATGCTGACGGCGCTCGCGTTTCTGCACTTTGCGGAGAGCGAGGTGGAGATTGCGGTGCTGGAAGTGGGGATGGGCGGGCGGTTGGATGCGACGAACGTCGTGGAGCCGCTGGTTTCGATCGTGACCGACATCTCGCTGGACCACATGGAGTGGCTGGGTCCGACGATTGCGGCGATTGCGCGCGAGAAGGCAGGGATTTTGCGCGCGGGCGGAACGATGATCACGCTGCCGCAGCATCCGGAGGTGAACCAGGTGCTGGGCGAGGTGGCAACGGAGTTGGCTGTGCGCGGAGTGAGCGCGACGCCGTACATGCCGGCGAGCGAGGCCGCGGGATTATACACAGTGGAGGTTTTGGGCGCGACGATCAAAGTGGATTCGCCACTGAAGGGCGCGCACCAGCAGAGGAATGTGGCGCTGGCGATTGCGGCGGCGGTGGAGCTGGCAGAGCGGCATGGATTTGCGGTGAGCCCTGAGGCTATTGAAGAGGGAATTCGGCGGACAGAGTGGCCGGGACGGCTGGAGCGCATGACGCGCGCGGGCGTGGAGTGGGTGCTGGACGTGGCGCACAACCCGGCCGGGGCGTGGGCGCTGCGCGCGGGACTGCGCAACATTGCGGAAGAGCGCGGGCCAAAGACTCTGATCTTCAGCTGCCTGCGCGACAAGCCGCTGGCGGAGATGGCGCAGATTCTGTTTCCACTCTTCGAGCGGGTGATTGTGGCGCCGATCCACGCTGCACGCGCGGCGGCAGTGCAGGATTTGCTGGCGGCGGCGAAGGCAACGGGGACGGCGGCAACGGCGACGGAGTCGGTGCGGGAGGCGCTCGAGATGGCGCAGGGAGACGCTGCGGGAGGCATGGTGGTGGTGTCGGGATCGGTGTACCTTGTCGGCGAGGCGCGGGCGATGCTGATGGCGGGGCTTGCAGCGGGAAAGAGCGAAACTCGATGAGCGCGAGGCCCAATCCGCTGCCGCGGTTCTATCGCTGGCGAACGAACGCGCTGCAGACGCCGCTGCTTGCGTTGTGGACGGCGGCGTGCGGGATGACCGCGCTGGCGGTGTCGCTGGTGGACAAGAAGGGAAAGGCGCAGCACGGGATTGCGCGGATCTGGGCGCGCGGCGCGGTGCGGGTTTCGCTGTCGAAGTTGAAGGTGGAGGGAAAGGAAAACCTCAGCAAGCACCGGGTCGCGGTGTATGCCCCGAACCACACGTCGTACATGGACATTCCGGTGGTTTTTGCGGCACTGCCCTTTCAGTTCCGCATTCTGGCCAGAAAGCAACTGTGGCAGTGGCCGTTCATTGGCTGGTATCTCGAGCGTTCCGGGCAGATGCCGATTGACACGGAGAATCCGCATGCGACGCTGACGAGCCTGGGCGGTGCGGTGAAGGCGCTGCGCGGCGGCATGCCGCTGGTGGTATTTCCGGAGGGGGGACGAACCTCGGACGGAGCGCTGAGACCGTTTCTCTCTGGCGCGGCGTACTTGGCAATTCGTGCGCAGGTGCCGCTGGTGCCGATTGCGCTCAAGGGGGTTTACGATCTGCTGCCGATTCACACTCACCACCTTTATCCCGGCGAGCTGACCATGCGGATTGGAGAGCCGATTGAGACCAAGGGCATGAGCGTGAAGCAAAATGGAGAACTGACCGAGCGGTTGCGCGAGGCCATGGAAGCGATGCTGGAGAAGCCGGCGCGGGTTGAGGCGGAGAAGCCGATGGCCGTTTAGCAACCCCGGGAGATTGCGCGAGCATGGCGTAATTTCCAGACAGACGACCGTGATGTCTCAAAGGTTGTTCTTGCAGAGCGAATTCAATCAAATAACGCTTGTCGGGACGATCATTCGAAGCCAGGGAGTGCCTCGGCTCTCCTGAGAAACTCGAGTTTGCGCTCGGACGAAGAGGCCACGTACAAACAGAACGCGTCCCAAGCCACACCACCGTTCGGCGCTGGCGCTATCTTTTTCTCTCTTACCAACTCGTAATAGTCTTCATCCCTGTAGCCCATTTCATGCATGATGTCTGCAGACGGGTCCAGGAACGGTATGGGATCGAGGTCCGACTTCCCGCTTTTCCGTATCAACGAGCGGCAATCCGATGGAGATATATCCGATGCATTCGGCGGAAGGGTAATGACTCTCTTCACAAGCCCACAGAGAGTCTCATCCTTAGTCCGCAAAGCCGCATCGAAATAACATTCCGATTGCTGGAAGCTTACACGCCACTTGGTTTCGAGGCTCGGCGGTTCCTCGTCAATGGATCGATGCCCAATTTTTGCGCACATCTTGGCATCCCCGAATGAGCCCGCAATTTGGGTGTAAAACCGCTCATGGTAATTGCCGGCGCGCGACGACCATTCTGGCGCATTGAGCTTGAATCCAGGCAATCCCAACCATAGAACCAAATTGGGAGAGCACCAGATGCCGCTTGCGATTACCAAGACGACACAGAATGTCACCTCGATGGCGCGCCTCATCATCTTCGGCAGTATAGTCCAGTGATTTTGATGGCGCACCGGCGCAACCGAAAACCGCACGGCCGCGGGAATCGCAGCCAGGCGGTATTCGCTTTAAACTGACACTATGGCCGTCCGCATCGCGATCACCGAACCTACCAGCAGAGACACCGAGTACAACCAGCGCGCATTGCCGCAGTATGTTGAAGCGCTGAAGGCCGCGGGCGCGGAGCCTGTGGTGGTGCCGTTGAGCGAACCGCAGGAGCGCGTGGCGAAGTTGCTGGTAAGTGTGCACGGGGTTCTGTTGCCGGGAAGCAAGTTCGACGTGGATCCGCAGCGCTATGGCGAGGCACGGGAGCCGGAGTGCGCGGAGGACGATCCGGGGCGCACCGCGGCGGATGAGTTGCTTTTGCAGGATGCATTCAATCTGCGCAAGCCCATCCTTGCGATCTGCGCCGGTACGCAGACCCTGAATGTGTGGCGCGGGGGTACGCTGGTTCAGGATCTGAAGACAACCGTGAATCATCAGCCCGGACGCGAGGTGGTGAAGGCGCATCCGGTCCAGGTGGCGATGGGATCGCGGTTGCAGGGAATTCTGGCGACGCCGGAAGCGGGCGAAAATGAGGTCGGGGTTGCGGTGAACTCCAGCCACCATCAGGCGATTCGCACGCCAGGCGACAATCTGCGGGTGAGCGCGATTTCGCCGGGCGACGGCGTGATTGAAGCGGTGGAGTTGGATGCGGCGGATCATTTTGTAGTGGGCGTGCAATGGCACCCGGAGCGGACGTATGCGCAGAGCGGATTTTCGCGCGCGATTTTTTCTGCGTTTGTGCAGGCGGCCGCGGAGTGGCAGCCACCCGAAATCGAAGGGGCGAAGAGCGGGAATTGACGACCGGGAGCTTATTGATCCGGCCCGTAAACAGTGACGACGTTTCCCACCTATTTCCGCAAAAGACGCGGAAATGGATAGGGCACGGCCACGGCATTGAAGGACCGGGTAAATAGGAGCGGGAACTGAGCGATGGGCGCGAGTGAGACGAGGACGCGGCTGAATGCGCTTGTGGTGGCGGCAGGCCTGACGCCGCTGGACGAGGAAACGGTCGGCCGGTTCGAGATTTATCTTTCGCTATTTCTTCGCTGGAATGAGCGCCTCAATCTGAGTGCAATTCGCGACGAAGAGGGCATTCTTTCGAGACATATCGTTGAATCTATTACAGTTACCATGGCACTGCCGCCTGGGATCAAGACCCTGCTCGACTTTGGATCGGGCGCGGGACTGCCGGGGATTCCCATTGCGCTTTGCCGGCCGGAGATTGCCGTGACGCTGGCTGAATCGCAGGGCAAGAAGGCCGCGTTTTTGCAAGAGGCTGTTCGTGTGCTGGGGATCGGGGCGAAGGTTCATGCTGGGCGGGCCGAGGCGCTTCGTACGGTATTCGATTGCGTTGTTCTTAGGGCAGTAGACAGGATGCCGAAGGCCGTTGCGGCGGCGGTACCGCTGCTTGCGCCAGGGGGATGGCTGGCGCTGATGACGACCGGCGCGGAAATTGCCCAATTGCGAAAAGCGGCGGGGGCACAAATCTCGTGGGGTGAGCCGGTGAAGCTTCCCTTCGGAAACGATCGAATTCTGGTGCTGGGGCGGCGCGTCAGTTCTGGAGCTTGATCTCGACCAGAGTGCGGACGGGCGCGAGATCTTCGGCTGTCTTGACCAGCAGCCGGATGCCGGTTCCCTCGGCGTAACGCCGCGCCCCGGCGATCTCCTTCAACACCGCTTTGGGCAAGTCGCTTGCGCGGGCCGCTGCCACGGCGCGATCTCCAAGAACGAGAGAGACGCGAAAGCAGCCGGCGCACGGGGCCATGTAAAGGATGTTTCTGGATTTGAGCTTGGGTCGAAGCGCCCAGCCGTATTTGGGCGAGATCGAGTGCCACTCTTTCGTGGAGATGCCTTTGCCGGTGAGCCAAACAGTGAGATCTTTCCAGGCTGCCAGCGAGTCGCCAAGTGTTGCTGCGAGGTCCTTGGCGGAGGGTTGAGTCTTTCTGCCGATGAAGGCGTTCGGGAAATCCACGCGTACCTTCTTTCTGGATTTCACGAATGAGTGTACGCCAGCGATCCCGGAATGCAGGCATGCACTTCATGCAACCTGAATCAGAACCGCACTGAGGTAGGGGACGTAGCAGGTGAGCTCGGTGCCACTGGTGCTGAGGACGTAAGCTGCGCCCGGCGAGAAAGCACCGTTTACGCCTACGGTCGCGCCCTGAATCGTCACGCCTGAAGTTGCACTAAGACTGGGACCACTGGCGCCTGAAGTGAATTGCGTCATTTCAAGGAGCGTGGCGGAGCTGGCGCTTTGCGGGAGCTGAACGGTGAGCTGGAGATTTTGCGCGCTGTCTTTGTTGACGACAATGACGTTGAGCCCACCGGATGGAGTTTTCACTGCATAAGCGGTGATGTTGAGGCTGCCGATGCCGGAGAGACTTGTGGTGTAGAGCGTGCCCTGGCCGGCGAGCGTAAAGAGAAGAATGCCGTAATATTCGGGCCGCGCTTCGACGACTGCGCCACCGGAGTCGGCGATGGGCGTGTAGCCGTCGCTATTGCCGCCGCCGTGGAAGTTGGCGCCGACCGAGCCGTTAAGCGCGCAGTCGAAGAGAAAATCGATGATCCAGAGCGAGGAACAGTAGGCGTCGCTGACGCTGTCTGCACCGCCGTTGTAGTAGGAGTTGCATTCGGAGATGCGGAAGGGGACGCCGAAGCCCTTTGCGCCGGTGTTGAGAATTCCGAGATCGCTGATGAGCGAATTGTCGGGCGTGACCAGGTTGGCGGCGGTTGAGCTGGCGGACTGGCCGTCGCCGCGATAGTAGTGCTGGGTGAGAAGAGAGATGTCGCTCTTGGTGGCGTATTGGCCGAAGGGAACGGTCCAGGAGGATTCGCTGCCGGCGTCGGCGGGCCCGGTCGACAGAGACGCGACGGCGGGAGTCTGGGCAACGATCGCAGAGCGGAACTGGGTCCAAAGTGTCTCAAAAGTGGAGAGATTCCAGGTTGCGCCGGTGAAATAGGAGCTTCCATAGAGGTCGCATTCGTTGCCGATCTCGAAGCCGAAGAGAGAAGAGCCGAAGGCCTGGTAGACGTAGGCGATTTCTTCGGCTGCGAGCGCGGGCGTGGTGGCGGCCACGAGGGAGCCGCTGGTGTAGGGGTTTGGGCCCGCGCCGCCGAGATTGATGCCGTAGAGACATTGCCAACCCGCAGCTTTGACGAATGCGGCGAGGGCGTTGACGTCGCTGGGAGCGATCTGGCCTGCGGTCTGCCCGGCGCCGGAGGGGGTCCAGAGGTTGCGGTCGACGGAGTTGCCGCCGATGCGCAGAACGCTGGGGCCGATGAGCTTGAAGAGGGCGATGAGGTTGGCGTTGGTGCTCGTGAACAGGTAGGGGTTCTCGTAGAGGGTGCTTTTTTCGTACGAAAGTCCGGCGAAGGCGGAGCCGATGGAGCCGGCCGAGGTCGCGGTGACGGAGAGCGAGGCGGAGGTGATGGATCCTGAGGGGGTGGGCTGGGTGCTGGTGTTCGAGGAACCGCCGCCGTTTCCACCGGTGCCGCCCGTCGAGCCGGAGGACGCGCCCGATCCACAGCCTGGCAGGAGGGAGGCCGCAGCCAGGGCAAGTGCGCCTTGGATGGTTTGCCGGCGTTTGAGGGAGAACAACATTTTGGGGAGAGGCTCTGGGGAATTCATTTTTCTCAACTCTCTTCTTTGCATGGGATAAAGATACGTGCAGCTGCCTCTCATGCGTCACCGAGGGGAAAGCAGGATATGCCAGGATAGCGGCACTCCCGTCTTTTATCTCGTTCAGATGGATGCGGGCAAGTGACTAACGGTTTGCCTCAGGGAGGGTGGGTCTTCGGCGGGGAAGAACGTCAGCTTTCGTCTGATGGAGAGCTTTGTACCAAACGTTGTTCCACGTGGAACAATGCGAGTGTGGGTGTGAGGCCGCGGATTCGCTGGGGGGCTCAATGTTCCACGTGGAACAAGCGGGCCGCTTGTTCCCGATTTGGGCTCAGTACCGAATTGGTTCAGTCTGAACAAAAATATGAAATCGGCCGCGGCGAACGGGTAGTTTTCCACCACGAAGCGGATTTCTGCTCTCTCGGGGCCCGGCCTTCGGGTTGGCATCAAAGCTCTTTGCCGACAGGCGTTTGCCGGGAAACGGCGGGCCGGTTTGCCGGGCGCTTTCCACAGCCACGCCCTGTTTCCCACAATGCAAGTCCCTGTGCGCGCCGCGATTTCTCCCGTTAGTCTGGAATGCCATGGGAAAGATCGTCGGAATCGTCAACCAAAAGGGCGGCGTTGGCAAGACCACTACGGCCATCAATCTGGCTGCATGCCTGGCGCTGGAGGGGCTGAAGACGCTTCTGATTGACTGCGATCCGCAGGCCAATGCTTCGTCGGGACTGGGTTTTCAGCGCGACGACAACCGCCATTCGGTGTACGACGTTCTTTCCGGAGACAGCCTTGCGGAGCAGGTGATTCTGCCGACGCAGGTGGATCGGCTGTGGCTGCTGCCGGGCTCGAAGAACCTAACGGGCGCGAATATTGAGCTGGCCGGGGCAGAGGACCGTGCGCTGCGTTTGCGGCAGGCGATTGAGCCGATCAAGAACAGCTACGACCTGATTTTTCTGGATTGCCCGCCGGCCCTGGATCTGCTCACGCTGAATGTTCTCTCTGCGGCGGAGACGCTGATCGTCCCCTTGCAGGCGGAGTATTTTGCTCTGGAAGGGGTCTCGGAACTGGTGTCGACCCTGGAGCGTGTGCGCGCGGCGTACAACCCGACCCTGGCCATCGAGGGCGTGCTGCTGACCATGTACGACGAGCGCACCAACCTTGCGCAGCAGGTGACGGAGACACTACGCGAGTATTTTCGGGACGTTCTTTATCGCACAGTGATTCCGCGGAATGTGCGTCTAGCGGAGGCTCCCAGCCACGGCAAGCCAGTGGCTTTGTACGATCCGCGCTCGCGCGGGACCGAGGCCTATTTCGAGTTGACGGGGGAGTTCCTTGCCCGCAATCAGATGGAAAGTCCGCGGGCGGCCGAACGAAAGACCATGGCGCCCGCGCGCACGTCCGCCAGAATGACCTTCTGGCCGTATTCGTGAGCGGCCACGCGACCGCCGGCTTTTTGGAGCGCACATCGAAATTCGGCCTGCGCAGCAGGCACTGCTGAAACTTGAGGATTCTCTATGACCAACGTTGCTGTTCCCGACCCCAAACGCCGCGCCCTCGGCAAAGGGCTCGATTCCCTGCTTCCCCGCGTGCATTCCGCGCCCACGGGCGAAGCCGAAGGCGGCAAGCCGCGCGAGATTCCCGTCGACCTGATCGACTCCAACCCGTTTCAAACGCGCTCCCAGGTGAACCAGGAGCAACTGGCGGAGCTGGCCGCCTCCATTGCCGCCAATGGCGTGGTGCAGCCGGTGCTGGTTCGGCCGCTGGCGAGCGGGCGCTTCCAATTGATTGCGGGAGAGCGGCGCTGGCGGGCGTCGCAGTTGGCCGGGAAGACCACCGTTCCGGCGATGTTACGGCAGGTCTCCGACGAACAGGCGATGGAAATCACGATCGTCGAGAATCTGCAACGCGCCGACCTGAACCCAATGGAACAGGCGCGGGCCTTCGAGCGTTTGGGGCGGGAGTTCCACATGACCCAGGAGCAGATGGCGCAGCGCACGGGAAAAGACCGCGCTACAGTCGCTAACTTCCTACGTTTATTGAAGTTACCATCGACAGTGCAGAAGCGCGTCGAGGTCGGAGAGCTGACCTTCGGGCACGCGCGCGCTTTGCTGGCCCTGGAACATGCCGAGGAGATGGAAAAGGCGGCGCAGCGCATTGCGGCGCTCTCCATGTCGGTGCGGCAGACCGAGACTTACGTGCAAGGGTTGATCGACCCCAGCCGCAAGAGCAGGAAGGACCCCAAGGCGGAGCCGCCCATCGATCCCAACGTGCGCGACGCACAGGAACAACTGCAGCGGGCGCTGGGATTGAAGGTTACGATCGACGATCACAACGGCCGCGGCAAGGTCATCATCGAATACGCCCGGCTGGAGGACTTTGACGCACTCCTGGAGCGGCTCACGGGCGAGTGAAATAGAGTTTCTTTATTTTCATTTGTTTACAGACATTTTCATGATAATATGATAATCTGATTTTATGGAAATCGTGTCAATTAGCGTCACAGAAGCGTCACGAAAGTTTGCCGATTGCGTGAACCGGGCGCGCTACCAGGGCACGACCTTCATTCTGGAAAAGAACGGTACGCCGGTGGCGCGCATTGTGCCGACAGTGCGCAAGCCGGAGCGCGGGCTGGAGGTAGCGGCCGTCCTGCGCAAGGCTGTGGAGGATGTTCATCCGGGAGAAGAGGAAGCGACCTCCTGGCTACATGATCTGGAACAGGCGCGCGGCGCAATGGCGCCGCAGGGCAAGCCATGGCGTTTTTGATCGATGCCGATGTGATCATTCAGGCGGAGCGCCAGGCGCTGGATCTGGATGCGTGGTTGCGTGCGCATCCCCACGAGGAGATCAAGCTGGCGGCCATTACGGTGGCTGAACTGTGGCGCAGCGTGGAACGCGCTACGGGAATGCACCGCGCGCAGCGGCAGAAATTTTTGCAAAAGGCGCTGCTGGCATTTGAGATTGTTCCCTACACAGAAATGGCGGCGGTACAGCACGCACGGTTGTGGGCGGACCTGGAAGCCACCGGCCAGAGAGTAAGCCCGCACGATCTGATTCTTGCCGCAACAGCCCTGGAATGCGGTGCGGCGGTGTTGACGCTGAACGCGCGGCGTTTTGCGGGAGTTCCGGGACTGACGGTGCTGAAGCCGTAAGCGGCGCCGCGCGCAACGCGGAGACGGTAGAATTCTACTTCCTAACGAGAAGGAGTTCGGCATGAGATCTGCGTTGCAAGTTGCGCGCCGCGGCGTTGTGGCGGCGGTGCTGGTTTTTGTGCCGCTTGCCGGCCTGCACGCGCAACAGCGATGGACCGAGGCGCAGGCCAATGCGTGGTATGCCGCGCAGCCGTGGCCGGTGGGCGCGAATTTTCTGCCATCGACGGCCATCAACGAGTTGGAAATGTGGCAGCCCGACACCTTCGATCCCAAGACCATCGACCGCGAGCTGGGCTGGGCGGAAGGGATCGGGATGAATACGATGCGTGTTTTTCTGCACAACCTGCTGTGGGAGCAGGATGCGGAGGGATTCGAGCGGCGCATGGATGTTTTTTTGACGATCGCCGCGCGGCATCACATTCGGCCGGTGTTTGTGCTCTTCGACTCGTGCTGGGATCCGTTTCCCAAACTGGGTCCGCAGCATCCGCCGATTGCAGGAGTGCACAACTCAGGATGGGTCCAGGCGCCGGGCGCGACGGTGCTTGCCGATCCTGCGCAATATCCGCGCCTGGAGCAGTATGTGAAGGGCGTGGTGGGCGCGTTTGCGGGCGATGCGCGGATTCTGGCGTGGGATGTGTGGAACGAGCCGGACAACGGCAACGAAAGCAGTTACGCGAAGGGCGAGCCGCGCAACAAGAATGAGATTGTGCTGGGGCTGGTGCCGCAGGTGTTCGCATGGGCGCGCAGCGTGCATCCCACGCAGCCGCTCACCAGCGGCGTGTGGCACGGCGATTGGGACTCGCTCGACAAGATGCCGCCGATGGGGCGCGTGCAAATCGAGGAGTCGGACGTGATCAGCTTTCACAACTACGGCTGGCCTGAGGACTTTGAGAAGCGCGTGAAGGACCTCGGGCAGTTTCACCGGCCCATCATTTGCACCGAGTACATGGCGCGCGGCAATGGGAGCACCTTCGACACGATTCTGCCGATTGCGTACCGGTACCGCGTGGGCGCGATCAACTGGGGGCTGGTGGCGGGCAAGAGCCAGACGTATCTGCCTTGGGATTCATGGCAGCACCCGTATGTTACCGAAGAGCCGAGGCTCTGGTTTCACGATGTTTTTCACGCCGACGGGACGCCCTACCGGGAGCGCGAGGTGGAAATCATCCGCGACCTGACCAGCGGCAAACAGCCGCCACTATGAGGGCACGAAGGTGAGAGCCATTCGGGGATTTGCCGCCACCCTGTTGTGCGCCGCGGCGCTTCATGCCGCGGCCCAGGCTCCCACGACGGAAGTGGTGCGGATTGAGGTCAACCTTGCCAAGCCGATGGGCAGCTACAAGGCGATTACGAATTGGTTTGGCTACGACGAATCGAACTACACGACCATGCCGTACGGCGAGCAACTGCTGAGCGAGTTGCATGACCTTAGCGCGACGCCGGTGACGATTCGCACCCACCATCTGCTGACTTCGGGCGACGGCGTGCCGGAACTGAAGTGGAGCTCGTCGAACGTGTTCCGGCTCGACGCGAACGGCAAGCCGGTTTACGACTTCACCATCACCGACCGGACCTTCGATGAGTTTGAGAAAGCGGGCGTGCGGCCGATGGTGGAGCTGGGTTTTATGCCCAAAGACCTGGCCGCCGCGGTGCCGGGAATCAGCGCATATCAACTGCATTATCCCGCGCACACCACGGGAGGGGCGTCGAACAATCCGCCCAAGGATTACAAAATGTGGGGCGAGCTGGTGCGGAGATACACCGAGCACCTGGTGGAGCGCTACGGCCGGGAGCGGGTGAGCACGTGGTACTTCGAAGTGTGGAACGAGCCGGACATCGATTATTGGCACGGAACCATGCTGGATTACTTCGCGCTCTACGACTATGCGGTTGCGGGCGTGAGGGCGGCGTTGCCCGGCGCCAAGGTGGGCGGACCGGCGAGCACGGGTCCGGGCAACGCCAGGGCAAGCGCGTTTCTAGAGAGCTTTCTGGAACATTGCCTGCACGGCAGGAGTGTGGCCGACGGCGAACCGGTTCCGCTCGATTTCATCTCGTTTCATCCCAAGGGGCGGCCGAGTTTGGTGGATGGGCACGTGCGGATGGGGCTCTCCAATGAGTTGCAGGCGGCGGAAGCGGGCTTCGAGATTGTGGCCAGCCATCCGGAAGCCAAGCATTTGCCGATCATTTTGAGCGAGGCGGATCCCGAAGGATGCGCGGCGTGCTCGGCAAAGGAGAATCCGGCGAACGCCTACCGGAATGGGCCGCTTTACGCCTCGTATACGGCGACGGCGGTGAAGGCGCTGTTCGATTTAGAGGACAAGAACGATGTGAACCTGCTGGCGATGCTGTCGTGGTCGTTCGAGTTTGAAGACGCGGGCTACTTTGAGGGATATCGCACACTGGCGACCCACGGAATCGACAAGCCGATCCTGAACCTGTTTCGCATGACAGGGATGATGGGCGGCGAGCGGGTGATGACGACAAGTACGGGCCAGGTTCCGCTCGGGGAGCTTGTGAAGACGGGCGTGCGCAAGACGCCGGACGTGGACGCGCTGGCGACAAAGTCGGCGCATGAAGCGGCGGTGATGGTCTGGAATTATCATGACGACGATCTGGCCGCGCTGGACGCCGAGGTAAGCGTGACGATTGCGGGAATTCCGCCGGGAGTGAAGAAAGTGCTGCTGGAGCACTACCGGATCGATGAGACGCACAGCAATGCGTTCACCGCATGGAAGAAGATGGGCTCTCCGCGGACGCCGACCGCGGAGCGAACCGTACAACTGAAGGCGGCGGGGCAGTTGCAACTGCTTGGCTCGCCGGAGTGGATCGATGTCGCGGGTGGGAGGGTGAGCGTGGAGATGGCGCTGCCGCGACAAGCGGTTTCTTTGCTGCGGCTGGAGTGGTAGGCGGCCTGGAGCTTCATCGTCTGAAATACGATGCGTAGATTCTACTGGGCGCAGCAGATGCGTCTCCGTGGTTAGGCTCTGCTCGCCTTCTCAAGGGAAGTCACGGATTCACGCGGGGATCCTGATGGTGATCGACAGTCGCGTGCCCTCATCGACGCTCTTGACGTCAATGTCGAGGCTCTCTCGCCTCAGTTCCTTAAGGATTTCAAAAAGGTTGAGCTGCAGCGGGACGGGGGTAGGTCCGCCGGGTGCGGTCGGTGATAACACGTCCTTGTCAAACACTTTGCCGCCTGCTACGACGCGGAAATCCGGCCAGATTTCCACGATGCGGCGCAATACTTCCTTCCGGGGTACCGAGCCTTCCCTGTCCGTGATATAGGCTTGGAACGCCTGCCGACTCACGCCAAGTCGCCTGGCGGCTTCGGTCCGCGTGAGGTGACTATCTTCCAGATTGCGTAGCAGTTCGGCTCGGAACGCCATGTGCAGAGAACGCATGGGCGTTAATTTTCGCTTGACAGGCAAAATTTGTCAAGTAATACTTTACGTCAAGAGAAACTTGACACCGGTATCTTGCATCATAAGAGCCGAGTGATTTATAAAGTCAGCTTCTCTAGGTGACGAAGTGAAAAGGAGGGGAAACGTTATGGATGCGAATACAAAGTACCTGACCCTTGCGCTTGATGTCCGAGCGATCACAGATTCGTTGATCGACTTCGTCGAAGAGGGCAAAGAGCTTCAAAAGCCGAACAAGTTATTGCGTTCGTTCATGAACTCGCTGACCGAACAGCCAGGAGTTTCTGTCAAGAACCTGAGTGACATGGGAAGCTTTGGCAGCTATGAAAGCCTCAAGACAATAAACGAACTCTTCGATTCCACTAAGAGGAAGGTGCTGACGGAGAAACTACGTGCGGTCAGCAATCCTTCGTCGAGGTCGCGTCAGAATTCAGCGCTCGAAGCGATCACAATACTAGATACATTGGAGAGGACAGCGCTCTATCATTACGAGCACACTGGCCCTGAGAGTAAGCTGGCAATTGCGTCGTGAGCAAATCGCAAAACCTAGTGCTCAAGGAAGCCGCTGATCTGCACAGGTTCCTTCAACCGCTAGCAGAAATGTCTTCAGTTGCCCGAACTGACCATCCTTACTATCGAGACTCGTCCTACCAGCTGTTCAATCATCTAGACAGTTTGATTGGCAAGACGTTGAGCTACCTTGAGGATCTTCCGAGGCACCCTAGCAAGTTCCCTGTGGTTCAACGCTCGCTCCGACAGAAGTTAAAACTGCTTCGCGACTCTTGGGGGCTATTGCACCGCTATATCAAGCCTTCTCTTGACGCGGACGCGCTCCATGTTCCTCTCCCGTTACTCGACGCGCTCGACGATAAGCTGAAGCAAGTTCCCGGCTGCGGAAGTTTCGACTGCGTGGTTTTCCAGTTGACAGCGGTCAATTATGCGATGTTGACATACAACGAGGTGAATAGTGTAGCCAACCGGATCGCCCGAATGGTAAAAGGCGACGACTTTCCGAAGTCTTTGAGTTTGGTAGGTATTCCATATTCCCAATCGTCTAGTTTCTTTTTGAATTGCCTTATTCCCCACGAAATGGCTCATTTCGTATATCAGGAGGTCGTGGGGTCGGAGATCAAGTCAAAGGTCGACGATATCCTCAACGCGTATCATCCAGCCACAAAAGGCACTCCCGAAGAGAAGCTACTGTTATCTCAGATCAGAGGTTTATTAAACATATGGGTGGAGGAAATCTTCTGCGATTTGTTTGCAATTTCTCTAGTTGGGCCCGCCTTTTCGTTTGCATTCGCCGAGATGACGTCGGCTTCACTAATTACGGAGGAATCGGCGATCGGGAAGTTCTTCGAGTTTGGGAGGTCGCACCCAGCGGATGTTGCGCGTTTCTATCTACACCTCAGGCACCTTAAAGCGCTTGGGTGGTGGAGAACGATAGAGCGTTGGAGCTGCAGCCCACTCCAACTGCTTAAACACTGCGGTAAGGTTTTTGGACAAACGTTCTTGTCTGGGGAGATCAACTCCGATGCGCGTAGTGTCTTCAATATCCAGTGCTTTTGGGATGTATGTGATTGGCTTCTTGAGTTTGTCAAGAATAGGGTCCCGAGCTCGAAAAAGGACATAGAATGCTTTGTCGACCAGTACCCCGTGATATCTAGTTACCTTGCGCGGGCGATAGTCCCGTCTACGATCGTGACTGATTCCGGCATGATTCATCCCTCTCCTGCGGTTCTTATCAACGCTGCGTATCGGTTCGTTTTGGAAGATGTGCAGGAACTCTTACGAAACATCGAAGGCAGATCGGAGAGTTCGGTAGCTGATCGAAGTTGGTGCACAGAGCGTTTGGAGCTCTGGGTCCTGAAGGCGCTGGAGGATTGCCGGCTCCTCAGAATCAGCAGGGAGACAAGATAGTGGGAGTTGTCTGTAAGAAGGAAATCCTCAGGAGATTGGCTGCTCGGGTGGACGACAGGAAGCAGTTGGTGGTTACTCCGCTCCTGAATAGAGACGAAGTGTTCAAAGTCGGGTCCGATGTAGACTCAATCGACCTAAGGCTTGGAAACAGCTTTTTGCTTCCCCGGGTACCACCGCTCCCCTACACGTTTCCCTCACCGGAAGCCGCAAGCCAGTCGCACATGAGGGTGCTGGTCCCTTATGGAAAATACTTGGTCTTGCCAGCACACCAAACCGTTTTGGGGGCGACTCTCGAATTCATCAAGTTGCCAATGGACCTTTGTGGCGAAGTTCTTACGAAGTCGTCGGTCGCGCGGACATTCATCGTCGTTGAGACTGCACCTTGGATTCATCCACATTACCGAGGCTGTTTAACGCTGGAAATTGCAAACGTCTCCAATACGCCTGTGATCCTTTATCCGGGACGGTCAATCTGCCAGCTTGTTTTGATGGACCTGAACAAACAGAGAAGCCGGCAAGGTAAGCTCTCTGGGACGTATATTGCACCTGTTTATCCCGAGGCGCCCGAATTCTCTGACCCGCAGAAAGAGTTAAAGAAGATCGGAGTTCCAGAAGCGGATTTCTTGTTGCCGGGCCACAACCATCAAAGGAATGCCCGAGCCAACAAGAATTGATGGTCTGTTCGCTTCTATCTCGCCACCTGGGCCTTAGTGAGCATTGCCGCAGTTGCTTTGCGGGTGCGGCGGATTTATCCTTCTTGTTCTGTACGTTCCACTGTGAGGCTCCTCTGCGAGGCGGAGGAGCCAGTGTTTTTTGGTTGCAATCAATTCTCAGTTCCCTTGTGGAGACAGGAATATGGCCCTCCAACCGATCACTTCAACAAAGAACGACGCAGGACATAATGGCGCGCATGCCGTGCATCCCATCCCGGTGATTTTGAACGGGCGCACACTCGAACCTAACCGGCGCATGGCGCTCAATTTGGACTGGATCGACCAGGTGCGGGTGAATACCAGCGCGGTGGAGCGGCGCGCCGCAACGCAGGTGGCGCGGCGCACGGTGAAAAAGGATACCCAGGCAGCGTGGCTGCTGAGGGCCATTGCCTGCATGGACCTTACAACTCTCAGTGGGGATGACTCGGTGGAGCGCGTGCGGCGGCTGTGCGCCAAGGCGCGCAACCCGCTGCAGCGGCAGATTGTGGAGGGTCTCGGCATTCAGGACCTGCACCTGACGGTGGGTGCGGTGTGCGTGTATCACGTGTTTGTGGAGACGGCGGTGAAGGCGCTGGAAGGGTCGGGGATTCCGGTGGCCGCGGTTTCGGCGGGGTTTCCGGCGGGGCTGAATCCGCTGGCCGAACGCGTGGAGGAGATTCACCGCAGCGTGGAGGCGGGGGCGCAGGAGATTGATATTGTCATTACGCGCGCGCATGTATTTAACGGCGAGTGGCAGGCGCTCTACGACGAAGTGGCGGCGTTCAGGGAGGCATGCGGGCCGAACGTGCACATGAAGGCCATTCTGGGCACTGGCGACCTGATGACGCTGCGCAACGTGGCGCGGGCCAGTTGGGTGGCGATGATGGCGGGGGCCGATTTTATTAAAACGTCGACGGGCAAGGAAAGCGTGAACGCGACGCTGCCGGTTTCGCTGGTGATGGTGCGGTGCATTCGCGACTATGCCGAGCGGACGGGCATGGCGGTGGGATTCAAGCCGGCGGGCGGGATTCGCACGGCCAAGCAGGCGACGGACTGGCTGGCGTTGATGAAGGACGAGCTGGGCAGGCCGTGGTTGGAGCCGTCGCTGTTTCGGATCGGCGCCAGCGGCATGCTGGGCGATATCGAGCGGCAACTGGAGCATCATTTGACGGGGCACTATTCGGCGACGTACAGACACCCGATTGCGTAGACAGCAAGTGCGGGCGAGGACGCCCGCACGACAGCCGGTCTGGAGACCGGCGCTACATTTTGGCCGTGACGATCAAAAGGAGACGCTGTGAGCATAGCGGAGAAGTTCTACACCATGGAGTACGGAGTTGCGCCGGAAGATCCGAAGGAAGCGCTTCAGTGGCTCGAGCGGCACCATCGCCGGTTTGAGGAGTTTATCGGCGGCGCGTGGGTTGCGCCGAAGAGCGGCGAATACCAGACGACCAGCGATCCTTCGACAGGTGACGTGCTGGCCGAGGTGGCGAAGGGCAACACGGACGACGTGGAGGCCGCGGTGGCGGCGGCGCGCAAGGCGCAGCCGGGATGGCAGGCGCTGAGCGGGTACGAGCGGGCGCGGTATTTGTATGCTCTCGCGCGGCAGGTGCAGAAACATTCGCGGCGGCTTGCGGTGCTGGAGACGATGGACAACGGCAAGCCGATCCGGGAGAGCCGCGACATCGATATCCCACTCGTCGCGCGGCATTTTTATCATCACGCGGGCTGGGCGCAGCTTCTCGACCAGGAGTTTCCGCAGTACACGGCGTGCGGCGTGGTGGGCCAGGTGATTCCGTGGAATTTTCCTTTATTGATGTTTGCGTGGAAGGTGGCTCCGGCGCTCGCAGCAGGCAACACAGTGGTGATCAAGCCGGCAAAATATACGCCGCTGACGGCGCTGGCGTTTGCGGAGCTGGCGATGGAAGTGGGTTTGCCGCCGGGCGTGCTGAACGTGCTGACCTGCGACGCGAAGACGGGGCAGGCGCTGGTGGAGCATCCGGGGATCGATAAGGTTGCGTTTACCGGGTCGACCGACGTGGGGCGGACTATTCGCAAGGCTACGGCGAATTCGCCGAAGAAGCTGTCGCTGGAGCTGGGTGGGAAGTCGCCGTTTGTGGTCTTCGACGACGCCGATCTTGACTCCGCAGTCGAAGGACTTGTGGATGCGATCTGGTTCAACCAGGGGCAGGTGTGCTGCGCGGGTTCGCGGCTGCTGGTGCAGGAGCGCGTGGCCGAAACGCTTTACGCCAAAATCCGCGCGCGCATGGAAACGCTGCGCGTGGGGCCGCCGCTGGACAAGGCGATCGACATTGGGGCGATTGTTTCGCCGGTGCAACTGGAATCGATTCGCAAGATGGTGGAGAACGGCGTGGCTGAAGGGGCGAAGTGCTGGCAGCCGAGCCATGCCATGCCAGAGAAAGGCAGTTTTTATCCGCCGACGCTGCTGACGGATGTGCATCCGGCGGCGACCGTGGTGCAGGAGGAGATTTTTGGGCCGGTGCTGGTGGCGATGACGTTTCGCACTCCGGCCGAGGCCGCGGAACTGGCCAACAACACGGTGTATGGACTGGCCGCGAGCGTGTGGAGCGAGAACATCAACGTGGCGCTGGACCTGGCTTCGCAGGTGAAGGCGGGCGTGGTGTGGGTGAATTCGACCAACCAGTTCGACGCGGCGTGCGGATTTGGCGGCTATCGCGAATCGGGCTACGGGCGCGAAGGCGGCCGCGAAGGCATGCTGGAGTACCTGACTCCGAAGTGGCTGCACGCATTGCCCAGCGCGCCGGCGAAGGCGGTGAAGCTGGAGACGCCAGATGAGGAAGAGGGATTTGCGGCGGCGGGATCGGCGCTTGGATCGACGATCGATCGCACGGTGAAGCAGTACATCGGCGGCAAGCAGGCGCGGCCCGACTCGGGATACTCGTTCCCGGTGTACGGGCGCGAGGGCGAGCTGCTGGGCGAAGCGCCGCTGGGCAACCGCAAGGACATTCGCAACGCGGTTGAAGCCGCACGCAATGCCACGGGCTGGGCCAAGAGCACGGCGCACAATCGCGCGCAGGTGCTCTACTACCTTGCGGAAAACATGATTCAGCGGCGCGACGAGATTGCGCAGCGGCTGGCGCGCGCGGTGGGCGAGGAGCAGGCCGCGGTGGAAGTGGATCTCGCGGTGCAACGCATCTTCTCTTATGCGGGCTGGGCCGACAAGTACGACGGCCAGGTGCATAATCCGCCGGGACGCAACATTGCGATTGCCATGAATGAGGCGGTGGGCGCGATTGGGATTCTGGCGCCCAAGGAAGCGCCGCTGCTGGGATTGCTCTCGCTGGTGCTGCCGGCGATTGCAATGGGCAACACGGTGGTCGCCGTGCCTTCGGAAAAATACCCGCTGGTAATCGGCGATGTGTACCAACTGCTCGACACGAGCGATGTTCCGGGCGGCGTGGTGAATCTGGTCGCCGGGCGGCCGGCGGAGTTGGCCAAGACGCTGGCAGAGCACGATGGCATCGAGGCGGTGTGGTGCTTCCGCAGCAATGAGGAAGCGACGTTTGTGCGGACGGCATCGATCGGCAACATGAAGCAGGTGTGGACCAACGACGGCCACGAGTACGACTGGTTCAATCCCGCGCAGGCCGAGGGACGGTGGTTCCTGCAGCACGCCACGCAGGTGAAGAACATCTGGGTGCCGTACGGAGAGTAGTCGGCAGGATGCGGATTGGGTTCGTGCTATCCCACGTCCCAAAAGCGGGACGTGGTGCACCCATTTTTCGTGCTGAATTGAAAAGGGTATGTTGAGGTCCGTGGCTTCCCACCCTTTTCCGCAAAAAACGCGGAAAAGGATGGGGCGCGGCGTTCTATTTACCGATCACGGCGTTCTATTTTCCGATGCAGAAGGGAGGAATGCGTCCGAGTATGGCATGAACTTCAATGTTCATACGGGTTTAAGTGTATCGTCCGCAGTCGGTTTCTCGCTCTGGAGACTTACTGGAGACTAGAAACTGGCACCGAAATAGGGGTATTACCTCGTGGCCGCGCCACACGATTTCTCCGATCCGCCCTGCATTGTTTTGACGACCGGCCGACTTCCAGTTCCCGGTCCAGCCCATTGGGAATTCGCCACTCGTCGATAGAGTCATGTGGCGTCGATTGACAAAGAACACTTGTCCGAGCAGCCCGTCGTGCCAGATTTATCGCGAGGCGCTCGCGCGCTTTTCGAAATCAGTATTCGACGGCGCCGTTCTGCGCGCACCATCCTCAGCCCCAAACACGAGCGTTCTCTAACTACAAAACGAAGGCCTGTTTTCCTGACAGAGGCGCGAGAACACCCAACTTGGTCAAGAAACGAGTGCGTATCCGGCGTCTCGCCGGGTTCATGTCGGTCTCGCGCAAGCGAACTTTTGAGAATAGAATGGCCTCACTGGAATAAATCCTGATGACGCTGAAGCTGCACTCGCCGATGCGCTTGCTTCTCGGAGCCCTGTCTCTGATTGCCGGCACAGCGCTCGCGCAAACCACAATCAATGTGGGGCCAGGGCAAGCATACACAACAATCCAGTCCGGCATTAATGCCGCCAACAACGGAGACACGGTGCTGGTTGCTCCCGGCACTTATAACGAAAACATCAATTTCAATGGCAAGGCCATCACGGTCACGAGCTCGGGCGGAGCGGCTGTGACGATCATTGATGGGGGCAACAAACCCGGCCAAGCCACTGTCGTTTTTGCAAACGGAGAAACGCGCTCCAGTGTCATTTCCGGATTCACCATTACCGGCGGAGGTGACACGATCTCTAGCGGGAACAGCGACGGCGGCGTTTTTGTCAACTCAGCTTCGCCCACCATTCAGAGCAACACCGTCACTGCAAACTACTGTCACGATATCGATGTCGAATTCGGCGCCGCAGCGATCCTCAACAACGAAGTCTCAGGAAATTTGACGGGCACTGGATCCGGAGCCGATCAGAGCTATTGCACCTTTGAAAGTGGAGTCACCCTAGGGGGTACATCCAGCTATGTGAATGGCCTGGGCTCCGTCGTTATCGGCAACACGATTGAGGACAATACCGGTAAAGAACCGTACAACGTAAGCGGCATTGAAGGCGGCGCACTTTCTCTCTGGGCAGCACAAAATGTGCTCATTATGAACAATACTATTCGCAACAATAGCGCTAGCTTCCCTGGGAGCGCCTTCGTCTCGGCCAATAGCACAGGGACCGTTATCGCTCAGAATCTGATTTATGGCAATTCCGGTTGTGCTGGTGCAATTGCTCCTGAAAATGGGGGCCTTAGTGCCAGCAGTCCGCAGATCCTCATCGCCAACAATGTCCTGGCGAATAACACAGCGACCGAGATCAATGCCGACGATTCGGCCTGCATTGCCATTGCTCAGATCTATCCCGCTCCCTATTCCTACGGTTCGAGCGGCCCCGGCGTCGTGATCGTGAACAACATCGTTGCCGGCTCAACCTCTTATCCAGCCGTGGACTGCTCCTGGTTCCAAACACCCAGCCTCTCCATCCAGCCCACGTTTGAGAACAATATCCTTTACAACGCCGGCGGGCCTTTCTTCGGCTCGTATTGCGTGGATGTTTCGACCCAGGACGGAAACATCGCCGCCGATCCGCAGTTTGTGAACGCTGCGGCAAACGACTATCACTTGCAGAGCACATCGCCGGCCATCGACAGCGGGCTGAACAGCGCAATCCAGACGTTTCAAACGATGACCGGAATGAACTGGACGACGGACTTCGACGGAAAACCGCGCATCCAGAACGGAAGCGGCAACGGCTGCATTATCGATATGGGCGCATACGAATACCAATCCGCGACCAACAGTTGCGGCGTCGCCGAAACGTTGACCAGTTCATTGAATCCCGCGACGGCCGGGCAAAGCGTGACGTTTACCGCCCAACTCAGCGCCACGTCCGGAGTCCCCACAGGTGATGTTCAGTTTTTCGATGGCACGACCCTGCTGTCTACTCAAGCGGTTTCGAACACCGGCTCTGCATCCTTCTCCACCAGTTCGCTCACCGTAGGGAGCCATACGATCACGGCCAACTACCAACCAACTGGAAGCTTCGGGGCGGGAAGCGCTTCGCTTATCGAAGTGATTAACGGAATTGCCACCGGTACAACGCTAACTTGCCTGCCGAATCCCGTTTATGTAGTAGGTACAGCGAAGTTCACAGCGACCGTGACCTCGACGGGCGGCACACCCACCGGCTCCGTCTCGTTTACTGACAATGGTGCGGCGCTGGGAACACAGAGCCTGGTGGCCGGTGCGGCGGTTTTCAATTACAGCGGCGAAGCCGTAGGTACTCATGCGATCGTCGCCACCTATGCGCCGGTGGGCTCGTTCGCATCCAGTTCGGCAACCTGCTCCGAAGTGGTTGATGCGGTTCCCACCACATCAACTTTAGTGGCCGCGCCGTCGCCCTCCACATTCGGCGGCAACGTGACGCTCTCGGCCACTGTGGTGCCCTCTATTCCGTTGTCCGGACCGAGCACGCCCACGGGCGTAGTTACCTTTTATAACGGCGCCGCGATGATTGGCTCCAGCTCGCTTGCCGGTGGAGTTGCGACTCTGAGCACAAATTCGCTTCCCGGGGGAAGCGACAACCTCACTTGCGCCTATGGCGGCAGTTCGATTTACTCGTCAAGCAACTGCAATCCCACCCCCATCGTCGTCAATGCGGCTCCCACTCTGCTTACCCTTAGCTCCAACGCCAATCCCGCAATCTACGGCAGTAGCGTTGCATTCACTGCCCATTTGACCGCGAACGGCCAATCGGCCGGAGCGGGAAATACGATCCAGTTCACCTTCAACGGCCAAGTCATCAGCCTGATAACGGACGCCACCGGTTCGGCCACTTACTACCCCAACGGCGCCCCCATTCCCGGTAGTTATCCCGTAAGCGCTGTCTTTGCGGGCAACAACAATATTCTCGGAAGCTCGGCATCGCTGACTGAGGTGATTACCCCGGCGCCCACCTCGATCGGCCTGAGCGCTGCACCCAACCCCGGCAACATCGGCCAGTCCGTCTCGCTGACCGCGACAGTGTCTTCGCAATCTTTATCCACGTTGGTCGGCAGCGGTAGTGTCTCTTTCTACGATGGGTTCACTCTGCTCGGCTCCGCGGCGGTCACGGCAAACACGCCACCGATCACGGGAAGCGGCACTGCCACCTTGGCTGCAACCTTCTCTTCAGTCGGGGTTCACAACCTCACCGCCGTCTTCGTCCCCAATGCGGATTTTCTTGGCAGCACATCCGCGGTTTTTCAGGAGACATTGATCGCGGGAGATTTTTCCATCGGCGTGGCTCCTGCAACGGCCTCGGTCTACACAGGCCAGTCAACCGTATCCCAGATAAGCGTGACCAGCCTCAACGGTTTCAGCCAGTCGTTAGCGCTCTCCTGCTCGGGGCTGCCAGCGAACACGACATGCAGTTTCAGTTCTGAAAGCCTGCCGAATGGGCAGGGCGTGGCGAAGCTTACGATCCAAACTTCTGCCCCAGCCCAAACTGCACCAGCTTCAGTGACATTGTTTGGTTTGCTGGTGTTGCTCCTGCTCCCAGGGAGAGAGCGGCGGCGCAGTTTGTTTGCTGCCTGCCTGGGCCTGCTGCTGATACTGAGCGCTGGTCTGGGGCTGAGCGGATGCGGGTCGCCGAACCCGGTCAGTGGAGGAACTCCGCCAGGCACGTATGCGATTTCTGTAAACGCCACAACGACCGGCTCCAGCCCGACATTAGCACACTCGGCTGTTGTCAGCCTGACCGTTAAATCCCTCTTCTGAGGCTTTGTTGCATGAATGCGTTTGAAAACATTTGGGGAATCACCTGCGCCTCAGTCCTGCTGGGAGTGTTTCTGCAATTGCCGGGACGGGCACAGGTAGTGCCCGCGGCAATCGGGCCCGGTAAGTCGCTATGGGTGGGCGCGGAATTCTCCGATTTCAGCGCGTCTTTTCCGTACCAGAGCGGGCAGCGCATACAGGGTATTGGGGCATTTGCCGATCTCCACTTAAAGCCGCGATTGGGCATTGAAGGCGATGCCCAATTTATGAACCTCGGAGGGTTTGAAGGCTCAACAGAGAACACCTACCTCGCCGGTCCCCGCATGTTTGTGTTGAGCAGCGGCAAGCTTCAATTGTTCGGAAAGGGACTGGTCGGCGTAGCCACGATTCATTATCCATTTCAGATCGGAAACGCAAACTACCTGGCGATAGGGCCGGGAGGGGGCGTGGAGTGGCGGCTGGATAACCACTGGATGCTACGCGCAGAATATGAATACCAATTCTGGCCAAATTCGCCAGGCTACGCGAACCTGCCGGATCACCCGCTCACACCGAATGGCTTTCGCGTCGGTATTGCGTACAGGGTATTCCGGTAGTCGCTTGCCCCGTCCGCAGAGCCGAGACATTCTTTACTCCATGCCCCGCGATCTGCTCGTTGGTATTCGCAATTCAAGTACTTTCCATGAAAGAATCGCCATAGTTGCAGGCAAATCAAATCGTTTCCTGTCAGTTAGCTTGCCTGAGTGTTAAGTTCCTCTTGCTAGGCCAACTCGCTCATCCAGCCTCAGCTTGGGGCTCCTGGACGGATTAGGAACGATAAACGCCCCAGGGTGCGATAGACCGAGGTAGCGATCTGGATCATGCTATTTGCCACCGCGATTGGAGGCCTTAACCGATGGCAAAAGAGCAAGCGCAAACGGACGCCCAAATCTGTTCTGAAGCTCCCGGATTCTTGAACAATCCAGGTCCGCTGTGTTCGACTACCAGTGCAATCGAGCGCGGTCAATTCTTGACTCGGCGGATCAGTATCGATAGACGGACCAGGTTATTGGGTTCGCTAAATCTCGCGTAAACTATTGATAATAAATATGTAACACTTACTTGCCGATGCAGAAGGTGGAGAAGATCAGATTGAGGATGTCGTCGGGAGTGGTCTGGCCGGTGAGGGAGTCGAGAGCCCAGAGAGCGCGATAGAGATCGAGCAGAATCATTTCGTGGGGAATGGTGGCGGCGTTGGCGGTGGCGGCGTCGGTTAATGCGGCGAGCGCTGTGGTGACGGCCTGATGCTGGCGGAGGTTGGTGAGCATGCCGGGTTCGGCCGCTGCGCCGCCGGTAGCGAGGGTCAGGATTTTTTCGCGCAGCACGGCAATGCCTTCGCCGGTGAGCGCGGAGGTTGAGATTGAGCTTTCCCCGGTCTCAAAATCGAGACCGGGGGCACCCATTTTTTGGTGCTGTTCCCGCAGATCGGATTTGTTGACGGCGACAATTGCGGGCCGGCCAACGACCGCGGCCAGCAGACGGTGTTCCTCGTCGTTGAGGGGCTGCGTGGCGTCGAGCACGACGAGCACCAGCGCCGCATCGGCGAGGGCTTCGCGACTGCGATGGATACCGAGCTGCTCGGCTTCTTCGAGAATTCCATCGGGAGAACCATCGAGAGATTTCAGAGAGCCTTCGCGCAGGCCCGCGGTGTCGACGAGTTCGATGGGAATGCCGCCGATGGAGATGCGCTCGGTGACGAGGTCGCGCGTGGTGCCGGGAGTTGCGGTGACAATGGCGCGGTCGCGCTCCACGAGGCGGTTGAAGAGCGAGCTCTTGCCGGCGTTGGGACGGCCGACGATGGCGAGGGTGAGGCCGTCGTGCACAATGCGGCCGCGGGCAAACGAGGCTTCAAGCGCGGCGAGCGGCGGGGTGAGCTCGGCGATGCGCCGGGAAATTTCCTGCTGCGGGGTGACGTCCAGATCGTCCTCGGCGAAGTCGATGCCGGCTTCGAGCAGAGCGACGAGGTCGACGAGGGATTGCTTTATGGGCGCGACGCGGTGGCTGAGCGCGCCGCCCATCTGGCTGGCGGCCTGGCGCGCCTGAGTGAGGGTTTGCGCGTCGATGAGGTCGCGGACCGCTTCAGCCTGGGTGAGGTCGAGGCGGCCGGAAAGGAATGCGCACTGCGTGAATTCGCCGGGCTCGGCGAGGCGCGCGCCCAGATCGAGCGCACGGCGCAACAGCAGCTCCAGCACCACCGGCGAGCCGTGGGTTGCGATCTCAACCAGATCTTCGGCGGTATAGGAGCGCGGAGCGGCAAAGAATGTGACGAGGGCTTCGTCGATGCGCGTGGCGTCGTCGCTGGCGGAGTCGAGCACGTCGGCAAGACGCGCGTGGGCGTGATCGAGAGGATCGAGTGGATGGCGCAGGCGGACCAACTGGAGCGCGATGGCCGACGCCTGCGGGCCGCTGAGACGCACGATGCCGATGCCACCGCGTCCTGGAGGCGTGGAGATGGCGGCGATGGTGTCGGTAACCGTGGCGGGCTCAGACATTTCTACCCCTCAGTGTAGTGTGCGGGGCGGCGAACTCCTATCGTTTCGGTCCATTCACGACGGCCCGCTTTCCCACCCTTTTCTCCGCCGCGGCGGACGGAAAAGGATGGGGCACGGACGCAGTGTTTTATGGCTCCGCTCTATGGAGCGGGTCCATTCTGGGAAAGTAACCAATAAATGGGTACTTACGTGATAGTGGCGCTGACGGTGGAAACTGCACTACAGTTTAAATGTCTACGTGTCTCTCGGCGGGTTCGACGGCCGGGTTCCGGGAAGCGACTGTCCTGAGGCGAATGCGATGAAGTCTGCGCGGTTGGCTACACTCAAGATCTTTGCGCTGGCGTTCCTGCTGGTGGGTCTGGCGGGCCTGATCGCGTCTGCCGCCATTTCCACGCATTATCTTGACGTGATGCCCCGCGGGCCTGCGCCTGGAGAACTGCGCGTGGTGCCGCGCAGCATTCACGGCCTGACGGTGTACCAGACCGTGAAAGAAAACCGCCTGCTCAATACATGGGAGTTCACCTCGGTAGGAATTTTTCTCATAGGCCTCACGCTGAGCGCGGTTTATCTGGAGAAGTGGGGCAGTATGCAAGTGCCCGATGGCGCGGAAGAAGAGCCCGAATTCGCGGAAGATCTGAAGTGAGAAGCTAAAGCCTGTGCGCGGCGCGGACGACGCAGCGCAGCCCTCTACAATATAGCGATGCCTGAGCTGCCCGAGGTGGAAACTATCGCGCGCGGAGTGAACCGGCGCGTGCGCGGCGATCGCATTGTGCAGGCGTGGTTTGGCAAGCGCCCGCAAACCTTCAAAAATCCGGCCTCGCGACAGGCGAAAGGCCTTGCGGGGCGCACGATTCTGGCCGTGCACCGCACGGGAAAGCACATTGTTTTTGAGCTGAGCGCGGAGACAAGTGCCGCCACGCCGGACGCGCAATGGATCGTGCATCTGGGCATGACGGGGCGATTGCTGATTGCGACGCCGGATGCTCCCGTGGCTCCGCATACGCACGCTCGGATTGACCTGGCCAGCGGCAACGAGTTGCGCTTTGTGGATCCGCGTCGCTTCGGCCGGCTGGAGTTCCGCAATCTGCGCAGCAGCGGCGAGGGCGTGTTCGAGGCGCCGGGGGCCGAGCCGCTGACGATCGGCGCAAGCGCGTTTGCCGAGCTCTTCCGCCGACGGCACATGCCCATCAAGGCGGCACTGCTGAACCAAACGCTTCTGGCCGGGGTGGGCAACATCTACGCGGACGAGAGCCTTTTTCAGGCGGGCGTCCGGCCGCGCAGGCGGACCAACCGGCTGACCGCGGCGGAGCTGGAGCGGCTGCGCCTGGCGCTGCGCCAGATCCTCACGCACGCCATCCGCCTGGGCGGGTCGTCGGTTTCGGATTATGTGGACGCCGAGGGAGAGCGCGGCTTCTTTCAGCTCGAGCATTGCGTCTACCAACGCACGGGCGAGCCGTGCCGCCGCTGCCAGACGCCGATCCGGCGCATCGAGCTGGCCGGGCGCGGAACCCACTTTTGCCCGGTCTGCCAGCGTTGAGTAAAGGCAAGCGGGGTTAGCGGGGCCAGGCTGGCTCGATCAGCCAACAAGTTTCATCGGCGCAAGATCGGTGTTTTCGGGGAGACTGAGACATCTCAGAGGTCGCGGTTCTACGGTTTTCGGTAGGATTTTAGCTCCAAAACTCCGGGAACCCATAAGATTCGTATAAAGATTTCCATGTAAGTCATTAAGAATCATTCATGTTACGAAAGGCATGTTAATTGCTATGTAATAGGCGCCAGTGATCAATCGGCCGCTGAAGGTAGGCCAAGCGAGCCAGAGACACAAGGGTACCCGGCATGAGCAACCGCCAATGAGCGGCCCTCAAAAGGGAAAGCCAGCCGGGAAGCCTAAAGTCGGAGCGGTGGAGACAGCCACTGCCCACCACACAGCTGGGAGGCCAGTGACCAGCTTGCAGGACCCGAAACGCCACCTTCAAAGGTGGCGTTTTTCGCGTTTGGACGCTTTCCCACCCATTTCGGTCGGCGCGGCGACCGCGAAAAGGATGGGGCACGGGAGCAGCGTGGATTTCCAGCGCATCACTTCAGTCACCCCGGCCCCCTCGCGCCCCTTGCCAGTGGTGAGCCTTCGCTGTAGTATCAGAGTTGCCTATTAAGCGGCTGACGCGGGCCACCCAGAGCATGGGTAGAGCAAGCTCGCCGTTGAGCAAAGAAACATCGCCAAACAGTTGAGATGGTTCAGAGTGGACTGTGTGCGACGGTTGCTCACATAGGAAATGGCGTCACCTGAGAAAAGCAGCAGCCGCGCCGAATCGATGCCGACGAGCGGATGGAGTGGATGAACGACCTCCGCAAACGAAGCGGCAAGCGCATTTTCACAGAGGGTCAAGTGGTGGAAGCACGCACAGGGAAGCGCGTCTGCCGGCTGCATTAGGGCTTGGCGAGAAGCGCAAATACGCGTGAAACCCAGAGGCAACCCCACTTTGGATGAAGGCTGTACGCCGCCGGGAATCTGCCGCGTTTTCTCTCCTGAAGGGAGAGGATTGGGGCAAAAGCAGGCCGGTTGGTTTACCGTTTGCAGCACGCGCAAAGCAACGCACTAGAGCGAAGCACCAGGAAGTACACGCATCATGACAATAGAACCGACGCAGCCCCAGCCTGAACAGGGGCCGACTCCTGACAACGGTCAGGTGCAGTCGCAAGGGCATCGGCGCCGCCGGCGCCGCCGCAAGAACAAATCAAGCCAACAGAGCGCGCCGCCTCCGCAAGGGCAGCCGCAGGCGCAGGGGCAACCGCAAATGCAGTCACCGCCGCAGTCTGCTCCGCCGCGGCCTCCGCAGCAGCGCCAGGGCCGCAAGAAGAAGTTCTTCCAGAAGAGCAACGGTCCCGCAGCGTCGCCCGGCAACAGCATGAACGCGCCACGAGACAAGCGCAGGGGACGACAGAAGGGCCCGCGCATGTTTGTCGGCCCGATGGACCACAGCTATCGTGTGGCGAACGGCAATGTGGCCGACGGACCGCCTTCCACCATCCCCACGGCGGGCAACGGCCACAGCAGCGGGTATTATCCCGACGTCTATTCCGGACAGGCTCCGGCGCCGATTCGCGAAAACGCTCCCACGCGGATCTTCTGTTTTATTGAGGATCTGTTTTTCCTGGCCAAGATTCAGGAGACGGCGCGCAAGCTGGGCGTGAAGGTGGAGTTCGTGAAGGGCGATAAGGAATCCGTGGACCGGATTCTGGAGTTTCCCGAAATCGAGCGGCCGGCTTTGCTGGTGTTCGACCTGAACAACCTGAACGCCAAGCCCATGTCGCTGATTCCCAAATTCAAAACAAAATTCAAGAAGGCGGTTTCGATCATCGGCTTCCTGAATCATCTGCAGGGCGACCTGAAGATGAAGGCGCAGGAAGCGGGATGCGACGCGGTGATGCCGCGCTCGGCCTTCTCGCAAAGCCTGCCGGTCCTGCTGCGCCGCTACGGCGTGGAAGAGGAAGAGGAAGTCGAGCGGCAGCCGGCGTTCTAAAAACAGGGAGCAAGGGAACGAGGGGGGGCGCTCGATGCGAGCGCGCCCCTTGTTTTTTACGCGGAGTCTCTTGTTTTTCTGCTGCCTGCTGGTTCTTGGCGATTCCCTGCTTTTCCTAACCCGGGGGCCAGGTCATTTGCCGGCCGCCCATCAGGTGCAGGTGCAGATGGTCCACGGTCTGGCCGCCGTCCTCGCCGGTATTCACGACGACGCGGTAGCCTTTCGCGAGGCCTTTGTTGCGGGCAATCTCCGCTGCCACGCTCATGAGGTGACCGAGCAACGCGTTTTGCTGTGGAGTGGCTTCGGCAAGCGAAGCAATGTGCTCGCGCGGAACGATCAGAATATGTACGGGAGCCTTGGGATTGATGTCGGCAAAGGCGTAGACGCGATCGTCCTGGTAGACGGCAGTGGACGGAATCTCGCCGGAAGCGATCTTGCAGAAGAGGCAGCTCATGGCGTGACCAGTGTACACGGAGGCCGTTCGAGCGGGCACCGAAGAAATCGCGGAGGGGCGCGCCGCTCAGGCGGATTCGATGATCATGTTTGCGTACTGAATGGTGTCGCCGGTGCGGATGAGGCCGATGGCGCGGGGGACGCGCTTCTTGAATTCGATGTGCGGCTCGAAGGTGAGCGGCACGCCATGGAATGCTGTGGCAAATTCCTTGCGGGTCGTGTCGTTGTTGGCGGCGTGGAACTCTTCGGCCATCCATGCGTGACCAATGCCGTAATTGGCGCGGATAGCGTTGAGTACGTCGAGCACGCGCGGGATGCCGTCGACGAGCGAGATGTCGACGGTTTCAATTTGCGGCCAGAAGGGAAATCCACGGTCGGCAATGACGAGGGTGTTGGTGTGGCGGATGCGGGCGAGCAGAGCAAGGATGTGCGGGTTCAGGATGCCGGACTTGAGCATGGAATGATCGCTCCCTGTTCAGCTTACAATGACGCCATGGCCGCTTCCCCGCCGTTGCGCGTGATTCACACCGTGTGCTCGCACGATTGCCCGGACTCGTGCGCGGTGCTGGTGACGGTGAATGAAGAGGGCCGCGCGGTAAAGGTGGAGGGTGACCCATCGCAGCCGGTCACGCAGGGATTTCTGTGCGGCAAGGTGGCGAAATATCTGGATCGCGTGTATGCGCCGGACCGCGTTCTGTATCCTCTGCGGCGAAAGGCTGGGGTGGAGAAAGGGCCGCTGCAGCGCGGGCGCGAGCACGAGGCCTTTGAGCGCGTGAGCTGGGATGAGGCGCTGGACGCGATTGCCGCGCGGCTCCAGGAGACAAGCGATCGCTACGGACCGGAATCGATTCTGCCGTACAGCTACGCGGGAACCATCGGCGTGCTGGGTTACGGGTCGATGGATCGGCGGTTTTTTCATCGCCTGGGCGGAAGCCAGCTGGACCGCACGATCTGCTCGGAGGCGGGCGGGCAGGCGTGGAACCTGGTGTACGGCAAAAAGTTTGGCATGCCCACCGAGGATTTCCGTCTGGCGAAGCTGATTCTTGCATGGGGCGCGAATATCCACGGCAACAATGTTCACTTGTGGCCGTTTGTGGAAGAGGCGCGGAGGAACGGGGCGCGGCTGGTCGTCATTGATCCTTACAGGACGCGCACCGCGGCGGTGGCCGACTGGCATATTGCGATCCGCCCCGGCACGGATGCGGCGCTGGCGCTTGGCATGATGCGCGTGATTCTCGATGAGGGCCTGGAGGACCGCGCGTACATTGCGGAAATGACGCACGGCTTTGAAGCACTGGCCGCGCGCGCGCGCGAATACACTCCGGAGCGCGTGGCCGCGTGGACGGGAATGACGCCGGGCGAGATTGAACAACTGGCGCGCGAGTATGCGACGACGCGGCCGGCGGCGCTGCGGCTGAACTACGGCGTGCAGCGCGCGGAGAACGGCGGCGCGGCGGTGCGCGCGATTGCGATGCTGCCGGCGCTGACGGGAGCGTGGAAGACGCGTGGCGGCGGCGGACAGCTTTCGACGTCGGGTGCTTTTGCGTGGGACAAGAAGGCGCTGGAGCGGCCGGATCTGGCGCTGGCTTCGCCGATCGGAAGGCTGGCGCGGGTGGTCAACATGTCGGAGCTGGGGCGGGCGCTGACGGAACTCGGCCAAGCCAGGGATCAGGGATCAGATGTCAGGGGTCAGAACGACGGGCCGGCGGTTCATGCGCTGTTTGTGTACAACTCGAATCCGGGAGCGGTGGCGCCGAATTCCAACGCGGTGCGGAGGGGGCTGGAGCGCACAGATCTATTCACCGTGGTGCACGAACAGTTTTTTACCGACACCACCGACTACGCCGACTTCGTGCTGCCGGCGACGACGTTTCTGGAGCACACGGACGTGCAGGGAGCGTACGGGCACTACTTTGTGCAGCTTTCAAAGCAGGCGATTGCGCCACTGGGCGAGGCGCGATCGAATGTGTGGCTGTTTTCAAATTTGGCGCAGCGCATGGGTTTCACGGAGGCGTGCTTCCGCGATACGCCGGAAGAGATGATCCGGCAGGCATTGGCGATGGGCGCGGATGGCCGCTCAACGAATGCGGGCATGGAGCACATCACGATAGAGGAGCTGGAGCGCGAAGGGCATGTGCCGCTCGCATTTTACGCAGATCCCGAGACGCGGCCGTTTCTGCCGTACACTTCAGGACCGGTTCCTACGCCTTCCGGCAAGATCGAGTTTTTCTCTGAGGCGCTGGCCGCGGCGGGCCTCGATCCGCTTCCGGGTTTCGTGCCTGCGGTGGAGTCGCGCTGGGGAGAGATGGCGAAACAGTATCCGCTGGAATTGCTGGCGCGCAAAAACGACAACTACATGAACTCGACCTTCGCCAATCTGCCGGGCCACCGGAAGATGGAGGCGCGGACAAGCCAGAAGCTCGAGATGCATCCGCTGGACGCTGAGGCGCGCGGCGTAGGCGAAGACGACCTGGTGCGCGTCTTCAACGATCGTGGCGCGATTGAGTTGACGGCGATGCTGAACGCACATCTGCCGGCGGGCGTGGTGGCGGCGCGGCTGGACTGGGCGAAACTGCACCCCGGCGGCGCGAATGTGAACGCACTGACCAGCGAACGGCTGACCGACATCGGCGGCGGAGCTACGTTTTATTCGACGCTGGTGGAAGTGGCGAAAAGCAGCTTCTAGCTTTTAGCTCTTGGCCTTTAGCTCGTCGAGGTGAACAGGCGGCGGTTGCGGAGATGAAAGCTTAGAACGACGGACGTAGGGGCCGAGGGGCCAAAGGAACACGAAGACGGACCTGCGGCGATTTTCTAGCGTTTCTTTGCGCGCTCGCGTTGCAGCTCGCGGTAGAGATCACTTTTCGACCGGCCCAGTTCGCGAGCCAATCGCTTGAGCGCTTCTTTTTCGTCGACGCCGCTTTCAGATTGCAGGCGCGCAACGCGAGCCGCAATTTTCTCAGGTGCGGATTCGGTGCCTGATGCAGCGCCGGAGGTTCTGGCCGACGCGGGTGCTTCGACGAGAAGCGTGATTTCGCCGCGAATGCGGTCGCGAGAGGCGAGTTCCTTCCGTACCTCGGCCACGGTGCCGCGCAAAAACTCTTCGTGCAACTTGGTCAGCTCTCTTGCCAGCACTGCGTGCAGCAGACCGCCCCAGAGTTCTTCGATGTCAGAGAGTGTTTCGAGAATGCGGTGCGGGGCTTCGTAAAAAATCAGGGTGCGCGGGTTTTGGCGCGGATCAGCCTGCTCGCGCGCGGCGAGATCTTCGAGCCAGGTGCGGCGCGTGCCCGATTTTTCCGGCGGGAATCCGAGAAAGTGGAAGTCTTCGGTGGAAAGTCCCGAGGCGACGAGTGCGCTGATGGCCGCGCTGGCGCCGGGAATGGGAAACACCGGAACACCGCCGGCAATGGCTTCGCGGACAAGCCAACTGCCTGGGTCGCTGACGGCCGGAGTTCCCGCGTCGGAGACGAGTGCGATGGCCTCCCCGGCCTTTATGTTTTGGATCAGTTCTGTGGCACGCTCGCGCTCGTTGTGTTCGTGATAACTGACGGTTTTCTTCTCGATTTGGAAATGGTTGAGAAGCTTTTGCGTCTGGCGGGTATCTTCGCAGGCGATGCGATCCACGTTGCGCAGTACATCGAGCGCGCGGAGCGTGATGTCGCCGAGATTGCCAATGGGTGTGGCGACGAGATAGAGGCCGGGAGCGAGCGGTGTGTCAGATTTGGGTTCCCCGGTCCCCAAGTGCGAGGGACCGGGGGCACCCCCCAATTGTGGGTGGTCCACCATCGTGCCTTCAGTTCCCTTGTTCCATGCGCTCGATGCGTCGCTGTTCGGCGAGCAGCGCCATGGAGTTCATGAGGTTCTGCACGCTGACGATGCCGACTACGCGGCCGCTCTCGGTGATGGGAATGAGCGCCAGGCCGTGGCCGGCGGTGAGGCGGCGGATGGTGGTGCCGAGCGTGTCTTCAGGCCGCGCCACCTGGAAGGTGCGCGACATGATCGACTGCACATAGCCGTTGCCGTCATCGCGGAGTGCATCGACAATGCGTTGCCGCGAAATGATGCCGACCAGTTGCGGGCCGCGGACAACGGGGAAATCCTCCTGCAGCGAGTGCACGCTACGGTACAGGGCGTCGGCGAGAGTGTCAGAGGGCGAGAGCGTGGCGAAGTCCGTGAGCATGACTTCGCGCATGCACACGGTGTCGACGACAGACTGGAAAAAGACGCCCTGATCCTCGATTTGCGCGCCGATCATGACAAAGAAACCGGCAAGGACGAGCCATGAGTCGTGCAGCAACATGCCGCCCAGCATGGCGAGGAGAGCCAAAGCCTGGCCCAGGCCTGCGGCGGCGCGGCCTGCTGGCGCCACGCCATGCTTGCGGGCGAAGGCATTGCGGACGATACGGCCGCAATCGAGCGGGTAGGCGGGGAGCAGATGCAGCGCGCCGAGAAGCAGTTGCATCCAGACCATGCTGCGCAACAGGCTCTCGGCGGTGATGAGGGGAAAGCAAAAAAGCTGGACACTTGTGCTGACGCCCAGAATGGCCGCGGCCGCGGTAAGGCCCGCACACATATTGGCCAGCGGACCGGCAAGCGCCAGAATATATTGTCCGGAGCCGGCGTTGGCTTTTTCCTGACTCTCGGGGTTGGCGTAGGCGAACAGTCCGCCGATGGGGAGGAAAAGGATGGCGCGCAGGCGCAGGCCCAGCCACGCCGCAACCACGAGACGGGCGGTCTCGCGCACAGCGACGGCGGCTACGAGCAGGAGGAAGAGCGCCAGACCATACGGCCAGCCCTGCGCGGCGCACATAGCAAAAAGCACCAGCACCAGGAGCGGAAAGAAGATGTGGACGCGGACCTCTACGCCCATCCACCGGCCAAACGGAATGGACCAACCGCGCATAGTTCGATTGTAGAGGGTGAAAGGCAGCTCCTAGCTACTAGCTTCTAGCTCCTAGCTTTTTTCTTGCGGAGTTTGCTGCGGTTCGCGGCGAAGAAACCGGTCCAAGGCCGGTCCTTTATGCTGGTGGGCGATGCGCATTATTGCGGGAACGTATGGTTCGCGGCGGCTGGACGCGCCGCCGGGGTTGAACACCCGTCCGAGCAGCGACCGCCTGCGCGAAACACTCTTCAATGTGCTGGCTCCGCGCATGCGCGGAGCGGCTTTTCTGGATTTGTATGCGGGATCGGGCGCGGTGGGCCTGGAGGCGCTGAGCCGTGGGGCCGCGCGCGTGACATTTGTGGAACGGGCTCCCGTGGCGCTCAAGGTATTGCGGCGCAATCTGGAGCAGCTGGGCATCGAGAGCGGGTTCGACGTGCGCGCCGAGAGCGTGGCGGCGTTCCTGCGTTCTGCCGCAAAAGCCAGTTCAAAACCGGGACCCCACGAAGCGGCAAAACCGGGACGCTACGAAGTGGTTTTTCTCGATCCGCCGTACGATGCGGCCGTGGAGTATGCGGCCACATTGGGGCTGCTGGGAAACGCGCCGGGGATTCTGGCGCCCGGAGCGCGGGTGATTGCCGAGCACCGGCGCAAGCAGAGCCTCGAAGACCGATACGGCAGCCTGAAACGGGTGCGGCTGCTCGAACAGGGCGACGCCACGCTGAGCTTCTATGAGACCGCCTCCACACCCCCGGAGGTCTCGACTGCCAGCCCTGTGTGATTGCCGGCGGAGGGGGCCGGAGGTTTTGCACCTTCACGTGTGAGCCGGGTCACCGTCAAGCGCATTGACAGCGGAGGAAAGTAAGAGAAAAATGACGGGGCGTAGAAATTCGAGCCGTTTCATGCAGTCTATGGAGGGAACGTGAAAAACGCAGTAAAGATTCAGACATTGGCAGCTTTGGTTTTGTTGGGCGCGAGTGGATTTCTGGCGGGTTGCAATTCGACTCCCGATCTGACGCAAGACCAGGCAAAGGCAATGATTCAGGCCAAGTACGATAAGGACCCGGGCACGGTGTTCAATATCGCGGTGAACGATCGCGGCATGCAGCAGGGCGTGCATGCCAACCTTTGGCTCGGAGTGAAGCGCTATCCCAACGGTTATTGGGGCGACTTTAAGCTGACTCCCGACGGAGCCAAGGTGCTGAAACTGCAGAGCGGCGGCGACACGATCCAGTGGCGGCCGGACGGCCCGAACGATCCCACTTACACGATCATCGTGGTCCCGCTGGTCACCAGCAAATTGAAGACGCGCAGTATTGGCGACGTGCAGACGATTGCGGACACACGGACCGTGACCTATATGGAAGACGTGGACCTGAGCAACTTGCCGGAGAGTTTGCAGGCCATTGCCCAAAACCCCGGCAACAAATTGAGCACGCAGCGCGTGGCAACGTTCGCTTTGGTAAACGGAGCCTGGACGCTGCATTCGATCCAGTAGCAGACAGCACAGCCCGCCTGAAAAGCAACTGGCCGGATACGATCTCGTATCCGGCCAGCGTGTTTTTGCCTGCATGAACCGCCGTTGCCTATTGCGGCGGGGGGCCAGAAGGCGCACCGGACGGCGGAGCCGATGGGCCATTGGGCGGAGGGCCGCCCATTCCGCCGCCGCTACTCACGGCAGTTGCGGTAAAGATGCCGTTGTTGAGGGCGCCTTCCGCGCGCACGGTGTCGCCCACCTGAATATCCGCGAGAGTGATGGGGTCGCGACGCCGGCGGAAGGTGGTGTTTTCGTCGGCCACCACGGTGTGCGGGGCATTGTCGAGCGCGCCGGTAAGGGTGATGGTGGTTCCGTTGATGGCCGTCACCGTGCCTTGCAGCCAGGTTTTGCCAAAGTTGGCTGCCATCTCCCGCATGCGCCTGGCTTGTTCGGGATCAAGCTGCACAATGCGCGTGGCGCCGACCGATTTCGCGGAGGCGTCAATGTCGCCCATCGCAGCAATGGCATCACCGACTTTGATGTCGGTGGCCTTGATCTCCTGCGGAGGGTTGCCGCCGCCATAGCCGCCGCGGCCGCCGCCATTGCCCATGCCCTGGCCGCCGCCTCCGCCGGGACCACGCATGCCGGCCGGCTGCCTGGTGATGCGGGTGTTGGCGCCGAAATGGATGGTATACATATCGCCCATGTCGGTCTTGATGGTGTAGTGATCGGCTGCAACCTCGGTGACGGTGCCCAAGAGGCCGCGGCCCATCATGCCACCGCCCATGCCGCCGCGACCCCCGCGCTGGCCGTAGCCGCCGCCATTTCCCTGGCCGGAGTTCGGGTTCGGATTCTGGCCAGGGGGCGGAGCGGAACCTGGATCCTGTGCGACGGCTGCTGCAGTGAATGCAAGGACGGCGAACATGACGGGCAAGAGACGGAGTTTGATCAAAGCTCCCATATGTGCTCCCAGGGGCGGCGCGAAAGCCAGCCTGGTTGATAGACGGTTAAGAGGAGAGGGGAGACTACGCAGGAGGCAATTGCGGCTCTAGTTGTGCTGCTCGGAGAGAAGTTGTTTGAAGGCGGGGTTATCGCGAAGGCTGGCGAACTGGCTGTCGACCTGGACCTTCTTGCGGGTAGTAAAGCCTTCATCGAGGGCCATGCGGAGGTACTGGAGGGCGCAATCGGTGTAGCCGGCGCGCGCGCAGCCTGCCGCCATGTAATAGTTCACAGCGCCCCTGGCCTGCACATTGGAGGGATTGTCGACCGATGGACCGTTGTGATCGGCAAAGATCTGCGGATCGATGGCGAGGGCCTGCTGGTAGGCCTTCCAACCCCGGTTGTACTTGTGTTCCGCCAGCAGGTTGGTGCCATAGTTCTTGAGAAAGATCGCGGACCCGGGGTTGAGCTTGAGCGCCTTGCGGTACATGCGATCGGCCTCGCCATATTCTCGAAGCGAAGCGTAGACCGTGGCCAAATTGTTCATCACTTGAGGATTGGTGGGATCGAGCTTGAGCGATTCCTTGTAACAGCGGGTGGCATCTTTGGAGTTGAAGAGCATCTGGTAAGCGATACCCATCTTGTTCCAGATGTCCGCCGTCATTTGTGGCGACTTGGAGTAAGCGGCAATGGCGGCCTGGTAGCGCTCATGCCCGACGAGCGAATCGCCGAGCTGCTCCGCCGTGGGGGGCGTTTGCGGAGGTGCCGCAGAGGCCGGAGGCGGGGTTGGACTGGCGGCCTGTGTGGGCTGAGCCCGGGACGCACCGAGAGAGAGCGCAAGCAAGGGCAGGAACAAAAACCAGCGACTTAGCTTGAGCCCGCGCATCTTCCCTCCTACTGACGCAAAGAGGGGGCGATTTAGCTGACCAATCGTCCTCTGCTACAGGAACATTAGAGCACTTAAGCAGGGCGAAACCAAGCCCCACGTTCCCAACTTGCCTCGAACCTGTCGGAAGATCCGGTCGGGGCCTGACAACGTACCGTAGATTAAAGCAAAAGCCACGCTATTGCAGTGACGCACGGCATGGGCCGCGGCGTTGGCCATGGGGAAGGCGCGAGCTTTGCAGGAGGCAAAAATGGCAGCGAATTGTAACGTAAATGGGCTACACTCTACCCCAGACGAGGAGGGCCCTCGCGTGACCGCAACCACTTCCCCGGTGCTGTCTCTGAACCGGATTTCCGGCCTTAGCGAACGATTTCGCGCCGCGCGCCGGCAGACGCTGGAGTTGTGCCAGCCGCTCTCGGCGGAAGACATGATGGTGCAGTCGTGTTCTGAGGCGTCGCCGGCCAAATGGCACCTGGCCCACACCACGTGGTTTTTCGAGTCGTTCGTGCTGCGGGAGTTTTTGCCCGGCTATCAAGTTTTCAACGCCGATTTCGCGTGGCTCTTCAACAGCTACTACGAGAGCTTTTCCGCATTTCCCGAGAAGCGTCTGCGATCGTCGTTCTCGCGGCCGGGGCTCGACGAAATTCTGCGCTATCGCGAGCACGTAGACTTGGGCCTGGAACGGCTATTTGAGCAGGAGCCGGAGGCGGAGGCGCTACGGCGGATCGAGCTGGGCGCGAACCACGAGGAGCAGCACCAGGAATTGCTGCTGACCGACATTCTGCATGCGTTCTTCACGAATCCGCTGAAGCCGAAGTACAGGGAGCAAGCCACCCCATCGAGCAAAGACCACTCGCTGGGGACCCCGGCAGGGAGCGAGGGAGCGGAAACCGAAGCGCTTGGGTTTGCGGAATTTGAGGGGGGATTGCGCGAGGCGGGGCACGCGGGCGGCGGGTTCTGCTTTGACAATGAGATGCCGCGCCACCGCGTGTGGCTTGAGCCGTATGCGCTCAGCCGAAGGCTGGTGACGTGCGGCGAGTTTGCGGAGTTCATGGCCGATGGCGGCTACCAGAAGCCGGCGCTGTGGCTTTCGGCGGGGTGGGACGCGGTGAAGCACAACGGCTGGCGCGCGCCGCTCTATTGGAGCGAAGACGGCGGCGGCCAGAAGGATGGCGACCCGAGAGAAGTGGATTGGACTGTCTTTACCCTGCGCGGGGAACTGCCGCTGAAGGAACTGGCGGCGACGCCGGTGAGCCAGGTGAGTTTTTACGAGGCGGACGCTTACGCACGATGGGCGGGGCTTCGGCTGCCTACGGAGTTTGAGTGGGAGACCGCGGTGGAGGGCCAGGCGGTTGAGGGAAATCTGCTGGATTCGGGGAATCTGATGCCCATTCCTGCCACGGATTTCATCCAAGACGAGAACGGTACGAAGTACCAAAACCAGGAAACGGCGAAGTACTATGGGGACTGCTGGGAGTGGACCAGCAGCGCCTACCTGGGCTATCCGGGTTTTCATCCGCTGGACGGTGCGCTGGGCGAGTACAACGGCAAGTTCATGAGCGGGCAGATGGTGTTGCGCGGCGGATCGTGCGTCACGCCGGCGCGGCACATTCGCGCGACCTACCGCAACTTCTTTGCGCCGGAGACGCGGTGGCAGTTTTCCGGAATCCGGCTGGCGAAATAGCAGGTTTCAGGGGTCAGGTTTCAGGAATCAGTGGACCACTCAAGACATTGCGAGCCGACACCTGACACCTGAAACCTAAAACCTGACACCTAATCATGTCGTACCGAACAGAAAAGACATCGTAGTCCGGGTCCCTGCATCTAACCAAAAAACATGACTGCAGCAGCTTCCCCTGCCGTAGCACAACAACTCGACGAACGCGTGAGCGCGGCGGTTCGCGAAGGGCTCACTGCGCGGCCCAAGCGGTTGCCTGCCTGGCTGTTTTACGACGAAGCGGGCTCGCTCCTGTTCGATGCCATCACGGAACTTCCTGAGTACTATTTAACCCGCACGGAACGTGGCATTCTGACGGCACACGCGGCAGAGATGACGGCGCAAGCCGCGGCCGGCGCGCGCCTGCGCATTGTGGAGTTGGGCGCGGGATCGGCGGACAAGACGCGCCTGCTGCTGAAGGCCGCAACCGAGTTGCAGGGAGCGGTGCAGTATGAGCCGGTGGATGTTTCGGCGAGCGCGCTGGAGGCGGCTCGGGAGCGGATCGAGCGGGAGATCAAGGGCGTAACGGTGACGCCGCGCGTGATGGATTACACCGACGGCGATGGGAGCCGATTGCATCTGGGACCGGCGGTAGCCCAAGAGCGCAGGCTGGTGGTGTACATCGGATCGAGCATCGGCAACTTTGAGCCGCACCAGGCGGCGAAGCTGCTGCGGCGCGTGCGCGCGGGACTTAGGGCGGGCGACGGCTTTCTGCTGGGAGTGGACCTTGCGAAAGAGGAAGCCGCGTTGCTGGCCGCCTATGATGACGCGGCGGGTGTCACCGCTGCATTCAATCGGAATCTGCTGGTGCGGCTGAACCGCGAGCTCGATGCGGAGTTCGCGCCGGAGGGTTTTGCGCACTGTGCGTTGTGGAATGAGGCGGAATCTCGGATAGAGATGCATTTGAAGAGCCGTAGCGCGCAACGCGTGCACGTGGGTGCACTCGACCTGACGGTGGAATTTGCCGCGGGCGAGAGCATCCACACCGAAAACAGCTACAAATACCGGCCGGGGCAGGTGGAAGCGCTGCTGGCCGAGGCAGGATTCCGCGCGGAGGCAACGTGGACGGATGCGCGGGGGTGGTTTGCGGTGTGCCTGGGTAGGGCATAGAGAGACTTATCTATCTGAATGTCTTCACCGCGTAGAGCACAACCGCCCCGCTCCGAATCTGCGAGGGTGGTCTTTGCGCACTGCCATTTTGGGGTAGAATCAACGCCAGCATTCATACATTGCGTCTGAGGCTTGTTTATGAAATACCTCCGCATCATGGGCGGGATTTCAATCGCGTTGTTCTTTGCCTTGCCTCCAGTCTTCTTCGCGCAAACCACAATTCATGTGCCCGCTGACGCACCTACAATTCAGGGTGGAATCAATGCGGCGAACAATGGCGACACAGTTCTGGTCGCTCCCGGAACTTACCCGGAAAACATCAGTTTTAACGGCAAGTCGATTACCGTGAAGAGTTCGGCGGGACCTGCGCAAACAACCATTGTTGGACAAATCAACGGCGCTGAGAGCCCTGTACCGAACGCGGCAACGGTGACTTTCAGTAGCGGCGAGACGAGAAGCTCGGTCATCTCCGGATTCACAATCTCAACGGCGTCTTTCTCCGCGTATTCCGACTCCAACGGGATCTACATATTTGAAGCGAATCCAACGATCACGAATAACATCATCACTAATAACACTGGCTATGGCATCCAATTGTATTTTGGTGGCGCGCTCATCTCCGGAAACACAATCAGCAACACAAGCACCGGCTACGAAGCGTCACTGGGTCCGGACTGCGATTACGAGACGGGCAGCGGGATCGGCGGCGGTGGCGCGTGGGATTTCGACATCGACATCGAAAACAACGTGATCGAGAACAATGTCGCGCCTTGTCAAGGGGGTGGGATCTACCTGAATGCGCCCCCGGTCACCACGATCGCCAATAACATCATCAAAAACAATCAAGGGCTAACGCAGGGCGGCGGGATCTACATGCAGAATGTGGCAACGTTTCCCATCACTGTTGCCCAGAACCTGATCTATGGTAATTTTGCGGCCGAAAATGGGGGCGGAATGACCATCTCGATTCCCGCCGTTTCCATTCCCAATCCAATGGGCCCCTTGAACTTTCTGATTACAAGCAACACGATCACCGGAAACTCCATCGCGCCAATTGCTGCATTGACAGGCTACTTTGACAACGGTTCTCAGATTGCGTTCGACGGTTATGTCAGCCAAGTGGGGATGTTCAACAACATTGTCGCTTCGGCCGACTCCTATGCGACCATTGCCTGCAATCCAGAGTTCGAAGACCTAAGCCTGGAGCCGCCGGTTGCGAACTACAACGACATCTTGAATTCGTCGGGCCTGGAATCTGGCGGCTGGTGCACCACGCCGGCCGGAGGCATCGGCAACATTTCAGCGAACCCGCAATTCAGCAACGTTGCGCAAAATAATTACCAGCCGGTCGCAGGGTCCCCGGTGATTGACGCAGGCTTCAATGCCGCTCCTGGTCTTCAGTCGCAGGACATCAACGGAAATCCGCGCATCCAGAATGCGACGGGAATGGCGGTGGCGACCGTCGACATGGGCGCCTATGAATTGTCGGGCGTACCGGATAGCCGGGGAGCTACGCAGACGTCGTTTTCTGTGAATCCTGCCAACTCGATGTATGGTCAGGGCGTGACATTATCAGCCGGCGTGACGGCAACCGGGGGCGTTTCCGCAGGCACGGTGACCTTTCTCGATGATTGGACGCCGATCAGCCAGAGCAATGTCAACGCTTCGGGTTTAGCCGCCCTCACTATAAGCCAACTGGCCGTGGGCACACATTGGATTGTGGCGGAATACAGCGGAACCACGGGGCTGGATCAGAGTGTTTCGGCAGCCGAGAGCGTTGCGGTGCAGGGTATCACCACGACGACAACGGTCACCGTATCCCCGAATCCCATCTATATTTCACAACAAATCACAATCCTGGCGAACGTATCATCTGCTGTGGCAGGTATGTCGGGCACGATCAGTTTTGTTGATTATTATCAGGGTTTACCTGTCACCCTTGGCTCGTCGCCAATCGGCGCAAACGGCACAGCCTCCCTGACAGTTTCAAACCTTTCAGACGGCACCAATGATATTGAGGCTGTTTATTCCGGCGATAGCGGTCATGCTTCGAGCACGTCGAGCCTGGTTGCGCTCTCTGTCGAGGATTTTTACGCTTACGTCTCCGGCAATTCGCTAACCGTCACGGTTCCAGCGGGCCAAACGGGGTCGGGAGGGATTTTTGTCGACGCGTATGGCGGCCTGAGCGGAACGATCACGTTCACGTGCTCCACACCCAGCACGATGACTGGAGCCAGTTGTTCGGCTGCGTCGATCCAGCTGAATGGGACGGCGAATGAGCCCACGACATTTTCGGTTTCTACAACCGCGCGAACGACTGCCGAATTGAGCCCAACCGCCCGGCGCGGACAGCGGAGATTTCCCATTCTCTGGTCTGGGGCACTCCTCCTGCTTTGCTTTTCGGCGCGTCGGCGGTGCTCGCGTTTTCTCTTCCTTATTTTGCTTATCCCACTCGCCTTAACTTCTGCCAGCTGCGGAGGCGGCGGTGGCGGTGGAGGAGGGGGAGGAACCGGGCCGGTAAACACGGGTACTCCGGCCGGAACCTACACGATTACCTTCAATGCGACGATTGGTCCGCTAACGCACAGCTTTACCGGCACTGTTGTCGTCCAATAGCGAAAGCGTGGCTCAAACCGAGGATCTGCGGGAGGGGCCCGCGGGGGTGGTTTGCGGTGTGCCTGGGGCGGGCGGGGTAGGCGCTCCCTGCGCTCCGGCGCGGAGTTACGCGCTTTCGCCCGGCTCCTGTTCTTGCGACGCATCCGAAGGCTCTGCAGCGGGCTCAATGTAGAGCCAGCGAAGAAGCAGGAACGCTACGAGCAGAATCAACGCTGAGGTGATCCATTCACGGAAAAAGAGCTGATAGAGAAATTGTGGAGGCTGGGCCGGATAACCGACGGGATTTTTCGCTCGCTGAATCGATTCGGTCAGCCAGTTCGCCAGCGGGGCTGCGATGCCGGAAACACAGCTCGTGATGCCGCTGACAAAGAGCCCGCCAACGATAATCACACCCACAAAACTCTCGACCAGAGCCTTCTTAATTCGATCAAGCATGGAATTTCCTCGTAAGTTTTTCGCGATAGCTGCCCAGACAACGGAGCGGACCGACGCCGTAGACCCAGTGCGACACGATCCACGCAGCGAGAACCACGGCCACACCGTCGAAAAGGCAGGTGAGCGCGACGGCCAACGTATCCGGATCTTCGGATTCGAGTTTCCACAGCGCGGTGGAGAGATGATGATCCGCTATGAGTTGGACGAAGAACAGCGCGTGGCACACGACGCGGTCCGCGGCGAGATAGAACGCTGCACACGACGCCAAGAGCAGAGCGGCGACGGTGACGGCCGCGACGTGCGAATCGATGAGCGTCTTGCGAAGAGAGGCGAACATGGTTCCAACCCTTCAGCGAAGATCTTATACCTGTTCCTCGGGGCGTGTTTCATGAAAAGCCTGGCGATCCGATCCGAAGGCCGCAGGGGTTAAAGCCCCTCAGTTTTCCCGCCCTTTTCGGCACGACTGAACAGGGTGCAGAGAAAGTCTCACAGGTGCCGCGGAAGAAAGTCCCGTGGCTAAAGCCATGCTGGATAGGGGGCCTTTATTCGGGAGGCTGAAGCCTCCCGCTCCCTCCGAACTACGAAAAACCGAGTTTTTCAGCAGGCTGTGAAGTCGTGCCCTTTCGCGAGTGCTTTTATGAAATGCGCTCTGTCTTTTTCATTTTGGCGACGGGATGCGCACCAGCAGAATGTCGTGGCTTGCAAGCTCAATCGGCATGTTGTCGGTGAGCGTGATGTCCTTGCCGGTCCAGAGGTCTTTGGCCTTGAGCGGGCCGTGCAGGCCGAGTTTGGCCAGGTTCAGATGGAACGGGTGGCCCGAATAGCGGTCGGAGCCGGCGTTGATGACTGCAATCGCCGTCGCTCCTCCGGAGAGATGCCGCGTCCAGACGTCGAGCTCACCGTCGGAGTAAGCGCGCGTGGCTTCATGGCCCAGTCGGTCCTGGTCGATGGCAATCACGTCGCGATTGGTGAGGATGGCGCGAACTTCGGGCGTCATGTTGGGCAGGTCGTTGCCGGCCAGGAGCGGCGCGGCGAGCATGGCCCACATGGAAAAGTGGGTGCGATTTTCAGCCGACGTCAGATAACGTATCGGGCTGTTGGGTCCTGACGATTGACCGTTGCCCACTTCGAGCATGTCAGGATCGTTCCAGTGGCCGGGGCCTGCGTACTTCGCCAGTCCGGCATTCTCGTTGAGGATAGAGTAGATGCTTTGCCAGTTGGGCTGGATGTCGCCGGTGGTGCGCCAGAGGTTGGCGCCGACCGAGGGACCCCACTCCCACACCGCGTCCCAGCCGTATTGGCAGAACGAGTAGACGATGGGACGGCCGGTGGATTTGAGGGCCTTGTTCATCTTGTCGTAGGCGGCAATCATCAGACGCATCTGCGCGGCCTTGTCGTTGGGCGCCTGGGCGGTCATCACGGCCTCGCGAAAGGTGCAGAGATCGTACTTCAAATAGTCAAAGCCCCAGGAGGCGTAGAGCTGCGCATCCTGCACTTCGTGGTCGAGCGAGCCGGCGAAGCGCGCGCAGGTCTGTGGTCCCGGCGAGGAGTAAATGCCGAGCTTGAGTCCCTTGGAGTGCACGTAATCGGCAAGCGCCTTCATGTCTGGGAATTT
>CAZMWL010000032.1:0-43743 GCA_964569985.1 uncultured Occallatibacter sp.
GAGGTCGTTGTAGGTCATTACATCCAGCTTAAGCGGCCGATTTTCGCCGCGCGCACTTCCTACTTGGTCTTTTTCGGCGGCGATAACACCACAGACGCTTCGCTAGTCAGCACGCGGAAGGTGAAGGTTTCCTGGAGGTAAAGGCGCACGAGGTCATCGGTGTGGCTGAGATACCCAATGGAAGCATCCTGCCCGATGTCGAGCTCGAAATCGCCGCCGCGCGTGGTCAGAACCACCGCGCCCTCAATCGCCGGCGCCCACACAATGTTGCCGTCCACGATGCGCTTGATGTGCTCGAGAACCGGATAGCCGTGATCGCGGGTCTCAGCGAGCGCCGTATACTCGACGGCCCCCAGCAAAACCGAATAAGGCCCATTCACGCCAACCAGGCGCAACTGGCTTAAAGCATGTGCCACCGCATCGGGGTAATCGCGTATATCCGTGGGCAGCGTGTCAATGGGATTGCTGGTGCCTTCGCGAACGCCCTCAATATCCGCTTCTTTGTAACCGTGGAAGATGGCGCGGTCTTCAGCAAAGGCCAGTATCTTCGCGGCGTCTTTTGCGGCCTGCCAATCGGAGTCCTCCGATCCGCGCTCCACGTCGTCGATGGCCTGGCGGGAAAGTTCAAACGGCACGCGGAGCTCCACGAGCCGCTTCGCCTCCCGCTGGTGGGCGACGATGCCCTTTGCAGGAGCAGCGATCGGCTTGAGATGCCCCGTCGCAACCGCGGGCAGAGCAACTCCCGCCGGTGCGGGAACGTCCACCACCCGCCGTCCGGCCAGATAGCGCTTTAGCGTCCTGGTCGTCTCTTCCTCGATCTGCGACCACGCGCCGTCAGAGATGGGCGCCAATTCACGATGGAGGTTATTCATCCTTCTCTCCCTTCAGCGATCCTATGTTGAGCGATCCTGTTCCTGATGATGTTTCGCGCGCAGCTGCGGTCGCCGCAGAATTTGATGTGCCGGAAGTCGCGGAGTCCGGGGCGGCCGCGCCCAGATTGTCGAGAAACGTGGCCGAGGGCACGAAAAACAAATTGCCGGTGACGGCGCGGCTGAAATCGAGCAGCCGGTCGTAATTGCCCGGAGGACGACCGACGAACATGTTTTGAAGCATGGTTTCCGTGACCCGCGGCGTGCGGCAATAGCCGATGAAATAGGTGCCGAACTCGCTGTGACCGGGCCGGCCAAAAGGCATGTTATCTCTAAGTATTTGCAGTTGCTTTCCGTCCTCCACGATGTTGGTGAGCGCGTTGTGCGCCGAGGACGGCTTTTCGGCATCGCTCAATTCGACATCGGAGAGTTTCTTGCGGCCGATGATGTGCTCCTGCGCCTCCACGGGAAGCGCGTTCCACCGCTTCATATCGTGCAGGTACTTCTGCACGACCACATAGCTGCCCCCGGCAAAGGCGGGATCTTCGTCGCTGAGAATGGCCGCCTCACGCGCCGCGATGCCGCGAGGATTTTCCGTGCCATCGACGAACCCGACCACGTCGCGATCGTCGAAGTAGCGAAAACCGTGCACTTCGTCCGCAACCTCAACCGCATCGCCAATGCTGTTCATGATTTCGGTTGCCAGCTCAAAACACAGATCCATGCGTTTGGCGCGAATGTGGAACAGGATGTCGCCGGGAGTGGAAATCGCATGGCGGTTGCCCGCGCGAATCTCGCGAAAGGGGTGGAGTTCGGCAGGTCGAGGGGAGCCAAAGAGTTTGTCCCAGGCATCGGAACCGAATCCAACCACGCAGGAAAGGCCCGCCTCGATGTCGCGAAACTCAACCGCGCGTATCAGCCCGGAAAGGTCCGCGCAGAATGAGCGCAGAAGCGCCGGACTCTCCGCGCCCTGGCGAATGCACACCACGAGGAAGATCGCTGCGCGCGTGAGCGGCGCGACTACAGCCTGAGGAAGAACGCCCTCATTCAATTCCCTGGATGCATCCATTTCGTCAACCTTGTTTGCCAGTTTTGATGCGCGACGATGCTTACCGACCTGGGTGAAGGTATTCTAAATCGCCTCCCGCGGTTTTGCCTCTACCGCATCCAATGGGGAGGGCGGAAAACGGCGCGAGCCTGTAATCACCGGCCCCCTCACCGTTCGCGTACAATGAAGCTTATCTCTTTGCGGAGGCTCACAATCTGATCGCCGCACTCTCCACTCTCGAGCTTGCTGCTGCCAGCCCGCTTGGGGGGCTGCTCCGGGAGATCTCTGCATTCCTCGTCTTCGCTCCGCAAAGCGGTTTCCGCCACTACCTCAAAATGCAGTACGCCGATCAGACCTTCAAGGGCCTTTACCACTGGAATCTCTTCGACGCCTGCATGCTGCTGCCCTACTTCGCGGTGATGATTCTGCTTTCCTTCTACGGCGTGCACCGCTACACCATGTGTTACCAGTACTTCAAGTACCGGAAGAACTACGACCCCAATCCGCCGCGCCATTTCGCCGAGCTGCCGTACATCACCGTCCAGTTGCCCATCTTCAACGAGCAATTCGTCATCGACCGCCTGATCGAGGCCGTCTGCGCCATGGAGTACCCGAGCGAAAAGCTCGAAATCCAGGTTCTCGACGACTCCACCGACGAAACCACGGCCGTTGCTTCCTCCATCGTCGACCGTTACGCCGCGCTCGGCCATCCTATTGTCTACATTCACCGCAGCAACCGTCACGGCTTCAAGGCCGGGGCGCTCGATGCCGGCCTGAAGGTCGCCAAAGGCGAGTTCGTTGCCATCTTCGATGCCGACTTTGTGCCTCCGCCGGACTGGATCATGAAGGTGATCCATCACTTTGCCCAGCCCGAGATCGGCATGGTGCAAACCCGCTGGACGCACCTCAACCGCAACTACAGCATGTTGACCCAGATCGAGGCCATCCTGCTCGACGGGCATTTTGTTTTGGAACATGGCGCCCGCGCGCGCTCCGGCGAGTACTTCAACTTCAACGGTACGGCCGGTATGTGGCGCCGCCAGGCCATCTCCGACGGCGGCGGCTGGCAGCACGACACGCTGACGGAAGACACCGACCTCAGCTACCGCTCGCAGATGGCCGGCTGGAAGTTCAAATACCTGCCCGAGGTGGAATGCCCCTCCGAGCTGCCCATCGAAATGACCGCCTTCAAGACCCAGCAGGCGCGCTGGGCCAAGGGACTCATCCAGACCAGCATCAAGATTCTGCCCAGGGTCTTCCACTCCAACACGCCCTGGCGCAACAAAGTCGAGAGTGTTTATCACCTCACGGCCAATCTCAGTTATCCGCTCATGGTCGTCATGTCGGCGCTGCTCCTGCCCGCCATGATCTGCCGCTTCTATCAGGGCTGGTTCCAGATGCTGCTCATCGACTTTCCGCTCTTCACCGCGTCCACCTTCTCCATCGCGGTCTTCTACGTCATGAGCCAGCGCGAGCTCTTTCCCAACAACTGGAAAAAGACCTTCTACTATCTGCCTTTCCTCATGGCGCTCGGTATCGGTCTCACGGTCACCAATACCAAGGCCGTCATGGAAGCCATCTTCGGCATCAAGAGCCCCTTTGTGCGCACGCCCAAGTACCGCGTGGCGCAGAAGGGCCAGAAATCCCAGGCCGCCAAGTACCGCAAGCGCCTCAAGATCGCCCCGTGGATCGAATTGCTGTTCGGCTGCTACTTCTTCGCGGCCATTCTCTACACCTTCTCGAATCACAACTACTTCACCGCGCCGTTCCTCATCCTGTTTGTGATCGGCTACTGGTACACAGGCCTGATGAGCCTGTTGCAGGGCCGCTTCGAGCGCTGGCGCACCGGCGTCACCCCCGACGAGTCCAGTCCCAAGCCGTTTCCCGTGGGTGTGTAGCAGCCCGTTCGTGATCGCGCAAAAACTCGGCAATGTGCTCCGGCATGTCCTGGAAATGCAGCATCGCGCAGCCCGGCAACCCGCTGTGCTACATTGTCGCCATGTCCTCGAAGCATCTGGTCACTGCTGCTGCGCTGTTCTTTTTAGCGATCGCGTCTGAAGCGTGCCCGGCGCAGACCGGCAAGCCCGCCACTCCCGCGCCTGCTTCCGCGTCTCCCGCCACGCCCGCCGCGACGCAGCCCTCCGCGGCCGCGCCCTCCGCTTCCGACACATCCACTAACCCGGCTTGCACCAGCGGCCCCTGCGATTACCAGCAGCCCCATATCACCGTCGCGAATCCAACGCCCGCACCCGCATCTGCCTACGGCTCGTGGCCTTTGCAGGAACGCATCAAATGGCTGACCGTGGTGCTTCTCGTGCTGATCGCGTACGTGGGTGTCTTGCTTGCACTTTCCACGCTGCGCAAAATCGAACGCCAAACCCGCTACGCCGAAACCACCGCCCAGGCCGCTGCCGACAGCGCCAAAGCAACGCTGCTCTTCGCCGAAAATCAGGCCCGGGCCGAGCGCCCCTGGATACTCATCACGGCCGAGCCCACGCCCGGCGTGGTCGATGGTTATTCGGTGGTGGCCACCAACCGCGGCCGCTCGCCGGCCCGCATCGTCTCTCTCGTCGAAGGCATGGCCATCGTGGCGGACGAAGCGCAGTTGCCGTCCGCTCCCGTCTTCAAGACCGAGCTTCGCGCTCCCCTCGCGCCCATGCTTCTGCTGCCCGGCGAGTCCGCAAGAATCAAGACCTTCCATCGCGATGAAGTGAAGTCGGTCTGCGAGAACCCCGAGCAGGTGCAGCGCGTCGAAGACTGGGAAGAGAAGATCTACCTCTTCGGGAACGTTGGCTACACCGACCTGGCCGCCTCCGGCGACGAGTCCTATGAAACCGGCTGGTGCTGCTGGTACATCCACGGCCGCCAGAAGAGCGGCATGATCATGGCTGGCCCGCTGGAATACAACCGGCATACGTAACGCGGCGCTGCAACGCTTGCGCCCCACTCAAAGATGTCATCCTGAGCGACCGTAGTCCGCCGCGGCGGACGAAGGGAGTCGAAGGACCTGCGGTTGCCTTTCGCGCCCGCGCTACCGTCCCGTTCCGCCCACCGTCATCTTGTCCAGCTTGATGGTCGGCATGCCCACGCCCACGGGCACGCTCTGCCCATCCTTGCCGCAAGTCCCGATGCCTTCATCGAGTTTCAGGTCATTGCCCACCATCGACACGAACTTCAGCGCCTCCGGCCCGTTGCCGATCAACGTCGCGTCGCGCACGGGCGCCGTCACCTTGCCGTCTTCGATGAGATAGGCTTCGCTCGCCGAAAACACGAACTTGCCGTTTGTGATGTCCACCTGCCCGCCGCCGAAGTTCACCGCGTAGAGCCCGCGCTTCACGCTGCGCAGAATATCTTCGGGCGCATCGTCGCCAGGCAGCATGTAGGTGTTCGTCATGCGCGGCATGGGAATCGACTGGTAGCTCTCTCTCCGTCCCGACCCCGTATTCGCAATGCCCATCAGCCGCGCCGAGAGCTTGTCGGATAAATAGCCTTTGAGCACGCCGCCCTCGATCAGCACGGTCTCCTGCGTCGCCGATCCCTCGTCGTCCACATTCAACGAGCCGCGCCTGCCGGCCATGGTTCCGTTGTCGATCACCGTCACCTTGGGGCTCGCCACCTGCCGCCCGATCAATCCTGTAAACGCCGAAGTTCCCTTGCGATTGAAGTCGGCTTCCAAGCCATGTCCCACCGCTTCGTGCAGCAGAATCCCCGGCCAGCCCGGCCCCAGCACCACTTCCATTTCGCCGGCCGGCGCAGCCACCGCGCGCAGTTGCAAAATCGCGCCCCGCGCCGCTTCCCGCGCTAAATGCTCCGGGCTCTTCGATCCCACAAACTGCTCCAGGCCGGAGCGCCCTCCGCCGCCCGCCGAGCCTCGTGTCGTCACGGCGCCGTCTTTGGCAATCACAAACACATTCAACCGGCAAAGTGGCTGCGTGTCGCTGGCAAACGCTCCATCCGATGCAGCAATCAAAATCCGCCGCAACTCTTCGCTGTAGCTTGCTCGCACCTGCACCACGCGGTTGTCGTAGGCCCGCGCCGTACGATCGGCGCACAGAATCAGCTCCAGCCGCGCCGCAAGCTCCAGGTCGTAGCCGCCCAGCGGAACCGGGTAGAGATCCGCCGTCCGCGTCTCCGTGAATCCCTGCACCGTCTGCTTCGCCGGTCCCGATGCGATAAGCGCCGCGGTCCGCGCCGCATGCAGCAGTCGTTCCGGGTTCAGGTTATCGGAATAGGCGTAGCCGGTCCGCTCTCCGCTCAGCACGCGGATGCCGCACCCGGCGCTCTTGCCCTGGCTGGCGGATTTCACGATCTGTTCGTCCACGCCCAACGCCGTGGCCGTAACCGATTCGAAGTAAAGGTCCGCGTAGTCGCCGCCGGCGCTCAAGGCTTCGCCCAGGCAGCGCTCCAGCAGCCTTTCGGTGATGCCAAATTTCTCAAAAAAGTAGCGCCGATGGCTCGGATTTGGGGAAGTCTCGTGCCGCATCATCGTAACCCCAGTGTACCCCGGGCGCGTCTTTCTCAGCAGACCGGCAGGAGGCGCGCATCCGCCGCATTGCTCTTTTGGATACGTGCCGCGGCAGCGCGCTTCCGCCCGTAAATCTCAGCATGCTAGGATTCGTCTCATGAAGAAGTTGCTTGCAACAGTGCTGCTTTTGATGGTGTTTGCAAGTCCCGCGTTCGCTGCTGGGTCCCATCACCACCACCACCATCATCACCACCATCATCACCACGCGTAAGCGCCGTTTTTGGCGCTGCTTTTCCCCTCCGCGTGGGCCACGGCCTTTGTGTCTCTTTTCCCTGATCGCGTTTCGCTCCAAGCTCAAGGCGTGTTAACGTTCTTGCCATGACCGATCAGGACGATCTTCGCTATCCTGTGGGGCGTTTCCGTCCGCCCGCCGCCAGTATGCCCGGCATTCGCGCCGCGCACATTGAAACTCTGCGCCTGTTACCCGAGCGCCTTCGTGCCGCGGTCGCGGGCCTCAATGAAGCCCAGCTCGACACCCCCTATCGCGACGGCGGCTGGACCATTCGCCAAGTCGTGCATCACCTGGCCGACAGCCACGCCAACTCCTTCATTCGCTTGAAGCTCGCGCTCACCGAAGATTGGCCCACCATCAAGCCCTACGACGAAGCCGCGTGGGCGCGCCTGCCCGACTCGCGCCTGCCCATCGATGGCTCGCTGGTCTTCATTGACGCATTGCACGCGCGTCTCGTGAGTCTGCTCAAGGCCATGTCGGAAGAAGACTTCCAAAAGGGCTTCGTCCATCCCGAACGCGGGCGCATGACTCTGGCCGAAAATCTCGCCATCTACGAATGGCATTCGCGCCACCACGTCGCCCACATCACCAGCTTGCGCCAGCACATGGCGTGGTAAGAGAACGCCATGCACGCCGGCCCCACGCCCCATCGACAAAAACCCGCTGCAGAAGAATCCGGCGCCGCAAACGCCTCGCCCGCGCAACTGGCGGGGATCATCGAATCGTATCTGGCCGCGCACCCCGCCGCGGCTTTGCTTGAAGACGGCCGCGTCCTCTTCGACATGCGCACGGCGCGCTATTCCGTCGATCTGTCTCATGGCCGCTGCCTGCTCGAGCTTTGGAGCGACGAGCGCAACCTGGTGCGCACCGTTGTCGACGTAAAACCACGCGCGCAATCGCTGCGCCTGGCCACGCGCAAGATGGGCGCGGGCCGGCCGCAGTTCCTCGAGTTCGCCGCGGCGAACGACCGCCGCACGCCCACCGCCCGGGATGCCGCGCGCCGCAACTATCAGCGACTCCTCGAGCGCGTGCTGACGCGGCAATTCATCGGTTCGAAAGTCGACGGCCTGCGCACCGCCATGGATCTCGAGCACAGCTTCGGTCCCGCCTACGTGCGCGGCCGTTTGCTCAAGGGATCCGCAGCCGATGCCGTGATTGGCGTAGGCGCCGCGGAATCCGCCTCCGTCATCGATGGTGTTCTCACCCTCGGCATTCTCTGGCTCGACTACTGCCGCCAGCATGGCGACGCGCGCCGCCACTTCGGCGGTCTTAAGGTCGTGGTTCCCGCCGGCGCATGGCGTCCCACCGCCGAGCGCATAGCCTGGCTCAATCGCGCCGCTGCGAATTTTGAGTTATTCACTCTCGATGAACGCAGCGAAGAATTCGCCCCCGTCGACTTCCGTGATACCGGCAACTTCGATTCTCATTTGGTTCACGCATTTTCGCGCGCCGCCGCGCTGGAGCGCTGTGAAATAGGAATTGCCCGCCTCCTCGCCCTCGTCCCCGATGCCGCGCGCGAGCGCGTCGAAATCCGTCCCCGCTCCGCCACCGCAGTGGGCATGTTGCTGCATGGCCTGGAATTTGCCTCCGTGCGTCACGGCGCTTCAACCCACTCCTTCGCGCGCGAAGACGAAGTCACCTTCGGCGCGGGACCGAGCGAAACCCCGCTCACGCCGGAAAACGAAGACCTGTGCCGCGATCTCCTGCGCCGTCTTTTCCTCAGCCGCCACGCCGACGGCGCGCACACCGATCCGCTCTTCCGCATGGCGCCCGAGCACTGGCTGGAGTCGCGTCTCCGCACCGCGCTATCTGAGCTGCTTCCCGAGCTGCGCGGCGACCTGGTCTACAACCAGGTCCCCGCGCTCTCCACCGGCGATCGCGGCATGCTCGATCTGCTCACACTCGACCGCAACGCGCGCCTCGTGGTGCTGGAATTAAAAGCCGACGAGGACCTGCATCTTCCCTTGCAGGCCCTCGATTACTGGATGCGGGTGCGCGCGCTCAACGCCGACCGCCAACCCGCCGCCGGAACAACCGCGCCGCTCTCGGCCTTCACCCGCAACGGTTACTTTCCCGGCGTCGAACCGTCGCCGCTTCCACCGCGCCTCATTCTCGCCGCGCCCGCGCTGCGCATTCACCCGGCAAATGAAGCGGTGCTGCGCTATCTTTCGCCAGAGATCGAGTGGGAGCTCCTCGCTCTTACCGAACACTGGCGTCGCGAGCTCAAGATCGTCTTCCGCAAGCGCAGCAGCGACCGCGCGTGAAACCTGCCCCCTGAAACCTGACCCCTGTTTCTACGGTTTCGACATCATGTCAGGCACCGGCTTGCCCGCGGAAAAGTCAATGGGCACCGAAACATGCTCCTGCACGATCAGCCACTTCCCGTCGATCTTGCGGTACACGTCGGTCACGCGAACCGTCATGTCCATCGGCGTCCCATCCGCCATCGCTCCCGATAAATGCTGGATGTTGTGTCCGTAACCGATCTTACCGTCCGACATCACGCTCAGGTCGCTGACCGTGAATTTGATGGGCCCAGGAAGCATGGCCAGAAAATCATGCCAGTCCTTCTTGTAATCGTCCCAGCCCACGTGCTGCCGCGGAACGCCTACGTCAAACACGAACAGATCGTTGCCCGGAACGTACACTTTCATAATCGCGTCCAGATCCTTGGCATTGGCGGCCGCGGCAAACCGGTCCTCCAGCGCGCGAATCTCTTGCTCATCCCTGGTCTGCGCCCGCGCCGGCAGCGATGCGCTCAGGCATCCTGCCACCAGCGCCGTCCCGATCAAGCAAAACACAAATCTCCTCATGGACCTCTCTCCTCGTTTCAGTGGACGAATTTTTGGGGAATCCGACCTGTCAGGCTTTGAGATATACGTTTCTCCCAATCGCCCTGTCAAGCCGAAAGATCGTCCGCCGCGAGCGCCGCAGCGGCCACAGTTGGTCGTGGAACGCCGTTTTCTGTTCCCTGAGCCCTGTTCCCTGCCGGGGCCCCCGGGGAGCGGTCTGTGCTCGCTGGGGTGACCTGGTCCCTGCACTCTTGCCGTAAACTGGTGGAGTTATGGCCATCGCAGGTGTCCCTCCCACCATTCAGCCGCGCACGCCGCAAAACGTGTTTGCGAATGAGCCTTTCACAGACTTCAACGATCCCGAAAATGCGCGCGCCATGCACCGCGCTCTTGATGAGGTCGCCGTACACCTCGGCAGCGATTACCCGCTGATCATCGGCGGCAAGCGCCTGAGAACCGTCGAGCGGATTCGCTCCATCAATCCGGCGCGCCCCGCGCAAATTGTTGGCGTGCATCAGAAGGCTGGGGCCGCGCAGGTGGATGCGGCCATGTCTGCTGCGCTCCGCGCCTTCGATTCCTGGAGCCGCGTGCCAGTCGAAGATCGCGCGTCCCTGCTGCTCAACGCCGCGGACGTCATTCGCAAACGCAAGTTTGAGTTCATGGCCTGGCTCACTTACGAAGTCGGCAAGAACTGGGGAGAAGCCGACGCCGATGTAGGCGAGACGATTGACTTTCTTGAGTTCTACGCGCGCGAAGCACTGCGTTTGGCCGCCGTCACCACACCCATCCAGTATCCCGGCGAGCGCAACGAACTGCTCTACATCCCGCTCGGCGTGGGCGCGGTTATTCCGCCATGGAACTTTCCTTTCGCCATCATGGCCGGCATGACGGCCGCCTCCATCGTCACGGGCAACACGGTCATTCTCAAGCCGTCGAGCGACGCGCCCACCATCGCCGCGCGTTTTGTTGAGGTCCTGGAAGAGGCCGGCATGCCCGATGGCGTGGTCAACTTCTGCCCGGGCTCCGGCGCCACCTTCGGCAACGCCATCGTGGAGCATCCAAAAACCCGTTTCATCGCCTTCACCGGCTCGCGGACGGTCGGCCTCGAAATTCACTTGCGCGCCGCGCAACCGCGGCCCGGCCAGATCTGGATCAAGCGGACAATTCTGGAAATGGGCGGCAAGGATTCCATCCTCATCGCCGAAGACGCCGACCTCGACGCGGCTCTCGAAGGCGTGGTCGCTTCGGCCTTCGGGTTCAGCGGCCAGAAATGCTCGGCCTGTTCCAGGGCCATCATTGAAGCGCCGCTCTACGATGTTTTTGTCGAGCGTCTGCGCGAGCGCGTGGCTACTCTCACCGTGGGCGACCCGGCAGCCAATCCCAATCTCGGCCCCGTCATCAACCAGGCCGCGCTCAATTCCATGCTGGGCTACATCGAGACGGGCGAGAAGGAGGGCGAACTGATTGCCGGCGGTCACGCACTGGAAACCAGAGACGAGGGCTATTTTCTTGAACCGACGATCTTCTCCAAGATCCCGCCGCACGCAGTGCTCGCGCAGGAAGAGATCTTCGGCCCCGTGTTGGCGCTCATCAAGGTCGCCAGTTTTGAAGAGGGATTGCGCGTGGCCAACAACACCGAGTACGGCCTCACCGGCTCTCTTTACAGCAACAATCCAGTCCAAAAGGCTGCCGCACGCAGTGCCTTCCACGTCGGCAATCTCTATTTCAATCGCAAGTGCACGGGCGCCATGGTGGGCGCGCATCCCTTCGGCGGATTCAATATGAGCGGGACAGACTCCAAGGCCGGCGGTCCGGACTATCTCACCCTGTTTACGCAGGCCAAGAGCATTGCGGAAAAACTTGCGGTTCCTGTTTCATGAGCCGGCTTGGAATTGAAGCAGGATTTCAGATCGTCGCCTACGCTTAAGAATCGATCTGCACCAACTTGCTCGCCCAAGGAGCCCAGATTGCCCCGATGACAGCTCTCGAATTCACAATCGTGGTTTGGGCGCTCTCCGCGCTCGCCGGCTTTCTAGGCGCGCTCACCGGCCTCGGCGGCGGAGTCGTCGTCGTGCCCGCGCTTACTTTGGCTCTCGGCGTCGACATGAAGTATGCCATCGGCGCGTCGCTGGTTTCGGTCATCGCCACATCCTCGGGCGCCGCGGCGGCTTATGTGCGGGAGGGGTTTTCCAACATCCGCATCGGCATGTTTCTTGAGATTGCCACGACGATTGGGGCCGTTATCGGCGCGTTCCTGGCCAGCCGCGTCAGCACGCACGCGCTGGCGATCGTCTTCGGCCTGATTCTGCTGCAGGCCGCGTACATGTCGTTCAAAGGCCTGCCGGAGAACGCGGAACCCGTGGCATCGGATGCGCTGGCCACGCGGCTGCGTCTGGGCGGCGCCTATCCCGTCGCAGGCTCGCCTCAGACCTACGGCGTGCGTCATGTGCCGGCGGGATTCGCTATGATGTTCGGCGCAGGCGCGCTTTCCGGTCTGCTGGGGATCGGCTCCGGCGCTGTCAAAGTCATTGCCATGGACCGCATCATGCGTATTCCGTTCAAGGTTTCCACCACCACCAGCAACTTCATGATCGGCGTCACCGCCGCGGCCAGTGCCGGACTTTATCTCAAACACGGATACATCAACCCGCAAGTGGCCATGCCGGTGATGCTCGGCGTCCTCGCCGGTGCCCTGGTGGGAGCCAAACTGCTTGTCCACATGCGCGTCAAAACGCTCCGCATGGTCTTTGGCGTCGTCATCCTGGCTCTGGCGATTGAAATGATCGTGAACGGTATCGCGAGGAAGGTTTAACTGATGGACGACCACCGTCTCGAAACCGTTATCGGCCGGCTTTTGCAAGCCGGCGTCCTGCTGGCTGCTGCCGTGGTGACGATCGGCGCTGCGGCTTATCTCGTCCTGCACCACGCCGACCGCGTGGATTATCGCAACTTTGCCGCCGGCGGCCCCGGCATTTGCACGTTCCCCGGCATCGTGCGCTCAGCCGCCCACCTTGAAAGTCTGGGCATCATTCAGATCGGACTGCTGTTGCTGATCGCCACGCCAGTGGCGCGTGTCGGCTTGGCGATTGCGGGGTTTACTCTCGAGCGCGACCGTCTCTACACCGTCGTCAGCGTGATCGTACTGCTGATTCTTCTGGCCAGCCTGATGCACGCAACGTGAGACGCGTTGAGAAGGGGAGAGAAGTTTCCCGGGAGATCCTACGCCACGGCGCCCGGCGAGTTTCGCGCCTCGGCTTCCATCTTGTTGCCAGCTTCAGCCGCGGCCTTGGCCAGGACCCGGTGATGAATGGTGAACAGCGCCAGTTCCAGCCGGTCGCCCACGCCGGTCTTGTCGTAAATCGACCGCAGATAATTCTTGATCACCTGTTCGGTGGTTTTGAGCCGCTGCGCAATCTCGCGATTCTTGCAGCCCTGCACAATAAGGGCCACGATCCGCATTTCCTTGGGGGTCAGGCGGTCGCGCACGCGTGTGCCCACCATGTCCTCTTCGGGCGACTCCGGTTGCGCGGTCTGTGTCGGCTGCCAGGTTTCGCCGCCGGCCACGCGCCGCACGCACTCCACCAGGGCGGTCCCGGTCACGTTGCGAAACACCACGCCGCGGAATCCCTGCTGCAAGTAGGTGGCCGCGTTGTCGTTGTTTTCCACCACCACAATGCCGCGGCTTCCCGTGGTCTCAATCAGCATGGAGAGCCGCGCGAAATCCGGCTGCAGCGACGCTGCAAACACCACAATGGACCCGGGAAATGTGGTGATGGCGTGGAACATGCGCTCCAAGTCGGTACATTGCGCAATAATGCGCATGTCCTCGTCCATGGCCAGAACCTTGGCGGTCCCGGCGCGGAAGATCGCTTGCGAATCGGCCAGGATGATCTTGTTCATCGTATTAGCCCTGACTGCCTTACCCCTCTCGGGAAAAACTCAGCATTTCGAACCCGGCAACTCAAGATAACCGGCAACCATTCAACTTCGGCATGAGCTGTCTTCACCCTATTGTTCTTATCGGCCGAAAGACAATCACTCTTATTGGCCAAAAAACAATGACTCCCGGCAGCGTCCAATCTCCGAACATTGCCTGCCGAATCAGCAAACTCGGCAATCCTCGGCATCAGCGCAGACCTGTGGTTCCCCGGGGCGCTTCTATGACCGAGCTTACAGCTTGTTAGCCTCCGGAGTCATCAAATCCTTTTACCTGGGCCGTGTAAGCCATTAACTAAAAAGGGACAGCCGGGTTAGAGACTATTTTGCGGAGGCGCGGGCGGCGATGGGAGCCAAATTGAACCCAAGGCTCTAAACTCTTATCTATGGCGAGGCCCATCCTCCTGGCAGTTGACGACGACGTGAGCGTCCTTGAGGCCGTGGTCCAGGACCTGCGCCGGCAGTATGGCGAAACCTACCGGGTGATGCGCGCCGCCGGCGGGCAGGCCGCGCTGGACACGCTGGCCCAGTTAAAGTCGCGCGACGAACCTGTGGCGCTCATCATCAGCGACCAGCGCATGCCCGGCATCACCGGTGTGGAACTGCTGGAGCGAGCGCGCGCCATCTATCCCGACGCACGCCGCGTGCTCCTCACCGCTTACGCCGACACCGAGGCGGCCATTCGCGCCATCAATACTGCGCGCATTCACTACTACCTCAACAAGCCCTGGGATCCGCCGGAAGAAAAACTCTATCCCGTCCTCACCGATCTCCTTGAGGACTGGCAGGCCGGTTACCGGCCGGTCTTCGAAGGCCTGCGCATCATCGGCCATCGCTGGTCGCTCAACGACTTTCGCGTGCGCAACTTTCTCTCGCGCAATCACGTGCCCTACCGCTGGCTCGACGTTGCCGCCAGCGCTGAGGCCGCCAAACTTCTCGAGGATCGCCAGCTCGATCCCGCCAAGCTCCCCGTGTTGCTCTTTGGCGACGGCTCCGTGCTCGTGGACCCGGACCTGGAATTGCTCGCCAGCCGCGTTGGCCTCAGTGTTCAGGCCGCGCAGGACTTTTACGACCTGATCGTGATCGGCGCCGGTCCGGCGGGCCTCGCCGCCGCGGTCTATGGCGCCAGCGAGGGCCTGCGCACCCTCGTCCTCGAGCCACTGGCGCCCGGCGGCCAAGCCGGCTCCAGCTCGCGCATCGAAAATTATCTCGGCTTCCCCTCCGGCATCACCGGCGCTGACCTCGGACGCCGCGCTCACGCCCAGGCCTCGCGCTTTGGCGCGGAATTCGTCACCCAGCGGGCCACCGGTATGCGCATCGCCGGCCAATACCGCTTTGTGCAGCTCTCCGACGGCCGGGAGGTCTCCGGCCATTGTGTGCTTCTCGCGCCCGGTGTCCAGTACCGCAAGCTTGAGATTCCCAACGCCGATCGCCTCACCGGCTGTGGCATCTACTACGGCGCGGCCTTGGTCGAGGCCCGGGCCTGCGAGGGGGAAGAAGTCTACGTTGTCGGCGGGGCAAACTCCGCCGGCCAGGCTGCCCTCTACTTCGCCAAATATGCCACCAAAGTAACCATGCTGGTACGCGGCGAAGGGCTTTCGGCCACCATGTCGAAATATTTGATCGATGAGATTTCTCGCACATCCAATATTGTGATTGCGGCGCAAACCCAGGTGCTGGAGGCCATTGGCAATGAGCGCCTGGAATCGTTGCGATTGCGCGGCCCGGCGGGGGATTCTCAAGTGCCGGCAACCTCGTTGTTTGTCTTTATCGGCGCAGTGCCCGTCACGGCCTGGCTTCCTCCGTGCATTCTGCGCGACGACAAAGGATTTGTCTTGTCAGGATCGGACTTGCGCAAAGATGGCAAGTTGCTGGATGTGTGGCGCGAAACCCGCGAGCCCCTCCTGCTCGAGACCAGTGTTCCCGGCGTCTTTGTAGCCGGCGATGTGCGCCACGGTTCGATCAAACGCGTAGCCTCCGCGGTGGGCGAAGGTTCCATCGCGGTGCAGTTTGTCCACCAGTATCTGGCAGGATTCTGACGTGAGCACCATGAGCGACACTCAACTGAGCGGGGAAGCGATCCAGGTCGAATCGATCCATTTGCGCGACGTCGCGGAGGCTCTCCCGCGTACCCGCGTCTTCGCCGAGACTCCCTTCAGCCAGATCGGCGGCCTTGATGTCGTTGACCGCGTTACCGCCAAGACCGGCGCCGTTCTTGTGGAAACCGGAGAGTCGTGGAAGTACTACTGGCTCCTCCTCGAGGGCGAAGTCTGCACCAAGCGCCCCGAGCCGGATGGAACCTGGACCCTGGTGGGCATTGTGCACGGCGGCGAAGCATTCGGAGAAACGCCCCTCCTCACCGGAAGAGCGACGTCGATGTTCCGCGTCTTCATCTCGCAGGACGCGGTTCTCCTTCGCTTCAGCGAACAGGATTTCTGGTCCCTGCTCGCCTGCTGTCCAGCGGTACGCAAAATCGTTCTCGCCGACAGCGCGCAACGCATGCAGTCCTTCCAGGTCGAGGCGCTGCACCGCGAAAAACTCGTCTCTCTCGGCACCCTCGCCGCCGGCCTCATGCACGAGCTCAACAATCCCGGCTCAGCCGCCAAGCGCGCCGCATCGCAACTCCGCGAAAACCTGCTCCGCCTGCAGGAGTTGAGCCTTCGCGGCAGCGGGAAGCCCAAAACCCCTGAACAAATCGGGTGCATGAAGGGGCTGCTGGAGCATGCCCTGGGCGGCTGCAACCTACAGGCGATGAGCAGCGTGGAACAGGCCGACGCCGAGGAGGCCATGAGCGAGTGGCTGGCTCAGTGCGGCGTGGAGAACGCCTACACTATTGGTCCCGTGCTGGTTTCTATGGGCTTCGATCGCCGCGAGATTGCCTGCGTTCAGGAGCATTTCGATGCGCGCGCGTTTTCCGATGCGCTCAACTGGTTCGGCGCGCTCGTTTCCAGTGTCACACTGGTCTGCGCCATTGAGGAAAGCATCGCGCGCATCAATGAGCTGGTGACGGCGGTCAAGAAATTTGCCTACGACGAGCGCACTCCGGGCAAGGAACTCGACGTTCACGACAGCCTGCAGAGCACCCTCACCATCCTCGGTCATAAGCTGCGCCTTAAACAAATCCAAATTGAAAAGCGCTTCGCGGCCTCGCCCAGCACCATCCGCACCCGCGGCTACGCCCTCAGCCAGGTTTGGACCAATCTCATCGACAATGCCGCGGATGCTTCGCCGGAAGGCGCGAAGATTGAAATCTCCACGTGGTCCGAGCCGGGCCAGCTTGTGGTGTGCATCGGCGATCACGGCTCGGGCATTGCGCCCGATGTCCTTCCTCGCATTTTTGAACCGTTTTTCACCACCAAGTCTGAGGGATCGGGCACCGGACTCGGCCTCGAGATCGTGCACCGCATCATCACGCAGAAATTCGGCGGAACAATCAACGTCGAATCCGAGCCCGGCAACACGCGTTTCATCGTGCGCCTACCGATGAACACACCGGATGCCGAGCCCGCTGCCAAGAGCTGACAGCGATCAGCAGAGAGCAAACAGATGGGTCCCTGTCGTTCCGTGGTAGGACCACTCGACCTCCGGCGGCGTATGATGATTTCCGCAAGCAATTCAATTCCTCAAGAGGCAGTTCCGTGATTCGACTCAGAGTTTCCCGCAACCACGCGGCAATCCTCTGCGCGCTGGCTTTTGCTTTCCTATCAGGCGGCGCGCTGCATGCGGCCCGAACCTGCAATCCCCGCGACTTCGGCGCCAAAGGAGACGGTGTCAGCAAGGACACCACCGCCATTCAGAGCGCCATCGACGCCTGCGCGGCCAAGGGCGGGGGCGCCGTTCGCCTTATCGCGGGCACTTACCTGAGCGCGCCCATCGTGCTCAAGAGCAACATCATCCTCCAACTCGACAAAGGCGCCACGCTGCTCGGTTCGTCCGATCACGCCGACTATCCGCCGAAAATTGAGTTCCGCCTGCCCACACTGCAGCCGCTGGTGAGCGCCACCAATGCTCAGAACGTGGCCATCACCGGCGAAGGCACCATCGACGGCAACGGTGAAAGCTGGTGGCAAATGGCGCGAACCGTACACGATGCCGGCGTCATGGGCAATCCCCATCCCCGCCCGCGCCTCATCGTGTTCGACCACTGCAAGCATGTGCGCGTTGAAGGCGTCACCATCCAGAACTCGCCCTTCTGGCAGCTCGTTCCCTACTACTCCGACGACGTGCTCATCCGCAACGTCCGCATTCTGGCGCCGCCCCGCTCGCCGAACACCGACGCCGTGGATCCTTTCTCTTCGTCCAACGTCCGCATCGATCATCTCTACGCCGATACCGGCGACGACGACATCGCCATCAAGTCCGGCGCCATCAACTCCCCGGGCGGCGATGACCCGGCCCGCGATATTACCATCACCGACTGCACCTTCAAGCATGGGCACGGCCTCTCCATTGGCAGCGAGATCGCTGGCGGCGCGCACAACATCGTCGCCGAGCGCATCCATTTTGAGGGCACCGACAACGGCATCCGCGTGAAGGCCAATCGTGACCGCGGCAACGACGTCAGCGATCTGGTCTTCACTGACATCGACATGAAAGACGTGAAGAATCCCATCGTCATCAGCGAATACTACCCGCGCATCCTGCCTCCCGCGGGAGACATTGCGGCGCAGCCCGTCACGCGCCTCACGCCCCACTTCCACAACATCGTTTTACGGAACGTCACCGCAACGGGCGCCGATATGGCCGGAGCCATCGTCGGCCTGCCGGAAGCGCCGGTCGGCGATGTCGTGTTGCAGAATGTCACTCTCAGCGGCAAGACCGGACTCTCCATCGGATACGCCAACGTCACCGGGCAAAACGTGAAAGTCACGGCCGCGCAGGGCGACGCCATCCTCAAGATGGCCGGAGCCAACGTCACGTTGCAATAATTCCATGGTCCAACAAGAAGGGCTGCTCCCAACGGAACAGCCCTCGTCTTTCTGATCACCGATCACCGATCACTGATTTACTCCGCTGGCCAGGAATCCGCCGTCCACCACCAGGATCTGCCCGGTCACAAACGAAGCGCTGTCGGAGGCGAGGTACACCACCGCCCCAACCAGCTCTTCCGTCTTGCCGAACCGTGCCATGGGCGTGCGCATCAGCAACTCCTGCCCGCGCGGCGTCGAGTCCAGCAGTTGCGCATTCAAATCGGTGCGGAAAACACCCGGCGCAACTGCATTCACCGTCACGCCCTTCTTCGACCACTCCACGGCCAGCGAACGCGTCAGCGACGCCACGCCGGCTTTACTCGCCGCGTACGCCGCCACTTCGCTCAGCGCGACGAAGCTGTTGAGGGAGGCGATATTCACGATCCGCCCGTAGCCGCGCTCCAGCATCGGTTTGCCAAACACCTGGCAGGCGCGCAGTGTCCCCGTGAGATTCACATTCAGAATGTTGTTCCATTCTTCCTCGGGCAGGTCGATGGTGGGCCGGCGCTTGATCACGCCCGCGCAATTCACCAGGATGTCGACCTTGCCGAAGGTCTCAAGCGCGGCGGCGAGCAGTTTCTCCATCGATGCGCGGTCGCCCACATCCGAGGCGATGCGGATGGTCTTCCGTCCGCGCGCCTCAATCTCTTTGGCGGTGTCGTCCACCTGTTGCTGGCGTCGCGCAGTGGCAATCACATCGGCGCCCGCGTCGGCCAAGCCAAGGCTCAGCGCCTGGCCGATGCCTGACGTGCCTCCGGTCACAACCGCGACCTTGCCTTCAAGGCTGAACAGTTGGAGGTTCATTCGATCTCCAAGGGAAATGCAGCGCCGGTCTCCTGACCGGCGGTCATGCGGGCGTCCACGCCCGCATCGGTGCGATCAGATGCTGCGGCCCAGAAACACCGGCGCAATGTGCCGATCATACAGGTTCTCCGTCACATTCTTCGCGATCACGGGTTCGTTGGCCTCGAGCAATTCCAGATAACGCGGTCCCATCTTCGCGGCCACTTTGAATCCCACGTGCAACAGTTGCCGCACACTGGGGTTGTAAGCCGAGTCGCTCTCCACATGCCGCAGTGCTGAAGTGTACTGCTGGGACGTCCATCCGCGCACCGCGTCGGCCGACGGCAGTTTGGCCGGATCGATGTCGATCACTGTCGCATAGGGCCCGCACAGCTCCTCACGATGCGCAAGGGCTTCGGCATACACTTCTTTGGCCAGCGCCAGACCCTCGCCGCCCGCTTCGGCCAGCCCGATCAGCTCTTCCAGCCACGTGGTCCCCGCGGTCTTCAGGTGCACGCCCACGTTGAAGCGCTTCATGGTCGCGTGGATCGCGGGATAAATAGAGAATTTGTCGCTGCCAGAGTGTACGCTCAATTTTAGATTGCCGGGCAGTCCGTATTGCTTCACCGCGTAGGCGATGGCGGCCACGTCCAGCGCCATCTCGCGCTCGAACTGCGCCACGTCGCCCACGTAATCCACGCCCTTGTTGAAGCGTCCGCTGAACTTGGGCGCAATGGTCTGCACCGGAATGCCTTCGTCGGCAATCGCCGCCAGAATGATCAGCAGTTCCACGGGGCTCTGCGCGCGATCGGTCTCATCCATTGAAACTTCGGGAATAAAATTGCCCGCGCCCTTCGCGTTCAAAACCATGCGATGCACTTCGCCGGCCTTCTTCACCGCGGCCAGAAATTTCTGCGCCGTTTGCTGTAGCAGCGCCGGAGTAATTTCAAAGGCCTGGTCGGCCCCCGCCAACTCAATGCTCCCCATCAGCTCAGGATGCCGTTTCACGAAGCTCTCAATATCCGATGTCTTTGCGGGCTGGCCGATAAAGTCGGCCACGTCGAAGGTAAAAAAGTCGCACGGCGCAAGAAAACGTTCCACCGTTGCGGCCGTAATGTGGTCGGCGTCGCAAAAATACGGCAGCTTCCATCCCAGCGCCTTCACCGCCGCATCGGCCGCTGCTCGCACGCTCGCGGGCTCGGAGCCGATGATGTTGTGTTCGCGGTTCGACTTGTTCCAGACGGGCACCACCTCGACTCCCTGTTCGAGAGTCTTGATGCATGCCTGCAACTGCGCCTTGGCCTGGTGCGCAAACCGGTCGCCTACGCCCACCGAATATTTGTTCAGTTTCAAACCTTGATCTCCCATTTTCATCCTGCCTTGCTTGATTCCCAAATCCCTTGTTGCGCGGTGTGCGCCGCAGTTTCTCTCAGTTTCTAACTGTTTGCTTCTCGCATCATCTCCGTGCCCCATCCTTTCGCCCTTTTCCGGCGAAAGGGTGGGGCACCACGAATCCAAAAGGGAGGAACTCTTGCGGTCAGAGCAGGCGTCTAACCCGCGGCAGCTCCGGCAACTGCTGGAGCCGCGCTCTCAAACCGGCTGCGAACCGCCCACAATCCCAATCCCGGATTGGCGACAAAGAAAATCTCTTCGCCGTCGACCTGATTCCAGCCGTGGTGCAACTTTTCCGGATCGTATTTCTTGGTCATCGTGTTCAGCTCGCCGTATGCGAAGCCCACGCCTTCGATCTCCTCGCGGCTCAAATTGGCCGGGCACCACACAATCTTGAACCGCCCCTCCGACGAGCCATGAATCAAGTGCGCCGCCGCGCTCAGGTCCGCGGCCAGGTCGGCATTCTCGCTCACCGCCTTCAACGTAGCCGGCGTGCCATAGTAGCCGTACTTGCGGATCATCGCGTCGATACCCTTGTCCTCGCCGAACTCATGCACGCCCGGTCCCAGAATAATCAGCTCCGCTCCGTCGGCCAGCGCCATGCGCGTGCGGTAAACCGCCTTGTTGCCGATCCACGTGGAGTGGAATTCCTTGGGATCGAGATAGACGACAGCTTTCTTGATCGGCCTGTCGAGCATCTCGAAATTTACCTTCAGGCTCAGCTCCGAGGCCTTCAGGAAGCACTCGAGATCGTCGCCGATGTAGAGGCCGCGCACCGCCAGGCCGCCGTCCTTGCCGCGTCCCACAACGGTCTGCACGTACACAATCGGCAGATGCCCGAGAAACTCCCGGCTTGCGCGGTTGAGCACATTGCGCACCGGGTTCTCGGCGCGGCCCATGATCCGCTCCATGCCGTACACGGCACCCAGGTAGTGGCTGCGGTTGATGCCCTCGCGCCCGCCCGTGCCGATCAGAATGTTCTTGGCGTGGTTGGCCATGCCGATCACTTCGTGCGGCACCACCTGGCCGATGGAAAGAATCAGGTCGAAGCCGCCCTGCGAGATGAGCCTGTTCACCTGCGCCGGCCACGTGTAGTGCAGCTTGCCTTCCGATTGCTCCTCGATGAACGATGCCGGCAGCTCGCCCAGCGTCTCAACGTCGGTGCGCCAGTTGTGCGCGCGGAATAGTTCCTGGGGCACGTTGCCGAACATGTGCGCAATCTGGTCGGGCCGCATGGGTGTGTGCGTGCCCAGCGCCGGCAGCACCGCCTTCAGCTTGTCTCCGTAGTGTTCCCATGTATAGCGCGTCAGATCGCCGGCGCGCGAGTGCTCGCGGCTTTGGTCGGGCGGCACAACCAGCACGTTCTTCCGCGCGCCCAGCTTGGCCAGGCTCTCCACCAGCAACTCTTTCAATTGCTCGGCGGAAAGATCGGTGTCAACACTTCCAACAGAACAATAGAGGCTCATTCAACAAACTCCAATTCTTCGTCCTCGAATTACATGACTGGGCGCCCCATCCTAGCTGTCCGCCACGGCGGATGGCTAGGATCGGAACTGACCACTGACCCCTGAAACCTGTTCTACAGCCGGTACGCCTTCTTGACCAGATCGTAGGTCAACTGGTGCGCCAACTCGAACGCCTCGTCCTCTTCCAAACGATGCTCTGCCACCAGCCTGCCCAGAAACGCGCAATCCACACGTCGCGCCACGTCGTGCCGCGCCGGGATGGAGAGAAACGCCCGCGTGTCGTCGTTAAACCCGACCGTGTTGTAGAAACCCGCCGTTTCCGTGGCCTGCTCGCGAAAACGCATCATGCCCTCAGGACTGTCATGAAACCACCACGGGGGTCCGAGGCGCAAGCACGGATAATGGCCGGCCAGCGGCGCCAGTTCGCGGCTGATCGTCGACTCATCCAGCATGAACAAAATGATGGTCAGGTTCTTGTCGTTGCCAAAGCGGTCCAGCAATGGCCGCAGGGCGTGCACGTAGTCGGTGGGTCCGGGAATGTCAGCGCCCATGTCGCGCCCGTAACGCTCGTACACAAACTTGTTGTGGTTGCGCACGCTGCCCGGATGAATCTGCATCACCAGGCCGTCTTCCACGCTCATGCGCGCCATCTCGGTCAGCATCTGCGCGCGGAACAACTCCTGCTCGGCCGCGTTCGCCTTGCCCGCGAGGACTTTGCCGAACAGCGCGGCCGCGTCGGTCTGGGAAAGATCCGCCGTCTGCGCCGTGGGATGTCCGTGGTCGGTCGAGGTGCAACCCAGAGTCTTGAATCGCGCCCGCGCCTTCATCAGCGCATTCAGGTAGCCCTTCCACGTCGAGGAGTCTTCGCCGTTCTCCTCGCCCAGCTTGGCCACAAGTCCTGCAAATCCCTTGAACTCCGGATCCACCACGGGATCCGGCCGGAACGCCGGAACGATGCGCGCCTTCCAGCCCGAATTGCGGATCGCCTGGTGCGCCTCGAGCGGATCCAGCGGCGACTCTGTCGTCGACAGCAACTCGATGTTGAACTTTTCGTACAGCGCCCGCGGCAAAAACTCTGGTGTCTTCAGTTTCTCCGCGATGCTGTCAAAGTAGAGATCGGCCGTCTTCTCGCTCAGCCGCTCCGTCATTCCAAACAGTTCCTGAAACGCGAAGTCGAGCCAGATCCGCGTCGGCGTACCGCGGAACAGGTAGTAATGGCTGGCAAAGATGCGCCACACCTTGCGCGGATCCTTCACCACCGGTTGTCCAATTTCCAGGTCATCCATCGCAACGCCCTGGCTGTACAGCATGCGGAAAACGTAGTGGTCCGGCTGCACCAGCAGCGTTGCCGGATCGGGAAACGGCTCGTTCGTGGCAAACCATGACGCCTGCGTATGCCCGTGCGGGCTCACAATGGGCAGGTTGCGGACATGTGCATACAGCGAACGGGCTACTTGAAGGGCGCTTGATTCGGAAGGGAACAGACGGTCGTCGTGGAGCAACATGGCATTCATTTTACCTCGTATTCAGCGTTCTGCGGCCGCATGGCGGCGCTTGAGGTCAGACCACAAGTATACACGGCCGGGCAGCGCGCCGGCCCCGCTTAAAACTATCCGCGCGCCGCAAGTTTATCGAGCCAAACCCCTCTTTTCAGTGGTAATCTCGCTGTGTCCATGATTCTTAGAGGAAGGTGTCTGAACGCATGCCGCGGGTGAAAGAGGAAGAACATAGCAGCCATCGCACGATGCAAGTGGTGAACCACATCCGCTCGCTTATCGAAAACGGAACCCTGCAGCCGGGCGACAAGATCCCGCCGGAACGCGAGTTGGCGCGCTCTCTGAAGATCAGCCGCGCCAGCCTGCGCACCGGCATCGGCTACCTCGCCGCCATGGGCGTCATGAGGATCCGCCATGGCGTGGGCACCTTTGTGGCCGACGGCCCTCCGGAGTTTGGTCGGACCTCTATGAGCCTGATGGCCGCCCTGCACGGCTTTCAGACCTGGCAGATGTTCGAGGCGCGCATCATTCTCGAGAGTCATCTCGCTGCCCTGGCCGCCGAGCGCGGTAAAGAGGAACACCACGCCGCGCTGGCCGAAGAGGTGGCCGAGATGTTCGCCGCCTTCGAGAGCCCGACCGACTATCTCATTCACGATCTGCTGTTCCACCGCATCATCTCGCAGGCTTCCGGCAATCCCATTCTCGCCGCCATTATTGAAACCATCACGTCGGCGCTCTACGATAGCCGCCGCAAGACTGTGGAACATTCCACCGACCTCCGCGAGTCCGCCGAGATGCACCGCGAGCTCTACCGGGCCATTCGCTCCCGCAAGCCGCAGGAGGCGCATAACCTGATGGAGCAGCACCTGCGCATGGCCCAGATCGCGCAAGGCATGGAGCGCCCCACGGGTCGCAAAGCATCGCAGGCCGCCGCCAGGAAAAGACCAACGCGCTCGGCATCCGCCGCCTAGAGCAAAACTCGAGTCGTTCGACTCTGCCTCATCGTGATGCCGTCCTGAGCGACAGCGCGCTTTCCCTTCGCGCAGTGAACGATAGCGCGAGGGAGTCGAAGGATCTGCGGGTGCATTTTCTAGTTCGACATAGGCACACCATCCATGGAGCTGCTTTGGAAAAATCGCAGCATGCGGCCCGCCCGCGCTTCCTGTCGGTATTCCTCGCAGTGGATTCCATGGCTTCCCTGAATGTGATACGCACAGAAGGTCTGACCATGTTCCCTCCTCAAGCTGGCGACGGAGGGCCTGCGCCACGGCTGCGGCGTCTCCCACCCATGGTGATCCAAAACCGCCTTAACATGAATCATTTAGAGGGAGAGCGGGGCGCGGTGGCACTGTGCCCGACAGGTCATTATCGATGGATCCGTCCCAAGTCGTTCCGGCCATTCCCGCGCATAACTTTCAATAGCCGCGCACGAATTTCTCTATTGACAGTTCCTAACCTTGTGTATGAAACTAGTCGGGCTTCGAAATGTGGTCAGACCACGTGTGCGTATTTTCAAGGAGTGCGGGTGTGGCTGCACGATCGACGCGATATGAACCACCTAGTGGAGGCAACACAATGAGGCAATTAGCCTTAAGCAAACTATTTCCGTCGAGGCAAGCGGCGAGCGGTTCCATGGCTCGTATGCTGTGTTTCGCCGCATGGAGCTGCATGGCGCTGTTGGTCATCGCCATGATGACGCCCCTCGGCGCGAATGCACAGATGGCCGGCACCGGAGCCATTTCCGGCACAGTCACCGATTCCACAGGCGCAGTCATCGCTGGGGCCACGGTCACCGCAACCTCTGCCGACCAGAACGTCAGCACCACCCGCTCCACCACCGGGGCCGGCGACTACAGCATCACGCCGCTCCTGCCTGGCGAATACACATTAACCGTCACCGCCAAGGGCTTTGAGAAAGAAATTCAGCAGCACATCACCGTAAACGCCCTGGAAACGGTCGCCGTCAACGTCACACTCACCGTCGGCGCCGCGCAGCAAACCATCACCGTCACCACGGCGCCTCCCATCCTGGAGACGAGCGATGCCTCGATCGGGCAGGTGATGGACAACCAGATGTATTCAAGCTTGCCTCTATTGATGGGCCAGGGCGGCAACAACGATCAGCGCCGCGCCACGGACTTTTCCTACCTGATGCCCGGTGTGCAGAACACCTATGCCGCAAACAGCAGCTCCAATAGCACTGATGCCACAGGTGGCGTCAACGGCGGCAACCCCAACGGCGGCACGTCGGAAATCTACATTGACGGTATCAACCTGCCCGAAGCCGACGGAGTGGGCGACCCCCGCTTCACGTGGACGGCCTTTGGCGTTGACTCCATCGATCAGTTCCAGGTTGAGACGTCAGGCTATTCCGCGCAATACGGCGGCCAGGGCGTGCAGAACTACTCCATCAAGTCGGGTGGCAACCAGATTCACGGCTCGGTGTATGAGTATTTGCGCAACACCGTGCTCGATGCCTGGCAAGCCTCAGCCAAAACTCCGACCCTGATCGCAGGGGCGATTGTACCCCCCGGCGGTAAGTGCAGCTCTGCCGCATTGACGGCGTCAACCAGTTGGTGCGCGTTGGGCGGTCTCAAGGCCAAAGAGATCCAGAACGAAGTGGGTCTGGTGTTCAGCGGCCCCATCATCAAGAACAAGCTTTTCTTCTTCTATAACTACGGCCAGTATCGCAACCAGAACGGCCCGAATCCTGCGATTCTGACTCTTCCTACGCCGGCGATGCTGACGGGCGACTTCAGTAATTTAAGCAACGGCATCTACGATCCAAACACTGAGACCAGCTACAACTGCACCGGCGGCACTTCAACCAACACCAATCCCGTCGGCAGCGTCGCAGGGCCCTGCGTGCGCACAGCATTCTCAGGCAATAAGATTCCGGCAGCCCGCATTTCGAAGGCATCGAGCTATATCAACGGGTATTTGGCGCCGCTCGTGGCCAGCATCCCGAATACCACTCTCACCAACAACTACGTTGGCGGCTACCCCACCGGACTTTCCAACTGGTACAACGGCGGGCGTATCGACTACAACCCGAGTTCGTCGCACCAGATCAGCATCATCGTCGCCTTTGGGCGTCAGGCCAGCACCGGCACCAACTCCGGCGGCAATCTTCCCCCGCCGTTCAACACTTCGCAGTCGTACGCGCCGAAGACCAACATCGACATCGTGAAGGATACGTGGACGATCAATTCACACTTGGTGAACATGGCATCGCTGGCGTTCGGGCGCTACAAGAGCGTATCGTTCACGCCCAACGATTTGCCTGCGTATGCTGCTTCCCAAACCGGTCTGCTCGGCACGCCACCGGGCCAGGCGAGTTACTTTCCCGCCGTCGCATTCAGCAGCGACACCAGCTCGGCGGACCCTGCCACGTTCGGCGGTTACGACGAGAACGGAAAGGTCAACGATACCTACACGGCCGCCGACAACTTTCAGTGGCTGCATGGCAAGCATAACTTTACCTTCGGCGGACAGTATGTCGCCGTGCAGTTCAACTACATCAAGAACCTGACCTATTCCGGACCGATGACCTACACATTCGCCGGCCCGCAAACGGAAGGATATACGTCCACCGGATCGGTAGTGACCAACTCGGGCCTGTCGTTCGCCAGCTATATGCTCGGCGCCGTCAGTTCCAGCTCCGTCAGCGTCGGCGTCCTTGGATTGGGAACGCGGTGGATCGATCCGTCCTTCTGGGCGCAGGATGACTACAAGATATCCTCAAAACTGACTGTTAACATTGGTCTGCGCTGGGATGTATGGACACCCATCCACGAAGCGCACGATCTGATCACCTGGCTGAATCCGACCGGCGCCAACTCCCTTAGCGGAAACGTGGGCACGCTGGCATTCGCTGGTGGCAACTCGTCGGACGGCTTTCACACCGGGGAGCACATTCCCTCCAGCACTTGGATGAAGAACTTCGCGCCACGCCTCGGACTGGCCTACGCGATCGATTCCAAGACGGTCATCCGCGCCAGCTACGGCCTGGCATACGCACACGGAGACTGGACCGGCGGCAGCCAGTCCGGTTCGCCTTCAACCTCCGGCCTCACTCCAACAGCTTCAGCCTACCCGTCATATGGCAACCAGCCTTCCTTCTATTGGGATGGGGTGGCCTGCACCAGTGCGGGCGGCGGTGTCACCGACACCGGCGGAAACGGCTATGCGTCCGTAGGATCGATGGTCGCCGGCGACGGCTTTACGCCTTGCGGCTGGACCGGATCGACGGCTGCGCCTTCGTCAGTCTTGCCCTCCGGCGCCAATCTTTCCGAGTTATATACGGTTGAAACGGCGACGCTCAAGGGCGCCAATTCAGGGTCTCCCACCTACTGGGATCCCTATTATGGATCGCGGACTCCCGAGTACGAGAACTGGAGCTTCGGTCTTGAACGGCAGATCACCAAGGACCTGGCCGTTTCTATCAGCTATGTGGGCAGCGAGGGGCATTTCCTCAGCGTCAGCAATGCGAGGTATAACACGAACAATAAACTGACCGAGGGCTACGCTGCACTTGCCGGTTACAACTATGCAACAACCTCCGCTGCGCCGAACACCGCAGTGGCGTGCAGCGGAGCCTCTTGCATCAATACTCTGCTGGGGATGAAGGGGAACACTACGTACACGACTGGCTACATCACGCAGGCTCAGTCCTACGGTTTCACCCCTCCCAATCCCTTCACCACACTGGCGAATTACTACTACACGGGCAACACCGTGGGCTCGTATTTCGTCAATTTCCCGCAATTCAGCGGCGTCAGCGATACCACCAGCTTCGTGGGCAACGAGAACTGGAATGCGCTGGAAATCACTGTCAAGGAGCGTCCGAACCACGGCCTGAATTGGATGCTCAACTATACCTACTCAAAGAACATCGACGACCTGGGAAGTTTCCGCGTTTACGACAACAACCGCCTCGATCGTTCACTCTCCACGGGCGACCAGCCGCAGAATCTGATCGCTACCGCGGTCTACGCACTGCCCGTGGGGCGCGGCCATATGTTCGGGGAGAACTGGGCTTACCGGGCCATCGCCAGCGACTGGTCGGTCTCCGGTATTGAGACCATCCACTCAGGGCTGCCAGTCCAGGCAGTGGGCAGCGGCTGCGGCGGCAGTTCGATTCTGAACACCTGCATGCCCAGCATCGTTTCCGGGCAACCGGGACGGCAGTACAGCATTGGCAAAACACCGGGCGGGGCTAAAGCAACCTGGGACCCAAGCTCGTCCAACTACATCGGAAACGTCCAGTACGTCAACCCTCTGGCGTTCGTGGTCAACGTCGCCGGTACAACTGGTTCCTCGGGCAACTATGGAACGTATAGCGGGTCCTCGACTGAAGCGGCCGGTGGACAGGCCTACTCGGTAGGTGTCGGGCCCGCCGACTACGTTCCCGGCAATGCACCCCGTGTCGCTCCGCTGGGCATGTTTGGCCAGCACGCGGTCAACACGGACATGGCCCTCAGGCGCACCTTCCCCATCTATCACGAGTGGAAGGCGCAGTTTGAACTGGACATGGCCAACGTTGCTAACCACGTTACCTATGGCCTGCCTGGCCAGGTGACGACGACTCCTACCAAGAACATGACTGTTCAATCTGGCGTAACCAATGGAATCGTTAACCCCTCGTTCGGCACCGTCACCCAGGTAAACAGCACCCCGCGCAAGGTGCAGGGCAGCCTGCGCATAAGCTGGTAAACTTCAACCTGTTTTTCTCAACACAAGGTGCTGCCGGTTTTCCGGCAGCACCTTTTTTCTTTCCGCCGCAAGCATGTAGAATCCTTATCGCGATTGGAGTCCTGCCTTCATGGTCCCGAATAGAAAATCCGTAGATTCACTTTGGCTGGCGCGTGTAGCCATCGCCTTTTTCCTCTTCGCGTTTGCAATGCCCGGCGCCGATGCGCAGTCTGCGCCGCAAAACCCGGCCGCGCCGCCACCCGCCGCCGCTCCCGACCCGGCCTTGCCCCACGGCCAGATCGAATACCTCTGGCCCAACGGCGCGCCGGGCGCCGTCGGCACTGAAGAGCAGGACAAGCCGCATCTCGAAATCTTCTCGGGCTACGGTCCCGCCCCGCACACCGCCGTCATCGTCTGCCCCGGCGGCGGCTATCGCAATCTGGCCTATGACAAGGAAGGCACCCAGATTGCCGAATGGCTCAATCTTCGCGGCATCACTGCCTTCGTCCTCACCTACCGGCTCAGCCCGCGCTACCGCTATCCTGAGCCCATTCTCGATGGCTACCGCTCGGTGCGCTGGGTGCGCAGCCATGCCGCCGAGTATCACGTCGCTCCCGATCGCATCGGCATGTGGGGCTTCTCCGCCGGTGGCCATCTCGTGGGCATGGTCGGCACGCACTTCGACGACGGCAATTCGCAGGCCGCCGATCCTGTCGAAGGTGCGAGTGACCGCCCCGACTTCGTCATCAGCTCCTACGGTGGTCTCTCGCTGCAAACCGGCATCGCCAAGACCGGAGCCATGGAGAATCTCTTTGTCACTCCTCCCACGCCCGAACTTCTCAACGATCTCTCACCCGATCTGCACGTCACGCCGCGCACCCCGCCCTTCTTCCTCTACGCCACCACCCCCGATCAAGGCGTTCCGGTGCTCAGCAGCGTGGTGTTTTACACCGCGCTCGTCCAGGCCGGCGTCCCCGCCGAGATGCACATCTTTCAAACCGGCCCGCACGGCACGGCGCTCGGCCAGTCCAATCCCGAGCTCGCCGAGTGGCCCACGCTGCTTGAAAACTGGCTGCGCATCAATGGCTGGATTGCTACTCCCGCCGTGCCGCCGCGGCCCGCTCCCGCCGCGCATTAGCGTTGAGACAGCGTAATCTCGCGACTGCCCGAAAAGTGTACCGCTGGTCTCCTGACCGGGGTCCCCAAGAAACGGTCTTTGTTTCTTGGGGTGGCTGACCGGCTGTCGTGCGGGCGTCCCCGCCCGCACATGCAATTTGTCCTCACCGCGTCGCCCTGCGTATAGTGGGTTCGGCGCGAGATGCAATTCCGTCCCGTGCCCCATCCATTCCGCGTTGTTTGCGGAAAGGGTGGGAATCCCTGCACCGCATTCGCCCGGAGCACCCATGAAATCTCTCCGCCTTGTTGGCAGTCTCGCCGTTCTTGCCTTTATCGGAGCAAGCGTACCCGCCGCGCCTCCCGATCCGCTGCCCTGGTCGCAACGCGCTGCCAATGCGGCCATCGCTCGCTGGCCCGACGGCCGTTTCGCCCCCTCCGGCGCGACTTGGAACTACGAGCTCGGCACGCTCCTCCAGGGCATGCGCGCCGTTTGGCTCACCGATGTCGATCCGCGCGACTTCAATTACATCAAGAACTCGGTCGACGCTCTCGTCGCTCCCGACGGATCCATCCCCACGCTCAAGCCCGAGGAGCATCAGCTCGACAACATCCTCCTCGGCCGCCAGCTTCTCTTCCTCTACGGCGTCACGCAGAACAAGCGCTACCTCACCGCCGCCACGTTCCTCTGGAATCAGCTCGCCGCGCAGCCCCGCAATGCCGAGGGCGGTTATTGGCACAAGCAGCGCTATCCCAACCAGATGTGGCTCGACGGCCTTTACATGGCCGAGCCCTTCCGCGCCGAATACGCCTCCATCTCCCATCACCCCGAGGAATTCGCCGACATTACCAAGCAGTTCGTGCTCATGGAGCAGCACGCGCGCGATCCCAAAACCGGCCTGCTCTACCACGGCTGGGACGCGTCGAAGCAGGAGCGCTGGGCCAACGCACAAACCGGTGACTCGCAGGAATTCTGGGCACGCGGCATCGGCTGGACCATGATGGCCCTCGTCGATACGCTCGGTTTCTATCCCGAAGGCGATCCCGGCCGCGCGCAATTGATCGCCATCCTCCGCCGTGAAGCCGCCGCCGTCGCGCGCTTCCAGGATCGTAAGACGGGCCTCTGGTACGACGTGATGAATAAGCCCGGCGAAAAGGGAAATTACTTTGAATCCTCCTCGGCCTGCATGTTCGTCTACGCTCTCGCCAAGGGGGTGCGCCGCGGCTACCTGCCGGATCTCGAGCCCGACGGTCTTCTCGCCGTCGCCCAACGTGGCTACAAAGGCATCCTCACGCACTTCGTCGAAACCCAGGGCGACGACGTTTCTCTCACCGGCACCGTGAAGGCCTCAGGCCTCGGCGGCCAGCCCTATCGCGACGGCAGTTACGCCTATTACATCGGCGAGAAGGTCGTCAGCAACGATCCCAAGGGCGTGGGCGCGTTTTTGATGGCCAGCGCCGAAATGGAGTATGCCGCGGAGTCCACTCTGGCGCGCGGCGATACTATCGTTGTCGACGGCTGGTTCAACTCTCAGCAGCGCGCTGACGCCTTCGGCCAGCAGCTGAACTTCCACTACAAATGGAACACGTGGGACAATCCGGGCTATTCACTCTTCGGTCATCTCTTCCGTGAATTCGGCGCGCAGACCAGCGAGCACGACGCCGAACCCACAATCGCCAATCTCAAGGGCGCAGACGTCTACGTCATCGCCTCACCCGACAACCTCGACAAAAATCCCCACGCGCACTTTGCGAATTCTCAAGACGCGGACGAGCTCGCCGCGTGGGTCAATACCGGCGGCGTGCTTGTCATTATGGAGAACGACACGTCCTTTGCCGACCTCGACCATTTCAATGTGATCGGCGACAAATTCGGCATCCACTTCAACAGTGTGCTGCGCAAGCACGTCGTCGGCGCCAATTGGGAGCAGGGAAGAATCGGCATTGACGGCAAAGGCCCCGTCTTCCATCATCCGCACACCATTTATGTAAAAGATGTATGCACCATCACGGTGACCAAGCCTGCACGCTCTGTGCTTGCAGAAGGCGACGACATCTTCATGGCCACAACGAAATACGGCAAGGGAACCGTCATCGCCATGACCGACCCCTGGCTCTACAACGAGTACACCGACGGCCGCAAGCTCCCCGCCCTCTACGACAACTACGCCGCCGGCAAGGAGTTTGTGCGCTGGATTCTCGAACAGGTGCCGCGCGTAGCTCCAAAGCATTAAGGCTGCTTCGTCACTGGGGGCGTCACCGTCGTCATCGCCTGCCCTTTCACATCCGGCCCCAATTCCGGGCAAATCCTCGCCAGGTCATCGGCCACCATGCGCCCAAACACTTCCGATCCGTGCGCATTCAGATGCGTCCGGTCCAGCGTGCCTCCCGCTGCGTCCGGATGGCCCACTGCGTCGAACTGATCCGCCTGCTCCTGCGTCATGGTGCGCAGCAATCGCGTGCTCTCCGCATTCAGATCGATCACCGGTACGCCCTCTTCCTCCGCCACACGCCGTGCGGCTTTCGCATACGCCGTCAAATCCTCCACCAGCGCGCCGTCCTTGTAGTTGCGCCGCGAAAGCGACGTCACGATCACCGGCCGTGCCCCCTCCGCGCGCGCCTCGTTGATGTAGCGGCGCATGTTCGCCGCATACGTCGTCTCCGGATCGGTCTCGCGCAGCGGCCCCTTCCCCGGCATGTCGTTATGTCCGAACTGAATCAGAATGTAGTCCGCGTGTGCGGCCAGCACGTCTTTCCACACGCCCTCATCGTAGTAGCTCTTCGAGCTGCGCCCGTTCCGAGCCAGGTTCACGCAGTCCACGTTGGGCGTCAGGTCGGCGCAGAATCCCGGCCCCCATCCTCCGCCGTTGTTCACTGTCGAGTCGCCGGCGAGCACAATCTTCACCGGCGAACCATGCAGAATCGCCACCGTCCGTGCCAGTTCCGGCGGCAGCGTTGCCGCCACTGGCCGCACATATTTCTTGAGCGCCGGAACCGCCTTCCCCAGATCCACAGCCACTATGCGCCCGAACACATACGATCCCTCCGCATTCAAATGCGTCTTGTCCGGAATCGTGTTGCCCTGCGCGTCCTTCTTCGTGATGCCCAATGCATTTGCCTGCGTCTCGGTCAACATGTCGAGATACGCAATGCTGTCCGCCTGCAAATCGATCAGCGGCGTCTTCTCCTCGACGGCAACCTTCTTCATCGCCTCCGAGTGCGCCAGCAGATCGGAATGAATCTTGCCGTCATCCCCGTAGTAGCGCCGCGACAGCGGCGTCACCAGCACAGGAACGATACCATGCGCCCGCGCCTCCTCCACATACCGCTTCAGATTCGCAGGATACTCTGTCACGAGATTCGTCTCGCGCGGCGCGTGCTGCGCCGACTCCTCGTCATTGTGTCCAAACTGGATCAGCATGTAGTCCGGTTTGTCCGCAAGCGCCTTCGTCCAGTAGCCCTCGTTGTAGTACGTCTTCGTGCTCGCTCCGCCCTTGGCATCGTTGATGCAAATCACGTCGTCGGTCAGATTCGCGCAAAATCCCAGCCCGTATCCGGCGCTCTTCGTCTGCGTGGAGTCACCAATCAGCGCAATCCGCACCTTTGCCGGTGGCGCCGCCGCGTTCGCTTGCGGCAGTTGTGCCTGGGCGGTAAGGCCTGCCGCCAGAACGGCTGACATAACAAAAGGGAAGAGCGATTTCATGGCGTTTCTCCAATTTTTACCTGGCGTAGCTTGTCTCCAAAACCTCTAAAAAGTTCCTCGCGAACCGCCTCGATTCTATCGCCCTAAAGGTCAGACCAGCAATCGCTTCGAGCTTTCTCCGAACTTCCATTCTTCCGCCTACGCATAGTCGAGCCAGGGCTTGACGACCTACCGCTCCGCTCCTATACAGTTGGAAGGTTCCAGTGGTCAGTCCACTTGGATCGTGCTACGCTTGCCAGCTCATTTCGCCGTTTCAGCCCACGCAGATTGGAGAATCTCATGCGTCCAGCTCGTGTCTTTCTTGCTGCGCTTCCGTTCGTTGCCTTGGTCTCGCTGTCAGCCCAGGACACACGCACCGTCACCGAGCCCAAAATTCCTCCCGCGTGCGTCACCCTTGATGCCGACATCGTCTCCAGTCATGGCAATATCGCGCTGGCCGACGAGCAAAAGCTTTCCACAGCCCGCATTCAAGACGCGATGGACCACTGCGCTCAAGGCCAGGCTGTCGTCCTCCGCGCCCACGGCAAGAAGAACGTCCTCCTCACCGGCCCGCTTACCCTCCGCCCCGGCGTCACACTCGTCGTCGATAAGAACACCGCACTCGTTGCCTCGCGCGATCCCCGTGTGTACGACACCGTGCCCGGCGGCTGCGGCACTGTTTCTTCCACGCGCGGCCGCGCCTGCAAGCCGCTCATCTCGGGCGACGGCGCTAAAAACTCCGGCATCATGGGCGAAGGCTCCATCGACGCCCGCGGCGGCGCAACTCTCCTTGGTCAGGACGTTACCTGGTGGGATCTCGCGCACGAAGCCAAGGTGAAAGACGAACAGCAGTCCGTTTTCTCCATGATCGCCCTGCGCCACGTCGACGGCTTCATCCTCTACAAAATCACGCTGCGTAACTCGCCCGGCTTCCACGTCTCCATCAATCAGACCGACGGATTCACAGCGTGGGGCGTCAAAATCATGACCCCCAAAACCGCGCGCAACACCGACGGCATCGATCCGGGGTCTTCCAAAAACATCACCATCGCCTACAGTTACATTCACACCGGCGACGACGATGTCTGTCTCAAGCCCAGCGGCATGGGCAGCGTCTCCAACATGTCCGTCCTCCACAACCACTTCTACAGCGGCCACGGCATGTCCATCGGCAGCGGCACCTTCGGCGGCGTCGATCGCCTTCTCGTCGACGACCTCACCATCGACGGCGCGGACAACGGCCTCCGCATCAAGTCCGATCGCAGCCGCGGCGGCCTCGTTCATCAGGTTCTCTACCGCAACGTCTGCATTCGCAACACGCCCAACCCGCTGGTCTTCACGCCGCACTACACCACCTTTACCGGCAATCGCCTGCCCATCTACAACGACATCACGCTCGAAAACGTGCACATTCTCACCCCCGGCGTCTACACCTTCTACGGCCTCGACTCCGACCCGGGCCACAAGCTCGAGATCAAGCTCGACAACGTTTTTGCCGACGACCAGAAGGACTCACTCTTCTACAACCAGGACGCCGACATCACCATTGGCCCTCACCTCGGCAACCTGATTCCCAAAGGCGACGACGTGACCGACACCAACGCGCCCGATTCCGCGCCCGGCCAGCCGCTCGACTGCGACGCCCGCTTTGTTACGTTCCCTGATGACAAAACCGCTCCCGAGATGGCCGGCAAAATTCCGCCCGAAGACAAAACCTTCTACGTGGCCGCCGACGGCACCGGCGACTACTACTCCATCCAGCGCGCGCTCGACATGGCGCCCAAAACCGGCGGCGCGGTTCTCTCCGTTTCGCCCGGCGTCTATCGCGAAATACTCACCATCGACAAGCCCAACATCACCATTCGCAGCGCCAATCCCGATCCCGCCAAAACCGTCATCGTCAACGATCGCAGCGCCGGCCAGAACGGCGGCACGCTCCACTCCGCCACAGTCAACGTTACTGCGGATGATTTTTTTGCGGAAAACATCACCATCGAGAACGACTTCAACAAGACGCACGAGCAGGTTTCGCAAGGCTCGCAGGCCCTCGCCATTCTCGTCACCGGCGATCGCGCCATCTTCCACAACGTGCGCCTCCTCGGCAATCAGGACACCGTCTATCTCGGCACGCACTGCGGCCCGGACGGGCAAAACTGCGCCGTCACGCGACAGTATTTTTCCGATTGCTACGTCGCCGGCAACGTCGACTTCATCTTCGGCGACAGCAAAGCCGTCTTTGAGAACTGCGAGATCCATTCCACTCCGCACGGAGGGGGCTATCTTACTGCGCAGTCCAAGCACTATCCCACGCAGGACTCCGGCTATGTCTTCGACCACTGCCGGCTCACCGCCGATCCCGGCGTCACCGGCCCTATCTTCCTCGGCCGTCCGTGGCGGCCTTACGCGACGGTCATTTATATGCACACCGAGATGGATGACAAGATCGATCCCGCGGGCTGGCGGGCATGGCGTCCCGGGGATGCTCATTCGCTCGACACGGCCTTCTACGCCGAATTCGACTCCACCGGGCCCGGCGCGCATCACGATCAACGCGACCCGCACACGCATTTCCTCACGCCCGATGAAGCCAAACAATACGAACCGGCCGTCTTCCTGCGCGGCACCGACAACTGGGATCCGACCAAACCCCCCACTCCGCCCGCGCAGTAAAATGGAGTTGTAGCGACGAAGTTGTCATAGCTCGCATCGCATGCGCTGCAAGCGAAGAAGCTGAAGGCTGATAACAGTTTTAGGAGACACGATGAAGACGGTATATATGGCAGACTCCGTGCGCTATGCGCGCATGACTACCGAGGAGTTGCGCGAGGCGTATCTTCTGAACGACCTGTATGAGCCCTGCAAACTAAACCTCGCATGGGTGGAGCTGGAGCGCGCGATCGTTGGCTATGCGACGCCGCTCGAAGCCGCGCTCGAACTGCCCACATATCCCGAGTTGCGAGCGGAGTACTTCCTGGAGCGGCGCGAATTGGGCGCTCTCAATATTGGTGGCGCGGGCACGATCACCGCCGGCGGAAAGGTCTACGAGCTGAACAATCTCGACGTTCTCTATGTGGGCAAGGGCACCAAGCCGGTCAGCTTTGCGTCGAAAGACAAAGCCAATCCAGCGGTCTTCTATCTGATGAGCTATCCGGCGCATGCGACGTATCCCGTGGTCCTGGTGCGCAAGGAAGACGCCAATCCGATGGAGCTGGGCGGCCAGGAATCCTGCAATAAGCGCACCATCTGCAAGTACATTCACCTCGAAGGCGCCCGCAGCTGCCAGCTCGTGATGGGCGTAACCCACCTGCACCCGGGCAACGTGTGGAACTCGTTTCCGCCGCATACGCACAATCGCCGCTCGGAGATTTACATGTACTTCAACCTGCCAGAGAAGGATCGGATGTTCCACCTGATGGGCCCGCCGCAGCAGACCAAGCACATCGTGATGCAGGACAAGGACATCGTCGTCTCGCCGCTATGGTCGATTCACGCCGGCGTGGCCACGCACGCCTACAGCTTCTGCTGGGGTATGGGCGGCGAAAACCAGGTCTACAGCGACATGGACCCCGCCCCCGTCGACACCCTGCGCTGAACCCGCCGGTCCGCATCGAAATTCCGCACCAAACCAAAGGCGGCGATTTCCACCCCGGAAATCGCCGCCTGAGTTCTGTCCCCTGTTCCCAAATCCCTGTCTTTACACGTTGTACGTGCTCGACGAAACCCGTCCGCCGTGTCCCGTCCAGTTGGTATGGAAGAACTCGCCGCGCGGCTTGTCAATTCGCTCGTAAGTATGCGCGCCGAAAAAGTCTCTTTGCGCCTGCAGCAGATTCTGCGGCAACCGCCCGGTGCGATAGCCGTCGAAGAAGTTGAGCGCCGTTGAGAACGCCGGCGTGGGCACGCCCAGCTTCACCGCGTGCGTTACCGCCTTGCGCCACGACGCCTGGTACTTGTTCACCAGCCGCGAGAAATATTTGTCGAGCAGCAGGTTGTCGAGCTTCTTGTTCTTGCGGAACGCGTCCTTGATCTTGCCCAGGAACTGGCTGCGAATGATGCATCCGCCGCGCCACATCAGCGCGATGCCGCCCATGTTCAGGTTCCAGTTGAACTCCTTGCCCGCAGCCCGCAGCAGCATGTAGCCCTGCGCGTAGCTGATGATCTTCGAGCAGAACAGCGCCCGCCGCACATCTTCGATAAATTTCGCCCGGTCGCCCACCTTGGCCGCTGTCTTCGGCCCCTTCAGCACCTTCTCGGCTTCCACGCGTTCGTCTTTCAGCGCCGACAGGCAGCGCGCAAACACCGATTCGCCGATCAACGTTACCGGCTGGCCCTCGTCGAGCGCACTGATCACCGTCCACTTGCCTGTGCCCTTCTGTCCCGCCGTGTCCAGAATCTTATCCACCAACGGCGAGCCGTCGTCATCCTTTTTGGCGAAGATCTGCTGCGTGATGTCGATCAGGTAGCTGTCGAGCTCGCCCTTGTTCCATTCGGCGAACACTGTGTGCAGCTCGTCGGCCGTGAGTCCGAGCCCGCGCTTCAGCAGGTCGTAGGCCTCGCAGATCAGTTGCATGTCGCCGTATTCAATACCGTTGTGCACCATCTTCACAAAGTGCCCGGCGCCCTCTTCGCCCACCCAGTCGCAGCAGGGCGTGCCATCGTCCACCTTGGCTGCAATCGCCTGAAAGATCGGCTTCACATGCGGCCACGCTGCCGGGTTGCCGCCCGGCATGATCGACGGTCCGTTGCGCGCGCCCTCTTCGCCGCCTGAAACCCCCGTGCCGATGAACAGAATCCCCTTCTCGGCCAGCGACTTGGTGCGCCGCGTCGAATCCGTGAACAGCGAATTTCCGCCATCGATAATGATGTCGCCCTTTTCGAGATGGGGCACAATGTGATCGATCATCTGGTCCACGGTGTCGCCGGCCTTCACCATCAGCATCACGCGCCGCGGCCGCTTCAGCAGGCCAGCCAGCTCCTCAATCGAGTGCGCCCCCACTACCTCGGTCCCCTTGGCCTCGTTGGCCACAAAATCGTCGACCTTTGAAACGGTGCGATTGAACACTGCCACTTTGAAGCCGTGGTCGTTCATGTTGAGGACAAGATTCTGTCCCATAACGGCAAGGCCGATGAGGCCAATATCACACGATGCGTCAGGCATTCTTTTCTCCAAACCTCAGAATTTTATCATTGCGGATTTTGGGTTTTCCTACATCTATTTTAACCTAGTGGTCTGACCTCAGAAAGCAACGGCTGTGGCCGGTTTCTGCATCAATTTCGGTGCACCTGAGACATTTCGCTCCCGCACGCCCGAGCTAAAAGCTAATCGCTAGAAGCTGGAAGCTGCTCTTTCACTCCACGCTCAAATCCCCGTCCGCGTCCACCACCAGTTTGTCGCCTTCAATCTGAACCGAATGAATCTTCAGCCGCTCCAGATTCACTTTGTACCCCGAAGAAGCCGTCGAGCCCTCCAGCGCCTTGCGCAGCAAATCGGCCGCATTCACCTTCATGCTCTTCGGCACCTGCCCGCGCAGGAAGGGCGCCAGCACAAAGTTGATCTCTTTCCGGTCCGAAACCTTGTCCAGTTGCGCGTCGCGGAACCCGATCGTCTCCCCCTCCGCATCCGGCGCCAGCGAAACCTCGGCCGGCAGTGTCAGGCTGACCCCAAGGCACGCTCCGCCCACGGGCGTCCCCAGCCGGGCCACGGTTTTCACCCGCACCACGATCCGGTCCTGCTCAAACGCCAGATGGGGGTCTTCGGTGGCGATAAAGCAGGCCGAGCGAGGCCCGCCTTTCAGGTAATACCGGCCGCCGGGTCCGCTGTAGAGCTGCTGCTTCAGGGTCCGCTCCAACGCCTCCCGGCTGATGGTTAACTCCACGGCACGGCACGGCGCAACCCCTGCCAGCAGTGCCAAATACGCTACAATCGCCGCCCTAAAGGTTCTCATAAAGATATCCTGTCACGCCGCCCGCCCCGCTTCCACCGTAATACGGCAAAACCCGGACCTCTGTTCCTCGTCCCACCCGGCAGACTTCCTGTAAAAATCATAAATTCAATCATTTATAGTCCATCAAACCCGCGCATGATTCCCGGCTTCAATCTCGTCCCAACCCCTCTTTCCTATTGATTTTTGAACAAAATATCCGTAAAATGGATATTAATGCTCCTCGGGCCCTACTGAACCCCCAGCCCCGCTCCGAGGATGAACCGTAAAACCTCCTTTCAAGGACACAAAAATCAATGGCAAAGCGTCGTGGAAATCCGAATTGGGGCAAACCAGAGCCCATTGGCCCGGTTGTGCCCACAGTCACCTCCTTCGAGTCGATCACCAAGGAGTTCAAGCTGCCACCGGATCAGTTCATCCGGTCAACCCGCCTGCGTGAGTGGGCGCGCCGCAATAAGAATTCCAAATATATCCCGGAGGCCTTGCTCGAGGCCTGGGGCTTTGAGATTGAATCCACGTTGTAACACTTTCGCCAGTTCAAACAAAAACGCCGCCTTTGGGCGGCGTTTTTGTTGCTCGTGAAACCGGCCGAAACCGGGAGCGTTTTGTGATGAAACGGTCGGCTAGGTCTATGACCGCTTGACGATAAACCTTCCCGTGCCCCATCCTTTCGCCCGAATTTTGGGCGGAGGGGTGGGATAGCACGAACTCCACGGGAACGAAATCATGCCGTCAAAGACCCACTTACCGATAGGCCTGCTCATCGGCCCAATTCCCAATCAGCGGGAGCCGGCAGCGCTTGCCATTCAGCGCGCCGATCACACACCACAGCCATATGAGGAAAATTGCCACACATACGATACAGAACAGGACCAGGAGCACACGAAACCCCAGGAATTTGAGATACGGCAGGACAAATTCCAGGACAATGCCGAATAGCGTGACAAATGCGCTGAATACCAGAGACTGCCAGGCGTGGAACCGCACGAAGGGCCTCTTGTTGTAGCGGTGGACAGCCAGGAAGAAGAACGCCGGAACGGGCGAGAAATAGGCGATTGCGGCAACAAAATTGTCAGAGATGCCGGTCTTGTGGGGGCTGCCGGACTTGTCGGACGCGCCGGACTTGTGGGGTTGGGACATCATCCCTCCTTCGGGGGGATCTGGAAGGGGCTATCGGCAGAATCCTGCGTTCTTTCCATTTCAAAGAGACGTACAGCCCGCGGCGGGCCATCTCCCGGGCACATACAGGATTATATGGAACTAGAAGGAAGGGAAGCGGTGACCTTCGTGTTAATCCCGTATCCAGTCAGGTTACGCCAGATCAGCCGGAGCGTCGCCTTTGGTCAGGGTGATTGCCGCCCGTGAACCGGAAGCGGTGCGGCTTCCGAACTGGCGACCACTTGAGGCCTGTATTCAAGCTAGAATCCAAAGCATGATTCGATGGACGGCACGGATTACTTTGTCGGCGTTGCTGATATGCGCTGCTGCCTCGCTGGCCCAAACACCCGCACCTCCGGTCGCCCTCGCCGGCACGGAGCAGCGCACGATCACCGCTTCAAAGATCGGCCGGTCCTACGACCTGTTCATTTCTTTGCCGGAAAACTATTCCGCCTCAAAACAGGCGTACCCCGTGCTCTATGTCCTCGATGGCTGGCACTTCCCCCTGATGGCGTTCCTTCAGGAAAACAACATCTATTCCCAGCGCATGCCCCCGGTCATCATTGTCAACATTGGGCAATCGCCGGCCAAAGACGCGATGGCTCTCCGCGCGCAGGATTTCTCGCCAACCCCGATCCCCCAATCCCTGGGCGGTGGGGGTGGTGGCGCTGACCTGTTTCTCGATTTTCTTGAGCACGAACTCATTCCTTTTATTGATCGCACCTATCGCACCAATCCCGCCGACCGCGGATTGCTGGGTCATTCGATGGGTGGAAAATTCGCCCTCTACGCGCTGGAGCAGCGCCCCGGCCTGTTTCGGCGAATTGTCGCCGCCAGTCCCGCTCTTTTCCCGGACGACCCCCTGATGAACAACGCCGCCCGCCGCGCCCTGAGCGTACTCGCTGCTCCGGTTCGTCTCGATCTCTCGGTCGGCAGCGACGATGAGCTTGGGTTTGCGGCGACCACAACCGCATTCGCCCATTTCCTCGACGAAACAAAGCCCAAGGGCCTCGACGATCGCTTCACCGTGTACCCCGGAGAGAATCACAACTCTGTGCGATTGCTATCTCTCCCTGCGGGCCTTTACTGGGTTTACCGCCCGGCCAAATAAGCGTGCCGGCAGTTGCTGCTCCTGAATCGGGGAAACCGGAGGGAGCGGGGGTCTTCAGGCCCCTGAAGACCCGCCAGCAGGGCAACGAGCGAGGTGAGCCTTCGCAAATCTCCTGCAATGCAATTCAGCTGTGATACAAGAATCCTATCGGCGCGGAGGTCTACATGTCTGAGCGGCATTGGGTTCGCTGCGCTCTTGTGAAGAGTGCATATTTCCACGCCGTTGTGTCGGTTCTCCTGTTGAGCGCTTGCGAGGCCCCGGCACAACAAGCCCATGATGCGTGCGACTTGCTCCCGATGGTTGCCGTGCCAGAGCGGGATCGGCCCACGCTGGCGGAGGCAGCTTCAGCAAATGTCCCGCTTCCTGCATCAGCGAACCGCGACCGTGCGCCGTGGGATCAGGCTACGACAGCGTGCTATCCCGTGAGCCTCTACTACAGTCACAGCCCGGAGCATTTTCAAAAAGCCAGATACTGCGTGCTCGCAATGCTCGGTCTTTTCCGTGACCCCGTCGATCCGGCTAAGGTCAAAGCGGCACAAAGGGCAGCCTCGGGGGGCGCCACTGACCCCGAGGATATCGACGCAATGGACGGGATGGTGCTCGCGATGCTTTATGGCAATGGTGAGGGTGTCGCTCGCAACCTGCCGCTAGCCCGGCAATTTGTCTGCCAATATGCGGGCGGAATTGAGAGCGACGAGCCTGCACAACTCCTCAAAGGCTTCGACAGGATCGTCAGCCAGGGCGGGCATTTCGACGTTTGTGACAACAGCGGAGGCAGCTATGGCCGCGAGGCCGGCTACGTCTGCCTGGGGCTTCAACAGGACAAGCGCGCCGAAGAAATCAGTCAGTTGGAGACAGCCATCGCTGCAACGAGCACTCCACAAATGAAAGCCTCGTTCCTCGCACTGCGCTCGGCCTGGCAGACGTTTCACAAGGCATACGGAACCATGGACGTAGCTCTCTGCGACGGAGGAACCGGGTGCGGCCCCATAACCGAGGATGACGATCTGAAGGTGACAGCTTCCTGGCTGGCGGCGCTGAAGGGCATCCAAAACGGTGTGGCGCCGGCCTCAGACACCGACCCATCCACATTGAATCAACTCGACCGCAATCTGAACGCCAAATACCACGAAGCGCTTGCCGAGTTCAAAGACTGCGAAGGTGACCAATGCTTCGCACCGCAAATCCGCGATGCAGACAAAGCGTGGCTAAAGTACCGCGAAGCCTGGGTCGAATTCGGAGCCTTGCGCTGGCCATCCATCCCGGCCGATCAGTGGCGGGCATGGCAGACGGCAATTTGGGCCCCCCTCCTTTCTGGGAATTAGCGGAGGTTAGCGTGCCCCGCCCCATTCGGGCGTTCCCCACCCTTTTGGCATTCCCCGTATTGATAAGCGAAAATAAAGAGGCGCGTCATGCCCCAATCGCCCCGCACTCCCGAGCCTCCCTTCACCGACGTCCCCGGCGCACTCGACGAAATCCGCGCCGGCCGCATGGTCGTCGTGGTCGACGACGAGGACCGCGAGAACGAGGGCGACCT
>CAZMWL010000033.1:0-42338 GCA_964569985.1 uncultured Occallatibacter sp.
ACGGGCTTTAGCCCGTACGCAAACTCAGGTTAGTTTGAAGGGTACGGGCTTTAGCCCGTACGCAAACTCAGGTTAGTTTGAAGGGTACGGGCTTTAGCCCGTACGTAAATAGTCGATTAGTTTGAAGGGTACGGGCTTTAGCCCCTGCGGGATCTTGCTCGTGAACCTTGCCTTCGATCTTCCCTCGTCACGAACCACGATTCACGCCTTCAAGCACTCCGCGCTTCGCGATAGCGGCCCAGCTCCTTCACCATGCCGCAGTGCGCGTCGAGCGCTTCCAGCGCGCGCTCTCCCTCCGCGCTCGACCCGATCTGGCAATCGACGTAGAAAATATACTCCCACGGCTTGCCATGCACTGGCCGCGATTCAATTTTCGTCAGATTAGTTCCCACCGCGCTCAATGCGCCGAGCGCCGCCACCAGCGACCCCGGCCGGTGTTCCAGAGTGAAAGCAATGCTCATCTTGTTCGCTTCCGCATCGGACAATTTTCGCTCGGTTTGGGCCTCGCTGGCCCTCCGCACCAGGAAGAACCGCGTATAGTTCTCCGGATTGTCTTCAATGCCGCGCTCCAGAATCTCCGCGCCGTACATCGCAGCCGCCGCCTCGCTGGCGATGGCCGCCACGCTGCGGTCGCGGACTTCCATCAGTTGCTTCACGCTCCCCGCCGTGTCGTAAAACGCGATGGCCTTCATTGCCGGATGCGCCGCGAGAAACCGCCGGCACTGCGCCAGCGCCACTGGATGCGAAAAAACCCGCTCGACTTCGCCGATTGACACGCCGGAAATGGCAATCAGGTTGTGCCGAATGCGCACCAGCGTCTCCTCCACCACCTCGACGTCGTGCTTCAGCAGCAGGTCAAAATGTTCCAGAACCGATCCCGCCAGGCTGTTTTCAATGGGAATTGCGGCCGCATCCACCGCGCCCTCGTCCAAAGCCCGAAACACCTCGGCCGAGAGCGCGCACGGCACAATCTCCGCCCCGCCCACCAGCTTCAGCGCCGCCTCGTGGCTGAACGATCCCGGCTCTCCTTGAATGGCAATCTTCATGCCTTCGTTTTCCGCTCCTGGTCTCTGACCGCGTGAATCGGACCGCGTGAAGACGAACCTTCCCGTGCCCCATCCATTCGCCCGCCTTTTGGGCGAATGGGTGGGAAACCACAGATCTCAAGGCCCGATTTCACGTGGTCAGAGAAATAGTCGCGTGTAACCGGCTACTACCCGCACACGCCCTTCCCTTTCGCACCATATCAGGCGAGCGGACGCAGCCGCTACTGCGCTTCATTCGCAGCGTCGCTCTCCACCTGCTTCACGATCAGCGGAATCAGATCGCGGTCCTTCGCCGAAACCCGCGCGGTGAGCTGAATCAAGTCCGTATCCTGGCCGGTAATGAGGTCAACGCCGTCGATTGGGCTGGCATTTGCCTCGAGCCGCGTATCCGTTCCCAGCCCCGCCGTATTCGCAGGAGTCTCAAACTCCACAATATTCGTGCCGCGGTAGGTCAGCTTGTCGTTCGCATAGGGGCCAAACGGAAAATCGCTCCCCGGCTCCAGCCCCTCGGCGATCACATTCTGCGCAAACTGCTTGTACGCCGGGAAAACGCGCGCAATCACCTTGGCAACTTCGAACCTTCCCGACGTTCCGCCCGAGGAGACGGAAATCTGAATGGCCGGACCCGTGAATCCTTTCCATTTGCTCGAAAGCAGCACCGTTTTCCCGTCGATCGGATCGGGGCTAATGAACAGGTTGGCGCCATTCGAGCCGTAAGTTGAAAAGCAATGCCAGCCCCGCGGCGCAAGAACGCCGGGGCCGTACTGTGCCTGGTAGTAGGCGAGCCGTTGCGCCACAGAAGCGGAAACCGCAACCGCCTTGCTCTTTCCTGCCGGCGCCGCTAGCGGTCCCGCCTGCCCGTCCGACGCGCAGCCCACAAACGGAACCTGGTTCGCCGCAGCGGAAGCCGCAGCTTGCGTCTGCGAAAAAATCCCAGGCCCTCCGCAAAACGCGAACGACACCGCAACGCTCGCCGCCAAAACACGGTGCTTCTTCATGCGCAGAATCATATCAACCGCGCGTCGCCCGTGCTTCCATGGTCTCGGACCGCTTGAAGAAGAACCTTCCCGTGCCCCATCCTTTCGCGCTTCTTGCGAAAGGGTGGGAAACCACGAAAGCCAACAGGACGAATGCATGCGGTCAAAGACCTCGCGCGCCGCGCCAGGCAGGCCCAAGCCTATCGGGCGGGCAGCTTCGCGGGCTGGGCAAGCAGGGCCGCAAACGGCAGCTTGCTCGTCTCCAGATACAAAACCGGCTTCAACGCATTCGCAATGCTGTCCGCCTGGGCGGGCCGATCGATCGTAGCGCCACTGTAATTGTTGAAGAAGCTGGAGGATTGCACCTGCAAGACGCCTGCGGTGACCGTGCCGTCCAGCCGATACCCCCATTCCCACGCCGTGTTCACAACCAATCCGATGCTGGCAAGCTGGCCTCCTGCTGTGAAGCAATAGCGAATATAAATCTCGTCTTCTCTCCCCGGTTGAAACATGAAAACCGAGGGCGCTCCGTTCGGGTCGATCCAGTACTGCGCGTACATGGCGCCTTCCCCTGTGGCATCGGGAGCATATCCCAGGGATGGGTACTCAACCCAGGGGCTGCTGCCGCTCAATGTCGAAAAGGTGCGCGCCGCATCGGGCACTTGCGCCTTCACATCGCACGCCGGCGCCGCCGTTGCAGCCGTCACGGCGCACACCGCGAGCGCAAAGAAAACCACCGCCAATCTGAGTGATTTCATGGCTAACATTATGCTCCCGCGCCGGCCGGTTGAGCCCGGAATTAGCCCGCGGCAGCACCGTGCGCCACGTGAATAGCCGTAGCTTTTCCGCGAATTTCGAGCCGTTTCGCGGCCGCATGAATCTGAAGAGGTACAATTCTATCCGGTCCCGGGAGGAAAGCATGGGGCTTATTACAAATATTCTGTTTCCCGTCGATTTTTCTCCGTCCGCCATCGCAATGGGTCCGTACCTGAAACGCGCGGCGGCGTTGCTCGACGCCCGCGTTTCACTCATTCATGTTTTCAACCCCTTCAGCAATAGCGGCCTGGAGCAATACGTCCGCGCGCCCGGTGAGATTGCAGAGGAACATGAGGCGATCGGCCGCAGGAAGCTCCATGCCTTTCTCGCTAGACAATTTCCCCTCGCGCAGTTTCCCAGAATTCTTGTGGCCGGCGATCCGGCGCGCGAAATCGTAAAAGCCGCGCATCATGGCTTCGACCTGATCATGATGCCAACCCATGCTGGAGTCTTCCGGCGCATGCTTCTCGGCTCGACCACAGCCAAGGTGCTCGACGCAGCGGATTGCCCGGTGGCGACCAGCCTTCATGCCGTAGACATCGCGCCGCGCCCCATGGAGCATCGCGAATGGCTCTGCGCCATTGGCCTCAGCAGAGACTCGGAACGCGTGCTCCGCTATGCCCACCAAGCCTCGCAGCAGGCGAACGCCAACCTTCGCATCATTCACGCCATTCAGGGCTCTGACCCCAAACTGCCGGTGCGCCTTGACCTCGAAGAGCAGATTCAATTCGCGGAGAAGCAAGAGGCGTGCGAACGCATCGATGCCTTGCAGAAAAAAGTCGGCTCCCACGCGCAGGTCCGGATCACCGCCGGGCCGGTCAAGGCTGCCTTGGTTGCGGCCATCCAGCAGTCGGACGCCGATGCGCTCATCATCGGCAGAAGCCCGCGGCCCGGCGTCCAGGGCCGCCTGCGCGATCTCACCTACGCCATCGTGCGCGACTCGCCCGTCCCTGTCATCAGCGTGTGAGCCCAACGGGAACCGCGGGGCATGATTCGCGGATCGTGGTTCGTGAGCCGGGTGTCGCGATTCGTGACAACTCGCTCTTTGCTCCCTCGCTCCCTTGCTCCCTCGCTCCCTGTCCTTCTCACCGCCGCAGCCACAAATCCGCCGACACAAATGCCAAAAACACCAGCGCGATCACGCCGTTCATGGTGAAGAATGCGGCATTCAGCCGGCGCAGGTCGCGCGGCGAAACCAGTGCATGCTCATAGGCCAGCAGCAGGCCCACAGCGGCAATGCCCAGCCAGCCCGCAAGACCAAAATGGAAGAGCCAGGCAAACCACGCCAGCGCCCAAAGCGCGGTCACGTGCATGGCGCGTGCGGCATGGAACGCGGCCGCAATCCCCACCGCCTGCGGCAGGCTGTGCAGCCCCGCGGCGCGGTCGTGCTCGTAGTCCTGGCAGGCGTAGAGCACGTCGAAGCCGCCCGCCCAGAGCGTCACCGCTCCGGTCAGCACCAGGATGCGCGGGTCGAGGCTGCCGCGCACCGCAATCCACGCCGCCGTAGGCGCTAGCCCCAGCGACAGTCCCAGCCCCACGTGCGACCAGCGCGTAAAGCGCTTCAGGTAGCTGTAGCCCAGCAGCACCGCCAGCGCCACCGGCGCAAGCTCCAGCGTCAGCCGGTTCAGCTCCGCCGCGGCCAGCAAAAATACCAGCTCCGCGACGCACGTAAAGCCCAGCACAAACTTCCGCGTCAACGACCCTGCCGGAATCGCCCGATTCCGCGTGCGGGGATTGGCAGCGTCAAGGTCCGCGTCGGCCCAGCGATTAAACGCCATGGCTGCCGACCGCGCCGCCACCATGGCCAACACGATCCACGCCACCGTGCGCCAGCCGGGCAGCCCGCCCGCCGCAAGCAGCATCGCCGTCAATGCAAAGGGCAGCGCAAAGATCGAGTGTTCCCACTTGATCATCTCGAGCGTAGTACGTATCTTCCTGAGGATTCCGGCCATGGGTGACAATCTCTACTGTAATCGAGCAAGGGACGCCGGAATGCCGCCGCGAACGCTTCGAAGCCTCAGCTCCACGCCAAGTTCCACCGAGGGCCCGGCTCGCACCCCACAAATGCCATTTCAAGTGAGATAAATCACTCATTCTTCGAGGAGATTGAACTTGCTCACGTCAAAACGTGATGTAGGTCACAGAGAAGGTCTCCAGCCCGATGAAATGATGGGGCCAACGCTCCCTGGGCGGAGCTCGTCGATGAAATTCTCTTTACTCCAGGAAAGGCCATTCGTGCAGCTCGACTCTACTGCGTTTCTCGCCGACCCCGAGTTGATCCGCGCGCTCAACGACCGCGCGACGCCCATCATCTGCGACACCGATCGCATCCTCTTTCACCAGGACGATCCCGCCGCGGGTCTCTATATCCTTCTCGAGGGGAAAGCAACGCTCAGCATGGACTCGCATCAAGGTCAGGCCATCCTCTCGGTCGAGGCAAGAGACGGTTCTCTCCTCGGCCTTCCCGGACTCATCAGCAACCAGCCCTATTCGCTCACAGCGGTGGCGCGCGCCGGAGCGCAGGTCGGTTTTCTCGGCCGCACAGAATTTACGGCGCTGATGGAGTCGAATCCGACGCTGGCCTTCAAAATCCTGCAGGTCCTCGCCGCCGAGGTCCGCTCCGCGCGTAACGCGCTCTATTGAGGACTGCTCCAGGCGCTTCCACATCCGTCACCCTCACCTGCTACACTCACTTTCGTTGTGATCCTTGCCTACATTGCCATCGCGGTCGCCGCATACTTTCTCGGCTCCATCCCCGTGGGATACCTGCTGGTGCGCATCTTCCGCCGCCAGGACATCCGCTCCGTGGGCAGCGGCAACATTGGCGCTACCAATGTGCTGCGCACTGGCGGCATGGGCCTGGGTGCGGCTACGTTTCTTCTCGATGTGCTCAAAGGCAGCTCCGCAGTCTGGCTGGGCGGAGCGCTCGGCGCGTGGCTCATGCCCTCCGCCTCTCCGTCTACCGACCCACTGCGCCGCGCGGAAGCGCTCGCGGCTCTGTTCGCCGTTCTCGGGCACATGTTCACCTGCTGGCTGCATTTTCATGGCGGCAAAGGCGTGGCCACCGGCTTCGGCGTTTTTCTTGTCGCTTCGCCCTGGGCCGCGCTGGCCGCCATCGGCGTCTTTGCCGTGACCTTCGCGCTCAGCCGCTACGTTTCGGTGGGCTCCATCGTCGCGGCCATCTCGTTCATGGTCTTTGCGTGGTTCTTCCCGCCCGGCCCGCACCCGGCAGTCTTCTATGCGGTCGAGTGCGTCATTGCTCTACTCATCGTCGTCAAGCATCACCAGAACATCCGCCGCCTCTTCAACGGCGCAGAAGCCCGCTTCGGAGCGAAAAAACCCGCATGAGCCGCATAACCGTCCTCGGTTCCGGCGCGTGGGGAACCGCCATCGCCCTCTCCCTCTGCCGCCGCGGCGGACACCAGGTCACGCTCTGGGCGCACAGCCCGGAACTGGCGCAGCAAATCGCAGACGCCCGCGAAAATACGCAATTCCTTCCCGGATTTCCAATCCCTGAGGACCTCGCCGTCACCGGTGATTGCGCCGCCATCACGGCCGCCGACATCCTGGTCTCCGTCATCCCTTCGGAGTTTCTCCGTCCCACGCTCCTGCGCATTCGCACGCATCTACGCACGGGCCAGTTCGTCGTAAGCGCCACCAAGGGCCTTGAGGACCGCACCTTCTTCCGCATGACACAGGTCCTTTCCGAAACCCTCGAGCCGGCAGGCCGCTTGCTCTCCATTGGCGCGCTCTCCGGACCCAGCTTCGCGTTCGAAGTCGCGCAGGGCCAGCCCACTGCTGTCACTGTGGCCTTCAGCGACCCGCAAATCTCTGCCCTCATCCAGCAGGAATTCTCTTCCGAGACCCTCCGCCTCTATACGTCTTCAGATGTCATCGGCGTCGAACTCGGCGGCGCGCTCAAGAATGTCATCGCCATCGCCGCCGGCATCGCCGCCGGCGCGGGACTGGGCTTTAACTCCACAGCCGCCCTCATCACCCGTGGCATCGCGGAAATCACGCGCCTCGCCGTAGCCTGCGGCGCGCGCCGCGATACCCTCGCCGGCCTCTCCGGCATCGGCGACCTGGTGCTCACCTGTACCGGCAGCCTGAGCCGCAACCGTAGCGTCGGCCAGGCCCTCGGCCAGGGCCGCAAACTGCCTCAGATTCTGGAGTCGCTCGGCGGCAAGGTGGCTGAAGGTGTGCTCACTTCGCGCGCCGCTCTGGGCCTCGCCCGCCAGCACAAAGTCGAAATGCCCATCACCGAACAGATGGAGCTCATCCTGAACGAAGGCAAAGACCCCCGCGAAGCCATCCGCGACCTGATGCTGCGGCCCGGCAAGGAAGAATACTAGAAGCGAACGCCTAACCTACCGTCCCACCGCCTGCAACCGCGCCTCTCCCGACTTCGGCGTCAGGTTCCACATAAACGACATCAGCACGATGCCCACCAGCACCGAGATCAGAACCCCATAGAGCGCCACATTCCACCCGTAGTGCTGCGCCAGCGCGCCAATGCCCTTCGACTCCGCCACGCGGCCCAGCGACCCCAGAATCGAGAGCAAACCGTTGGCCGTGCCGATGGCCTTCTTTGACGTCACATCGAGTGCGCAAATGCCCAGCAGCATCTGCGCCGGATAAACGAAGAATCCGATCACACCGAAGAGCGCGAGATCGAGCCACAACTTGTTGTTGGGGCTGTACAGAATGCCGACGAAGGCCAGAAACGCGGGAATCATGCACAGCACGCAGATCATGCCGCGGCGTCCGCCAATCTTATCGGAGAGCCATCCAGCCAGCACTGTGCTCGCCATCGCGGAAAATTCCAGCGTGAACGTCCCCATGCCGCCTTCGCCCAGGCTCGCGTGCTTCACTTCTTTCAGAAACGTCGGTCCCCAGTCGAGCATGGCGTAGCGCGCGATGTACACAAAGAAATTGGCGCCCGCAATCAACCATAGATAGCGATTCTTGAGGATGTAGTCCACCAGCAGCTCGCGCGTGCCCAGCTCTTTCTCGTGCGCGCCCACGCCTTTTGGGCCGTCGGGATAGTCGTGCAAATACTCTTCAATAGGCGGCAGGCCTTCCGATTGCGGCGTATCGCGCAAGCGCAGCATCAGATAGATGGCGCAAATAACCGCCAGAATTCCCGGCACATAAAATGCCGAGCGCCAGCCGAACCACTCCGCCGAATACGCGGCAATCACGCCGATCAAACCGCCGCCCACGTTTTGCGCCAGGTTCCAGAAGCCGAAGATCGTGCCCCGCTCGCGCACGCTGTACCAGTGGCTGAGCGAGCGCCCGCACGGCGCCCAGCCCATGCTTTGCGCCAGGCCATTCATGGCCCACAGCGCCAGGTGCGCCGGATAACTATGAACGGCGGCAAAAGCGAAATTGCATGCCGCCGTGGCCAGCAGGCCCACGGCCATGAAGTAACGCGGGTTGCTGCGGTCGGAAAGCGAGCCCATCACAAACCGGCCCAGCCCGTACACCGCAACCATCACGGCCAGCATGTCGCCGATCTGATCTTTGCTCAAAACCAGCGCCTGGCCCATCTCCTTTGAAACCACGGGCAGGTTGTTGCGGACCAGGTAAAACGCAGCGTAGCCGATGAAGGTGGATTCAAGAACCTGCCAGCGCAGCTTCGGATAGATTTTCCGCGCCTGCTCGGCAGAAACCCTGGCGATGTGCGGAGCCGGGCGAAGAAAACGGGGAATCCAGGTCATTCATGTCCTCAGAGGGTACGGCAATTCGACATGCGCTCTTAGTATCCGCCAGCAACCGTCGTGCTGGGCACGTGAGCAATAGGCTCCAGCCCCAGCCGCTTGCGGCACTCCTCCAGAATAGCTGCGGTGCTCCGCGTGCCCACGCGGCTCACACCGATCGCGCGCATGGCCAGCACCATATCCAGATCGTGTACGCCGCCCGCTGCCTTCACCTCGACCTGCGGCGGCGAGTACCTGCGCATCAGTTCCAGATCGGCCAGCGTAGCTCCGCCCGGCGCGTAACCGGTCGAGGTCTTCACCCAATCCGCGCCCACCTCCGCGCAGATTTCGCAAAGTCGAATCTTGGCCGCGTCGTCGAGATAGGCATTCTCGAAGATCACTTTGATCTTTCCGCCGCCGTCGTGCGTAGCTTCGGCCAGCGCATTCAGTTCGTCGCTCACGTACTGCCAGTCGCGGCTGCGCACTTTGCTGATGTTCACTACCGCATCCAGCTCTTCGCCGCCGTCTTTAAGCCCCTGCGCAACCTCGCCCAGCTTGATCGCGGTAGTGTGGCAGCCATGCGGAAACCCGATGGTGCTGGTGGCGCGCACCGTCGAACCCTTCAGCAACTGCGCGCCGCGCGCCAGATAATAAGGCACGATGCAGATGCTGGCCACGTTGTAGCGCAGCGCAAGTTCGCATCCTTCCTCAAGCTCGCGATCGGTGAGCGTGGGGTTCAGCAGCGAGTGGTCGATCATCTTGGCTATGGATTCGTAGTCGAACAATTGGGTCACAGACTTGCTCCCGTGCGCAGTTGCGCCATGGCGCATCGATTTCCCGCAAAGAAGCACCATACGCGCCAAGGCCCCGCAAAGCAAGAGTTCGGCTTTCAGCTCCCAGTTCTCGGTTCTCGGCTCTCGGCTGTCGGCAGCTCTCGGCTCTCGGTTCTCGACTCTCGGCTCTCGGCTCTCGGCTCTGATTGATGGCTGCATAAGCCAAGTTTCGGCAAGCGCGCCGTACGCGCAGAGTTTGCTGGCCCCGCGCTTGAGCGTGGGGAAAGCGAATTGCATAGATGAGCTTCGGAGTCCCGTAGGGACGGTGCAGGGGCACCTCTTTTGCAGGGATCAGCAGCTGCGAGTTGCGCGCGGTCGGCTGTTCCCTGTTCCCTGCCTCTTCACCCGCCGGCGATGGCGCCAAGGATCAGCAGCGGCTCTTTCCCAGCCGCAATCGCTTCGGGCAGCTCCGCATCAGGCGAGGCCAACGACCAATCCTCTGCGCAGGCAAAGAAGCGCAGAAATGCGCGGCGCTGGCCGGTGCCATAATCCCGAATCGTCCCGCGCAGCATGGGATAGTGCGTTTCGAGCGCATCGAGCACCGCGCGCAGCGTCACCGGCGCCGTCACCACGAGCAGCACGTCGCCTTCAATCCGCGCCAAGTTGCGCAGATGATACGGCAGCGCCACGCGCACTTCCGATGCATCTGCTCTTTCGTTCAACTTGAGATTCTCCTAAGATTCTCGCCGTCGGGTTTTCTCGCTCCCTTGCTCCCTCGCTCCCAGCTCCCTAGTTCATCGTCTGCACTTCCACCGACAGCACCGCAGGCAGATCGCGCACAATCGGCATCCAGTTGTCGCCCGCGTCGGCCGACGCGTACACCTGACCGCCGGTGGTGCCAAAGTACACTCCGCACTGGTCGAGCGTGTCCACGGCCATGGCGTCGCGCAGCACGTTCACATAGCAATCCTTCTCAGGCAGCCCCTTGGCCAGCGGCTCCCACTCATTGCCTCCCGTCCGGCTGCGGTAGACCCGCAGCTTGCCCTCAATCGGGAAATGCTCGGAATCGCTCTTGATCGGCACCACGTAGAGCGTCTCCGGCTCGTGCGCGTGCACGTCGATGGCAAATCCAAAGTCGGTGGGCAGGTTGCCGCTCACCTCGCGCCAGTGTTCGCCTGCGTCGTCGCTGCGCATCACGTCCCAGTGCTTCTGCATAAAAAGCACATCGGGCCGCGCCCGGTGAATGGCCACGTGGTGCACGCAGTGGCCGATCTCGGCATTGGGGTCGGGAATGTACTGCGAGCGCAGCCCCTTGTTGATCGGCTTCCACGTCGCGCCGCCGTCGTCGGTGCGGAAGGCCCCTGCCGCCGAGATGGCGATATACATCCGCTTGGGATTGGTCGCATCGAGAATGATGGTGTGCAATCCCATGCCGCCCGCGCCCGGCTGCCACTGCGGCCCGGTCCCGTGGCCACGCAGGCCGGGGAGCTCCTGCCAGTTCTCCCCGCCGTCCGTTGACCGGAACAGCGCCGCGTCCTCCACTCCCCCATAAACCGTGTCGGGATCGGTGAGCGAGGGTTCCAGATGCCACACCCGCTTGAACTCCCAGGGATGCTGTGTGCCGTCGTACCACTGGTGCGTGGTCAGCGGCTTGGCTGCCGTGTCGTACGCAAACCGGTTGGGCAGCGCCGCGGGCGGTCCCGGAGGCGGTATCGCTTCATTCGGCAATCCCGGCTGGTGCCAGGTTTTCCCGCCATCGTCGGAGCGCTGAATCAGCTGCCCGAACCACCCGCTGGTTTGCGACGCATAAATGCGGTTGGAATCGGCTTCGGAGCCTTTCATGTGGTAGATCTCCCAGCCCGCGAAGAATGGCCCGCTCACCTGCCAATCTTTCCGTTTGCCGTCAGAGGTGAGAACGAACGCCCCCTTGCGCGTCCCCACCAGCACCCGCACACTGCTCATAGTGACCTCCTGCCTGAATGTTGCGGCGGATTGAGGCCCGGGGAATGCCGCAGTCCGATTTTTCCCGATTTCCCTTGCAGAATGCAAGTGTTTTCTGCCGCGCGGCAATTCGCAAATCCGAGGCGTGCAAATCCGAGCGGGTGCGAATCAAACGGGTGCGAATTGGAGGAGTGCGAATACGAGGCTGTGCCCCATCCATTCCGTGTCTTCGCTCAAGCGAAGACACGGAATGGGTGGGATAACCGGCCGCTTACGGCGCAGACACTGACAACAACCGCACCGGCCCCAGCAGTCCTGACGGCAGCAGAGGCGAATCGGCCTTGTAGGGCGTGAAGTCGGCGAAGGCATATTTCTTCAGCGCCCACCGTTGCTGGTCGCCGATCATGCGGTTCACCCACAGATTCGTTACCTGCACCACAATCTGATTGCTGCCCGGCACGAGCGCCTGGGTCACGTCGATCCGGAACGGCGTCTTCCACACGATCCCCTGATACTTGCCGTTCACGCTGACCTCCGCGAGATTTTCCACGTCGCCCAGGTCGAGCCACAGGTGCGCTCCCGGCACGAACACGCCGGCCGGAACGTCGATCGCCTTTGCGTACGTGGCCGAGCCGGAGAAATACTTCACGCCCATGTCTGCCGACTCGCTCCACGAGATCAGCCGGTGCAACTGCGCGGTCTCCGGGGCGCCGCGGTTGGGCTCGAAGCTGACGGCCCAATCCTTGTTAAGCGCCTCGTCCACTTCCGCGATCGCCGTTTCCTTGCGCTCAGGCAAGGTGAGCGCAGCCGTTTTGGCTGGCCCGCGAAACACTACGAATGTAGTTCCGTAAGGTTCGAGGTGCAGCGGCACCGTCGCACGGCCATCGGCAATGGAATACGCCGCCTGTCGCGTTTCTCCACTCGCCGCATCCCACAGCTCCGGCGCACTACCCTCCACACGGAAGGTCGCGTTCACATCTTCCGCGCGATCATTGCGATTGTCGACGAAATAGACGTCGCCATCGGCGAGCTTGCGATGCACGAACATCAGATTCGCGTCCGGTTCGGACTTGGTGTATTCAAAGTCGCGCGGAACGTCGAGCGCGGCCAGTGCTTCATCGGCAGTGCCGCCGATAAAGAGCCGCCCCTTTCCGATTCTGCGCACGCCATGCGGCGCGAGCGTCTTGCCCCACATCGAATCCGCAACTTTCTTCCACTCCGCCGGATCGTCGGCGAGGCTCGGAGAATCCGTGGGCCGGCTGCCCACCACCACCGCGCCTTGCGCAACCAAATCTCTAAGCCGCAGCAGCACCGGCAGCGTCATGCGCTGGCTGCGGCCGCCGAGATAAAGAATCCGATAGCTCGTTCCTCCCGGCGTTACCAGCCGACCATCCTTGAAGCTGAGCTCGTGCAGCACCACGTCGCTGTTCACAAAGTCGAATGCGTAGCCGTCCGGCGCATCGCCAATCGCCTTCCAGCCGAAGACCGCGGTCAGCGGTCCCTCCTCGCCGTAGAAGTACGCCACGTCGGCGGAGAAATGTCCCTGCTGCAGCATCCAGGAGCACCGCGCCAGGTACGTGACCCACGGCCGCGCGTCCTGGGCCCAGGTGTCGTTGCGATTGAACCAGAGCCCGTACGGCCCGAGCGTCAGGCCCGGCGCCATATCCACCACAGGCTGGTGCGTGGATTCATGAATCTCAAAGCGATTCACGCCCAGCGCAAACTCCAGGTCGGCGACTTTCTTCAAATTGCCGGGCGAAAACGACCACGCCGGCCCTCGCGAAGTCATCGACTCCGCGCCCACAATGTTCTGCCCGTAGATGTGCGCCACCGATGCCGCACCGCGCAAATCGGAAAGGTAATCGATGTCCGGCCCCGGCTGGCCCGCCCAGGTCCACATCGCGCCCATGGGCACGTCCGTCTTGCTGCGCATCTCCATGTCGTCGCCGAGCGAGGGGCGATGATATTCCAGCGCCTCGCCGTAATACTTCATCCCATGACTGTGCAGGTCGTCGGCAATTTCGCCATAATGATTTTCAGCAAGCAGTTGACCGATGGTGCGCCGGAAATCCCACAGAAAGCGATCCGTATCCGCCGCGCTTTTAATGATGACGCCGGTAAGCGCCGGGAGCCACGGCCGTGGGTCGTAGGCGCGCCGTCGCTGGAATTCCTCCAAAATGTGATCGGTCCAGTTCTGCGGGCCGACTTCGATGCTGTCCGTCAGCAGCCATGAGATGCCGTTCGCGCCCAGGTTCTCCGCGCCCACGGTATCGGCATACATCTTCAGATAGCCATCAACATAATTCTTCACATAGTCGCGGTTCAGCTTGTCGACCTCGAGCCCGGTCGCTTCGGCGGGCGCTGGGCCATTCTCATGTCCCGTAAGCGAAGACCCGATGCGCAGCACCATCCATGTGCCGGCCGGCGGCGTCCAGTCCAGCGTTCCATCGGGCTGCATTTTGCCGGTCAGGTCCATCACATCCGCCTGCGGCACAATGAACTCCGGCGCAACTTTGGGATCGGCAATCGCATAGAAGTCGCGTGCGTTGGCGTAACCCGCGCGTTTCTCAAACTCATTCACCCGCGCACCGCTCGCCAGCACCAGCTCGGTAATTTTGTGATCGTGCTCCGGCACGCCGGCCGGCTGTGCAGGATACACCAACCGGAAATAGCGGGCGGTCACGGCATCGAACGAAGCCGTTCGCTCCACAATGCTGCTGAAGGGAATGTCGGCAACTTTGCGGAAATTTTGACCGTCATCGCTGGCTTCAAGCCGCGGCGGGATCGCCGGGCTCTCGTGATCGAACACACTGATGGCATCGTTGAGGCTGGCCAGCGTGACAGCTTGAATCGCCTGCGGATGGCCGTAATCGAATAAGACCCACGCTTCAACACCCGGCGCGCCGGCGGGGCCCGGCGTGCTGACCGGCAAATCGAGCGCCACCGTGCTCACGTCGCCGTCAGAGAGGGCGGCTACATTCGGTGCTCCGAAGTTCGCTGTTCCGGCGCTCGCGGTCACCTTCGGATCAAGTTCCTGCTGCGTCTTGTCGCCTTCCGGAATCTTGTACGCGATCACCGCAACGTCGATGTAAAACTCCGGCGGCGTGGTCACTGTGCCGTCGGGCGCGCGCCGCCCCGCAACCTGAAAATTCTGGAACGTTCCATCCACCTGCGGCGGATGCGCAAGCGGCCCCAGGAACGGCTTGCCGTCTTCAATGCGCGTCGCCGACCACACCATCTTCTTCATGCCCTGGGCCGCGGGCACCCATGGCCCTCCGGTCTCGCTCCATCCGGGCGAACTGGCGATGGCCACTTCCATATTCATCGCGCGCGCCGTCTTCACCGCGGTGCTGAATGCCTGCTTCCACTCCGGCGTCATATATATCAGCCGCTGCGGCACCACTTGCGGCGTATTGATCGCGCCCTCGAAGATGGTCACGCCGCCCACGCCCACGCGATGCATCCATTCGAGATCCAGCTTGATGCCCTCGGTGGAAATGTTGCCGTTCATCCAGTGCCACCACACGCGCGGCCGCGCCTCGTTGGGCGGATCGACAAATCCGCGCAGCAATGCGTCCCCCTGCACAGCCGCGTCAGGTTGCGAAGCGGCCTGAGCGTGCGCCCGCGTGGAAATGGGAATCACCGTACACGAAAGCAAAAGCATCGTCCAAATTGATCGGCAACTCGCCATCTACGTCTGTCCTCGAATGGTTAACTAGCGCCTGATTGTAGCGCCGGTCTCCTGACCGGCTGTCGTGCGGGTCTCCAGACCCGCACATTTCTTCCGGCAGCGTGGAGGCCGTTGTTACGTCGGTTGCTTTGGCGGAGCCACGGTAGCCCGCGCCGAGCCGGTCGAGATCCCTCCATCCACCAGCAGCGTCTGTCCGGTCACATAGCGGCTCGATTCGGAAGCCAGAAAAACCACGGCTCCATCCAGATCGTGCGGCTGGCCAGGGCGTTTTACGGGAATGCGATCGGTAATGTAGTCGACCCACTCCGCGTTCTCATAGAGAACCTTGTTTTGCTCGGTCTTGAACCATCCGGGTGCGAGGCAGTTGACCGTCACGCCGAATTTGCCCCAGTCGTCGGCGAGGCTCATCGTCAACTGGCGCACGCCGCCGCGGCTGGCGCCGTAGGGCGCGAGCCCCGCGTAGCCAAAAACACTTGTAACTGACCCGATGTTGATGATGCGGCCGTAACCGTGCGCGATCATCCTCCGAGCTATAGCCTGAGAAACAAAAAACGTGCCCCGCAGATTGGTCTCGAGAATCTGATTCCAGTTGTCCCACGTCACCTCCAGCGCCGCCTTGCGAATATTGCAACCGGCGTTGTTGACGAGGATATGGATTTGTCCGAAGGCTGCTTCGGAAGCGGCGGCCATGCGGTGGATGCTCTGCTCGTCGCGCACGTCGAGGTCGAGTGCGAGGACGCGGCGGCCCAGCGCTTCGATCTCTGCGGCAAATTCTGTAAGCGATTCGCGCTTGCGACTGGTGAGCACGAGGTCGGCCCCCGCTTTCGCGAGAGCGCGCGCAAAGTATTGACCCAAGCCGCGGCTGGTGCCGGTGACAATAGCCACCTGGCCGGTCAAATCGAAAAGTTTGTCGCTCAATTGATTCATGGGGGCGTTCATGGTGTCAGAATCACCTTCATCAGATTCGGTTCGCGTGCGTGCAGCCGCGAAAACCAGCGCGGACCTTCTTCAAGTGGAGCTACGGCGGTAATCAACGGCGCGACCTTGATCTTGCCGCTCGCGATCAGCTCAATGGCCTGCGGATACTCGCCGGCCGAAGCGCACGAACCCTGCAATCGCAGTTGCCGCGTGACGACTTTTTGCAGCGGCAGCGTCACCTCCGGCTGAATGTTGCCGATCAGCGTGACCGTGCCGCCCTTTTGCGTGCATTCGATGGCGCCATTCACGGTTTCATTCAAGCCCACAGCCTCAAACGCAAGATCGACGCCGCGGCCCTCGGTCCTATTCAGAATTTCGGCAACCAGTTCCGCGCCTGATGCATGCAAAACTTCCTCTGCACCTATTTCTTTGGACAGCCTCAGCCGCGACGCGTCCACGTCAGTAATCAGCACGCGCGCGCAACCCAGCGCTCGCGCCGCCTGTAGTGTCAGCAGGCCAATCATGCCCGCGCCGATCACCAGCGCCGTTTCCCCGCCCTTCACTTGCGAAACGCGCACCGCATGCAGAGCAACAGACGCGGCTTCCAGCATCGCCGCTTCCGCGAAAGAAAGATTCGCCGGCAAGTGGTAAAGGATGCGCTGCGGCACCGCGACGTACTCGGCAAACGCGCCGTGACGCCGGTAATCGCCACAAGAGACGCCAATCACCTGGCGGTTATCGCAAAGATTCACCTCGCCGCGTTGGCACCAGGCGCATGCGCCGCAGTACACCGTCGAGTCGAAGGTCACACGATCGCCCACCGCGTATCCTTCCACGCCCGCGCCCACCGCGGCCACGGTTCCGGCGGCCTCATGGCCCATCACGATGGGCGGAATGCGCCGCCCCGACGATCCGTCGTAACCGTGCACATCGCTGCCGCAAATGCCGCAGGCCGCGACGCGCACCAGCACCTCGCCCGGGCCCGCTACAGGCGCAGGAAAATCTGCAATCTCCAGATGGTTGTATGCGGAAAGCAGCAGAGACTTCATGGCTCGTCTACTCAATCAATTCATTCGCGGCTGGGCGGGAAAAAGCAGCGCTATACGTCGCAAAGATCCACGGCGGCGCGCAAACTGGTCAGCGGGTCGCGCACGGGAACAAATTCGTGCGCCACGTAGCCTTTGAAGCCCGCGTCGGCAATGGCCCGCATAACTCCGTCCCATTGTACTTCCTGCGTGTTGTCGAGTTCGTGACGGCCGGGCACTCCGCCGGTGTGGAAGTGGCCGATCCACTGCAGGTTGGCGCGAATGGTCGCGATCAGATCGCCCTCCATGATCTGCATGTGGTAGATGTCGTAGAGCAGTTTCACGTTGGGCGAGTTCACTTCCTCCATCACGCGCACGCCCCACGCCGTGTGGTCGCACATGTAATCGGGATGGTTGACCTTGCTGTTCAGCAATTCCATGCAAATGTTCACGCCGTTGTCTTCTGCAATCTTCTTCACGCGATTCAGGCCCGCGACCGTGTTGCGTGCGCCTTCGTCGTCGCTCATGCCGCGGCGACTGCCGGAAAACGTGATCACGTTGGGCACGCCGGCCTTTGCCGCCAGCGGAATGTTCAAGCGAAACGCGGCCTCAATGGCGTTGTGATGCTCGGGCCGGTTCAGCGCATCGGGAATGGTGCCCCCGCCCGCATGGCCCATGGCGCAGAGGAGCCCATAGCGCCGCGGAACCTCCCACTCCTCCACCGCCAGCAGGTCGATGCCCTTCATGCCGATCCCGGCCGCGAAGGCGCAAAGCCGGTCCAGAGGAATGTCCTTGTAGCACCACTTGCAAGCCGACTGGTGAATTCGGTTCTTGCGCGCCGGCGCGGCGGTTTCACCGTGCGCCAGGGCCGTCAGCGAAGCCAACGCAGTTGCCGCAAAGCCGGATTTCAGCGCATCGCGGCGCGTCAAACTGGCTGGTCTCATCACAGTTCTCCCATTCTCAGTGCCTGTTCGCACGTACCCAGGCGGGTGGCGCATTGTAAGGGGATTCGAAGGTGTTAGAAGGTGAAAGCAAGTCCGGCGCGGAAGCTGCGCTGGTCCTGCGCGAACAGTAGCAGCGAGCCGTCGCTTAGAATGTACGGCTGATAGCCCTCGGCGAGGAGATTTCGTACGTCGAGTAGCGCCTCCAGGCCTTCCGAACCGTCGCGCGTGATGTGGATGGGCTGGCGGAAGTGCAGGTTCAGGAAAGGCTCGGCCATCTCCTGCGCAAAGGGCGCCACCGGGGTCACGTCATCATCGGGCTGCCATGTGTAACTGGCGCGCCACTGGGTCCCGGTTCCATCCAGCGTGCCCGAGAGCGAAATCGCATAAGTCTGCGCGTGCCGGGAGTGTGCGGCAGCGAGCACATCCGTCATTGTGGAGTCCTGCGGCAGTGCCGTCATCACCAGGGCATCGCCGCTGGCATAGCTCAGGCGCACGTGATTGCCGCCGGGCAGCCGGTGCTCCAGGCTGGCCTGCACGCCCGTGGTGCCGTAAGCCGGACCCGCCGCGCGTATCAGGTTGCTCGCCTGATCGAAGAGCACAGCCGCTGGGGCATTGCCCTGGGCAAAGTGGCCCATCGCCTCCAGCACCGGATTGTCGATGTGGTCGGAGTAGAGGAGAACCGACATCCCCGAAGCGTCCGTTTGCCGCTCCCAGGCGATCTCCTGATGGAATCCGTGCTCGATCGTCAGAGCGCCGTTGCGCTCCGCCAGTGCGGGCAGCCATGCTGCGGCTTCGCTTACGCCGGCGGACTGGTCCGGCACCATGGTGGCCATGCGATAGCGCACCGTGGAAGCGCCCTCGTGCCATGCCACCGTCGCATAAGGCAACATCGCCGCCGCCGTGCTGGGCGACATTCCCGCCAAGCGGCCGGCCACCGCGTTCGAACCGACCTCGGCATCCAGGGCTTCGCCAAAATGCATCACTTCCGAGCTGCGAATGGTCGCCTCATCGAGACCCGCATTTCCGCCGCTCACCACTTCCGGGTCCATTGACACGGCTGCCACCGACTGCACCGAGCCGGCAATCCCAAGATCCTGATGGAAGCCCAGCATCGATTCCATGCCGGCATTGCTGCCCGACGCAAAATCCACGCGCGCAAGCAATTCGCGGCTGCTCGACGGCGTCTCCTCCACGGCCGTCGAATAGCGCTCGCCGTTTTCGCCAAAGGTACCCGCCTGCCCCGTCGCCATGATGCGGGCTTTCAGTTTCGGCCGAGCGCCGGAACCCTCTGAATCCACGACGAGCGGCCCATCCTCAAGCCAGCGCAGCAGTGGCCGGTTGGCCGCCGAGCGCAGCGTCCACGCCCAGTCGTCCTTTTGCGCGTTGCCCGATCGCGGTTGAGCCGGCAGCCATTGAATCACTTCGTAGAGCGTGTAAAGCGTCAGATTGACGACCGTGCCGGCATGGACTCTGACGTTCTCGCGTTGCGAGGGCAGAAACGACGGCCCCAGGGCCTTCAAAATGTAGCGTCCGGGTGTCAGCGAGGAAATGAGGAAGCGGCCTTCGTCGTTGGTGTAAACGCGGGCGATGATGCTCAGGTCGGAGTCCAGCACCTGGACTTCAGCGCCGATCTGCGGCACGCCCGCGGAATCCCGCACCAATCCCGACACCGATGCGGTCGCCGCTCCATAGCATGAAGCGGTGCCCAAAGCGATCAGCACGGCGAATCCGGCGAAATAGTTGCTACACTTCATTCGCAGATCTCAAGACTCCGCCGCGTCTCTGGCGATCTTCCCCAAATGCGTAGCCACGCAGGTCCCCGAATTCTAGGGTCCGGTTGAACCTTGCGCAGGATTGCTACTATTCCACGATAAAAGGCGCCGATTGCGCAATCACTTGTTTCGAAATTGCGTCATTTGCTGTCACCGTCACCTTGTACCGCCCCGGGCTCAGACCCGCAATCGGCAGGCTTTTCTCTACCGTCAACTGGTCGCTGTGCGCCCCTAAATCCTTTGATTCCAATTCCTTCTCCAGAATCACCACTCCCGCGGAATCGGTGATCTGGTAAGTAACCGTCGCCGAATTACTCTTGGTCGCGTCGTCGATGCGAAGGTTATAAAACTGCAGCCAGAAGTTCAGATCCTGGTTGCGCTTGATGCTCACCGGCGAGGCCGCATTCTCTGCCACCCGCGGCCGAACGTACATATTGCTGATGATGAAGCTGCCGCTTCCGATCTGCTGGGAAGATACGGTATTCATCTGGTCGGCCAGGATCAGCGACGAAGCACCCAGGTTTTCGTCCTGAAATTCCGGAACATTCAGGCTGCGGCCGTACACTCCAATGTGATCCGGGTTGTTCACGTCCTTGATCGCGATATCCAGCCGGTAGAGCCCGGGCGGAAGTGGAAGCGACTTCCAATAGAGACGCTTGCCGTCGCGCACTTTGTCCAGCAACTCGGCGGGCTCGGTCACCTCCACCGTGTCTTCAAAGGTCTGCACCGTCTTGTGCATGATGGTCGTCACTTTGCCCAGGATGTTCACCACGCCCGTGGATACGCCATCCTTGGTCACAAAGGTGATGTCGCGGTTACGGATCTGGAGGGTGATGGGCACCAGGTCCATGCTGTCCGTCACCTTCACATAGTCGGTACGCACGTCGAAGGGAAACACCGGTCCCTGCATCAGCTTGTGCGAAGAGTTGAATGCGTCCAGGTCGTTCTCAAGATCTTTGAACTTGACCGGCGGGGGCGCGAACAACTTGGCCGCCTGTTCAATGCGGTCGAATTCCTTGCCCTGGTTGGCTTCGCCCATCGGGCCATTGCCCAGTTGCTCGATTCCGTTGCCTTTGAAGCGGTTGGTCTTGTCCTGGTTGTTCATCTGTTCGTATTCGGTAAGACCGGCGCCGGGAACATATTTCAGTGCATCCTTTTCGCTGCGATCGATGGTGAAGTGGTAGTCGCCGCACTGGCAGGTATCCACGAACTCAATATCGATGTTCTCGCCAATGCCCTCGAGATAACGGTAATGCCACACCTCAAACGGGAACGTGGACGTCTCGCCGCCGCCCTCTTCCATGGGCCGCTCGTACATGCCGCCCGAGGGGTGAGAGTCGATGCTGTCGGCAGGGCCGAAGGCGATATAAATGTGGCCGCGATCGGTCTTCCAGCCAGGTTTGCCGGCGGCAAAGTGGTCGTTGGCGTACTGGATACGCCGGTAATGCTCTTCGCGATACTCGTTCTCGGGAGAATCCGGATTGGGGTTGCGACGCTGCCAGAAGTTCTCGATGAAGGCCTCGCGCTCTTCATCGTTGCTCAGGCTCAAGAAGGCCTTCCGCTCATCGTCGCTGATGATGTAAGGGACCTCTTCGTTCAGCCACGTCTTGTACGACCCCTTCAACTCCTGCCGGAGGGCATGCTGCGCCTTGTACCGCTCCTTGTCGGAGAGCTGGCGCTTCATCGGGTCGATTTCCTGGCCCTGGCCCGAATCCTGGCCTTGGGCGGCCGCCGGCTGGGCCGGCTGTGAGGGGGCGGGGGTGGCGCCTTGTTGCGCCAGAAGGCCAACAGCGGGGACCGAAATTAGGCCGCAACTGAGAGCTGTGATCAGAATATGGCGGCTATTGAAGATCATTGCCTTGGATACTCCTGCGAATCTCTATTTTACGGCCCCCGGAAGCGCCGGGCAAGGTTCCGTCGGCAGTTGCAGCGCTCCCAGAATTGCCGCACCCCGGAACCCATACTGCTGGGTGGCGTTTTCCCCTGGAAAACCCCACATTCGGCTGCTCTCAAAAGGGCTCGTGAACTCGGGAACCGCTCTGATTCCGCTGGTTCGACGCACCAAGCCCGGCAAGGTCACCCAGCGAGCAAGCCTGGCGCTTGAAAAGCCGTCCCGATTTCGATTTCCGGGCTAGCCCCCGAGCCTCCCTTCCGTCAATCAAGCAGGCTCATCTGGCTGGCCTGCCGCTATTTGCAGCCTCCGCGGCAATTTGAGCCCCTCCCGCCGCAATTCGATGTGCGCTGGCGCACATGGTCTTGCGCCGGGCCAAGGGCAGCAGCCGGATCGCGCCCGAAGCGCAAATTCACGGAACCTTCGCCCGCGGCCTCGCGTACACTGAATGGGAGATAAAAATCAAGAATTGCCATGAAGAAAATCCTCCTCATTGCTCTCGCTGTGCTCGTGGCCGCCGGCCTTGTGACTTTCATGGTGGTCAAGCAGCAATCTGGATATACCAAGGTCCTCACCGCCACCCTGGCACGTCAGGATTTAACCTCGGTCGTCAGCGGCACCGGTCAAATCAAACCCAAGAATATTGTGAACGTGGGCGCTACCTCGTTTGGCCGCATCACCCGCTTCTACGTGAAGGAAGGCGATCACGTAAAAAAGGGCGAGATCCTGGCCACCGTTGAAAGCGTGCAGCAGGAGTCGACGGTCAACGCTCAGCAAGCCACCATCGCCTCCGCCAAAACCGACATTTCCTCCTATATTGCAGCCGAAAAGACCGCCCAGGCCAATGTCGAGCACGCGCAGGCCGATTTGGAGCAGAAAAAGCTGCAATGGGATCGCGCGCAGACGCTCTACAAGTCCGGCATCATGTCGCGGCAGGACTATGAGACGAACAAAGCGAATTACGATCTCGACGTGGCGACCCTGGCTCAGGCCGTGGCGGGACTCAACCAGGCCAAGGCGCAAACCGATTCCGCCCGCGGCCGCCTGCAGACCGACGTTGCCAACCTCCATGCCGATCAGGACCTGCTCAACAAGACCATCGCCACCGCGCCCTTCGACGGCATCGTAACCAACGAGCCGGTGCGCGAAGGCGAAACCGTCGTCGAGGGCATTCAGAACGCCGAGGGCTCCACCCTGATGACGCTCGCCGACATGAGCGTGGTCACCGCCGAGGTCAAGGTCGATGAGACCGACATCGTGAACGTCCTGCTCGGCCAGACGGTCGAGGTGACCGTAGACGCGCTGCCCAACAAAATCTTCAAAGGCCACGTGACCCTGGTGGGTGATCAGGCGCTGTTGCGCTCCACGGGAATAGCCACTTCGCAGTCCACCTCCGGCACCGAGGAGGCCAAGGACTTCAAGGTGGTCGTCACCCTCGACAATCCGGGCGACGATTTGCGTCCCGGGCTCTCCTGCACCGCTAAAATCACCACCGCGCACAAAACCGACGTGCTCACCCTGCCCATACAGGCATTGACCATGCACGATCCAGCCACGGACAACCAAAAAACCGGCGGCGGCGTCCAGGCCGCTTCGGGTCCCCCCGCGGCCCCGGTCAAGCTGAATCCCGTGCAGGGCGTCTTCATTGCCGAGAAAGACGCGCACGGCCGTCTCCGCGCCCGGTTTGTTCCCGTCACCACCGGCATTACCGGCACCACGGATATCGAAGTCCTTTCCGGCCTTAGCCCCGGCCAGGAGGTCGTCACCGGCCCCTACAAAACCTTGCGCGATCTGAAGGGCGGCTCGCTGCTCAAGCGCGACACCGAGAAGCCCGTGACGATTACCAGCAACGCAAGCTGAGGAAAGCATGGCACTGAACAGCATCGGCGTCGAAGAGTTACCCGCGACCACGGTCCAGGACCCAAGCGACGTGATCGTCGTCGAGGATCTGTGGCGCACCTACGACATGGGCTCGGAGCAGCAGGTGCATGCTCTGCGCGGCGTCTCCCTCAAAATCCGCCACAATGAATACGTCGCCATTATGGGCCCCTCCGGCTCCGGCAAGTCCACGCTGATGAACTTGATCGGCTGTCTCGACACCCCGTCAAAAGGAAAATATTGGCTCAACGGCCAGCTTGTCAGCGATCTCGACGACGATCAACTGGCGCGTATCCGCAACAAGGAAATCGGTTTCGTCTTCCAGACCTTCAATCTCCTGGCCCGCGCCACCGCGCTGCACAACGTGGAATTGCCGCTCATTTATAACGGCACGCCCGCCATCGAGCGCCTCGAGCGCGCCAAGCAGTCGCTCGCCGACGTCGGCCTGGAATCGCGCATGATGCACAAACCCAACGAGCTCTCCGGCGGCCAGCGCCAGCGCGTCGCCATCGCGCGCGCCCTCGTCAACAGTCCGTCGATTATCCTCGCCGACGAGCCCACGGGAAACCTCGACTCCAAAACCGGCCTCGAGATCATGGCCCTCCTCGATCAGCTCCACGCCCGCGGCAACACCATAGTGCTGGTCACGCATGAGGCGGATATTGCAGAGTTTGCGCACCGCATCGTGCACATCCGCGATGGGCAGATCTTCTCCGACGAGCCTTCCTCGCGCCATCGCTAACCGTCGCCTCCCAAGGTTCCGGCAATTCTTCAAAAATCCTGACCGTTCCGCGAGCGCAATAAATATTTCCACGCATTGCAACAATCTTCTACGAAGTTTCATCCAACTGGGTTGACAGGGATCGAAAACAGGATCAAGATTTCCACAGAACATGAGGGAACGGACGCAGGCGGTCAGATCGGCCGCACGGCGCCATGCACTTCATTCTGGCCTTCCTGCTTTTCCCCGCCTCGCACCACCGCGGATGCACTCTGATTCCGCTGCGATTCTCTTGAATTTCTGGCGTCAGGCCGCAAGGAACGCCCCCTTCTATCAGCACGTTACAGGGCTTTGCGAAAGCGCTGCATCGGTCATCGGCCCGGATGTTTGTACGCGTGTTCCTCTTCGAACGCAATTGTGCCAGTTGATGCTTCGGGATACGGCCTCATCCAGAATCCTGGTGGCAGCTCTGCCGTCGCCATGGACTGCGGTGGGCGCTGCGTTGAACGGAGGGACCCATGGTCGTCACATCCAAATGCTGCGGTCACAGGGTGACCGGGATCCTCGTGGGAGAGAGTAATGTCCAGCGCTTTTTCCCTAGGAACATCACCGAAATCGAACTGCAACTCGATCACCTGCGCATCGAGTGCGGGCTGGGGCCCCACTTCTGGAACGGCCAGCCCGAGATCTCCGATCCCCGGCTCTGTTTGTGGTTGGAGTCAAAGGATCGCGATGGCAATAGCCGCCGCGCTCCAGTTCCCCTGGCCATGATTCCGTCGGGCGCGAACTCCTTTATCGTCGCTCCCGCGCGATTGGAGAATGCAAAGAAGGAATCCCTGAAATCCCAAAGAAGCAAACACCTGGAATAAAGAGGTTGCCATGAAAACCGATCGCGCAGCTACAGCATTTGAAGTTCGCGCCGCTCAAGCCCTCAGGGCGCTGCTCGACCAGGTTTCCGCCGTCCAGCTCAAGGAGATGAAGTGCGAGCCCACGGCGCGCGGCCGCACCGCGGAAATCCTGGTGCGCATCGACATCCACGGCCACAGCCATACGCTGGCCTGCGAAGTGAATGCCGACACCCGCCCCGGCAAGGTCCGCGCCTCGCTCAGAAAGTTGCAGGACTGTGCCGCGCATCTTGCCGGCGAGGCTACGCCGGTTTTCATCGCGCCCTATCTCTCGCCCGAGGCGCAGGCGCTCTGCAAAGAAAGCCACGCCGGTTTCCTCGACCTCGAAGGCAACGCCCGCCTGTCTGTAGGCGAGGTCTTCATCGGCAAGCGCTCCCTGCGCCAGCAGCCTGCCGCGTAGGCCGCCGTCTGAACGCGGTGCGCGCTCGCTCTCTAGCCAAATATTCAAGGAAGGGAGGTCAAAGACATGCCGGAAGCAACCTGGAAACCTCACCAGAAACATGGACACTTGACGATGCAGAGCGACTTACCCGACAGCGTCTTCGCGTTTCCGAAGCAGCGTAAAGAACCACTGACCGACGCGCAACACGTGCGTAACGCGGTCGCGCGATTCGATCAAGTCATCGATGTCTCCGATGCCGATCGCGCTTTGGCGTTCGCGAACATCGAGAAAGCGGCAAGCCACTACGACGTCAACCTCGCGGAAACGTCATGGCATGAACTGGGCGTTCACTCTCAAAAGAAGTGAACAGAGGCTGCCGCCAAAGTGGCTGTGACTCCGTGAGCGAGTCCCTATTCCCAGGAGCTTGCACACCGGCCCCTCACACTCCACACTCACACTAGTCCCTAGTCCCTCAGACCCTCAGTCCCTGTCTTTATCAGATCTCCAAAATCACCGGCATAATCATCGGCCGCCGCCCCGTGGTCTTCTGGATCAGGCGTTTCAGGTCCACGCGCACCCGCTCGTTCACCATGCCGTAATCGGACTTCTGCTCGGCGCTCAGTCCATCCAGCGTCTTCAGCACCGCTTCCCGCGCCTGGTCGGTGATATCGGCGCCGCCGAAGCCGCGCATCACCACCTCGGGCTCGCGTTCCACCTTGCCGGTCCTCTTATTGATCGCCAGAACCGCCAGCACCACGCCGTCCTCCGACAGAATGCGCCGGTCGCGGATCACCAAGTCTTCCACCACGTCAATCGATGAGCCGGAATCGATCAGAATGCGTCCCGCCGTCACCTTGTCCTTTTTGCGCGCATCGTCCTTGTCCAGCTCCAGCACGTCGCCATCCTCAATCACGATGGCGTGCTCCACCGCGCCCGTCTCCATGGCCAACTGCGCATGCCGCCGCAGAAAACGGTAGTCGCCGTGCACGGGGATGAAGAACTTGGGCCGCACCAGGTTGATCAGCAGCCGCATCTCTTCCTGGCTGCCGTGCCCGCTCACGTGGATCAGTCCGTGCTGGCCGTCGTCGTAAATCACGTTGGCCTCGCGGCGGCTCAGGTGATCGATCACTCTGAAGATCCCCTTCTCGTTGCCGGGAATGATCCTCGAGCTCAATACCACCGTGTCGCCGGGCTCGATGTGCGCGTGCTTGTGGTTGTCCACCGCGGCGCGGCTCAGTGCGCTCATCGGCTCGCCCTGCGTGCCGCTGATCAAAATCATCATCTGCTCGGGCGGAAAGTCGCGAACCTGGCCGGGGTTGATCACCAGGCCGGGCGGAATCTCGAGGTAGCCAAGGTCCTGCGCAATCTCCGTGCTGTCCATCATCGAGCGCCCCACCACCACCACCTTGCGCCCGTGCTTGCGCGCCAGTTCCATGGCGATGCGGATGCGGTAGATCGATGACGAGAAGCAGCTGAAGAAGAGCTTTTTCCTGGCCTGCGTAAAGATCTCATCGAGCCGCGGCACCACGGCGCGTTCGCTGGGCGTGTAGCCGGGCCGCTCCACATTGGTCGAGTCCTGCAGCAGCGCCAGCACTCCGCGCTTGCCGTACTCGGCAAAGGTGTGCAGATCGAAAGCCTTGTCGTCCAGCGGCGAAAGATCGATCTTGAAATCGCCGGTGTGAATAATCACGCCCACCGGCGTCTCGATGGCCAGCGCCACGCAATCCACCAGCGAGTGCGTCACGCGGATCGGCTCGATGGTGAACGGCCCGATGGTGAACTTCACCCTCGGCTGGATTTCGATCAGCTCGATCTCATCCGTAAGCCCGTGCTCTTCCAGCTTGTCATCCACGTAGGCCAGCGTGAACTCGGTGCCGTACACGGGAACCTTCAGCTCGTTCAGGATCCACGGCAGGCCCCCGATGTGGTCCTCGTGCCCATGCGTCAGCACAATGCCGCGCACGTGCCTCTTGTTCTCGATCAGGTAGGTGATGTCGGGCACCACAATGTCGACGCCCAGCAGTTCCGACTCGGGGAACATCAGGCCCGCGTCAATGACAATAATGTCGTCTTCCCAGCGCACCGCCAGGCAGTTCATTCCGAACTCGCCAAGCCCGCCCAAAGGGATAATTTGCAGTTTTTTTGTTTGCATCGCTCAACTTTGATGCTATCACTGTTGGCCTTTGCGCCTTCGGCTGCGGCGCACAGCCAAGCCTCGTTATGCGTGTGGCGCGAGGTTCGGCGCGACGGTCGCGACCGAAGTCCGCTTCAGCATCCGCGAGCAACTCGCGATCTTGCTCCAGTAAATGATCCAGAGAACCAGGTGCGCGAGCGCCGCGAACACTGAGACGATAAGCAGCAAGGGCACCGCGAGGAGCCAGTTCGGCAATTCCCCTGTCGCTGCCCCACTGTCCGCCCAAAACAGTATGACCAAAAGAAAAAGGGGGAAGAGCGCGCACACTGTGCAGACGCACATCGCCATGCCCACCGGCATTCCCGGCCTGGGCTCGGCGTTCTGAATCCTCCGCGCCTGAAACTCGTGACCAACCGATTGCGCCAGGCCCTGCACCACAAAGAATTGCCAAATCATATTGAACAGGGGTATCAACATCAGCCAAACCATCCCCGGCCGCATCGTCCTCGAGGGCACAGAGCATTTCCTGAGCGTATTGAAAAGCGTAAGAATGTAAAGAATGCCCAGGACCATCCAAAGCAGGCAGATGATCTTGACACTCATGCGAAGGTCCGCGGCAAAATGCATAGCGTGCATGAACTGCATCGTGGTCTCCTTCTAATTCGGAATCTTGCGCGCCATCCTGGCGCCCTGCCGCATGTCCGGCAAACAAATTCCGCATGGCATGGGTTCGTCAAAAGGTGGGCGGACAGCAAGAGCGGCGTCTCGACCGTCCACGGCCAGCCGGCCTGGCCTTCCGGCGGCGCAGAAGTTCAGCTGGACGAGGCAGTGCATCCTTCCGCCCTTGCAGTTTCTTGAGGAATGGGCCGGCTATCCAGCGTATTCCGAGGACACCCCGGACCTCACCTGGGAATGTAACTCTTCCCCCAGCATCGCCGCATGGGCTCAATTTCATCAAGAATTGCAAACACCTTTCTGACGTAATTCTCCGGCGTCAGAACGGCCACTCTTCGCCGTCCGCGGTCGATCAGCTCTGAGCGTTTGATCGGATCGTCAACTACGCGCGCCATGGCTTGAGCCATATCGGCCGGATCTCCCGGATTGAACAGGATCACCGCATCGCCGAGCTGTTCCTCAGCTCCCTGCACTTGCGACGCCACCACGGGGCACCCCGCGGCAAAGGCTTCCAGCGGGGGAAGGTTGTCCGGCCCGAAGAATGTTGGGAAGACCAGCGCTTCGCTTTGAGCGTAGATTGCCGGCAAATCCTCATTCGGCAAAAAACCAAGAACATGAACAAATGCTGAGATCTCTAACTGACGAACAGTGCTCATGACATAATCCAGATTTCCTCGGTCGCTGCCCGTGAGGACCAGGTGCAGAGGCAATGGATGGTCGTCGTTGTAACGCCGCAGAGCGAGAAACAAGTTGACGTGATTCTTGTGGGGCCAAAATTGCGCCGGGTAGAAAACGAAACGTCCGGGGATTCCGTATTTCGCCCTGATGTTCTCGCCCGGATCGGTCGGTTTCCGAAAGCGAGCATCGACCGGAAACGGAACCACACGCACGTTATCCGGCGAGACACCGTAGAAGCTGATAATTTCGTTCTTGCCTGCATTCGTTCCCGTCAACACGCGGCACGCGCGCGGTAAAACCCTGCGATAACTGTCCTCCCGAGCCTGCCACGCCTGCCCGCGTCCGATGGTGCTGACTTCTGGAAACAGAGGAAGGCAGCGATGCGCCAGGTCCCAGACCGTTGCGAGATACGGCACCGGCGCGGGACGCGCTGAGGGCAACATCTGCCAGACAACGTCGATTTCCTTTTGCAAAATAGCCTGCTCCTCGGCGTCCGGTCCCGGTTGGGCGTCGGTTAAGCGCTGCAAAAGACGCTCCACCCGTCGCCCAGCTCGATGAAAAACAGAGGCAGGCCGTTTCTGACCCGGAATGTCTTGCAGTATGACGAATTCGTGAGGACTCGATAGAACACTTATTTCGCCCAGCAATGCGTGTTGAAGCGCGAAGCCTCCGCTGCTCGCCGCGCTGGTATTACCGGCCTTGATGCCCACACGCATGTGTAAATATCCTCCCCTAAAACGTCAGTTCCTGCACAGCAGTGACCACCGCATCCGCTTGGGCCTCGCTCAAAGCCACGCCGCTCGGAATGTAAAAGCCGCGGCGGCCGAGCCGTTCCGCAACGGGATGTGCGTCACCGGCAAACAGACCCATCTTCTTGAAGACTGGTTGCTCATGCATCGGCCAGAAAAACGGACGCGTCCCAACGCCTATTTTCGCGAGTCGCCGCATCGCCTCCGCTGCATCGAAAGGTACTCCATCATCGAGAACAATGCCGTAGACCCAATAGATGTTTTCGGCGTAATCAGTGCCGGCCAAAGGGAGCTGCAAACCTCTTATTCCCTTGAGACGATGCGTGTAGTACGCTCCCATCTTTCGTTTTCGCGCCACAAACTCGTCCAGCCGCTCCAGTTGCGCCACGCCAACCGCCGCCTGCAGGTTGCTCATCCGGTGATTCCAGCCCAGCTCGTCGTGCACAAACCGCTGCTCGGTTTTAAAGCAGAGATTTCGCATCGAGCGGCAACGTTCAGCCAGTCGCTTATCGTCCGTCAGCACCATCCCCCCTTCGCCGGTCGTAACCAGCTTGTTGGGATAAAAGCTGAATGTGCTGATATCGCCGAAGCTGCCGCAAGGCTGCCCCTTGTAGGTCTGGCCGTGCATTTCAGCCGCGTCTTCAATCACCCTCAGGCCATGCTTTGCCGCGAGCGCCATCACAGGATCCATGTCGACCGGCAGCCCGTAGATGTGAACCACCATGATCGCCTTGGTGCGCGCCGTAATACGCTCCGCAATTTTTGCGGCAGTGACGTTCCAGGTGTCGGGTTCGCAATCGACGGCTACCGGCTTGGCGCCCGCCCGCACCACGGCCGCCGCGCAGGAAATGATCGTGAACGCCGGCAGGATCACTTCGTCGCCGGGGCCGATGCCGAGTGCGGCCACGGCAAGATCGAGGGCTGCCGAGCCATTGCACACCGCCACCGCATGAGCACGTCCGACGCGCCGAGCGAACTCCTCTTCCAGGCGGGCCACGAATGGCCCTTCGGACGATATCCAACCCGTGTCGATGCACTGCGCCAGATAGGCCTTTTCGTTGCCATCGAGTAGAGGTTCGTTGACGGGAATCCGCATGCTCACACCGCCCTCAGCACGGCGCACACGCCCCAGGTTTCGGTCGACGGCGCAGCGCCGGTGACAAATTCCTCTGCCGCCGCAAATGCAAAACCAGTCGCTTGTCCGATGAGCTCAACTTCCGGCAGGAAGAGATAGCGCATCGCATGGATCTCATCGAAGTCGTAGGAGCGGCCCTCGGTCTTGTCAGTGATGGCAACCCGGAAATGCACATCGACGCGATTCTGCGACGGGTCCCAACGCGGCTCCGACCGCCGCCGGATTGTCAGATGTTCATCCTCGAAAATTTTTTCCCGCACCGACGGCTTCTGCGCGATGACCGCCGGGCCGTACCAGAAATCGAAGAGGAAAGGAGCGCCTGCTGAAAGATGCGCGCGCGCCGTGCGAAAGGCCTCATGCAGATCCTCATTGCTCACCTGATAACTGATTACGTGAAACAAGGAGATGACGGCGTCGAACCGGCGTTCCAGTCGGGCACACCGGATATCTCCACGCTGGCACGTGAAGCCGCGCGTTTCGGCGTCCGCGCTGGCCAACTCGATCATGGTTTCGCTCCGTTCGACACCGATCACCGTATACCCAGCGTTCGCAAGCAGGCGGCCGTGCCTGCCTGTGCCTGACCCTAGCTCAAGAATTGCTCCCGTCGGCACGCCGAATCGGAACAGCAAATCGTGAACATACGCAGTTTCGCCCGCATAGTCCTTGTCACGATAGAGAAGATCGTAGTAACGCCCGTATTCGCGAAAGACGCTATCGCTCAATTCCGGACCCCATTCTCAATGTCGATGGCAGCCGGCCTTCGAAGCACGTCTTGTCCCTTTCGCCGGCGTAGGGCCCCTGCTTGATCTCGATCATCTCCAGTTCTTCCAGCACCTCGAAGCCATGACCGCCTTGGATCAGCAGGATCACATCGCCGGCGCCAAGAATGCGGCTTTCAAGATACCGCTGCGCCGCGTCAAAGAAGTCGACGCGGAGCTTCCCTTTGCGGATGAACAGGGCTTCCTGCGTGAACTGAACCTCGCGCGGCACCGGATTATGGACATGCGGCGCGATAACCTTGCCCGCGGGGTGCCGCATGAACGCGAGCTGCTGGGACAATTCATCCGGCGTGAAAAACCTGATTCCCTCCTCGCGATAGCGATAGCTGAGGATGATCGCTAATAGCTCTCTACCGTTTTGGATGTGCTCCACACCAGGCTCAAACTTAACGCCCAATGTTTCCAAATGATTTCCTCCTTTTGCGCGCCCCCCGCGGGCTCAGTTTACCTTACAAAAATCATTCCGCTGTTATCGACGTGCCCGTAGGGCGTCACAAGCTGGTCAACCAACCTCAAGCCCCTACCCTCGAACCATCCAACAAGAGCGTCGCGACTGAACTGCCAAACCGCAAACGACGCCCCATATATGCCAGGCGCATGCTGGACGAATATTGTATGGTCCGGATCTGAGTGGAGCGCGACCCGATCCAGGGCGATGATCGTTGCGCCGGCGTTGATGATAAATTCGAGAATTTCAAATGGATTCGAAACGTACTGAAGAGAGCCGCTGAATAGAACAGCATTCAAGATTGGCGCTTCCCGTATTGAGGGGAAGAATCTCAATTCGTCGCTTTGCAAATGCTGCTTCCCGAGCCTTGCAAAAGCCTCCGTCTCAACAATATTCCAAATGGTCGGGATCGATCCGAGACTGCGAAGAATGCGGCGATTTTGGAAGTAGTTCGTTCCGAGCTGGCCGCCAAAATCGAGGACATTCACAGAATCGTATCGCGACAGTATCAGACACAAGAAAGCCAATATTGTGGGCGAATAAATGATGTCTGTCATTACGACACTATCTTGCTGAAATTCGGCCAGGCCATCTCTGACTTTCAGCGCAGCGTCCAAGGTTTTGTTCAGCACGCTGGGTGAATCCCAGCCCTCGGAATTGGATGCAGAAACGGCGTCGGCCCATGAGGCAAACGGTCCTTCGAATACTGGAGGCGACTTCCGCGCCATGCGTGATCTTATTCTGTGCGCAGCTTGCCAGAGAATAGGCGGCATCAGCATCTTTAACGCTGCTTTTAGGCTGCCGGTCTGGAAGAACCTCATTATCATCTGGATATCGTGTTCAAGCGGTCGTTTCGACTCAGGCCGGAGCGAGGAGCGGGCAATCGCCAATTCCGGGTATTCTAACGGTCGGCGCCCCGCCTTGCTTTCCACGCCGCAATGAAAGGATCAGGAAGAGCAGCCCGAATAGCCGTCCGGGCTCGACGCCAGATTGACGGCTTCTCTTGATATTGAGAAAGCCCTTCGGCCTCAAACAAGTCTGCCTCCACCGACCGATTGATGAATGGCGGATGGCGCAAGGGAAAGGATAAATCCTGCGTGGGTAAATTTGCTAAAGGGTTTGTTGGGTCGAACGTGTGTGTGCCGTCAGTCGAAAAACCGATGTTTGAGACAAGATTCTTCTGGGGGACACAGGCCAGTCCGTGCTGGGCCCAGCATGTGAACAGAAACTGATAGTCCCATGTGTCGATAGCTACCTTCGAGACGGAATCGAAAACCGCCAGCCAGTACTTCTCAAAGCGTTCGTCGCCGGCGGACCAGGCCTTCAGCCCGCCTCCGTCGCGGAAGGCCGGCCATAGCGTCATCTCGCGGTCATAGAGCTTCCATGCACGGCGCCAGGTAGCCCATCCCCAGCAATGTATGTTTCGCGAAAAATAGTAGCTGTATTGCGTAACTTCGCGCCCCAACTGAAAATTGTCGCCGGACACACACATGACCCGCTCATCGTGTCGGTATCGCGCGAGCAGCTCGGCGCAGTAAGGGAAAAAACTCGTCGACGGCAGGCAGTCGTCCTCCAGGACAATCCCCTCCTCTTCATGCTCGAAGAACCAGTCGATCGCCGTGCTTACCCCGATCCGGCATCCAAGGTTCCGATCGCGAAATAGCGTCGTCACCTTGCACGGCCAATCTACCTGGGTCGCAATGCGGCGGACGTCATCGCATCGCGCCGCCTCGCCTTCCCGATTCGGACGCGGGCCGTCCGCAGCGACATAAAGACGGGCCGGCCGCGCCGCGCGTAATGCCTCGAAGACGCGCGCGGTCGTGTCGGGACGATTGAAGACGAGGAATAGTGCGGGCGCCTGCAATGTTAGCAATACCTTTCCAGACAAAATGAGGCAACAGATTCACGTGCTGCCGCAATTCTCTGAGATTTCAAGAGCTCATTTCCAGAATCATATGCGCCAAAATCGATCAAACCGCACGGCCTCGGCCTCAAGAAGGAGCTTTCCGGAAGGTGGAAGAGAGCGCTCACGGTCATAGCTTCGTCAAGCGGATGCGAATAGGCGTCAAATGTATGTCCATGATGAGACTTGAATCCCCTCTGGGCACCAGACCCCAGGCGCCCGCCCAATATGGTATCGCGGCGCAATCACCGTGTTCCCCTGACCGCCAAGCCACGCAGCCCACCATGAAAAGGAACTGTTGGCCATCACCATTCTGCGAAACCGCGCCAGCGCCCATAGTGTCTCGGCTGGGCCTGCTGGCGGGCAAATCCAGTCTGGCTTCCTCGGCAGCAGCGTGGCGGCAAGCTCCGGCTCATCTGAGAATAATGCCAAACGAGCATCCATCGGGAACTGCGCCATCGCGTCGCCATAGTAACTTCTGCCGAGCGCGTACGGATAGGCTTCGCCGTTGACCCGCACGGTGTTCATCTTATAGTCGCCAAGACGTACATGAATTGCCACGAAGTCAGTGAGCGTTTGCGCAATCGGCGTCAACAATCGATTCGCTCTCGCCTCGGTCGCGGCCGACGGCCGAAACCATTGGCGCACGTCCCCTTCACGTCCTGCGAGATAGCGTTCACTTTGAAAAAAGCCATTCATCAAGGTGCCAGGCCCGATGTCGAACATGGCGGGATCGTACACTTCCCACCACTCGTGTTCGCCGATCTCCACTTTGCGTGGCTCCATACGATGCGGAAACCATTGGCTGCACATCCGCTGAAACATGCGTTCGGACACGCTATGGATTGCATTGATCGAGAATGACCTGGTTGATACCGCAACCGCAGGAAAGAAGCGCGCGATCTCGACTTGCAAAGGCTGCGTGAAGCGTCTCACGCGTCCGCAAGGACGGGGCCCGATAAGCACGAGTTCGCAACCCAAGCGCTCAGCCACGCAACGGGCCGCTGCGTACTGAAATAGTTGATTTCCTAAACGCCCGTTAAATTGGATACCGATCAATCCCGACATGTAGCTCGTGACGAAGCACTCCCGACAATTCTAATGCGCGCCAGGCTTTCTGAATACAAAGCACCCGCAACCCCATTCTTGACTCGCGACCAGATCTTCGGGCGGATTCTGGATCATGCCTGCTTTGGAGTCATCCGGAATCAGAGAAAACGATTTGAGGATCAATCCGGGGAACATCCCCAGCACCTGGGGCAATGCATACACGCGATGGGCGTTGAAATTTACCCGGCTGCGACCGACCGGCACTACCACCAGCAACAGCCCTCCAGGCGCCAGCACGCGAGCCAACTCCTCAGCCGCGCACCGGTCACCTCGCGGATTCAGCGGATCGCCGTAGCGTCCAAGCCCGACATGCTCCAGCACGTGAAGACAGGAAACGCTCTCAAGGCTATTCGATTTCATGTCCAGAGCGCAGAGATCGGCTTGCCCCACAGTGAGTCCCGAAAGCACGATCTCCGGTATCCGGAAATCGTAGTGCACCACCGGCACCCACGCCGACGCCATGGTAACAAAAGCCATGCTCGAGGAGATATCGACGTGCAGCGACGGCTTCGCTTGGGCCAACTCACGGCACGCCCAGGCGCAATGATAGGTGTAATGCGGCTCATACCCCATCGTCGCCGTCTTTTCGTCCAAAATCGCATAAAGGTCGCGCTCGGTTGCGGGCAGCAGCGCCTCTGAATCCATGCGCTGGAAGCGCCGGTATTCAGAGAGGAATTCCAAATATGTCCTCGCGAAAGAAAAATATCTACGGAATCCGATCTGTTTCCGCAACGCCTTTAGCGTTAGAACGGCATCTCGAAAGCGCATAACATTTCTTCTCAACGCTTTTTCTGGTTTATGTTGAGAGCCCGCCGTACTTTAACGAATAGTGTCCCCATGCTCCTCAACGGTTTCCTTTCGTGGCCTGCCCCCTGCCCTGATACCACTCACGGACCAACTGTTTCGCGGACGCCGCTGTGAAATTCAAAAGGCGGGAGCAGATTTGGAAGGCTCTGAAAATCAACGCGAAAGAATTGATTTGGTAGCGCTACCGGGAATCGAACCCGGGTTTTAAGATTGAGAATCTCACGTCCTAACCCCTAGACGATAGCGCCACAACTTGTACGGGGAGGCCCGCGAATGCAGGCACCTTGATGATTTTAGCAAAAAGCGGGGTCAGACCCAAATCCAAAACTGCGCCTCAGATCCCCAGCTTGCGCACTTCATCGTTGTAGTACTTGCGGTACAGAATGTCCCACTCCTGCGAGCCTTCCATGATGATCTTGCGCTGGTTGGCAATCTTCAGTCGCGCCGCCGTATCGATCCTTGCCTCTTCCGTCAGCAGAATCTCCAGCTCCTTGCGCGCCTCCTGCCGGATGGTGTTGCGATCGTCCAGAAATCCCACCTGGTCGATCTCGGCCAGCGTATCGGCCACGGTGTGGGCCAGCTTGTTGAGCTTGTCGCGGCTGATCCTCATAGCACCGCCTTGTACTTCTTGGCCAGCTCGTTCTTCACCTTCTTGAACATCTCCGCATATTGTGCGCCGCTCTTGCGCATCTCCTCGGAGTAGGCCTCGAGAATCACGCGCACCTCATCGTTAATGCGGTCTTCCAGCGAGAGCTCGTCGACAAGCGCCGCATTAACGCGCTCTTCTGTCACCTTCAAATCGCTGGAGGTGATCAACTTGGCGTCAATCAAGTGCTTGACCGTGCGGCGGGCGAGATACCCAATGTAGTCACGAGAAAAGATCATGGGTTAAACGTCAGGATAACGCATCGACCCGTCAGTTGTCAGGTCTCGGGGGCGGGTTTTAGTTCCAGGGGCCAGCGCGAGTGTGAGTGTGGTTTCACCTGTCCGGGGCACACTCACACTCCACACTCGCACTGTCCCCTGCTTCACCGATGCGGGCAGCTCTTGGTATTCACGCACGCGTCAGCCAGACGCAGCCGCTCCACCGGCCGCCCGCCCACCAGGTGCTCCGTCACAATCTCTTCCGCGTCTTCCGGCTGCACGTGCCCGTACCAGACCGCCTCGGGATACACCACCACCGTGGGCCCGTGCTCGCACTGGTCCAGGCAGCCGGACTTGTTGATGCGCACCCTCCCGCCCAGCCCGGCCTCGCGCGAAAGCTGCTGCAAGCGCGTGTGCAGCTCGCTCTTTCCGTCGCCGGTGCACGAGGGCCGCGGCGCATCGGCGGGCCGCGAGTTGTGGCAGACAAAAACGTGGCGTTCAAATGGGGGCAAGCGGAAGACCTCCTCAGTCCAATCAATCCAGTACGGCTCATTTCAGACTAACGTGGCTGCCCCCGGTCCCTCGCCTTTGGGGACCGGGGAAGCACAAGCCCCACACCACAGGCTTTACGTCACAGCACCCCGCCCACTCGCAGCTTTCCACAACCGGTATGCCCACCCCGGCCCCATCTGCGAGAATGGGAGCTTAACGATGAGTACCGACAATCTACTTTCGCTCAAAGACGACATGGTGGCCTTCATCGAGGGCCATGGCATGCGCCGCCTCCCCGGCTACGTCACCGACGACATTCCCTCGGTGCTCTGGGAGGGCCACGGCAATATCGACGCGTGGAAGGACTTTGTGGAGATGGCCAAGCACGTGGGCTCTCCCTTTGTCACCTTCAGCGAGATGACGCTCGACCACGAGGAGCTTGACGCTCTCATTGAGGAAGCCGGCGAGATGAACTTCCCCGATGAAGAGGCCGCGGAGCTGGTCGAGGCCAAGTGGCTGCGCAAGTACGCGGGCAAGCTCGGCTACATCCAGCTCGGCTTCATCTACCAGGGCATCGTCTTCATGCACGAAACCACCACCGAGTGGTATGAGCGCTACCAGTCGCTTCTCGAAAACCTCGAGGCCTTTCACGACATCGTGATTGACGACGCGCACTCGCACGACGACGAGGACGAGTAAAGCCCGTGAGCACGTCCCGCGCCGGCAACGGGGCCCCACTGGCGCAACGCACGACGCCGCGCCAGCGCTGGGTTGTCGCTGATCCGCAGACCGAAGCCTCCGCCGCTCTCGCCCGCGAAGCCCGTCTTCCCCTGGTTCTAGCCGATTTGCTCGTCGCCCGCGGCATCACCCAGGCCGACGCGGCCTTCGCCTTCCTCAATCCCGAGCCCGCGCATTTGCACGATCCATTTTTGATGCTCGGCATGGCCGCGGCCGTCGACCGTCTCGAACGCGCCATCGCCGCGCGCGAGCCCATCCTTCTTTACGGCGACTACGATGTGGACGGCACCGTCGCCGTGGTCCTGCTCAAAACGGCCATCGAAATGCTCGGTGGTGAAGCGCGTTTTCACGTGCCGCACCGCTTGCGCGAAGGCTACGGCATGCAGTCAAGCGTGCTCGAAACTGCGCACGCTGAGGGTGTTCGCGTCGTGGTCACCGTCGACACCGGCATGAGAGCCTTTGCCGAAGCTGAAACCGCGCGCCGTCTCGGCCTCGACCTGATCGTCACCGACCATCACTTGCCCGACGCGCACGACGCGCTTCCCGATGCCCTAGCCATCCTCAATCCCAATCAACCGGGATGCCCCTACCCTGAAAAATCGTTATGCGGCGCGGCCATCGCCCTCAAGCTCGCCCAGGCGCTCTTAGAAAAACGTGAATTGGATCGCCGCGAGCCCGCGCGGGTGCGCGAAAAGACTCTGCCCAGCTTTCTCAAAATGGCAGCCATCGCCACCATCGCCGACGCGGTTCCGCTCAGCGGCGAAAATCGCACCATCGCGGCGATTGGTCTGCGGGAGCTGCGCCACCCCATGGGCGCCGGCCTGCGCGCGCTCTTTGCCGCGGCCGCGCTCGATCCCGCAGCCAAGCAGCTCACCGGCTTCGATGTCGCCTTCCGCCTCGCGCCGCGCATCAACGCCGCCGGCCGCATGGACATCGCCTCCGAAGTCGTCGAGCTTTTCTCCACGCGCGACTCGCACCGCGCCACGGAACTGGCCAACAAATTGGAGCGGCTCAACCGCGAGCGCCGCGATGTGGAAGCCGCCGCGCTTGCCACCATCGAAACTCGCCTCGCATCCGACGACGAAATTGCCGCCGACCGCCTCCTCGTCATCGACGGCGACGGCTGGCATCGCGGCGTCATCGGCATCCTCGCCTCGCGCGTCGTCGAGCGCACCGCCAAGCCGGCCATCGTCATCAGCATTGAAGACGGTGTGGCCCACGGATCCGGCCGCTCCGTCGACGGCTTCATGCTCCTCGCCGCCATCGAAACCTGCGCCGATCTCTTCACGCGCTTTGGCGGCCACGCCTTCGCCGTCGGCTTCGCGCTCCCCGCGGAAAAACTACCCGATCTCAAGCGCCGCCTGCGCATTTACGCCGAGGAGCATCTGGCCGCGCGCGAACCCGAGCGCGTTCTGCGTATCCACGCCGAATTGCCCCTCGACCGCATCACGCCGGTGCTCGCCGGATGGCTCAAAAAACTCGAGCCGCTCGGCCACGGCAATCCCGAGCCGCTCTTCCTCGCCCGCAACGTACGCCTCATCAAAGCGCCGCGCATCATGAAAGCCCGCCATCTCGCGCTCGAACTCGCGCAGGACGCAGCCGTGCCGGCGATCGCCTCTTCCAGTGCATCGCCCGCCGCCGTCTCCGCTGGTCCGTCCGGCAGCCCCGCGCCCGCCAGCTCCATCCGCGCCGTAGGCTGGAACCTCGCCGAGCGCGCCATGGAACTCCAGCTCACCCAGGGCAGCCGCATCGACCTCGCCTACCGCATCCGCGAAAACGACCACCCCGACTTCGGCGGCCTCGAAATCGAAATCCTGGGCCTGCAAGCATGAGAGTCAGCACCCGCGTAGCAAGTCACGGAGAACTCGCCCCGCCGCTCGTCATCGATCTTTTTCCCGGCCAAAAATAAAAGGCCCTCCGCAGTGCGGAGGGCCTTCGTTGCAAACGGTAACGTGCGCTACCCGATCACTTCAATCCCCATCGACCGCGCCGTGCCCTTGATGCTCTTCACCGCCGCATCGATCGACGCCGCATTCAAATCCGGCATCTTCTGCGTGGCAATCTCGCGCACCTGCTTCTCGGTCACTTTGCCCTTCTTTTCCTTGTTGGGAGTGCCCGATCCCTTCTCGATCCCGGCCGCCTTCTTCAGCAGCACGGCCGCCGGAGGCGTCTTGGTGATGAAGCTGAAGGTGCGGTCCGCGTACACCGTGATGACGACCGGGATAATCAGTCCGGCCATCTCCTTGTTCTGCGTCTTGGCGTTGAACTGTTTGCAGAACTCCATGATGTTCACCTGCGCCTGGCCCAGTGCGGGGCCGACCGGCGGCGCGGGCGTTGCCTTGCCGGCTTCAATCTGCAGTTTCACGTAGCCGGTAATCTTTTTCGTTGTTGCCATGATTCAGTTCCTTCGGAACCAGCTTCTAGCTCCTAGCTTCTAGCTGTTAGCCGGTCATTTCCTGTGTGAATTTTGGTTTTGCTCTTCTAACGTTCACCTCAAGCCGGCGCCCGCTAGGTGGGCCCACCGGCTAGAAGCTAGAAGCTAATAGCTAGAAGCTGCATTACTCAATCTTTTCCACCTTGCCGAACTCCAGTTCGACCGGCGTGGAGCGGCCGAAGATCGTCACCATCACCTTCAGGGTTTCGCGATCTTCGTTGATCTCGTCCACCACGCCATTGAAGTTCGCGAACGGCCCATCGGTGATGCGCACCTGTTCGCTCTTCTCGAATTTGATCTTGAGCCGCGGCTTTTCCTTCGCGGTTTCGCTGCGGAAGAGAATCGAGCTCACTTCTTCTTCGCTCAGCGCCACCGGCTTGTCGCCGGTGCCCAGAAATCCCGTCACCTTGGGCGTATCTTTCAGCACGTGCCACAGGTTGTTGTCCAGCTCCATCTCCACCAGAACGTAGCCGGGCAGAAACACCCTCTCCACCGTGCGCTTTTTGCCGTTGACAATCTCCGTCACCGGCTCGGTGGGAATCATCACGCGGCCCACGCGCTCCTTCAATCCAAAGGCCTGCACGCGGCTCTCGATGGACTCGCGCACCTTGCGCTCAAAGCCCGAGTAGGCGTGCAGGATGTACCACTTGAAGCTCGGATTGCGTACCGGCTCCGCCACGGCAGCCTCAGGCACTGCCTCGGCTGCGGCGGGCTCTGCCGCGGCTGCCTGCACTGCGGGCTCCTGCGTTTCGGCCTGCTCGTTCACGGGTTGTTCCAATTCGTCTGACATGACCCTCTCGATTCCGGGCTGCTCTCTTCTACTGCTGCAATCCACCCAGGCTTTTCAGCAAAACGTGTACGCCCTGCTTAAACAGCCCGTCGACGACAAAGAAGTAGAAGCCGAACAGAAACACGGCCACAATCACAACGCCCGTGGTCGACTTCACTTCCTTCCAGGAGGGTGTAACCACCTTGCGCATCTCCGCGCGCACGTCGCGCAGAAAGTCGGTAAACTCTCTCCATTTGCTCACGGCACCGCCCCCAAACTCCGCCAGCGCACCCGGCTCTTGCCGCTTGGCAGACCGTTCTTCGCCTCGTTCGACTGCTGTTTTCGTCGCCATACTTCCAATCCTTCTTTAGGTTCCAGGTGTCAGGTGTCAGTTCGCTTTGCCGATGCCAGCCTTTTCGCTTGCCGCGGCGCTGTCGTTACTGATCCCTGAAACCTGATCCCTGTTCCCTGGTTCTTTGGCAGGGGCGGAGGGATTCGAACCCCCAAGTTCGGTTTTGGAGACCGACAGTTTAGCCATTGAGCTTACGCCCCTGTTTTCCGGGGTCAGCGATCAGGTTTCAGGGGTCAGCTTGGTCTTGCCTCTGCTTGATGCCGGAGCTTACCCAGCACGGCTCCAACTGATCCCTGATCTCTGATCCCTGATCCCTGCTTTTCCTACTTCGCTTCCTTGTGCACCTGGTGCTTGCGGCAGCGATTACAGAACTTCTTCAGTTCAAGACGGCCAGTGACGGTCTTCTTGTTCTTCGTCGTCGAGTAATTGCGCTCCTTGCACTGCGTGCATTCCAGCGTAATAATTTCCCGCATTGTTCAGTCCCTTCAGTCCACAGTTTGCAGTTTTCAGTTGTCAGTTTTCAGTTCTTTTCGTGCCGGCCCAGGCCTCCTCGCTCTTTCAGCCCGCGCCCTAACTGATCACTGACAACTGACCACTGACAACTTTCACTTGATAATTTCCGAAATCGCTCCCGCGCCCACCGTGCGTCCGCCTTCGCGGATGGCAAAGCGCAAGCCCTTCTCCATGGCGACCGGCGTAATCAGCTCAATCGTCAGCTCCACGTTGTCGCCCGGCATCACCATCTCCACGCCCGCCGGCAACTCCGCCACTCCCGTCACGTCCGTCGTGCGGAAGTAGAACTGCGGCCGGTAGCCCTTGAAGAACGGCGTATGACGCCCGCCCTCTTCCTTGCTCAGCACGTACACCGAGCTCTTGAACGTGGTGTGCGGCG
>CAZMWL010000034.1:0-41865 GCA_964569985.1 uncultured Occallatibacter sp.
GCCGCGATTGGATCACTCGACCCGCTAAATAGTTTCGTAACAGCCTGTTCAGCCGTGCCCTTGTTACAAAGCCCGTGAGTCGAGTTTTTCAGCAAGCTGTGAAGTCGCGCCCTTTCAAGACGGATTCAAATTGAACCACTACCAGCTATTGCGATGGTCATGGCCCGGAATCCGCGCAGGCAGTGGGTGTGTCTTTTAACGTCGGATTCAAATCAGGCCAGAATTGACTTTGTCCCAACAGCGAGCAAAAGTCCGAGAGGGTTGGCAGGGGACTCTGCTGCGCTTTCGGCCCAAGACTGTCGACAAACTTCCACGCCAGGTCCGAGTGCCCGGTGTAGATCAGATTGAGCACGGTCTGCCACATGGTTGTGCCAATGCTGGTTATGTCCTGACTCTTTACCGCCTTTTGGGCCTCACTGATCGCAGTGTTCCATTCCTTCTGGGTCGGAGCCGGCTTCCGCATCTTATCGATTGCCAAATGAAACCCCCCACCATTCTTGTCGTCAGTCCAGCGGAGCTTCACCAGAGCGGAGGGCGAGCAGGCAAAGCAGGAGGGCCAATAGGCAAATGTCCAATCCGCCGTGATGTAGTTGTAACGGCCGTCTGCGGCGCGCTGGAAATGCGCCAAATCGTCGTCGGCATCGTAGAGCGTAGCCAGCAATTTGAATTGTGGCTCCAGTTCGAAGACGTAGTGGGTCATGCAGCAATGCGCCCCGCCTGAGTATTCTGAAACGATCATGTCGGGATGGCCGCGCCCGGTCACGTCCGTTCCGTTTGCGACTGTTGGAAAGTTGTACTCCGAATCGGCATGTTGGCCGAGGGTAAAGGCCTCGGGGAACTCCGAAGTGCGCCGAACGATGACCTGTCCGCCACTCATAACTTGCAGGCACGCGCCTGCGTCGTTCTCGAACGTCGCAAAGACATACTGCTTTACGGTAATCGCATGGGTCTGATATTTGGTTGCGCATGTCGCCGTTGGTTGGTCGACACCGAGTTGCGCGAAAAGCGGAATCGGAGCCGCAAAGCAAATCACCGCCAGAATGCCAGTAACCCATCGCGCGCAAGGGTTCACGATTCGCTCCCTTCCCAAATCCGAAGCGCAACCAAGATACCACTTTCCCGGCATGGTCCCTCCTATTTCGTATAGTTTCTGTAGGAGTCGTTTTCCAGCTCAATGAAAGTCATCCTCATCGTCGTCGTGGTGCTGGTTCTGGCCGGCTCGCTGGTTGCCGACTACAGATGGCGGCAGTGGATGGCTGCGCGGCGGCGCGAACGGGACGAGTCGGATCCGAGAGCCTAGAACACGTTGCATCAGCGGCTTTACATAGTGACGATGAGTCCCTCAGGGGCTAAAGACCGCCTCTATTCTCAGGCTTTTGCGGCACGACTGAAATCGTGCCCTTTCACGGGGCTCGGTTTATGCGGGCAGCTTTAGAGCGTTGCTCTTGCGATCCCCCAATCTCCGACCCTGAACCCTGTTTTTCCCCGTTTACAATAGCTTGAGGGAGCCGTCCAAAGACCTATGCGACACCTGTTTGCCGATTCATTTCCCGTACGCCTGAACCGTGGCCGCCTTGCGCTGGCCCTGCTGCCCGCGGCGCTGCTCCTGCTTGCGCCCACCGCACGCGCCCAGTTTGGCGCGCCGCCCACCACCCCGGTGCACGACGCCACGGCACTCAGGCCGCCGGCCGGCGCCCGCGTGGCCATTGTGGAGTTCGAGGACCTGGAGTGTCCCGACTGCGCCAACGCCAACCCGCTGCTGAAAGAGGCCGCGGCCAAGTACGGCATTCCGTGGTTGCGCCACGACTTCCCGCTGCCGATGCACAACTGGAGCTTCCAGGCGGCCGTGAACGCACGCTTCTTCGACACCAAGAGCCAGGCGCTGGGCAACGAGTACCGCGATTCCGTTTTTGCCAACCAGATTTCGATCGAGACGCCCGCGCAATTGCAGCAGTTTACGCAGCGCTTTGCCGACGCGCACAAGGTGGCACTGCCCTTCGCCATCGATCCCATGGGGCGGCTGGCGCAAGAGGTGAAGGCGGACTACGCGCTGGGGCAGAAGATCGGCATTGAGCACACGCCGACCATCTGGATTGTGACCAATGGCACGCATGCCGCACCGTTTGTCGAGGTGGTGGACCGCAGCAAGCTCTTCCAGCTCATCGACCAGGCGGAGGCGGAGACGAAAAGATAGCCAGTTGCCAGTGGCCAATAGCCGGTAGCCGGGAGTTGCGATCCGTTGAGATTGAGCCTTCGGGCCCGACGGCCTGGCAACTGCCGTTCGTAATCACCCTGCGCGGAACTTCTTCTGCGAATCGGCTGTTCACGGTGTATACTTCGCGCATTCGCGGCTCGACAGGAGCATTTCCCCCCTGGGCTTCGCAGCCGCTGAGGAGGTCCCGTGAAGATGCTTATGAAATTGAGCCCTGTGCTCGCATGCTTCCTGTTCGCCGCGCAGGCGGTGGCGGGGGATTTGGTTCTGACGGCGAAATGGGCGGCGCAGAGTCCGCCGTGGACATCGACCACCGACACCCACGTTGACTTGAACGCCGAAGTCCTCACCGCCTGGCGATCGATCTCGGGCAACAACGGCGCCATGTGCCAGGCGGTCTGGAACAATCTCCGTCCCGGCCTCTCCGGGGCCGGCAACTGCCTTCGCAACCTTTACAACACCGGCAACACCTGCAGCTTCGATCAGAACCCGGCGATCTCTGTGGATAGCCGCAACAACACTGCCACCATCACCTTGCGCACCAACAACAACCAGCTCAACTTCACCACATCGGTGCAGGGAGTGTGCAACTGGATCAACACCGGCGATCCCAACTTCACGGCCGATGTTGACGTCAACGCCACCGCGGTGCTCAGTTACAACGGCTCCGAGGTCCACGTCGATTCAGCCAACGCGGAAATCACCCACATTTCCCTGAGCGGCAACAATACGCAGGCCCAGGCCATCATCGGCATGGGCAACGTGCTGGGCTCCATCACTCCGGTTCTCAACCGGCTCGTCGGCCGCCCATTCGATTTCTCCGGCCCGCTCAACCCATCCATCATCAAGGTCAACGTGCTTCTCGCCATTGCCAAAAGCCAGCTGACGCTGCCCGGCGAAGACTTCTCGCTGGGTTCTGACAACAACGGCATACTTTTCGAGGCCGTCGCAGACAAGTGCCTTTCCGGACAAACTTCCGGCAAGCTCCCCGGTACCGACGACGTGGTTTGCCTCACCAGCGCCGATTGGATGAAAGTGAATGCCGTCGTAAAAGGCTGCATGCCGGCGGGCAAGGTCGAGGCCAAATGCCCCGCTGCTTCCGAACGCGGGCCAAAGCCACCCGATGGCTGGTTCGGCAACGGAAGTTGCCTTAGCTGCGCGTGCGCAAGCCCCCGTCATTGGAACGCGAGTAACAATTCGTGCGAGTTAAAGCTTAACGTTCCGTAGTTCTCTGACCGTATGAATTGGTGTTTTCGGCTTTGGTGGTTTCCCACCCATTCGCCAGAAAAACGGCGAATGGATGGGGCACGGAATGGCTAGAAGATCAAGCGGTCAGAGAGCGAGGATCGGCCGCGCAGATCCCTGGGCGCTGACCTTATTGTCTGATTTTTACTTACCGCTGCCGACGCCGTGCAACTCGATCTTGACCAGTTCCTGGCCGCCGGGAGCGACCATGCGGGTTTGCGGGGCGCGCCAGTGATCGATGTAGCTGATGCGGTGCACGCAACCGATGGTGCAATGCGGGGCGCAGCTCTTGGCGGTCTTGAACTCGCGCTTGACGTCTTCGAGGGTGTACTCGGCCACAGGCACGCCGGGATAGCCGCGCTGCTGCGAGCAATAGTGCACCAGGCCGTCTTCGCACACATATAAATACCGCGAGCCGGCGCGGCAGCGCCAGTTGTTGGCGCGGCCCTGCACAATGGCTTCCTGGAAGTGGTCGAACTGCGCGTAGTTGGTTTTTCTGCGGTGGGTCATGGCGTGGTAGACGCGGGCCTCGTCTTCTTTGAGGGGTTTGAGCTGGCCGTCGCCGTCGTGAATGATGCCGATGGTGGACTCGAAGCCGAGCTCGAGAGCGCGCTTGCCGATGACCAGGGCGTCGTTGGGATTGCGAATGCCGCCGCCGACCACGGAATTGATGTTGACGTGGAACTCGGCGTGTTGGGCGAGCATTTCCAGGCGCTTGTCGAGGGTCTTGAGGGACTTCTTCGAGATATCGTCGGGTTCCAGGTTGTCGATCGAGATCTGCATGTGGTCGAGGCCGGCTTCATTCAGTCGTTGAATGCGCTCGGGACTGAGCAGAAAGCCATTGGTGATCATGCCGGCGATGGCGCCGGTTTTGCGCATGCGGCGGATGATGTCGTCGAGCTGCGGATGCGTGAGCGGCTCGCCGCCACTGATGCCGATCATGGCCGTGCCCAGGCGGCCGAGCGCGTCAATGCGGCGGTACATCTCCTCTAGCGGGACCGGCTCGCTGACCTTGTCGTACTCGTTGCAATAGGCGCAGTTCAGGTTGCAGAAGCGCGTGGGAATGATCTGCACCAGGACGGGATGCGAGGTATCGGCGAGCGCGCGCAGCACCATCGCGTACTCGCGCAGCTTGCGCCTGGCGGCGGTCCAGCGGCCTTTGAACGTCGATCTCCGGGGAATTGCCATTGCTTCTATTTGAACACGGAAGGGGTGGGGACGTGGAAGACAGGGAATAGGGACTAAGGGACGAAGAGGACAGGGAATAGGGGGCTGCCAGTCGCCGATCGCTTCCAGCCGGTCGATGCCGGCGGCCGTGCGGCATTCGTGAAGCGCGGCTCCCGATCGCCTGACGGGCGGCGGGAGTTAGCGGCTGGAAGCTATCCTGCTGCGCTGCTCCGCCTCCATCAAGTGGGTCAGGGTTCGTTGTCCAAGTACTCCTCGGGGACGTCGTCCTCGGGCACCTGGCGGGTGCGGACCTCGGCGACATCGGCGTCGGGGGCGTTTTCTACGCCGGAGAGGATGCCGGCCTCATAGGCGTTGCCCTCTTCGACCAGTTCCTCGACGCTTTCAGAGTCCGCGAGAGCGGAGTCGCGGAGTTGCTGCTGGTCGCCGGATTGGCCGGCGGAGTCAGGGCCGGTTTCGTCGCGCAATTTTCGTCTGGGATTCGCCATGGGGTTGCCTCCTGTGGGGTTCGATGCGTTTGGGAGGCGAACGGGTGCGGTTCCTTTGCGAGTTGACGTGCGGAAAAAGCTTCGGGCGCGGGCGTGGACGCCCGCACTACAGCCGATCTGGAGACCGGCGCTACAAAGTCGGTGGGCGGCTCTATACTGTGCCGGATGCCTTTGCCAGCGGACCAAATCGTCGCCCTGATGATCGCGGTGAGCTTTGCCGCGGGGTTGAACGTGTATGCCACGGTGGCGACACTGGGATTGCTGGGGCATACGCGCTGGCTGATGCTGCCGGCGTCGCTCCACCTGCTGACGGACTGGTGGGTGATTGCGGCGGCGCTGGCGCTGTTTGCGGTGGAGTTTTTTGCCGACAAGATACCCGCGTTCGACCTGTTTTGGAACGCGCTGCACACGTTTATCCGCGTGCCGGTGGCGGCGTTGCTGGCGTACCAGGCGGCGGCCACGCTCTCGCCGGGCGAACAACTGGCGGCGACGCTGGCGGGAGGGCTGATTGCGTTGATCGCGCATGGCGGCAAGACGGCGGTGCGCGCGGCGGTGACGCCCTCGCCGGAGCCGTTCTCGAATATTGCGCTGAGCCTTGGCGAGGACGCGCTGGCGGTGTTCCTGACATGGCTTTCGACATGGAAGCCGTACGTGGCGGCGGGGATTGCCGCGGTGCTGGTGGTGATTGCGCTGCTGCTGGTGCGCTGGGTGTGGCGCGCGATGAAGTCGATGTTTGGCGGGCGCGAACACGGGCGGACGATGAAGGCTGCTGAAAAGAGACTGGTTTGAGGCCTTGTTGGTGTCCCGCCCTTTCGCAGAAAACGCTAAAGGATGAGGCGCGGGGCAAACGCAGCCGGAGGATGAACGGTCTTACACGAAGAGCCCGCGGGGCGATGCGATGATTTGTACACACCGGCGATGGCCGCCCGATTTTGCGCGTCAACTTTGCGCGTCAACGAAGAGCGGCACACGCGACAATTGCGAGCACAATTGCGGCGACAACGACACCGGCGATCTTCTCCTCTTTGCTCATCGATTGGTTTGTTGTATATTCCATAGCGCACCTCTTCAGATTCAGATGCAGAAGCCGATGACGCGCGGACTGCCGCGGATCCGCACTGCGCGTTAATGAATAAAATGAGCCGCGACAATGGCGACGAGAATCGCCGCGAGCACGATCTCTGCAACCTTCTCTCCTCTTGTCCTCGATTGGTCCATTGCATGGTCCACAAGTCACCTCTTCAAACTTAGATGCAGAGGTCTGTGCCGCCAGGCCTGGCGCGGGTATGATGGCTTTTGATGAGATTGAAACGGGGACGGAAGTGGTGGATTTCATTTGAGTTTTCGCATGGGCGGTCATGGGATTTTGCAAAAGAGATGTCCTTGCGCCGTCCCTACGGGACTCCGTAATGGGATAGCGCAACTCCATTTCCCCACGCTAAAGCGCGGGGCTAACAAACACTTTGCCAACGGCGCGGCTGCAATGACATTGCTGATGTAGTTCTGAGCGACTCGGGAAAGAGAATCAATGCGATGAGAGTGACTCTACGCGTGATGGCGATGGTGGTGATGGCCGGGCTGGCAATGCGAGCCGGGGCCGCGCCGAGGGTTTTTGTGGCCAACGATTACGGTGCGAAGGGCGACGGGACGACGCTGAACACAATCGCGATCCAGAAGGCGATTGACGCGGCGGCGGCGGTGAAGGGGACGGTGACGCTGAAGCCGGGGATTTATTTGACGGGGTCGCTATTTGTGAAGTCGGGCGTGACGCTGGATGTTCCTGAAGGCGCGACGCTGGTGGGATCGGAGCAGTTGAAAGATTATCCGATGCTGGCGACGCGGATTGCTGGAATCGAGATGACGTGGCCGGCGGCGCTGGTGAATGTGCGCGATCAGCACGATGTGCGAATCCTGGGCAAGGGAACGATTGACGGCGACGGGCCGGTGTGGTGGAAGTCGTATTGGGATTTGCGCGCGACATACGAGCCGAAGGGGCTGCGGTGGGCGTCGGATTACGATGCGCGGCGGCCGCGGCTGATATTGATTCAGAACTCGTCGCAGGTGAGTTTGGGCGACGGGATTCTGCTGAAGCGGTCGGGATTCTGGACGGTGCAGATTCTGTATTCGCACGATGTGCATGTGGATGGCGTGATCATCCGCAACAACGAGGGCGGGAGGGGACCATCGACGGATGGGATCGATATCGATTCTTCTCAAAAGGTGTTGGTGGAACATGCGGACATCGATGTGAACGACGATGCGCTTTGCCTGAAGGCGGGGCGCGACGCGGATGGGCTGCGCGTGAATCGGCCGACCGAGCATATTGTGCTGCGCGACTCGACGATTCGCAGCGGGGCGGCAGCGGTGACGATCGGGAGCGAGACGTCGGGCGGGTTTCGCGACATTGAGGCGTACAACCTGACGGCGTTGAAGGGCGTGCCTTCGGGCGTGCTGTTCAAGAGCGCGCACACGCGGGGCGGATTGGCAGAGGACATCCGGATTCACGATTTGATGCTCACGGGAGTGGCGATTCCGATTCACATGACGATGAACTGGAATCCGAGCTACAGCTATGCGGCGATTCCGGCGGGGATGACGGACGTGCCGGATTACTACAGGGTGCTGGCCACGCCGGTGCCCGAAGCGCAGGGGCTGCCGCACTTCCGCAATGTGCACATCTGGAATGTGAAGGCGACGGGCGCGCGGCAGGCGTTCAACGTGAGCGCGTATGCGGCGGCGCCGCTCGAGGATTTCCGGCTGGATCATCTGGACATTGAGGCGGCGACGGCGGGGACGATTGCCAACGCGAAGAATTGGCGGATGGAAGATAACAAGATTCAGACGGCGGATGGGAGTAAAGTGACGTTTACCGATTCGACGACGAAGGATCCCAGGGATGTGCCGTACGGGGAGAAGCCAGCTATGAGCTACTAGCTACGAGCTCATTGAGGCGAGTGGGCGGCAGAGTGCACGAAGCGAGTGAGGCAAGTGAAGGGGCGAATAAGGGACGGAGGGAGCAGCGGGCGATGGCCGAGAAGAAAACGCGCGTGGTGCGGAAGTCGTTTACGGCTTTGCTGGAGCCGGACGGCACCGCTCTGAAGTGGACAATCGCGCGGATTCCGTTCGATGTGACGAAGGCTTGGCCGGTGCGCAAGGGGCGAAAGGTGCGGGGCGAAATTGAAGGATTCGCATTCCGGACGACGTTGTTTCCGCGGCCTGGAGGCGGCGAGTACTTTCTGCTTGTGAACAAGAAGATGCAGGCGGCTGCTGGAGTGCGCGTGGGCGAGAAAGCGCGCATCTGGCTGGAGCCGGATCTGGAGGAGCGGGAGATTTTGCTGCCGGTGGAGCTCGAAAAGGAACTGAACAGCGATCGCGGGTTGCGGAAGTGGTTCGATGGCTTGAGCGACTCGATGCGGCGCGAGATTGGCAAGTGGGCCGACGAGCCGAAGGGCGCCGCGAGCCGGCAGAAGCGCGCGGAAAAGATGGCGGAGCGGCTGCTGCAGACGATGGAGGGGGAAGAAGAGCCGCCGCCGGTGCTGAAGGCGATTTTTCAGCGGCAGCCGGGGGCGCGGGAGGCGTGGTTTGCGCTGACGCCGGCGCAGCGGCGGAATCACCTGCTGGGCATCTTTTACTATGAGACGGCCGAGGGGCGGGAACGACGGGCGATCAAGGCGGTTGGAAAAGACAGGGACTAAGGGACTGGGGACTAAGGGACCTAGAAAGATGGGAATAGGGAGTAGCCGATTGCCAATAGGGAGTGGCTAGAGCGTGTTTCATCAATGGCGTGGCCGGTGAGCGCGAATCCCTCAGAGGTTAAGACCCCTTAGCTTTCCTGCCCTTTCCGGCACGACAAAAGCCACCCCAGCGACGAAGGCTTGTCGCTGGGGACCCCGGCAAGTCGTGCCCTTTCACGAATCCATTCATGAAGCAAGCTCTGAAAGCTGACGGCAGAGAGGTGTTTTCGAGCCTGTGGACAACTTTTGGAGTTGGGACGGGGTTTGAAACGGGAGTGGGGGGGGGACGATGGACAGGCTGCGGGGCTGGGATTTCTGAGCATCTGGTCATTTTCTGGCCACGGCGGCGGTTTTTATCGTCTAATGGAATGAGATGACCATGGGATCGGTACGGCCATTTTTCTTGAAAGCATCCGCGGTTGCCGACGAACAGGCGCGGCGGGAAAGTCTTGCCGTAGCCGAAGGGCTGAAACGCGGCAAGGCAGGGCTGCTGGACGAACTCATCGTCAAGTACCAGCATCGGCTGCTGCGCTACCTTCTCTTCCTGACCGGGAACCGGGAGACCGCCGAAGACCTGTTTCAGGAGGTCTGGATGCGGGTGCTGGTGCGGGGCTCGCAGTTTAACGGCAAGGCGCGGTTTGAGACGTGGCTGTTTACGATTGCGCGCAACCTGGTGATCGACACGCGGCGGAAGCGCACCATGAACAGCCTGGATGAGCTGATCGAGGGCGTGGGCGACGACGACCGGGCCATGACTTTTGAAGTGGCCGCCGACGATCCGACGCCGTACGAACACGTTTCGAACCTCGAGGACCGCGAACAAATTGCAGCAGCGCTGCTGGAGCTGGATACGCTGCACCGCGAGGTGCTGGTGCTGCGCTTTCACGAGGAGCTGTCGCTCGAAGAGATTTCGAAGGTGACCAAGGCGCCGCTTTCTACCGTGAAATCAAGACTTTATCGTGGCATGGCGATGATCAAGCCGCGGCTTGGCTACGCGGCCGAGCGCTTCACTGCACGCGTGGACGCGCGGTTTGGGGAGGCGCTGTGAAAACAGCGGAGTGGGCCCGGAACAGGGCGGCAAATCCAGCGGGTGGGGCGACTGCGAGCGCGGAAGATGCGCGTTGCGGGCTGCTGTCGGCGCTGGCCGGGAAACAGGCAGCGCGGGAGTGCGCCGTGGCCCAGACAACGCGCCGCGTGGTTTCAACTTCGCTGGGAGTGATGCGGGATCAGCAGGCCGGCCGGCGGCGCAGCCGTGCTTTGGCTTTGGCGGCTCTGATGCTGGTTCTGCTGGCGCTGGGACCGTTTGTGTGGCACGTAACGGACGGCCTGCTGGGCGGCGAGCATATGGCCGACATCTTTACGCAGACCAGCCTTTGGATCTGCATTCTGTGCCCCGCGATTCTGGCAGCGGTGATTGTGGCCGGATGGTCGCGCATCAAGCAATAAGCTTCAGGGTTCAGGGTTCAGGGGTCAGGTTTCAGGGGTCAGGCTGCGTGGGTGCGGAGACCTTGGCCGAAAAAGTCCGCAAGAAGGCACGGAATCCACCTAAATCTCGGCTAAATCCCTAAATTGAGCAACTTCTGTTCCGCTTCCCCCGTCCATTTAAAAAAGGGGTAATCTGTTTCAAAAGATTTGAGGAAAGGCCCTCGGCGACGAGGGAATCTCCATGCCCGATCCGCAAGGCATCAGCGTGAACGAAGAAGAACGGATGATTCCGGTGTGGTCGATTGTTGCGGCCAGCCTGGCATTTGTTCTGGTGGAGTACTATTTCTGGATCATTGCGCCCGGCCAGCACCATCATGCGGCGCCGCCGCTGGGCCTGCGCATCTACTTCAACATTTCGTGGGGCGTGGTGGCCTCACTCTACTTCCTGATGGTGGGCTACATCAGCAAGGATGCGCCGCGGCGCGCGATGAGCACACGCTTCTGGATGTTCATCTGCTTCGTGATGCCGGCTGGGATCGGCGCCGTGCTTTATTTTCTGCTGCGGCCGCCGCAGGTGTTTCGCTGCCCGGCGTGCGGCACGCATGTGCAGGGCGATTTCCACTTCTGCCCGCAGTGCAACTACCAGCTTGCGGCGAGCTGCGGCAACTGCTTCCGCACGGTGCGCGCCAGCGACCAGTTCTGCACGCGCTGCGGCCACGAGCTGGCGCAGGATCAGACGCCGGCGCGGCTGCGCGCGATGAGCGAGTAGAAAAGCAGTTCTCAGCCTTTAGCTCTCAGCTTTCAGCTTTTTTGTGCAGGGGAGGGGTTTGTGCGGTTCCGCGGTCAATGCAAGAAGCGGGCGCTCGTGCGGCTTTACTGCTTCACAAGTATGATAAAGTATGAACAATGAAGTGCACGGGAGGGCGCATTTATGGGAGCGATTGAACGCCTGACCATCACGCTGCCTGCCGACATGGCTGGGCTGGTCAAGGGGGCGGTCGATGAAGGTGGATACGCTTCGACCAGCGAGGTGATCCGCGACGCGTTGCGCGATTGGAAGTTGAAACGCGATCTTCAACTGCAGCAACTTGCGGCTTTGAGGGTCGATATCGATCGCGGTCTTTTGGATGTGGCAGAGGGACGGCTCGTCCCTTACGATCGCGAGCGCATTGTTGAGCGTGGGAGGAAACAATTCGCAAGCCGTGCAAACTCAGCCTTGCCGAGATCGCGGAAGCGGACCTAGCGGAGATCTGGAGTTATATCGCCGCGGAGGCATCCGAATCAGTGGCGACCCGATTTCTGTCGCGCCTTGAGACCCGGATTCGTCAGACATTAACGCTGCCGCTTTCCGGTGCGCCACGGACTCACCTTGCGCCCGATCTTCGCGTGATTTTCCATCAGAAGTATGCTGTCTATTATTTGCCTCGTCCGGGCGAGATCGTTATCGTCCGGGTTCTGCACGGGTCCCGCGACATTTCTTCCATCGCCGAGGGCGGAGGCTTCGCGATTTGACGCCCGATTCGACTATTGGCGAACGCCTCTTCCGGCCTCTCTCAACTCGCTTGCGATAGAATCGAATCGCTGCTCATGATGGCCATTTCCGCACTGATTATCGACGATGAACAACTGGCCCGCGAGGAGCTGAAGTATCTGCTCGACTCGGTGGGCGGGGTGGACGTGTTGGCGCAGGGAGCCAACGGGATCGAGGCCGTGGATCTGATCGAGGAGCACCATCCGGACCTGGTGTTTTTGGATGTGCAGATGCCGGGCCAGGATGGATTCGCGGTGATCCAGCGGGTGATGGAGCGGAGCCGCGCGGGCAAGCCGCCGACGCCGCTGCCGCATTTTGTGTTTGCGACGGCGTACGACCAGTACGCGGTGCGGGCCTTCGATGTGAATGCCGTGGATTACCTGCTGAAGCCGTTCGACCGCGCGCGGGTGTTTGAGGCGGTGGAGCGGGTGAGGGCGCGGCTGGCCGCGGGCGGTTCCGGGAGCGCTGCCGCGCCGGATGCGGAGGCCCAACTCGATCGGCTGTTGCGATTGCTCGATCGGCAGGAGGGGCGGCCGCAGGCCAGCGAACAGGGACGGGCGCCGGCCAAACTGATTGTGCTGGCGCAGAGCCGCTTGCTTCTGGTGGACCAGGCGGAAATTTGCTTTGCGGCTATCGACGAGGGCGTGATTCGCGTGGTGACGCGCACGTTTGAGGGACAGTCGAAATGCCGGACGCTGGAAGAATTGATGGAGCTGCTGGACCCGGCGCGCTTCTGGAGAGCGCATCGCGGATTTGTGGTGAACATCGACCAGATTCGCGAAGTGATGCCTTGGTTCAAGTCGAGCTACCAACTGCGCATGAACGACAAGCTGCAAACGGAGATCCCGGTGAGCCGCGCGCAGACCAAGCGGTTGCGGGAGCTGTTTAATCTGTAGCGCAACTCAGTCGTAGCGCTCGAAGATAATCTGCTTCTTGTGCCAGCCGAAACTGTCCAGGCGCTCGCGCACACTCGACACCATGAAATTGAGACCGCAGATGTAGGTGTAGATGTCGAAGCGCAGATCCGCGGGCGGAGTTGCGGGATCGACCGGCGGGACGGGCAGCGGCTGGCCGAGGCGCGCGGCGCGGTCTTCGACAATTTTGGCGACATGCTCCTGCACGTAACCGCGAAGGCCGGTCCAACTGGGCAGCGCGCGGCTGAGCGTGGGCAGGTAGTGGAAGTTGGGCACGCGCTGGGCAAGCGCTACGAATTCATCGTGGTAGTACATGTCGGTTTCGTGGCGCGTGCCGTAGACGAGCCAGATCTGCTTGCCATTGCTGCGGTCGGGGCCGTCGGCCGGGAAAAGCCACTGCGCATAGGCGCGCATGGGCGCGACGCCGGTGCCGGTGGCAACGAAGATGGAATCGGTGATGGGCTCCTGCAGCACGAAGTGGCCGTGCGGGCCGTGGATCTGGATGGCCGAGCCTACGGGCAGATCGGGCAGGTCGGCGAGGTGATTGGAGAAGAAGCCATTCTCCACGCGGTTGACGCACAGCTCGAACTGGTTGCCGCTGGGCGCCGAAGCGATGGAATAGGCGCGGGTCTGCTGCTTGCCGTTCGCGTCGAGGGCGACCGCGGAGACGAACTGGCCGGGCAGGAAAGGGAAGGATTCAAGAGACTCGACAGAGAAGAGGAAGTGATAGCACTGCGCAACTTCGGAGATGCATTCTTTGCGCAGAAGACGCGCTTTAAGGAGCTCACGTGCCAAGGTTTTTTCTCACTTTGCCGGGAAGTGGGGAACGCTACTGAACCTATGGGGATTATAGGGTGCCGGGGTTGGGTGCGGCCATGGTTTTAGCGCGGGACGCTAGGCGCAGGGGCTGAAGCCCCAGATTTTTACGCGCTCGTGGTGGCGCGGCTGAAGCCGCGCCCTGATACAAGGCCTGTGGGTTGAGGTTCGTGCTTTCCCACATCTCAAAATCGAGATGTGGGGCACCCATGTTCGCGCTGGGTTGGAACCGCAAAGAAGCAAACTTTGTCATTGTCCATGAGTTTGTGCGGGCGTGGACGCCCACACTACAGCCGGCCACCCACCCCAAGAAACAAAGGCCGTTTTCTGGGGACCCCGGTCTGGAAACCGGCAGTACATTCATGGGTTCATGACTGGAAGCAGCAGCGCGGAGTTGTGGCCGGGGCCGGAGTAGATGGTGATGGTCGCGGGCTTGTAGTCGGTGGGTCTGGCCTTCATGATGTTGGGCACGAAGGTTTGCGGATTGCGATCGTAGAGCGGGAACCATGTGCTCTGGATTTCGACCATGACGGTGTGGCCGGCCTTGAAGACGTGATCCACATCGTGAAGGCTGAACTTGTACTCGTGGATGGAGCCGGGCGCGAGCGCGGTGGGGTGGTCGTAGCCCGACAGATAGCGGCCGCGAAAGATTTCGGCGTTGGTGATGAGCTGATAGCCGCGCATCGCCGGGTCGGGATCGTCGCCGGGATATTGGTCGATGAGCTTGACGACGAGATCGTTGTCGCTGCCGGTGGTGGAAGCGAAGATATCCGCGACGACTTCGCCGGTGACGGTGAGATTCCGCGCGAGCACGGGCAGCTTGAAGACGGCGACGTCGTTGCGGGTGGTGACGAAGCGCTGATCTTCCGTGAGCCAGTTGTACCACTGCGAGCCGTCGGAGTACGTGGGCTGGATGGGACGGTGGCGGTAGGGAACAGGATTGGCAGGATCGCTCAGGTAGGGTGCGGTTGCGGAAGTTGTTGAGGAGCTCCAACTGAGCAGGCCCGCGGCGGCGAGATAGAGGCTTGTGGGGCGCGATTCCCTGGGCGGGAATTGCGAGTAATACTGCCAGGTGTTCGAGCCGGTTTGAAAACTGGCGGTGTTTTTGAGAGTGAAGCCGGGCTCGTCTTTGAGATAGTGCGCGAAGAACGGGGCTTCGATGCGGGCGCGGAACTCGGTACCGACGGGTTCGCCGTAGTCGAGATTGCCGAGGCTCCAGTTGGGCGAGGACCAATAACCGTGCCGCCAGGGGCCGAGCACGAGAAAGTTCTGGTGATTCGCGTCGTGCGGCTCGAGCTTCGCGTATTCCTCCTGCGGACCGTACATATCTTCCTGGTCGTAGTAGCCGCCGACGCTGAGCGTGGGCACGGCGACGGTGTTGAGCGCATTCTCGACGGCGCGCGAGGACCAATTGGAATCGTACGCAGGATGATCGAGGAAGAGCTTCCAGGTGGGCAGCAGATCGGCTCCGGAGTTTTTGACGTCGCGGGCAAAATTGCCGCGCTCGAGAAAAAAGTTGTAACCGTCGACGGGCCGGCCATCCTTGTCCTTGCCGTAGCTGACGCCGTTGAGCGAAGTATCCCCTTCCATGCCCAGCACGTAGTCGTAGCCGTAGGTCTGGCGGAAGGCGCCATTGTGAAAGAAATCGTCGCCGATCCAGACATCGATCATGGGCGCCTGCGGCGAAATGGCTTTGACGGCGGGGTGGGGATCGATGCCCGCCATCATGGCGAGAAAGCCGTCGTAACTGGTGCCGACAACACCGACACGGCCATTGTTGCCGGGCACATTTTTGAGGAGCCAGGCGACCGTGTCGTATGTATCGGTGCTTTCGTCCGTGGCCGCGGGGTCGCGATGATCAGCGAGCGGGCGCATCATGATGAATTTGCCCTGACTCTTGTAGCGGCCGCGAATGTCTTCGCCGACGAAGATGTAGCCATCGCGGGCGAGCTCGGGACGGCGCGCAAAAAAGGATTTGCCGTCCTCATCGTCCACGCCGTAGGGCGTGCGTTCGAGGAGAAAAGGCAGCGGCGTGGCGATGTCAGAGGGTTTGAGAACCACCACGTGAAGCGCGACGCCGTCGCGCATGGGAATCATGGCCTCAGTGCGCACGTAATCGTGGAAGACATGGCGCACCGGCGGGCCGGTGCGCGCAAAGATGACGCCGGGAAAGGCGGAAATCGAGACGGAGGCTGCGCGGCCGGATGCGTCGAGGGAAAAGGTGACCTTGTTCTCGCTTTGCGCGACGCCAAAAACCGATGCCGAGATCGGCGTGAGCTCGGCGGGCACCCAGCGATCGGATTCCATGGTCAGCTTGCCGTCGTGCACGTAAAAGCTGAAGGCGATGCCGGGTTGGCCGGGGGAAGTGTATTCGCCGGCATAAGCATCGAGAGGCGCGGAGGACGGAGTTTGCGTGACGATTGCGGAAGGGAGGGCGAGCAGGGCAAGGAAAATAGCGGAATGGAAGGCGCGGTGAAGGGTCAAATCTCGTTTCTCCGGGTCCGGATCTCAGGAATCAGAGTATCAGCGATTCCTGGCGGGCGGTTGCATGGGTCCAGCACAGTTTGAGGCGAACCGTCCGTTAGGGGTCGGGTGTCTGCCCGCGCGAGTTTGGCCAATGGAGTTCGTGCTGTCCCACCCATTCGCCCAAAAACGGGCGAATGGATGGGGCACGGGAGGTTTCCTCTTCAAGCAGTCGGGGAGTTAATGCGCGTGGCCGTGAGGATGCGCGTGGCCGACGGAGATGGCCTCGGGAGGCGCGACGCAACCCTCGAGGAACTCGCAGCCGATGTGCTCGAATTGAATGGTGGTGTGGGTGATTTGATACTGCTCGCGGAGCAGAGCGTTGAGCTTGACGAGAATGCAGGCGCTTTCAGAGGGGGGAATGTCGGCGATGGTGACGTGACAGGCGAGCGCGCGCGAATTTGAGCCGAGGCTCCAGACGTGCAAGTCGTGTACGTTGACGACGCCTTCGACGGCTTCCATGCCGGAGCGGATCTGGGCCGGCGAGCAGCCGCGCGGCGCGCCCTCGAGAAGAATGTTCAGGGTTTCGCGGACGATGCCGATGCTGGACCAGAAGATGAGCGCGGCGATGAGCAGCGAGAGGACGGGGTCGATCCAGCCCTGACCGGTGAGGAGAATGCCGAAGCCGCCGGCGATGACGGCAGCCGTGGAAAGCGTGTCGCCAGCCATGTGCAGGAAGGCGCTGCGGAGGTTGACGTCGCGGGCCACGCCCCACAAAAGCGCGGCGATGACGCCGTTCATGACGACACCCGCAGCGGCCACAATCATCATGAGGCGGGGCTCGACGGCGACGGGGGCGCTGAGGCGGTGCACGGCTTCTACGGCGATCCAGAGCGAGATGGCGATGAGGGTGGCGGCGTTGATGAAGGCAGCGAGGACGCCGGCGCGCTGGTAGCCGAAGGTGCGTGCGTGATCGGCGGGGCGCGATTGAAAGTAGACAGCGGCAAAACTGAGCAGGAGGGCCAGGAAATCGGAGACGTTGTGGCCGGATTCGGAGAGCAGCGCCAGAGAGTGAGCGCGCAAGCCGGCAACGAAGGTGACGACGACGTAGGCCAGCGTGGCGGCCAGCGAGATGCGCAGGACCAGGGCTGTGCGGTTTGCTCCTTTGTCAGCGTGCGCCGGGCGCCAATGCATAGAGATAGTGTAACCGGGGTTGGGTATACGAGAAAAGCGGGGACTAAGGGGCTGAGGGACTAGGGGACTGAGGAACTGAGGGACTAAGGGGCTGAGGGAACGGGGACGCTGGGGTTTAGGAAGCGCGTGCACGAGGAATGGAATGAAGGGCGAGGCAGTGAGAGCGAAGGGCTAGCGGGCGCCGGGTTCGAGGTGGCTGGTATCGAGGGGATTGGGGTCGTCGATGGAGGGGAATTGCGGCAGCCCTGCGCGCAGACCGGTCCAGCCCTCGGCGACCACGATGCTGTTGTAGGGATTGCCGGGCTGGTAGCGCACGGTGCAGGGGAATCCCGCGCGCACCTCGCCGCTCTCGACCACGTCCTGCATGGCGGTAATTTCCTGCGAGCACTCGTAGTCCACGCCGGCGATGCGGTAGTTGAAGAGAAGGAAAGTCGGCGCCGCGCCGTCTTTGCCTTCGACTTTGTAGACGTCGAGCAACATGCCATCGACGAGACGGCCCGACTGAACCAAAAACCGGCGGCGGGCGCGCTCGATCTCCTCGGCTGTGGGGCGCCGGCGCAACACCAGCCAAAGAGCCGGACCGGCGACCACGACGACGGTGGCTACGCCGGCGACGATCTGCCAGTCGTTGTTGTTCGGAAGGTTCATCTACGAGTGGGACGTTGCCCCCAGCAGTCCCCAAGTTGAGGATACCGCACGCGAAATGCGGGTTGGGGGTTGGCGTCTCAGTTCGGATGAAACTGTCGCTCAGGGGCCGAAGCCGCGCGTCATTTTTGAGGGCCATTTACGGCCGGGCAATTGATTCCTGCAGAAGAAATGTCCTTGCGCCGTCCCTACGGGACTCCTGAGTCCCTTTGTGGAGTCCGACTTCCCCACGCTGAAGCGCGGGGCTAGCAAACGGTGCGCCTCCGGCGCGCTCGACAGGGCATTGCTTATGCGGCAGCCAATAAAGCCGTGGCCTGATAGAAGGCTTGTTGCGGGAAGAAGCTCTTAGCGATCTCTCCGCCCCTGGCGCTTCAAAGCTGCCGCGGGCAGGGGCGTCGCCTGGATGTCTCGAACGGCGCGCAAATGCCCTATACTCAAGGTTGCGCCGGGCGCGGGATTTCTGCCTGTAAAGGGCTCGTGCTTGCCGGATTTGAGGGTTGAAAACTGCCGTGAAAGAGCAATTGACATTTCATTCGACGACCGTGATCTGCGTGCGGCGGAACGGCCAGGTGGTGATGGCCGCGGACGGCCAGGTGACCTTTGGCGATCACGTGCTGAAGCACTCGGCCAAGAAGATCCGGCGCCTGTTCCAGGACAAAATCCTGGCGGGATTCGCGGGATCGACGGCTGACGCATTCAACTTGTTTGCGCGGTTTGAGATCAAGCTGGAGCAGCACGCGGGAAACCTGAACCGCGCCGCCGTGGAACTGGCCAAAGATTGGCGCACCGACAAGATGCTTCGCAACCTGGAGGCATTGCTGCTGGTGGCCGACAAGGGGCAGACATTTTTGATCTCGGGGTCGGGAGATGTGATCGATCCCGACGAGCCGCTGGCGGCGATCGGCAGCGGCGGCAGCTACGCCACGGCCGCGGCCCGCGCATTGATGGAGAACACCGAGCTGGGCGCGCGCGAGATCGCCGAGAAGGCGATGAGAATTGCCAGCGAGATATGCATTTACACCAATGACCGGATTACGGTGGAGGAGTTGCAGAGCTGATTTCTGGCAGGGGACAAGGAAATTCCGGCAGGGGCTAAAGCCCAACGTACTTTTTTGCAGCATGTTTGGCACGACTGAAGTCGCGCCCTGATACAAAACAGAAGGAATCAGTAACGAGAAAAATGGCTATCTATCTCCCCGCATCCGCTGAAGAACAGGACATCTCGCTGGACGAGCTGACGCCGCGCGAGATTGTGGGCGAACTCGATAAGCACGTGGTGGGCCAGAAGGCCGCCAAGCGCGCAGTGGCGATTGCGCTGCGCAACCGGCAGCGCCGGCAAAAGCTGCCGCCCGACATGGCCGACGACATCATGCCCAAGAACATCATCATGATTGGGCCGACGGGCGTGGGCAAAACCGAAATTGCGCGCAGGCTGGCCAAGCTAACCAACTCGCCGTTCCTGAAAGTGGAGGCGTCAAAGTTTACCGAAGTGGGCTACGTGGGGCGCGACGTGGAGTCGATGATCCGCGACCTGGTGGAGATCGGCATCGATATGGTGCGCGAGGAACGCCTGGAAGAGGTGGAAGACCGGGCCGAGATGAACGCCGAGGAACGGCTGCTGGACGTGCTGCTGCCTCCGCCGCCCGCTGCGCCGCATGGGCAGGAAGGCCAACTGAAGCTGCCTGAATCCGAGAGCCACCAGCGGTCGCGCGAGAAGTTAAGACAGCAGTTTCGCGAGGGCAAGCTCGACGACCGAGTTGTGGAGATCGACGCCCGCGAGCGCTCCACGCCGCAGTTCGGCATTATCAGCAACCAGAATCTTGAAGACATGGAGATGAACCTGAAGGACATGCTGCCCAACATTTTTGGGGGCGGCACGAAGAAGAGAAAGATGAAAGTGGCGGATGCCTTCGACTACCTGGTGCAGGAGGAAGAGGGGCGGCTCATCGACATGGACTCAGTGAACCGCGCGGCGGTGGAGCGCACCGAATCGAACGGGATTATTTTTTTGGACGAGATCGACAAGATTGCGGGACGCGAGAGCGGGCACGGGCCCGACGTTTCGCGCGAGGGCGTGCAGCGCGACATTTTGCCGATTGTCGAGGGCACAACGGTGAATACGCGCTACGGCATGGTGCGGACGGACCACATTCTGTTTATCGCGGCGGGCGCGTTTCATGTTTCGAAGCCCAGCGACCTGATTCCGGAGTTGCAGGGGCGCTTCCCGATCCGCGTGGAGTTGCAATCGCTGACTGTCGAGGATTTTCTGCGCATTTTGACGGAGCCCAAGGCTTCGCTGACCAAACAGTATTCCGCATTGCTGGAGACCGAGGGTGTGCGGCTGGAGTTTGCGCCGGATGCGCTGCGCGAGATGGCGGAGTTCGCTTTCAAGGTGAACGAGCAGACGGAAAACATCGGCGCGCGGCGGCTGCACACGATTATGGAGCGCGTGCTCGAGGACATCAGCTTCCTGGCGCCCGACGTGGCGCGCCGCATCTCTGACGAGCAGGCTGCGGCGGCAATGAAAAAGACCATCAGCGACGAAGCGACCACGCCGTTGCCTTATTTGGAACGCATGGCGAAGTCCGGACCGGAGAAGGTTTTTCTTATCGACGCCACGTATGTTAGGCAGATGGTGGCTTCGATCGTGAAGGACCAGGATCTGTCGCGGTACATCCTCTAGATCGCATTTTTCGCAAATGCGCGACTTCCAAGAAATCGAGATCCAGCGAAACTTCTGAGGGCCGGGAGGCCCTCAGTACAGCCGGTCAGGAGACCGGCGGTACGATTCTGCGCGATGCGCGAGAAAACGGATTAAGATACTTCCTGGCCGGCGCGGAGCGCGGCGACGATTTCCGCGGTGCTGCGTACGCGGCCCAAGCGGGGAAAGATATTGGCGATGGCGTTGGCGTGGCATTCAGCGGTGCGCGAGGTCATGGCGTCCTCGGCGAATACCTGTTGAAAGCCGCGCTCGTAGGCGTCGCGGGCGGTGCTTTCGACGCCGAACGCGGTGGCGATGCCGCAAAGGACGATGGTCGAGAGGCCGCGTCGGCGCAGTTGCAATTCGAGATCGGTGCCGTAGAAAGCGCCCCACTGGCGTTTGAGAATGACAAGATCGCCGGGCTGGCGGTTGAGCTCAGGAATGAGTTCGCTCCAATCGGGCGGCAGCGCGCCGGCCATGCGCATGGGCTGGTCGCAGGCGACATCGAGGCCATCGGCGCCGTCGGGCGAGCGGCCGACGTGCACCAGAATCGGCTGCGCGCCCACGCTGCGCGCGGCGTCGAGCAGCGCGACCGTGTTGGCGATGACGCCTTGCGCGGAGTGCGGATTCCCGGGGAATCCCACAATGCCTTTTTGCAGATCGATGACGACGACCGCGGTGCGGCGCGGTTCAAGAATGAGTTCGCTCATGAAGTTCCTCCGAATATGCGGCGGCGCAGCAGCGTGAGGACGCGAATTGCAGTGCGCGACGAGCCAATGTCATTTTCGCATGATGGCGAATGGCGACGGGGAGCGCGGAAGCGAGAGGCTTTGGGGGCGGAGCGCCGTCCTGGGTGGCGCGGCCAGCGGAAAATACGCAACTGCGATAGAATCAATGAGGAGTAGCGAATGCCGAGGAGGGTCTTTTGGACCGCCTGGCGTTCGACGCCGCACCGCAAGGAGCGGCGGGCGGGCCTGAAACCTTCTTCAGGATTGCACTCCGGCTTGCAGCGCGTTGCATGTCCCGAGGCTGCGGGCGAGGTTCAAGCGTCGGGGAGTGGCTCAGCCTGGTAGAGCACCTGGTTCGGGACCAGGGGGTCGGAGGTTCAAATCCTCTCTCCCCGACCATTGCATGGAGCAGACGCGGCCCTTGGCCGCCCGTCTTGGGCTTCTATGCTTCCCTGTTGACGGCCGGCGCATTTTCGACGTTCGGGACGTCCTCCGCATTTTGAGCGACGACCGGATCGTTCAGCGCAGCCGAGTTGTATCCCGCGACAAGGCTTTCCAGAAGATCATTCGAAGTGGGACCGGAGTCGTAATGCCGGATGCTCATTCCGCGCCTCGCAGAGAAATCCAATAGTACCGGCGCCAGCAAAACTTGCAGCGTACCGGCCGGAGAAAAAACAGGCCCAGGAGGCCATCGTAAGGGCGCAACTCGGCGGGCTTGAACTCCACGGATTTGCAGCGCGGGCACTTACGCCGTAACCAAAGGACTCTCGGCAGCCAAAGCGGCCAGGTCATGGCTTCTACGGTCATTGGGGATCTCCTTTCAGAGCAAGGATGGCAGGCATCATAGGCCGGTTCCGTCTCCGGCGCTGGAATTCGCGTCGAGCCAGGCGAGAAGACAACGAATGCTTGCGGTGGCTAACGCTACGCTGGAATCGGCGGCTCCGTAATAGAGGTTGATGGTATCCCCGTCCGCGCCGATGGTTTGGCCGCAGGGAAACACGACATCGTGCACATCTCCGACGCGCTCGTATGGGGCGTCGGGACCAAAAATCCATGAGTTCCCACGTTGCAGGCAGATCTCAGGATGTTCAAGATCGAAGAGCGCGAGGCCCAGGCGATAAATGCTTCCCGAGGCGGTTACGCGGACACCGTGGTAGACGGTGAGCCAGCCTTTCGGCGTTTCGATGGGCGGAGAGCACAGGCCAATCTTGTTCGCATCCCACCAACCGCCGCGCCGGGCCTGAAGGATGACCTTGTGACTGCCCCAATGGCGCAGGTCGGGAGAGTACGAGATCCACATATGAGCGCCGGTGGTCGTCATGGGCCGGTGAATCAAGGCCCAGTAGCCGTTGATTCTTCGCGGCAGCAACGCGGCGTCCTTGTCCTCAGGAGGCATGATGACGCCGAAGCGCTCGAAAGTTCGGAAGTCTTTGGTGAGCGCGAGAGAAACTCCGGGACCGCCGCGCGCGAAGGATGTGTAGGCTATCGCATACTGCTCGAGTTCCGGAACATAGGTGATGCGCGGATCTTCGATGCCCCAGATTTCTTCAGGATATTCGCGTGGATTGGCCATCAACGTGGGCTGCGGATCGATTCGCCAACCGTTGATGCCATTTTTTGAGCGCGCTGCGCACAAGTGCGAGAGGCCGCTGCGGTCTTCCACGCGGCATAGCAATAAGGTGTCTCCGTCGGGCAGGAGCACGGCAGCAGGATTGAAGACGCTGTTGACGGCGTAGGGCCAATCGTGCCCGCTGAGAATCGGATTGTCGGAGTAGCGCGTGAGCAAAGGGAGGTCATTACATACTGCGGGTTGCGGCTGACCTAAATCGATAGCCTCCGGCAAGTCCGGTGGATGAATGATTGAATTCAATGGGAGATACTCATTTCCTGGTAGGTTTCATCGGTGTGGGTCCATTTGGCGCGCTGCATTTCGAGGAGCGCCATGAGGAATGAAAGCGTTGACTCCGCTCCCTGATTTTCATTGACGCGGTCGGGATGCAGTCCATCTTTGCATCCGCCGGTTGTGGCATCGTAAAGCGGCACCTGCAGATCGTTCTTGCCGAGGAACCAGCGGAAGACACAATGGGCTTCGTCCGTCCAACGTTTATCGTGGGTGAGCCGGAATGCCTCGAGACAGGCAGAGATGGTGGCACAGGCTTCGACGGGCTGCTGATCGAAGCGGGGTTTCTCGCCGCCCTCGGTGAAGCATCGGCTGGAGCCGATGGGCACAAAGATCTCCGGGTCACCGCAGTGCTGAGCAGCGACAAGCCAGGCGAGCGACTCGAGCCCCGCCGCGACCATGATCTGGTTGTTGCTACGCCCGCCGGCCAGGATGAGCGCTTGCGGCAGCCGCGCATTGGAGTACGCAAGACTCTTCTCAAACCAGTGCCAGGTTTCGGAGCGGCTGCGCTCGTAAATATCCAGCAAGCGATTGGCGAGGGTGTTGCGAATGCCCTGGATGGTCCTGTCGCCGGGGAACCAGTCGAGATAGGCCTGCAAACCGAGAACGCCGAATGCCCACGCGCGCGGGCTGCTGAAGGATAAAACCGCGGGCGCGGCAGCCTCAAAGAGTCTGCCCGCCGCTCCCCGCAATCCTGCAATCTGCGATTGGCCGAGCACCGTTCCCAAGGCCCACAGCGCGCGCCCATGGCTGTCTTCCGAACCAACGTCTTCCAGCCATGTGCGATCGTAGCCGAGGAAATTCCTGAAGCGTCCAGTATCGGGATGAAATGCAAGCCAGAGAAAAGCCAGGTAGCGGCGAGAGAGGTTGAGATGGTTCTCGGAGTGCTCTATCCCGGTACTCTCATCCAGAAGAGTGGACACGATGAGCGCGCGTGCGTTGTCGTCGGTGGTATAGCCCTCTTGTGTGTAGGGCAAGGAGAAAATGGCGTGCTGCAACATGCCGGTGTCGTCGGTCATGGCGCACAGATGATCGGTGTTCAGAGCCGGCAGGTATTCGACCGGGGCGATCAAATTCAAGGCGGCATCGTCCGGCTGGGCGGCCCTTGGCTGCAACGAGCGCTCGAAGCGCGCCCGCTGAAAGGTCGCCATGTAGGCCCGCGCCGTCTTGGGCCAAGTGGTTCCGCGCGAGTAGAGATAGGCGCGCTTGCGCATGGCATGGCGCTCCGCATCGTTCTCGAGCAATGCCAGAACGGCTTCCGCGATGGCGTCTGGACTGTCAAACGGAACCAGCACGCCGCGCTTGTCCGCGAGCAGTTCCCTGGCATGCCAGTAAGGTGTGGAGACAATTGCCTTGCCGGCTCCCAGCGCGATGGCCAAGGTGCCGGAGACAACCTGCGCCTCCTGCCGGTAAGGGGTGATGTAAATATCGGCCGCGCCTACGTGCTCAATAAGCTCTTCATTGCTCACAAAGCGATTGTTCAAAATCAAATGGGAGGAAACGCCAAGCTCGGCGGCCAGGGCCTGCAACTGTTCGCGGTAGCGCTCGCCTTCGCGGCGGCGGATATGGGGATGGGTGACTCCGGAAACGATATACATCACGTCCGGGTGCCGCGCCAGAATCGCCGGCAGCGCGCGAATCACGTTTTCAATGCCCTTGTTTGGAGAGAGCAAGCCGAATGTGAGCAGAACCGATTTGCCTTCGGTGCCGAACTTGTCCTTGAAGAAGTTGGGATCCATGAAAGGCATGTCGGGCACGCCGTGCGGGATCACATCGATTTTTCCAGCGGGGACCGCATAGACTTCGCGCAACAGTTGGGCCGCAAGTTCGCTCATGACGATCAGGCGATCGGAGATCTGCGCGATCTCTTCGAGCACGATGCGTTGATTTGCGTCGGGCTGGCGCAGAACCGTGTGCAGCGTAGTGACCAGGGGCATTTTGAGCCTGCGCAGCAAAGCCAGAATGTAGCGGCCCGCGCCGCCGCCGTAGATGCCGTATTCGTGTTGCAGACAGACCAGATCGTTGCTATTGAAGTTAAGAAAATCGGCGGCCCGCTCGTAGGAGGCAATGTCCTCCTGCTCCAGTTCGAGGCGCACTTGCTGGGGATAATCGTAGTTGGAATCGGGATCGTTGACGGGGATGGCGAACAGGCGTCCTTCGCCGTATTCGGCGGCGAGCGCGGTGCACAGGTCGGTGGTGAACGTGGCAATGCCACACTCGCGCGGCAGATAATTTCCCACAAACGCAATGCGCGTGGGCAAAGGCAGGCGGCTGGCTTCCAACGCGGCAAGCAAAGCATCCGGCGTATCGGTATTTCGAGCCTGCACTTCGGGATTTTTCAGCTCGGGGAAGGACATTCCAGCCTCTTTTCACTCGGAATTCGATTTGCGCTTGCGATATGCCGCGCTCAGTTTGACGCGGATGCGTGGCTTACCGTGCGGCTGTTGTACACCGTCATACCATCACCGGACTGATCAATAAGAGGCATCAATTCGCCGAATGCGGGAGATCCGACTTGAAGCTGGGGACCCCGGCAAGTCGTGGCCTTTCACGAAGTCATTGATGAAACACGCTCTAGACATTAAAGAGGCCGGTTGCGGTGTTATCGAAAGGGCACTGCCAATTGATGCCATTCCTCCGCAATTTCCAGCCAGGTGTATTGCTGGACCTGGCGGGGTTGCAAGGTGACACTGGCGGTGTGAAAGCCCAGGCACTTTCCGGCCCGATCGGCAATGAGCTCCGCGGCGTTGAATCGTCGCGCCACTCCGTTCAGGGCATGCGCTAATGCTCGCTGGGTCGCAGCTTCCCGTGTCCATCCGAAGCCTTTTCCTATGCAGGGACGGTGCACCCAGAGGAAGTGCCAGCCCATTTGGCGAATCATGGTGTCGAAAATCGACGCCGTGATCTCTACCACGAGGGACCAGTGTTCGCCGCAGGGCTCCCGGAGCGGATCCAACCGGTCGGGCAGGACGCACTGGTTGCGCAGGAAAACTGAATGCAGATTCACGCTCGCGCGCTTTTCGGTACTGTAGGCGCGGTGGGCGTCTCAGGGCGGAAGGAGCCGGGCAAATGATCGCCTGGCGCGGCCGCTGCGCCTGGGGAGGAATGTTCCGCGACGAAATCCTGAGCAAAAGCCGGTGAAGTTTCCGCGACTGGATCCGGTTGGGCCGCCGAGTATCCGGTGGCGTCGGGCTGGCTCACGGGCTGGCACAAATGGATCTTCGCGCGGTTTTGCGGAGACGGGTGGTTGTTTCCATCGCTTGGTTTGATGAGGCTCATGGCATCTCCAGTGAGTTGGTTGCGTGCCTGAAAGATGCTCGTCTGGAGCGAAGCCTGGAGTGCCGAAGGCGAGAAGGGAAAAACGGGTTGCCATCTCAAGCATACGCCAACCAGAGGTTGCGTGCGGGCCAGTGTCTCAGCAGGGATGGTCCCTATTGCTCAGACTGCCGCGATGCAGGCGGCTAGAGTGAGAAATGTAAGGGCAGATCCATGATGGGCCCGATGAAGCAAGGGAAATTCATGTACCCACTCAACCCCTTATGTAGGCTGCTGTTGCCGGGTAGATCCTGACGGCGCCAAAGCATCCCACCCTAACAGGCAGACACCTTAAGGGGGTCAACCATGCGTGGAATCAAGATTCTCATCGGTACGACGGCAGTGCTCGCCGGCCTGGCCCTGGCGCCGGCGGCTAAAGCGCAAGTTGTGATTAACCTCGGCATTCAGCCAAGCTGCGCGTACGGCTACTACGACTACGCGCCATACGCCTGCTCGCCCTACGGGTATTACGGGCCGGGATACTTCTACAACGGCATCTTCCTGGGCATGGGCCCATGGGCCGGTTGGGGCTACGGTCACGGCTGGGGCGGCCATCGGTTCTCTGACGGTGGCGGCGGCAGCTATCGCGGCGGCGGCGGCGCAGCAGCTAATCGCAGCAGTTTTGCACGTGGCGGCGGCGGAGCGCGTCCCAGCACGGGTCATGCTTCAGCGGTGCGCACCAGTGCTCCAGCGTCTCATGCCACGGCATCGCACGCACAGGCATCGCACGCACAGGCTTCGCATGCACAGGCTTCGCATGCAGCGCCTAGCGGCGGGTCCCACGGCGGCGGCGGTGGTGGACATGCTGGTGGTGGCGGACATGAAGGCGGCGGACGGCATTAACCTGTAGCTGCCGGATCGCACGGCGGTTTGCACGAAAAGCGGCGGAGCATACCGGCTCCGCCGCTTTTCGTTGGTGGGGACAATTCCGGACGCGGTGTGCACTTGGGCGAGTCGCTCGGCGGCATGCACCATTGGTGCAAAGGCCGGGTCTCTGACCGCGTGAATTTGCGCCAGGGGAATTCGTACTATCCCACCCATTCGCCCAAAGAACGGGCGAATGGATGGGGCACGGGAAGGTTTCTCTTCAAGTGGTCAGAGAGTTCAATCGGTCGGAGAGTTCAAGCGGCCAGAGAGCTAGAGCGGCGGTCTGCCGGATTCATGGAGCATGAGCTCGGAGGATTCGGCAGGCTGGGCCGCGGCATCGATTACCTTGGACAGTTTTCGCGTCATGACCTGGAAGTGATAACCCATGACCGCCAGGGACATGGCTGCGCCGAAGCAGCGGCGATACCGCGTTGCCGCCTGGGCAAGAAACTTCCAGTAGCTCCATTGGTGGCGCCCGAGAACGCCCTGGCGCACGATGGAGTTCGCCAGCGCGCGGAGATTGGCCCGCGTGATCCAAGGCTCGGATGGCTGCGGCGGCCTCTTCGCACGCTCTCCCGCGGCCCGTTTGGCGGGCTTGGGGTGGGCGCGGTTCAGGTAGAGCTTGACGCGCTCATAATAGGCTTCGCAGTTGTAAATTCTCTTCATCACCCCGCGGTAGCCCTCCACCAGCTTGGCCGCATCCATGCGGGGCAAGAAGTTGAGCCGGTCGCAAAAGGTGTTGTTGCCGCCGCCCGCGTCCACAATGCGACCCTCGCGCCGCAACCGCCTGAAGAGCTGTGTTCCCGGCATGGCCTGCAGCAGTCCCACCATGGCGATAGGGATGCCGCTCTTCTGGATGAACTCGACCATGCGATCGAAGATGTCTTCCTGATCGGTGTCGAAGCCCAGGATGAAGCCGCCCATCACCTCGATGCCGTAGCTCTGGATCCTGGCCACGCTCTCAAGCAAACTGCGCCGCGTGTTCTGCAGCTTGTTGCTCGAAATCAGGCCCGATTCGTCCGGAGTCTCAATGCCCAGGAAGACGGATTTGAAGCCCGCGTCCTTCATCAGCTGCATCAGCTCCGTGTCGTCGGCAAGGTTCAAAGAGGCTTCAGTGATGAAGTCAAAACCCGCGCCGATCTGCGAGCGCCACTCCGCCATGGCCCGCAGCAGCTCCTTGGCTCGCGCCTTGTTGCCGATGAAGTTGTCATCCACGATAAACACCGACTCGCGCCAGCCCGCGGCGCGCAACTGGTCCAGCTCGGCCAGCACCTGGGCCACGGCTTTGGTGCGCGGGCGCCGCCCGTAGATCTCGATGATGTCGCAGAACTCGCAGTTGAAGGGGCAGCCGCGCGAGTACTGCACGGTCATGGTCGAGTAGCGCTTCATCTTGATCAGGCTGAGGTCGGGCAGTGGGCTGGTGCACATCTCCGGCCGTTCGTCGGCTTGATACACGGGCTGGGCCGTTCCCGATTCCAACTCGCGCGCGAGATCGGCAATCAGGCTCTCGGCCTCGCCGATCACTACGTGGTCGGCCTTGAGCTCGGCGGCCGGCACGCTGCTCGAAATGGGACCGCCCACCACGGTGCGCAGGCCGCGCGCCCGGCAGCGCTCGACAATCGCCAGCAGAGATTCGCTCTGAATGTGCATCCCGCTCAACATGACCACGTCCGCCCATGCCAGATCGCGGTCGCGCAGTGGCTCCACGTTGGTGTCTACGAGCCGCTTGTTCCAAGTTCCGGGTAACAGCGCGGCAACCGTCATCAGACCCAGTGGAGGCTGCGCCGCCCGCTTGCCCAAGAACTTGAGCGCGTGTTTAAAACTCCAGAAGGTTTCGGGGAACTCAGGGTAGATCAGCAAGGCGTTCATCGGCTACCTTTCCGGGAAGAAGGGCGGCCGGCGGGCATGGTGAAAGTTGGCTCGGTGACTGGTTCGAGTGCATCGCGAGCCAATACAACTGCGTTCAGGCCGGCACACTGCTTCGTAACCAGATTACTCCGCGGCGCAGACAGAGAACTGTATAAAAGAGATCAATTCCCTGGGGGAGGGCTGAACTTTCAGGCTGGTGATGTTTCTGGACGCATGCGCCGGTTCACATTTCCGGCGCTGCGACCGCATCATAAAGCGCTGCGGCGGCCGGTGATCAGGTTGATGACCAAGACGACCAGGGCGATGACCAGCAGAATGTGAATGAGGCCACCCGCGATGTGAAGAGTGAAACCCAGAAGCCACAAAACCAGAAGGATCACAAAAATTGTCCAAAGCATATTTTCTCCTTTGCATTCCATGCATCTGCAAACATTCAAAATAGAGTTGGGGCGACGCTCCCGACCAACTCGCAAGAAAGACGGGCAGGGGCCCATTTACGCATAAGTCATTTGTGCGTGCTCTTTCGGCTGCTCGCGATTCAGTACTCCAGCCAAACTCATCAGGGACTCTGAGGCGCATGCGGGGCACTGCTCGGCGCAATCCCCTACGCAGTGGCAATCCTCGCAAAGGTATGCGCTGTACAAAGGCATATGTTGAGTGGAGACGAATGTCATGTGCTGAGTACCTCCTACATCGGTGGATCACTTGGATCCATCGCAAAACAGGCGCCGCGGGAATCACAGTTAAATCCGGGCGCCTGCAAGCTGTTGCGATGAGCCGTTAGTTCGAAGCGATGGCCTGCGCCTTTGCGTTTCTGACGGCATCGATAAAGCGATTCGCCGATTCAGGCGTGGCCACTTCGCCGCGCAGAACGCGGTGTGTAGAAACGTCATGCCCGTAGAACGCATCCATGGAGTCGTCGTCGCGGCGAACATCGGCGCCGGTCAGAGTGAGTCCGGCAAATGCGCCTTTGGCGCGCGAGTAGGTCAGAATTTCGGTATTCAGCTTCCAATCGGTATCGGCAGTGGCATGGCGTCCCACCGGTCCTGCTGCCGCGGAGGCGTCAGCTCCGAGCTGAAACTTGGCGTCTTCCAACCGCTGCATGCCTCTGTCGCCCTGGAAGATCATGACCAGATCCACGCCTTCGACGCCGATCTGCAATCCCCAGCTTCCCCCGGTGATGGCAAAGAACGCAGGCGCGCTCCAGCCGTCTGGGGTGCGGCAGGTGACCACGCCCTTGCCGTTCTCCGCACCAAATACGAAGCCGCCCTTGATCATGTGGGGAACGACGGCGATGCACTTTGCGTGCTCCAGCACTTCTTCCGGAATGCCTCTATCGGGCGCGGACATGATCTGGTGGAGCACCAGGGTTGCATTGTCGAGCCGGTTCTGCACATCTTCGCGAGTCTCCGCCATGGCGGCGCTCGCCACGCCCAGACCAAACAATGCCACTATCGTCATGAATTTCTTCACAGATTTCACCTTTTCTACCCAGGCGCAGTGCCAAATAATTTCCGCGCACCGAGGCGCACCAGGTAACTCTCACCATAGAGTGATTGGCTGCCGGAGTCTGAGCAATCGGGCTCTCTCTGTGGAGGCGCCCAACGGCAGACTGCGGAATGTCGCGTGTCTTGAAAAATATGGAGAAAAGTGGGCAAAATTGAACAGATTGCTCCAGGCTTCGGGGTCGAGTCTTATACTAGACCTCCGCCGGGAGTGTCGAATGCGGCGATTGCCGTAGATGTTCATTGGGATGAGTAGTTTGCGGGGTCACGAGCCTCCTGTACCCGTTGCTTGCGCCAGGCTGGCCGCTCAAGTGGAATGCAGATTGGGGCAAGACGGGGTTGCGTGTTTCCCGCAACGTCGCAAGTTTTTGCTGCATGCGGAAAGAGGACTGACCGATGATTACGCTGGAAGAGCAATCGTTTGATGCGGCCGCCTTTCTGATGAGCGCCGGACTGGGGCGAAGAATTGTGCAACTGGCGCCCAAGGAGACCTTTTACTCGCAGGGAGACCCGGCGGATTCTGTCTTTTATCTTCAAGAGGGCCGGGCAAAGGTCACGGTCGTCTCGAAGACCGGCAAGGAAGCGACCATCGCGATCTTCTCCGCGGGCGACTTTGTGGGAGAGGGGGCGCTGGCCGCAGTGCCTGGGCGGCGATTGTCTACGGCCACCGCGATGAGCGCGTGCACCGCGCTCAAGATCAGCCGGGAGGAAATGATCCGGGTGATGCACGAGGAGCGCGACTTCTCCGACTTATTCCTGAAATTTCTGCTGGACCGCAGCATGCGCATCCAGGCCGATCTGGTGGACCAACTCTTCAACTCCAGCGAAAAGCGCCTGGCGCGCATTCTGCTGTTGATGGCGGAGTTTGGACGGCCGGGAGAGCCGGAGCCGCTGATTCCCAAGATCTCGCAAGAGACTCTGGCGGAGATGATCGGGACGACGCGGTCGCGCGTGAGTTTTTTCATGAACCGCTTCCGTAAGCTGGGCTTCATCCATTACGACGGCCGCATTCAGGTGCACAAGTCACTGCTGAATGTGGTTCTCCTCGACCAACTCCCGGAGCGGAATGCGCAGGGGCCTGCGATGCTTCCGTTGCCCAGAGCCAAGGGTGGTGCAGCATCCGTCCCACGGCGGCTGCGCAAGTGACTGCTTCGCCGGGCTGGAATTTTAGCTTTTGCGTTGCGGGTGTTGCCGGATCGTTCGTGGTTGGTCAGGGTTTCGCCAGAGGCGGGATGGGCGTTGCCCGGTAGCGATCCGCGATGCGTCGAAAGAAGGCGGCTCCTATTTCAAAAGCCGGCCGGCAAGAAAGACGTCAATCGCGACATCGTTATCCGCTTTCCAAACCAAGAAGCTTGGATTCTTCAATCCCCATTGGACGTACGGTAGGACAAGATGCGCCCTGGCCGTTGCGGCTGTACCTTCAATATGGACAAGCATGGGGATGGTGTTCTCGTGAGACGTGCCGAGGAGCGTGAAAATCCCCGTTACCTGAATGGTTGAGTCTCCCGATGGAGCGACGACGCCAGCGCAGGACTTCGGCGCAAAGGAAACGGTTGCGTACTGTTCGACCTCAAGGAAGTCCTTGTTCATTTTTTTATCGCGACTGTCATTGCCGGTGTTGCCGGTGCCGGCGAGGACGACCACCGAACCGAGCATCTTACCTGCGCTGCGGTCTCTGACCGCTTGATTTCGATCCTTGAGGTTTGTACTTTCCCACCCATTCGCCAGAAAGAGCGAATGGAGGGGGCACGGGGCTGATCCATATTCACGCAGTCAGAGACCCAGGTTTGAGGCGGCGACTGCATGGGAACAACAGAGGCGTGCCGGGCGACGCGCGTCAGGCACAGCCCCAATCATGCTGGGGCGATCGTGGTTAGGCGCATCCCCTATCCTGCCGGGGCTTACGGTGTTCGATACCATACTTGGTAGGATAGCGAGTGGAGGATTTCCGCAATGGATGAACCGCAGATCTATGCTCGACTGGCGGAGGTATTCAAGGACGTTTTCGATGAAGATTCGATTGCGGTGACGCCCGAGCTTTCAGCCAAGGAGGTAGACGGCTGGGATAGTCTCACTCATATCCGGCTGATCCTCACGGTGGAGAGGGCGTTCAAGATCAAGTTTTCCACCTCGGAGATCGGCAAGCTGGAAAATGTGGGCGATCTCGTCGCGCTGATCAAAGCGCAGTCCTAGGGCAAAGCATCCGGGCACGCAGTTCCCATGATTGCGTGAAGAAACAGGAACGGTAAATTGCCGATGAATTCACTTTATGCGGAATTGCAATGGCTGCCGCGCGCGCCGCAGGAATTTCCGGAGATGTTGAAGGCATGGAGCAATTCAACAGGGTCCCTGGGGTGCGAACTTCAAGCGATGGCGATGCATGCCCTCGACCTGAACCAACTGACCAAGTTGGCCAAAGCCATGGGCAAAGCGCGTTCAGAAGGAAAGAGTCTGAATCCGCTGACGCCGTTCCGGCTTGCGGTGCTGAGCAACTCGACAATCGATATGATGATTCCGGCGCTTGTGGCGAGCGCCGCGCGACATGGCATAGCGCTTGAGGTGATCCAGCCCACCTACGACCAGGTTGCGCAGGAAGCTCTGACTCCGGACTCCGAGGTCAATCGCTCCAACCCGGAAGCGGTTCTTTTTGCGCTCGACTATCGTGCGCTGCCGTTGAAACTCTCATTGGGGGATGGCGAAGTTTCGACCGCCACCGTACAAGGAGCGATCGGCTACTTACAGGCGCTCCGCAACGGCATCAAAAGCAATTCAAACGCGGTTTGCATCTTTCAAACCGTCGCTCCGCCCGTGGAGACGCTCTTTGGCAGCCTCGATCGCGCATTGCCGGGAACGCTGAGAAGTCTCATCGACGGCATCAACCGCGAATTGGCCGAGTTTGTTTCTGGCTCGGGCGATGTACTGCTCGATGTGGCTGCGCTGGCGGAAACGGTTGGCCTGGCCGATTGGCACAACACGCGGTTGTGGAACATGGGGAAATTTTCCTTCAGCGACGAAGTCATCCCGCTTTACGCCGATCATGTGGCCCGGACAGTGGGGGCGATTCGGGGCAAGAGCGGAAAGGTTCTGATTCTTGACCTCGATAACACGGTCTGGGGCGGAGTGATTGGAGACGATGGGTTGGAAGGCATCCAGGTGGCGCAGGGCGACGCGCGGGGTGAAGCGCACCTCGCGGTACAGCGTCTTGCACTGGACCTGCGGCAGCGCGGCATCGTGCTGGCCGTTTCCTCCAAGAACACAGACGAGGTTGCGCGTCTACCGTTTGAAAAGCACCCCGAGATGCTGCTAAGGCTGGAGCACATCGCCGTCTTTCAGGCCAATTGGGACGACAAGGTGACCAACATTCAGGCCATTGCGGAGGAGTTGTCGCTTGGCCTCGACGCCATGGTGTTTCTCGACGACAATCCTGTGGAGCGGGGGCTGGTGCGCAAGCTGTTGCCGCAAGTGGCCGTGCCGGAGCTACCGGAGGAGCCCGCTTTCTACGCGAGAACGCTTGCGGCGGGCGGCTACTTCGAGGCCGTAGCCTTTGCTGCGGAAGATCTCAAGCGCGCGGGCTTTTACCAGGACAATGCCAAGCGCGCGCAACTTCAGAAGCAAGTGGGCGGCGTGGACGCCTACCTGGCATCGCTGGATATGACCATCACCTTCCAGCCCTTTGACGCGACCGGCCGAGCGCGTATCGTCCAGCTCATCAACAAATCCAACCAATTCAATCTCACTACGCGCCGCTACACCGATCCGGAGGTGGCTGCGGCTGAAAACGACCCCGAGGTGTTTACGCTCCAGGTCCGGCTGGCGGATATTTTCGGCGATAACGGCATGATCAGCGTGGTCATTTGCCGACCGGCTGAAGCCGGGGTGTGGGAGATCGACACCTGGCTGATGAGCTGCCGCGTGCTGGGACGCAAGGTGGAGCACATGGTGCTGCGCGAGATTCTGGAGCATGGGCGCGCCGCGGGCATACGCAAGCTTGCCGGCGCGTACCTGCCCACCGAGCGTAATAAGCTGGTGGTTGATCATTACGCCAAACTGGGCTTTGCAAAGGTTGGGGAAGAGGAGTCTGGATTAACGCGATGGGAGCTTCTTGTTGAAGACGCCGCGCCGGAATGCGCGCCTATGAAGATTATTTCGCGGGGTTTCGATGCCGCCGAGGAGATAACCCTCCCGTGACTCCAAGCAATGCCATCAGCCGAGAAAAACTGAAGGACGCAAAGCTGCCGCGCAAGGACTGGATCCTGCTTCCCCTGATCGGCGTTTTGACTATATACCTTTGCATCGCGGTTTCCAATCGCATAGCCGGGCATATCTTCCCCCAGTCCGCAGACGGACTCTATGGCTGCATCCTGCAGGGAGAAGTTGCGGACCATCTACACGGCATTGAAAATACAGTGTGCGAGTACAACAACAACGACGAACCTATTACCGAATATCGTCTTAATCGTTGTGGCCACCGAACAGACATGGAATGCGGTCAAAAGCCTTCCGGAACTTACAGGATTGTGATGTTGGGATCTTCCTTCGCAGTTGGCGAGGGCATGCCGGTGGAGGACACCATCGCCTCGCTACTTCCCGAGGATATTGCTCAAAGCAGCGGGCGCAGGGTGGACCTGTACAACATGGGCATGTACATGGAGCACCCGTATGTGATCGCTCGTTATTTCGAAGATGTAAAAGCACAGCATCCCGATATGGTTCTCTGGGTGCTTACGCCTCATGATTTGGAGGCTGCGGTCGAACCCATCGGGGCGGCGAGCGCCCCACCGCGGCCAAAGGGGTTTTTACAAGAAGCCAGGTGGCGGGCACAGCAGGAACTGGGAAATAAGTCGCTGCTGCAGGCATTGCAGAGCCTCTGGAGCAAGGGCATGGGAAAAATCGGTGCAACGCCAACTGCAAATCTCTTGCGCCATCTCCTGCCGGAAAACCAGAGCGGTTTCGATGGCTCCTCCCTGACGGGAATCGGGGACAGATTTCTCAGAGTCCCCACTGACCCACTGGAGCAGCAATACCTGCAGCAGTTTGCTTCAGATCTCGCGATTGTCAGCAAGCAAGCCCGCGCTATGAATATCCCACTGTTTGTGACATTAATTCCGAGCCGCAGTCAGGCGGCCATGCTATCTCTGGGGCGCGCCAAGGAAGGATTTTCGCCTTACGCGCTGAACGATGAACTACGGGCTGCGGTCGAACATGAAGGCTGTACGTACATTGACATTTTGCCGGAATTTCACAACCTGCCTGATGCCGAGCAGTATTACTTTCTGGTGAATGGCCATCCAAATCCAAGTGGAGCGAAATTGATTGCCCGGTTTATGGCAAATGAGCTGGTGAATGCGCCTCTCTTCGGGAACCGTGCTGAACCCGCATCTTCATCCGTCATTACCGGCAAGGATCGATAGTATGGATTCGGCATCTTTTGAGTTTGTAGCCTTTGGCCTTGCCGCGGCGTTGCTCTCGAACTTGAGCCGCTCGCGCATCTGGCGCTCGGGTGTGCTGCTCGCGGCCAGTCTTGTGTTTCTCGGCCTGCTGGCGCATCACCCGATTGTGTTCTTGCCGCTGGCCGGGTTTCTGCTGTTGGGCTACGGCGGTCTCCTCATGATCGAACGCGGCTGGATCAGGTCCGCGGTGTGGAGCATTCTGGCCGTCATCCTGGTCTATGTGTGGCTGAAGAAATACACCTTCCTGCCGGAAGGCACATTTCTGCACTATCCCTATTTCACTCTGGGGCTCTCCTATATCTTTTTTCGCGTGTTGCACCTGTTGATCGAAACGGGAGACAGCCGGGAGAAGCGGCATGTTGGACTCGGCGCTTACCTTCTCTACACGCTGAACTTTACTACGCTTATTTCCGGCCCAATTCAACGCTACGACGAATTTGCCAGGGATCAGTTTTCAGGCGAACCCATTGCGCTGGGAGCTGGCGTGATCGGCCTGCAACTGGAGCGCATCGTGCGCGGATTCTTCAAGGTGAATGTACTGGCCACGATCCTGCACATCATGCATGAGAATGCATTGCTCCAGACTGCCCCCTCTCTGCCATTGGCGATCAGATATTGGGCAATATTTCAGCTATGCATTTTGTATCCATTGTTTTTATATTGCAATTTTTCGGGCTACATTGACATCGTGATTGCCCTGGCGCGGCTGATGCGTGTGCGCCTGCCGGAGAACTTCGATCGGCCCTTCTCGGCCTCCTCGTACATCGAATTCTGGAATCGCTGGCACATCACGCTTTCCACCTGGCTCAAGACTTATGTGTACAATCCGCTACTCGTGGCGCTGATGCGGCGCATCCCGTCGTTGGCCATGCAGCCGTTGCTGGGCGTCTTCTGCTTGTTCGTGACGTTCTTCCTGATTGGTGTTTGGCACGGGCGGACCTCGGAGTTCGTCATCTTTGGCGTGCTGCAAGGCGGAGGGGTCGCGGTGAACAAACTTTGGCAGTTGCAACTGGCTCATGGCCTGGGCCGCAAGGGCTACAAGAGGCTGGCAAGCAATCCCGTCTATATTGCATTTGGCCGCGGCCTGACGTTCAGCTGGTTTGCCTTCACGTTCTTCTGGTTCTGGGCAACCTGGGCGCAGATCGATAAGGTATTTGCTGCTTTGGGCGCGGCTCAATGGCGCGGCGTCTGGTTGGCAATCTGGCTATGTGCGACGATTGTACTGGCTGCATGGGAATGGCTGCGTGCGGTGTTATTGTCGGTAAAAACCTCTGAAGGTCCCATACTCACCAGCCGCTATGCCCGCGTGGTTTATGCGTCTTCGCTGGGTTTGCTTGCTCTGGTAATGACCGTCCTACTCAATCAGCCTGCTCCCGACATTGTGTACAAGGCGTTTTAAGCACCATTGCCGGGAGTAGAAACGCCCCGTAGAGGGGAGAGGGGAAATCCAATGCCCGGCGTCGATCCGAGGGAGGCGGCAGATTGATGAGACTGGCACAGCGAGAATTCAGGTTTACGGACCAAGAGCGATTCGCATCCATCTCCGGCGACCAAAATCCCATGCACGTCGATGAGCTTTTGGCGCGGCGCACCCAGGCGGGCGCGCCCGTCGTGCATGGAATCCACCTGCTGCTTTGGGCGCTCGATTCTTTGGCTGCGGTGCAACCGAACCTGGCCTCATTGTGCAGCTTACGCGTCCAGTTCAACAAATTCATCTATCTGAACGAGTGTGTGGACGTAGTCCTTATGCGGCAAGGGCCGACTGGCGCACAATTGAACATTTCTGTCGATGGCGCCCCCCGGTCGAAAGTCACCCTTAATTTTGGCGAGACTGTTGAGGATTGCCCTGGCTGGTCAGCCGCTGCCGTGGAATTGCCGCCTCACGCCGGCGCCTTAAATCTGGATTTAGAATCGATGGCTGGCCGCTCCGGCCAGTTCCGCTTCGCCATGACGCCGGAAGTTGCGGCGACGCTGTTTCCTGCTGCGACAAAGTGGCTGGGAGCCCGGCGCATTGCAGCCCTGGCTGCATGCAGCTGCCTGGTCGGCATGGTCTGTCCCGGATTGTATTCCATCTTTAGCGAACTTTCGCTCCGCACCTGTGCCGAAATCCAACCCTCGGAGGGTCTTGCCTTTCGCGTCACCGGAACGGACCCGCGTTTCCGTTCCGTCGAACAAGAGATTTCTGGCGGCGGCCTGACGGGAATCGTGAACAGCTTTGTGCGAACGCCTCCCGTGCAGCAGGCAACCATGAAGTCGCTGGCTGACTTGGTCGGTCACGCTGAATTCGCGGGAAGTGTGGCCTTGATCGTTGGCGGGTCACGTGGATTAGGTGAACTGGCAGCCAAGCTGATTGCCACTGGCGGCGGACGCGTCATTGTGACTTGGAAGACCGGAAGAGAAGATGCGGAAAGAGTGGCACAAGAAATCCGGTCGGCTGGCGGAGTATGTGAAGCTCTTTCCTTTGATGCCAACAAGCCTGCTGCGGAGCAGCTTGCCGTACTCGCTGACGCGCCCACGCACGCATACTATTTCGCGACGCCAGGCATTTTCCGGCCACAGGCGGGGATGTATGCCACGGAGCGGTTAGAAGAGTTTCTGGCCGTGTATGTAGACGGATTCTGGCAGTTATCCCAGGTGCTGCGGGCTCGCCAGCCCAAGCTATCGCTTTTTTACCCATCGTCGGTTTCTATCACCGAACGGCCCAAGGGAATGACCGAATACACAATGGCAAAGGCGGCAGGGGAAGTGTTGTGTGCCGACATGAATGCATCCCAGGCTCCATTGCACGTAACCGTATGCCGCCTGCCGCGGCTGCCAACCGACCAGACAGCCACCATCACCGGAGCGGAGACCGCTGATCCACTGGAGACGATGCTGCCGATCATTCGGGAAGTACAGTCCTGGCCAAAATAGCGGTCTCTCCAGGCGCTCCAATCAGGGCCTTTGCAAAACACTTGGCCGGCCACCGGTTATCCGCCAATGGACTATAAACGAATGAAAAAGCCAGCATTTTCGCTGGCGTTCGGATATAGCGCCCGTGAACCGCACGCGGCTACTCTACGTAGTCGTTCGGCGTAAGGCAGAAAACAGGAGCAAGCGTGCGCGACGCCGGAGTTTCATCCTTACGAATGGCGCGAGATCAACATCACTTCTGCGCAAGTAGATGTCTGGCCGCCGCGGCAATCTCTGGATCCGGGCTGTTGGCCGCAGCGCCTAAATGCAGCCGCGCCTCGGCGGCGTGGCCCTGACTGAGTAGCACCATCCCCTGCAGGAGTTGTGCCAGCACCGGTTCCGGCCGGAGCGCCAGCAGCCGCTCATATTCAGGAATCGCCTCAGCGGCATGGCCGGTGGCTGCGAGCAGGTAAGCCAGGTCCTCATGCACCTGAGGATCGCCGGGCTCTTGCTGCGCAGCCTGGCGCAATTCAGTGATGGCACGAGGCACTTGACCCATCACCACCAGCAGCCGGCCCAGGCGATGGTGCGCTTCCGCAAAATCGGCATGGGCCTCAATGACCTTCTCAAACTGGAACTCGGCTTCCGCGTAGTCGTGCTCGTCTGCCAGCAGACTGCCAAGATTGTCCCTGGCCCCGGGGAAATCCGGCTGGCAGCGCAAGGCCTCACGGAATTGATGCTCTGCCGTCGCTCTGTCGCCTTGTTCGACGGCGGCGACACCCAAAAGATTGTGCGTGTCCGAACGCTCGGGATTGGCCTGGAGGGCTCGCTTGAGTGCGGCGGCGGCCTGCGCGACCTCTCCCTGCCGCAGATAGGCGTTGCCAAGATCGCTCAGGAGCTCGTCGTCGGTTGGATCTTGCTTTACCGCGTCTTCGAGGACTTTGGCCGCCTGCGCATCCTGTTGAAGAGCGAAGAGAGCCAGCGCCAGCTTCACGACGGCGGGTTGGAAGTTTTGACGCCGGGCCAGCGCCTGCCGGGACCAGTGCGCGACTTCTTCGTTGTTGCCTTCGCGATCGTAGGCGTCCGCCAGCACCAGGTACGGCTCCGGAGCGTTGGGCTGATCGCGCTCCAGTAGTGCTTGCAACCGCGGAATGCCGTTGTCGAACACCTGCGCCTCGGCCATCGATATTTCCGCCTCTGGCGTGTCGGGCGCCTTGGCCGGATAGTAGAGCGCCACTTTCGTAAAACTACGCTCGGCCGCGATGTTTTCGTCAATGGGCGCAAGCAGATCGCGCCGAGGCTCGGTGCGACGGATATAGTGATCGGTCATCACCACGTGTACAGCATCATCGGTCCGGCGCTTTGGCATGTGGCAGGTGAGACAGGTGCTTGTGGGCGGCAACGCAACGGTGTGCCGAACGCCCTTGTGGCACCCGAGACATACGGCGGTGTAATGCGCGACGGCTTCCTGGCCGCGCGGAATGTCGTGGGGATCGTGGCAGGTGAGGCAGGTCATTTGACTGTTGCGAAAACATGCGGACTTGCGCAGCCTGTACGCCGCATGATCGATCTCGAAATTGTCGTCGTTCTCGTGACCTGCGGGCGCAACGTACAACCTGAAATCTTCCAACGGCTGGCCCGGGCGATAGGAATAGATGGCGCGATCGAAGGCGCGCTGATCGTTGGGCTCCTTGAAGCTGGTTTGAAGATGACACTCCATACACACTTCAAGCTTCCTCTGGCGATCGAGCCGGCCAGGATTCACGATCGTCGAGCGTACAAGCTCCGGCGAGGCATGGCCGGACATGGCCGCCTCCACATGGGCGCGCCCCGGCCCGTGACAGCGCTGGCAATCGATACCGAGCGGCAACTTCTCCGGGAAGATCAACCTTTCAACTCCCGCATCGCCGTCCGGATATCCGTTGTGGCAAAACATGCACTTGCCGTTGATGGCGCGGTGGAAATCCGCCTGCCCCTTGAAGTCATAGCCTGGACTCATCGCCCAATAGCCAGAGCCCTCCGAGTACCAGCTCACCGGAAGCTCGATCAACTGGCCGTTGGGCGCGCGGTGCAGGTAGCTGCGGGAGTGATTGCCCGAGCCGATCACGTAGTCGATCCGCTCTTCCATGACATTGGTTTCTTTGCCGTCGAATCCAACCTCTGACCGGCGCTGAAAGAACTCGCCGTTACGCTCGATCATGGTGTAACGCAAACCGGAGGGCTGATGGAAGACGGAGTTCGCGCGCACGTAGTCTTCCACCACGTTGGCCGCGGTGGGAAGAAAGAAGGAACGGCCCATGCCGGTTTTTTGGTAGGTCTCGGCGATGCCCTGATGGCAGGTAGCGCAGACGGCCGCATCGACATAGCCGGAAGCCTGCGTCACCGACTGAGGAGAACCGCGCGCGTGATGGCGGTACAGCACCAACGAGGCAACGGCCGCCGCCAGCAACGCAGCGGCAAGGAACGCAGCGGACCATACCCTGCGAGACGGCTTTATAAGCTTTGCGTGTATGGCCTGCCCCTGCACTGCCTATCTACGATTGGATCGTGCCGCGGCGCTGCCGTCAAGTGGTGACGGCCGATGCCGAACTGGGCCGCGTTCGCGGGCAGCGAGTCGAAGGACCTGTGCAGTTGGCAGAGGGGTCCGCCTTCGCCAAGGCTTCGGCGCGACAGCCTTCGCCCGCATTCGGGCAATCGAGCGCATCAGATGGTTGGGTTGGCATGCCGAGCCGTAGCCCTCTGGCGGAGGGCGAAGGTTGGTGGAGGCGGCGGGAGTCGAACCCGCG